>NZ_CP180210.1:2526420-3158025 GCF_047556435.1 Alteromonas sp. H39
CTCCTCCCCCCAGTTCTGCTGCCGTCGCCAGCAACGCGAGCAGCTCAGGAAAAGGCAACCCCAGGCCCCACTCGGGGTTACCAAACCAATCCACAATATTGCCAAATGCAGTCGCTTTGCTCCAGCCAGCCTGGATCATTACCGGTGCCAAATAAAGACGAAGCAACAGCAAGGGGATGCCGTCTGCGTGACGCAATCCAGATATCGTTCCATAATAGACAGATGTCAGCATAACGTTCTCCTGGTATCAGTGACTGCTAATAAAGAACTCCCCAAGCACAAAAATCTTTCAACTAGACCGTCAACTGGCGGTAGAGCATCACCGCTTGCCCGCATTCTGGCAAGGGGGCATCAGAAAGTGAGCTATAAAAAAGAAAAAGGCAGGCTGCTGATGCAGTTTAGCGAGAAGGATCACCGGCGTATCGCACAACTTATTGCTAAATGGCTGGAAGATTCAGAAAATCAGAGGTAAGGTCCGATGCAGTGCGTGTTCAGGAATGATCACACTTCATTACAATTTTAATTCGCTATACCCTGCGGTTTGGATAACATACCGGGTAAATGACTCTGAGGTAACGAGATACTATGGCTGCCAACGGAAACTGGACGAAATCCTTATTTATTGGCCTATGGACGGTACTAAATTTTTGCCGGAAGCTGTTTTTTAACATCATATTTATCATCATATTTGTTGGTCTTCTTATTGTGATCATGCGCGAAGAAGATCCGCTGACGGTAAATGCTGACAGTGCACTGTATCTGAATTTGTACGGTACGCTGGTCATTGAAAAAGAAGCCGTCGATCCGTTTGAGCAATTCATGCAGGAAGCGTTCGGCGAAGAGCCGGAAAATCCGGAAGTGTTGGTGCGTGATGTGGTCAAGGTTATTGAGAATGCGCAACACGACAACCGAATCAAAGCACTGGTGCTGGACTTACAAGGGCTTACTGGCGGTGGCCTGGATAAGATGCGCACAATCGCAGAAGCGATAAACGAGTTCAAGCGTTCAGACAAACCCGTTTATGCAATTGGTGACTACTTTTCTCAGGACCAGTACTACCTAGCTGCCCATGCCGACAATGTGTATCTGAACCCCATGGGCGCACTTCTGCTTGAAGGCTATGGCCGTTATGGGTTGTACGTGAAAGACATGCTGGAAAAACTGAAGGTTACCACCCATATTTTCCGTGTGGGGACCTACAAGTCAGCGGTAGAACCTTTTATTCGCAACGACATGTCTGCTGCTGCCAAAGAGGCGAATAAAGAATGGCTGGATGCATACTGGGCACAATATAAAGCCGATGTCGCCGCCGCACGCAACATGGATGTCACCAATTTTGATGAAACCCTCCAGGGGCTGTTGGAAAAATTCAATGAAGCAGGCGCAGACTTTGCGACGTATGCATTAGAAAACGGCTGGGTAGACGCACTGAAAACCCGCGAAGAAGTTCGTCAGGAACTGGTGGCGCTGGTTGGGCCTGATGAAAACAAACTCGGGGTGAACCTCACGCCTTATTCGACATACCTGAAGGTCGTTAATCCACCGTTACCGCGCGTGCAGAATGATCTGGACAAAGTGGCCATCGTGGTTGCCAAAGGCACCATTTTAAATGGCAACCAGAAAGCCGGAACAATTGGCGGCGACAGCACAGCGCGCCTGCTGCGCAAAGCCAGACTGGACGATAACGTGAAAGCAGTGGTGCTGCAGGTTGACTCGCCGGGTGGCAGTTCATTTGGCTCGGAAATCATTCGTCAGGAAGTGCTTGAGCTGCAGGAGGCGGGTAAACCGGTCGTGGTCTCAATGAGTACCTATGCGGCTTCTGGTGGTTACTGGATCTCTGCTGATGCGGACAAGATCTACGCCTCGCCCAGCACCATTACCGGTTCCATTGGCGTGTTCGGCATGTTTATGACATACGAAAAAAGCCTCGATTACCTGGGTATTAACAATGATGGTGTCGGCTCTACCGAACTGACCGGACTGTCTCCTGCCCGCCCTCTGGCTCCTGAGTTCGGCCAGATTCTGCAAAATAACGTAGAAAGCAGCTACAACAACTTCATTACTATGGTCGCAGATGCCAGAGGCATGAACGTCGATGACGTTGACGATATTGCCCAGGGCCGCGTATGGATTGGTGAGACCGCGCTGAAGCTGGGTTTGGTTGACGAACTGGGCGATCTTAACGATGCAGTGATGTCTGCCGCCGATATTGCTGGTCTGGAAAAATACGACACCTTCTACGTCGAACATGACCTTTCTGCCCAGGAAATGTTCTGGAAAGAGTTCTTCGGCCAGGCCATGGTATGGGCTGCGAAATGGCAATTCTCACAATCAGATTCAGCCTTAATGGGCATGGTAAAAAGTGTGCTGAAAGAATTTGATACCATGCAGCAGCTTAACGACCCGATGGGCGTGTATATTTTATGTTTGCAATGTAACGTTAAATAACCCGTGTCACGGATAAGTCAATCAGAACGCGTTGCTGTAAAGCAGCGCGTTTCTGATCTCTACCACCATGCTGAAGGGTACTTTTCCCGCGCATTTGCCACGCCAGAGGTAACGTTCCGCCGTTCAGGGAGAAATGCGGGCACGGCGTTTCTGAACCAAAACCGCATAAATCTCAACAGCGCCTTGTTTATGGAAAACCGGGCCGCGTTTTTCTCCGAAGTCATTCCCCATGAAATCAGTCATCTTTTGGTCTGGCAGTTGTATGGTCGAGTGAAACCTCATGGAAAAGAATGGCAGCATATGATGGAGCAGGTATTCAACACCCCAGCCAGCGCTACTCACAGTTTTGATTTGTCACCGCTAAATCTCAAAACATTTCGCTATCGTTGCGGCTGCGATGTTATTGACCTGTCAATACGCCGGCATAATAAGATATTGAAAGGACAGCGCTATCTCTGTAAACGCTGCAACAACTACCTGACAGCTGAATAATTTTACAGCAGAAACCTTGCTTCAGGGCATGCCTTTAGCACGTGTCCACTTTGCGCAAGGTGACAAAAAGCTCAAAAATTCCTCGACTCCAGAGCCGCTTTTCTTTATATTGCGCGCCCCTGGCTTCGAACTTCGAAGCCATTTCTTTTTCTACAGATAAACGTCCTGGACTCGCTTTGATTACTACCGCCAATATCACAATGCAATTTGGCTCTAAGCCTTTGTTTGAAAATATCTCCGCCAAATTTGGTAACGGCAACCGTTATGGCCTGATCGGTGCGAATGGTTGCGGTAAATCCACTTTCATGAAAATTCTGAGCGGACACCTTGTACCGACCTCAGGAAATGTGTCAATGGCGCCCGGCACCAAGCTTGGGATCCTCAGTCAGGACCAGTTCGCGTTCGAGGAAGTGAGCGTTGTCGATGCGGTAATTATGGGCGACCGAGAGCTCTGGGAAGTGAAGCAGGAACGCGACGCGATTTACAGCAAAGCTGAAATGAGTGAAGAAGACGGTATGCGCGTGGCAGATCTTGAAACCCGTTTTGCAGAAATGGATGGCTACACTGCAGAAGCACGTGCCGGTGATATTCTTACCGCGGCCAGTATCGAAGAGCACTATCACTTCGGCCTGATGAAAGAAGTGGCACCTGGCAAAAAAGTGCGCGTATTACTGGCTCAGGCCCTGTTCGCCGAGCCAGACATCCTGCTTCTTGATGAGCCTACCAATAACCTGGATATCTATACGATCGAGTGGCTGGCGCAGGAGCTTAACAAACGCAAGTCTACGATGATCATCATTTCGCACGACCGCCACTTTCTGAACTCAGTGTGTACCCATATGGCAGACATTGATTACGGCGAACTGCGCATCTATCCGGGCAACTACGATGATTACGTGCAGGCTGCCATGATGGCGCAGGAACAGCTACATCAGGAAAATGCGAAAAAATCAGCGGAAATTGAAGAGTTACAGTCGTTTGTAGCACGCTTCTCAGCAAATGCGTCTAAAGCCAAACAGGCAACCTCCCGCGCAAGACGCCTGGAGAAAATTGAGCTTGCAGAAGTGAAAGCGTCCAGCCGACGCAAACCGTTCATCCAGTTCAAGCAGCATAAAAAACTCCATCGCCTGGCTGTCACACTCGAAGAAGTTGGTCACAGCTATCCGGATCTGCCACTTTTTGACAACGCCAATTTGTTGTTGGAAGCGGGCTCTCGTCTGGCCATCATTGGCGAAAACGGCGCAGGCAAAACCACGTTACTGAAGTGCCTGGTCAATGACCTGACGCCAAACCAAGGCGCGGTGAAATGGGCGGAAAACGCATCTGTGGGTTATATTCCCCAGGACAGCAGCAAAGATTTTGATTGTGACCTTACGCTGTTTGAATGGATGTCACAGTGGCGTAGTCCTAAGCATGATGACTTGCAGGTAAAAGGCATGCTGGGACGTCTGCTATTCGGCTCAGATGACTTCAACAAAAAAGTGAAAGTGTGCTCTGGTGGAGAAAAAAACCGCCTGCTGTTCGGCAAGCTGATGCTTCAGGATATCAACGTTCTGGTGATGGATGAACCCACCAATCACCTTGATATGGAATCCATTGAGGCGCTCAATAATGCGATATACAAATTTGATGGCACAGTTATCTTTGTCAGTCACGACAGGGAGTTTGTCTCATCGCTGGCTACGCAGGTAATTGAGATAAGAAACCAGGCCATTACCCACTTCGATGGGAATTATGAAGAATTTGTCGCACACTGTGAAGGATTGACGCAATCCTCGCAGCGGGTAGCCGCCAACGCCTGATATTTATCACAAAAAAACGCGCCAGTGGCGCGTTTTTTTAATGTGCATGCCTGCACATTAAAACCAGCTGCGCGTAAACACCTTATCAATGTCGTTAAAGGCAGTTTTTAACAACGCCGCAAGCTCTTTATAACGGGGGCGCGACTTTAGTGACTGAACCTGACAACCGTGGGTACGCATTTTAGAATGAATTTCATGGTACCAGTGTTTGAGTTGCGGTGGCAGCATCTGGTTGGAACGATGCCCAAGCCACAGCAAACCTTGTAACGGAAGACTCAGAAAAAACGCACCTATGGCAATCGCCTGAGGCAAATACTCTGCCCCAAACGTGTTCAGCATGGCGGCGCACGCCAGCACCGCCATTGGCGGCATCACCTTCACTGCCAGACGGGTAGCCGAGACCACACGACATTCCGGAAAATGCGCGTACAGTTCCTTTTTCACTGGCCAGGTCGTCATATAATCCTGCCCGTCACGGAAAAGTGTCATTACAGATTGTGCCATGCTCCACCTCACTTCTGTGCGCAAATGCCCACAGCTACACTATAACCAATATGCCGCATCAGGTGTATAACGTTTTTCTATAATACTCATTAAAACCGATTATAGCTCACCTTCTGTAAGTGACATAACTGCCAGATAAAGGCATCATATGACTATCCGGCGCAGGCTGGGACTTATCAACGCCTGTTGAAACCAGGAATTTTGCCCCAACCTAGCTGTTATCAAGAATTCGCCCAATCGGGCAACGACGTATTTGGAGAGAAAAATGGCAGAAAGCAGACATGTTCGTCTACTCATCTTGGGGTCCGGTCCGGCAGGCTATTCTGCTGCAGTGTATGCAGCCAGAGCCAACCTGGAACCCGTATTGCTGACAGGTATTCAGCAAGGCGGACAACTGACGACTACCACTGAAGTTGAAAACTGGCCCGGCGATCCTGAAGGACTGACAGGCCCTGACCTGATGGTTCGCATGCAAAAGCATGCAGAAAAATTCGACACAGAAATAGTTTTCGATCATATCAACAAAACTGACCTGTCAAAGCGTCCGTTCACGTTGTATGGCGATAATGGTACCTATACCTGTGATGCGCTTATCATTGCCACCGGTGCGTCAGCCAAGTATCTGGGCATGGAGTCTGAACAGGCATTTATGGGTAAAGGTGTGTCTGCCTGCGCGACCTGTGATGGTTTCTTCTACCGCAATCAGAAAGTGGCCGTTGTTGGCGGCGGAAACACCGCAGTAGAAGAAGCGCTTTATCTGTCTAATATTGCTTCTGAGGTCCATGTAATTCACCGTCGCGATGAGTTCCGAAGTGAAAAAATTCTTGAGCAACGCCTGCGTGACAAGGCGGAAAACGGCAACGTAACGCTGCATTTAAATCGCACCCTTGACGAGGTCATGGGCGATGAAATGGGCGTAACCAAAATTCGTATTAAAGATACCGACTCAGACAATACTGAAGAGCTGGATGTAATGGGTCTGTTCATTGCTATTGGCCACAAACCGAATACCGACATTTTTGACGGTCAGCTTGAAATGAAAGATGGTTATATTGTGGTAAACAGTGGCCTGAACGGCAATGCCACTCAAACCAGTGTTGAAGGCGTTTACGCTGCAGGCGATGTTAGCGACCATGTATATCGTCAGGCTATTACATCGGCCGGAACCGGCTGTATGGCCGCGCTGGATGCTGAAAAGTATCTTGATGGTCTGAAAATGGAACAATAAGCGATTAGCGAAGGTCGTCAGCGGCCTTCGCCATTCGTTCTCTCCTTTCATGATTGAATTGCCGTATCTCCACGAAGATACCCCATTCCCCCCGGTGGATGAGGCCTTAGATGAACCTAATGGCTTGCTTGCTTTCGGCGGTACACTTGACGTTAACCGGCTTTTCAACGCCTATTCTCAGGGCATATTTCCCTGGTTTAGTGACCAGGAGCCTATTTTATGGTGGTCACCAACGCCCCGGTCGATTATTCTGCCCGACGCGTTTCGCTGTTCAAAGAGCCTGCGTAAGCTGGCCCGCAAAGCGGTTTACGACGTCACTATGAATCACGCCTTCACCGATGTGATTAACGCCTGCGCCACGATTCCACGGGTTCACCCAGGTTCAGCACAGATGTCATCAGATACCTGGATAACGGAAGATATGCAACGCGCTTACATCAGGCTGCATCAGGCTGGTCTGGCCCACTCGGTTGAAGTGTGGGAAGGCAATGACCTGGTGGGGGGCTTATATGGTGTAGCCATAGGCGGGGTATTTTGCGGAGAGTCGATGTTTCACTTCAAAAGTAACACCTCCAAGCTGGCAATGCTGGCATTGGTCAATCACATGAAGGCGCATCAGCTGGCATTTATCGATTGCCAGCTACCCACGGAACACCTCACGTCTTTAGGTGCTGTCGAAGTCAGCCGGGACACATTTATCAGCAGACTCGCCGCACATAATCAGACGCTGGATGGATCTGGAAAGCTAAGTGACCAGTACAGGAAAGTATGGTCAAGGCAGGATATCACACCATGAGATTTGGCATTACCCAGGTATTTCCCTGTAGCTACCTTGCCAATCACCACGAACAACTTCTGGTCTTTGCTGAAGAAGATACCGACCTGGCGCTTCGCTACAGCCAGCTGATACAGGCAGGCTTCCGTCGCAGTGGCGAGCAGGTTTACCGGCCCCACTGCCCTCAATGCGATGCCTGTCAGTCGGTCAGAGTCCTGGTGAACGCCTTCACCCCGTCTCGCAGCCAAAAGCGCGTACTGGGGAAAAACCGGCATTTGCGTTCAGCGGTCTCTTACCAACCCGGGGAAGACTACTACCCGCTATACGAACACTACATTTGCGAACGGCACGCCGATGGCAGTATGTTCCCGCCATCGCGGGACCAGTTCAATAGCTTCATTGATTGCCAGTGGAAACAACCTGTCTTTATTGAGGCTTATGATGACGACAAACTGATTGCCGTTGCAGTCACGGACATGATTGATGATCGTGTCCGTCACACCGGTATGTCAGCGCTGTATACATTTTTCGACCCCGCATATGGGGACACCTCCATTGGTACCTGGATGATTTTGCAGCAGCTGCGTCACGCCAAAGCAATGGGCATGGATTATCTGTATTTAGGGTATCAGGTGGACGCCTGTCCAAAAATGGCGTATAAATCGCGTTTTCTGCCTCACGAACGTTTTTATCACAACAAATGGCATCGAATTGATAAAAAAACGGCCTAAACGCTTTACACTGCCGTCCGGATTGGTTACTGTCTGCGCGGCAAAAATTTTGACTTATTTGAGGTAACTGCTTTACATGGCGAAAGAAGATTGTATTGAAATGGAAGGAACGGTTCTGGATACCCTTCCAAACACTATGTTCCGCGTTGAGCTGGAAAACGGTCACGTTGTGACTGCGCACATCTCCGGTAAAATGCGTAAAAACTATATCCGGATCCTAACCGGTGACAAAGTGACTGTAGAGATGACACCATACGACCTGACCAAAGGCCGTATTGTGTATCGTGCAAGATAATACGCCAGTAAGCGGTCCCCGCTACAAAAAAAGCCCGATATTGCTATCGGGCTTTTTTGTTTTCAGTGTGTCGTCCTCAACCGGGATTGCACACAGGTGTCAGGAACGGCTGAATCAGTTCGATTCAGCTTCCTTTTTTTCTTCATTCACGCCGGTATAGCTGAACGTCAGCTTATCGTCATCAAAATCAACCTTCACATTGCCACCTTTGCTTAATTCACCGAACAGCAGTTCGTTGGCAAGTTCTTTTTTGATTTCATCTTTGATAAGCCGTGCCATTGGACGTGCGCCCATGGCTTTGTCATAGCCTTTCTCAGCAAGATACGCCCGTGCAGCAGAGGTAACCTCCAGTGACACACCTTTCACGTCCAGCTGCGCCTGAAGCTCGATTATGAACTTATCTACCACCTGCAGAATCACTTCCGCATCAAGATGGTTAAACCAGATAATCGCATCCAGCCGGTTACGGAATTCTGGTGAGAACACCTTGTTAATCTCGCTCAATGCATCGTGGCTGTGATCCTGCTGCTTAAAGCCAATAGACTTACGCACCGTCTCCTGCACACCCGCATTGGTTGTCATCACCAGCACCACATTGCGGAAGTCGACCTTACGACCGTTGTTATCTGTCAGCGTGCCGTGATCCATCACCTGCAACAGAATGTTGTAGATATCGCTATGGGCTTTTTCTATCTCATCGAGCAGTACCACTGAATACGGGTTCTTAATTACCGCATCCGTCAGCAATCCGCCCTGATCAAAGCCTACATAACCCGGAGGCGCACCAATCAGTCGGCTCACAGCGTGGCGTTCCATGTACTCAGACATGTCGAAACGTACCAGTTCAACACCCATGATCTTAGCCAGTTGCTGCGTCACCTCGGTCTTCCCTACCCCGGTAGGTCCGGCAAACATAAAGCTACCGATAGGTTTCTCTTCCTGTCCCAGTCCTGAACGCGACAGGTGAATAGCATCAGTTAAATTCTCAATCGCATCATCCTGACCAAACACCACCATTTTCAGGTTGCGGTTCAGGTTTTTCAGCTCTTCTTTGTCCGAAGCGGAAACAGATTTTTCAGGAATGCGAGCCATCTTGGCGATGATATGCTCAATGTCACTGACATTAATGGTTTTCTTTCGCTTAGATACAGGCAACAGGCGCTGGCTTGCACCGGCTTCGTCCATTACGTCAATCGCCTTATCCGGCAGGTGACGTTCATTGATGTATTTCGCAGAAAGTTCAGCGGCAGCCTGCAATGCTTTTTGGGTAAAGCGCACACTATGGTGCTCTTCATACCGAGACTTAAGCCCCTGCAGGATCTTAGTGGTGTCACCTACACTCGGTTCAACGACATCCACTTTCTGGAAGCGACGAGCCAGAGCGCGATCTTTTTCGAAGATCCCCTGGTATTCCTGATAGGTAGTAGAGCCAATGCAGCGAAGCTCTCCGCTACTCAGCTTCGGCTTCAACAGATTAGAGGCATCCATTACCCCACCTGATGCCGCTCCAGCTCCGATAATGGTGTGAATTTCGTCAATAAACAAAATCGCGTCTTTGTCTTTGCCGAGTTCTTTTAATATCGCTTTGAGGCGTTTCTCGAAATCGCCGCGATATTTAGTACCTGCCAGCAATCCGCCTAAGTCCAGCGAGTACACGGTACTGTCAGCAATGACTTCAGGCACATCCTCATTCACAATTCGATAGGCAAGCCCCTCGGCAATAGCGGTTTTACCCACGCCAGCCTCGCCCACTAACAGCGGATTGTTTTTGCGTCGACGGCATAGGATCTGAATGGTGCGTTCCAGTTCAGCATCGCGACCAATTAACGGGTCAATTTTACCGTCCTGCGCCTGCCTGTTCAGATCCGTAGCATATTTACTCAGTGCAGAACTGTTTTCATCACCTTCGCCGCCTTCTTCGGAAACGTCTGGCGACGCAGACTCTTCGTCGTCCATTTTACTGACGCCGTGACTGATATAATTCACCACGTCAAGACGGGTAACGTCGGCTTTCTTAAGAATATAAACCGCCTGCGACTCCTGTTCCGAGAAGATAGCGACCAGCACATTGGCGCCAGTGACTTCATCTTTTCCGGATGACTGAACGTGAAAAACCGCGCGCTGAAGCACGCGCTGGAAACCCAGCGTGGGCTGTGTCTCACGCTCTGTCGCCTGATCGTCCAGGATCAGCGGTGTGGTATCTTTAACAAATTCGATTAACTCGCTCTTGATAGCATCGATGTTCGCGCCGCACGCTTTTAGTGCATCGCGGGCCGCAGAATTGTCCAGCAATGCCAGAAGCAGGTGTTCTACGGTCATGAATTCATGGCGGTGCTCACGAGCAAACACGAATGCTTCATTTAACGTCTGCTCTAACTCTTTATTCAACATATTGCTCGCCCTCTAATAGTTTACCAACTACGCCTGCTCCATGGTGCACATAAGTGGATGATGGTGCTTACGTGCGTACTGATTGACCTGCATCACTTTGGTTTCTGCAATCTCTGCAGTAAATATGCCACAAACCGCCTTTCCCTGATAATGCACGGTGAGCATAATCTGATTGGCCTTCTCAGCATCCAAATTGAAAAAATGCATGAGTACTTCGACCACAAAATCCATTGGCGTGTAGTCGTCATTGTTTAACAACACTTTATACATCGGGGGCGGTTGCGTTTTTTTGCGCACCGCATCAATCTGCTTTTCCTTCTCGATACTGATTGCGTTGTCTTTGCTCATAATTTAATGATAGTGCCTTCGCCAGCAATGTCGCGGAATTTTTGCTAATTAATGAAATTACGAAAAATACCCTTGACATGGGATGGTTAAAAAATCTACAGTTTGACTATGGTTCTGTGAAGTGACGCACATGACCATTGTGCTCTCAATTTCTATTGTGGGGGCATACAAGTGTGAGTTCAAGGATTAAGAGGAAGTCGAAGTATGGCGGTTGGCAAAGTAAAGTGGTTTAACAACGCAAAAGGTTTCGGATTTATCGTTCCTGAAGATGGTGGTGAAGATATCTTTGCTCACTATTCTACAATTCAGATGGATGGTTATCGTTCGCTTAAAGCAGGTCAGGAGGTCACTTTTGACGTCCAGCAAGGGCCTAAAGGTCTTCATGCGGAAAACATCGGATTTGTAGACGAACCGGAGCGTTAATTCGAACTAATGATATCGAATTAACAAAAGGGTCTATTACTGTATGGCGGTCGGTAATGGGCCTTTTTTATACCTTGGTGTTTTGTCGCTCTTCCCGTCACTGTTTTGCCGGCAAGCAAAAAAGGTTAAAAAAAAGCCCGACATTTTGTCGGGCTTTTTATTTCTGGTAATCGCCTTACGCTTTCAGCACTTTGTGCAGCGTTTCACTTGGCGACATGGCTTTGGCCACTTTTTCCGTATCCGGGAAGTAATATCCGCCGATATCCTGCGGCTGTCCCTGCGTCGCATCGATTTCCGCGATGATGGTGTCAATGTCTGCTGTCAGCTTGTCAAACATCGGTTTAAACAGCTCTGCCAGTTCTTTGTCTTCTGTCTGATTAACCACTTCCTCAGCCCAGTACATTGCCAGATACACGTGGCTACCACGGTTATCCAGCTGACCAGCTTTACGCAGCGGAGACTTGCCGTTGTTCAGCAGGGTTTCCGTTGCGCGATCCAGCGCCTGTCCGATAATGCGGGCACGAGGGTTGTCGTGCTTGGTTGCTGCATCTTCCAGCGATACCGCCAGCGCCAGAAACTCACCCAGTGAATCCCAACGTAGGTGACCCTCTTCAACGAACTGCTGAACGTGCTTAGGCGCAGAACCACCAGCACCGGTCTCATACAGACCACCACCAGCCATAAGCGGTACAATTGACAGCATTTTAGCACTGGTACCCAGTTCCAGAATTGGGAACAGGTCAGTCAGGTAGTCACGCAGTACGTTACCGGTAACTGAAATCGTATCCAGTCCACGCATTGCACGCTCCATGCTGTAACGGATTGCGCGTACCGGTGACATGATTTGGATATCAAGGCCATTGGTATCGTGATCTTTCAGATACTTTTCGACTTTCTGGATAAGCTGTCTGTCGTGCGCGCGCTCGTCATCCAGCCAGAACACTGCCGGCATACCAGACTGACGCGAACGGGTTACGGCCAGCTTCACCCAATCCTGAATAGGCGCGTCTTTCGCCTGACACATACGCCAGATATCACCTTCTTCGACTTCATGCTCAATCAGAACGTTGCCATCCTGATCCACAATTTGTACGGTACCATCGGTTTCCATCTCGAACGTTTTGTCGTGCGAACCGTATTCTTCCGCTTTCTGCGCCATCAGACCAACGTTAGGCACAGTACCCATCGTCGTCGGATCGAATGCACCGTGGGTTTTACAGAAGTTAATCACTTCCTGATAAATCGTGGCATAGGTACTTTCCGGGATAACCGCTTTAGTATCGTGCGGCTTACCATCCGGCCCCCACATTTGACCTGAGTTTCGGATCATCGCTGGCATAGATGCATCAACAATGACATCCGACGGCACGTGCAGGTTAGAAATACCTTTGTCAGAGTTAACCATCGCAATTGGCGGACGGTCGGCGTAGCAAGCGTTGATGTCGCGCTGAATTTCAGAACGCTGCGATTCAGGCAGAGACGAAATTTTATCGTAAACGCTTCCCAGACCATTATTTGGGTTTACACCCAGCTCTTCAAACAAATCACCGTATTTGTCAAACAGCTCTTTATAGAACACTTTGACGCAGTGACCGAATACGATGGGGTGAGAAACCTTCATCATTGTCGCTTTTACATGCAGTGAGAACAAAATACCGGTGTTCTTGGCATCTTCAATCTGCTCTTCAAAGAATTTACAAAGCGCCTTTTTGCTCATGAACATGCCGTCAATCACTTCACCTGCAAGCAGGTCAACGCGAGGCTTCAGCGTTTTCTTCGAGCCATCTTTTCCAGTAAACTCAATGCTGACGTACCCTTCTTTTTCTACCGTGGTAGATTTTTCACTGGAGAAGAAATCGCCGCCACGCATGTGGGCAACGTGAGAACGCGACGCCTGGCTCCATTCGCCCATGCTGTGTGGATGTTTGCGAGCATAATTTTTAACTGCTGTTGGCGCACGGCGATCTGAGTTACCTTCACGCAGAACCGGGTTTACGGCGCTGCCTAAGATTTTACCGTAACGTTCACGAATGTCTTTTTCTTCATCCGTTTTTGGGTCTTCCGGAAATGACGGAACGTTGTAACCGGCGGCGTTAAGTTCTTTAATCGCTGCACGCAATTGAGGAATTGATGCACTGATATTAGGCAGCTTGATAATATTCGCATTGGGGTTTTGCGTGTAATCACCCAGCTCAGCCAGTGCATCCGCCACTTTTTGGTCGTCTTTCAGGTAGTCAGGAAAGTTAGCCAGAATACGGCCAGCCAGAGAGATATCACTGAGTTCTACGTCGATGTCAGCGGCACCAGCAAAGGTTTTAATAATCGGAAGAAACGAGTATGTCGCCAGCATTGGCGCTTCGTCGGTTTTGGTGTAGATGATTTTCGACTTGGCTTTGGTCATTATATACCTCAATGTTGTCGGTAGCTGACTACCTGAATTAAGTCCATTCGCGCATTGTTCACAACAATACGTATCTTACCGGCTCGCCCGGATTTACCGGAACGCCGTAATTAACTTTCACTATTACTGCCTGAACGCTTCCTCGACCGTTAGAAACGCTTCGACTTGCGGGGTCGAAATCGACGCGTGTCCGTCCAAAAAGCAGACACGATAATCCCAACGGATTAACCGCCGCGCTCAATAGTATAGGGTCGATTGAAGGAGTTACAAGTCATACCATTGTCGTAAGTGGAGAGATCACTTTACGATTGCTGCGAAATTCACCACCTTCCCTTCACGCTTGTACTTTTATTTCAGGGTTCGGTAAACCGTCACTTTCTGATACACTGCGCCCACACTCTGTGCCCCGGAAATCCCACATGTCCTCTACCGTCGTTTTGTTTAACAAACCGTTTCAGGTGCTTTCTCAGTTCACTGATGCTGAGGGGCGTAAAACCCTGAAGGACTTTATTGATATTCCGGATGTTTATGCCGCAGGAAGGTTAGACCGCGACTCAGAGGGCTTACTGGTACTCACCAATAACGGCAAACTTCAGCACAAGCTGGCAGATCCGGAAGCGAAAACCAGCAAAACCTACTGGGTGCAGGTAGAGGGCGAGCCCACCGATGACGCTATTAATGCCCTTCGTGAAGGTGTTGAACTGAAAGACGGCATGACGCAACCGGCAAAAGTGAAGCGAATGGCACCACCTGACGTCTGGCCGCGCACGCCACCTGTCAGATACCGACAACATATTCCCACTTCCTGGCTAGCCATCACCATCACTGAGGGACGCAACCGTCAGGTCAGACGAATGACGGCGCATGTTGGCTACCCTACCCTGAGGCTGATTCGTTACCGCGTGGGTAACTGGACGATTGACGGCATCGACAACGGCGGTTATCTGGCGTTCGAGCAGTAAATAGCAGTATCACAGCCTGACGTCTGCGCGTTTCGGAGTGTTCAGTATCTCGCCTGACGGTTAAAAGGCATCATCCAGCCTCTCTGGTTTAACCAACTGTGCAGAGGCAACTGTCGTGCAAATCTATTTCGTTTATCCGCTATAATTGGCATATCTCATAGCCGCATTAATCGTGAAACTCGGTAATTATTCTGCTAAAATCCGCGACCCTAAAGTAACCAACCAGAGAGTGTCGAGCAAACGGTGTCTGAAACAGCTTCTCCTGCAACGAAAAAAGTCATAGTCGGCATGTCCGGCGGTGTCGATTCTTCTGTCTCTGCCTACCTGTTAAAAGAACAGGGCTATCAGGTAGAGGGCCTGTTCATGAAAAACTGGGAGGAGGACGATAATGATGAATACTGTGCTGCAGCAGAGGATCTGAAAGACGCACAGGCAGTGGCTGACAAGCTGGGTATAGAGTTACACACCATTAATTTCGCGGCAGAATACTGGGATAACGTTTTCGAATATTTCCTCGAAGAATACAAAGCCGGTCGCACCCCCAACCCTGACATCATGTGCAATAAGGAAATCAAATTCAAAGCGTTTCTTGAATTTGCCGCAGAAGATCTGGGTGCTGATTATATCGCCACGGGGCATTATGTGCGACGCCGCCATCAGAACGACCGCTGGCAAATGCTGCGCGGTCTGGATAACAATAAAGACCAGAGTTATTTCCTTTATACACTTGGTGAAGAACATATTGCCAAAACCCTGTTTCCCGTCGGTGAGCTGGAAAAGCCGCTGGTGAGGAAAATCGCAGAAGATCAGGGATTGGTTACTCACGACAAGAAGGACTCTACCGGTATCTGTTTTATTGGCGAGCGTAAGTTCAAAGACTTTTTGTCACAGTACTTGCCCGCTCAGCCCGGTGTCATCGAAACCGCAGAAGGTGAAGAGATTGGCAAACATGAAGGGTTGATGTATCACACACTCGGTCAGCGCAAAGGCTTACATATCGGCGGACTGGCAGATTTCGGTGACGATCCCTGGTATGTCGTAGATAAAGACGTAGAGCGCAATGTATTAATTGTCGGCCAGGGCGCAGATCACCCTCGTTTATATTCTAAAGGCCTAATCGCAAAGCAGCTTCACTGGGTCGACCGCCAGCCACTGGAAACGCCGGTTCGTGCAGTCGTGAAAACCCGCTATCGACAGGCGGACATCCCCTGCACGATAACGCCTGTTGGTGACGATCAGGTGGAGGTGGTTTTTGACGAGCCACAAAAAGCGGTGACTCCCGGACAATCGGCAGTTTTTTATCAGGAAGAGGTCTGCCTGGGTGGCGGCATTATTGAGAGTTATATCCGCTGATGTTAGATCCGCAAATAGAAAAAGCGCTGGCGCTGGCGGGCGTCTGTCAGGCTGCGGCACTGGTCCAGCAACTGGCCCGCCGTGGCACCATTGATAAACAGGCGTGTGAAGCTTCACTGTCAAGCATTCTGGTGACCGACCCGGAAACCCCGCAACACGTTTTCGGAAAACTGAGTAATCTGGAAGTGGGCTACCGAACCCTGGTAGCGCAGTTATCTGATAAGTCAGCGACCAAAGATACCGAGCTGACCCGCTACATTGCGAGCATGCTTGGCCTTGAGCGTAAACTGGCTAAAAAGCAGGCCGCGCTGGGAGAACTGGGCGACCGCATTTCGCATGTTCAGCGCCAACTCGCCCACGTTGACTTTGACAATGTGCAAATCGTCTCTTCCCTTGCCAGTATTTACTCAGATATTGTCAGCCCGCTGGCACCGCGCATTCAGGTGGCAGGCAACCCGGACTACCTGGGTCAGCCGGTAAACCAACACCGTGTTAGGGCATTGCTGCTCGCAGGGGTTCGCTCTGCTGTCATGTGGCGTCAAATGGGCGGTAAGCGCAGACAAATCCTGTTTAACAGAAAAGATATTTTACATAGCGCTAAGCAGGCGCTGAGATTAATCAATTAGTTGAGGAGCTACAGGTGGAACTGACTCAGTTGACCGCAATTTCCCCCGTCGATGGCCGTTACGCCGGCAAAACCGAAGAACTGCGCAGTATTTTCAGCGAATACGGACTGTTGAAATACCGCGTACAAGTGGAAGTTCGCTGGCTGCAAATGTTATCAAACCACGAGCAGATTGCCGAAGTGCCTGCCTTCTCTTCAAAGTCTACTGCCCTTCTGGATGCCATTGTCGAGAACTTTTCAGTTGATGATGCGATGCGCATTAAACACATTGAAAGCACAACCAATCACGATGTGAAAGCGGTTGAATATTTTTTGAAAGAGAAAGTTGCTGATAACAGCGAACTGAATGCTATCAGTGAGTTTATTCACTTCGCCTGCACCTCTGAAGATATCAACAACCTTTCTCATGGCCTGATGCTTACCGAAGCCCGTGACGAAGTGATTCTGCCTTATTGCGATAAGCTGATTGATGCGCTGACAGACCTGGCGAAAAAATACAAAACCGTCCCCATGATGGCCCGTACTCACGGCCAGCCTGCCTCCCCTACCACCATGGGTAAAGAGATGGCGAATGTGGCAGTGCGGCTTAAACGCCAGCGTGCACAAATCGCTGACGTATCCATTCTGGGTAAAATCAACGGTGCAGTGGGAAATTACAATGCGCACCTTTCTGCTTATCCTGATGTTGACTGGCATGCGGCAGCAGAGCAATTTGTTACCAGCCTGGGGCTGACGTGGAACGCGTTTACCACACAAATTGAACCCCATGACTACATTGCGGAGCTGTTTGATGCCGTTTCCCGCTTCAACACGATCCTGATCGATTTTGATCGTGATGTGTGGGGATACATCGCGTTAGGCCACTTCAAACAGAAAACTGTAGCCGGAGAAATTGGCTCGTCCACCATGCCGCACAAAGTCAATCCTATCGACTTTGAAAACTCAGAAGGTAATCTGGGCATCGCTAACGCCATATTTGATCACCTTGCCGCCAAGCTTCCTATCTCCCGTTGGCAGCGCGATCTAACCGACTCGACGGTACTACGTAACCTGGGTGTTGGTGTGGGTTATGCTGTTATCGCATATCAGGCATCACTGAAAGGGATCAGCAAGCTGGAAGTCAATGAGCAAAGCCTGCTTGATGAGCTGAACAGTAACTGGGAGCTGCTAGCAGAGCCAATTCAGACCGTCATGCGTCGCTATGGCATTGAGAAGCCTTATGAAAAGTTGAAAGAACTGACCCGCGGAAAGCGTGTTAACGCCGAAGCTATCGGTGAATTCATCGATAACCTGGACATGCCTGAAAGCGCCAAAACTGAATTGAAAGCGCTCACCCCGGTGACCTACATTGGTCAGGCAATCCGTCTTGTGGATCAGTTACTGGAAGCCTAAAACCGGCTTACACTCTGAGGTAGTTGTCTGATATGACCTACTGCCCTGGAGAAAGCATGAACACCGCACCTGCGTTGACTGGCAGCGAAAAACACCTGCTAACGCAGCTACACCAGACAAGCCGGCTATTGCTGGCTTGTCTTGCTTTACAGCTACCTTTTGGTCTGTGGCATGTGTTGCAGGGGCCATCCTTTGCATTACTTAATATCTTAATCCACATAGCCGTAATTTTGATGGTTGTGAAATTGTGCACACGTCAGCAGTTTTATACCGCAAGGCAGTGGATGCTAGCGGGATTTATGAGCTTTGTTACGCTGGCTACGGTTATCTGGCAGCAACCTGGCATTCCCTACTTCTTATTGCTTGGTGCTGTGACCTGCGGTTTTTTCTTCCGGCGAAAAGAAGTAAAAAGTCAGAGAATGTGGGCTGCCGCGTTTGCTCTGATGTTCATTGTGCTTAACCTGCAGGGTTTTACGACCTCATCTGGTCTGGAGCTGGCTGTGCATGTCAGTAATACCATCACACTTGCCTGCGCAAGCCTGCTTATCCTTTATACTCTTGATATCCACAGTAAGCGGCGATGGCTACACTTGCTCGCTTCTCAGCGACAAATGCATGAACGGTTACAACAGCTTCTGCCCCCGGTCGCATGTTCACCTGCGCAACGTACCTCAGCAGGTGAAACCTTCCCCATTGATTCCTGTGCCGTATTATTCGCCGATATGGCGGGGTACAAAAGCCTGACAACAACGCTGGATGACGAAGACATAGTTTGTGTACTTAACGCTCTTTATCAGCGTTTCGACCAGCGAGCGCAGCTGATGGGGATTTGCCGTATCAAAACGAATGGCGATGAGTACATGGCTGCACTTTCCGGTGCCTTCACGGCGTGTGAAAATCCACACTGTGATGTTGCAGAGGATATGCTGTGTTATGCGCGCCAGATTAGTCAGGACTTTCATCAGGTGGCCAGCGAATTTTCCATTGGTGTAGAGTTACGTATCGGCATTGCGCTGGGGCCAGTGCGTGGTGGCATGATAGGTCTGCAACGGCCGGCATTTGACATATGGGGTCGTACCGTCAATCTGGCTTCGTTACTGGAGCAACTTAGTCCTCCTGGTCTTATCACAGCGTGTCCGCAGTTTTACGAAGCGCTGTCTGCTTCTAAAAGTCAGGTGACAGGCGTTAGAGGAGTGGCATTACCCGATGGGCCGGGATACGCCCTTCAGTTCACCACATAACGGGCGGCAGAGACACTACACATGAATACCGAATTGAAGCCGGGACAGTCTCACGCCATAATGCGAGGCGAAATAACAACAGAGTAACGTCATGACCTTTTCCCCTTCGCAGTTTTTGTCTCAGCACTGGCAAAAAAGCCCCGTGGTTTTACGAAGATTCTTCACGGACTTCGAGGATCCAATCGATGAGCATGATCTGGCGGGGCTGGCACAGGAGGAAGACGTTGATAGCCGCATAATTGCTTATGCAGATAATCAGTGGCACGTGACGCATGGGCCAATCGCGTCTTTTGATGAGGCCTGCCAAGGCCAGTGGACACTGCTGGTTCAGGCTGTAGACCGATACATTCCTGAAGTCAGTGAACTGATGGCAGCATTTGACTTTATTCCCTACTGGCGCATGGACGATGTCATGATCAGCTTTGCTAATCCAGGGGCAGGTGTTGGTCCGCATGAGGATCAGTATGATGTCTTTCTTATTCAGGGCAAAGGCAGTCGTCAATGGCGTGTGGGTGAGCCGGGACAGTACACAGAACATTTCCCGCACCCTAATCTCAGACAGTTACAGACATTCCCAACCTGGAAAACCTTTACGTTATACCCCGGCGATGTTTTGTATATTCCCCCTGGATGGCCACATGATGGTATCGCAGAGTCAGATTGCCTCACCTACTCCATAGGCTTCCGGGCCCCGGATACGGCGCTGCTGGCACAACAGTTAGCTGAAGGCCTGATTGGTGGCGAACTGACTGGGGAACGCTATTCTGATCCGGAATTAGCAACCCGCTCCCACCCGGCAATGGTAAACCAATCAGAAATAACAGCACTAAAGCAGCTTTTACTGTCACAACTATCAAGCACGGAATTTGACCAAAATCTGATGCGGTTTTTATCAGACCAACAACTGCCTTACAACTTGCCTGATTCGCTGCTGACCACCGAGGAGCTGTGTCACGAACTTGAAGACGGTGCTACCTATGTGCTGGCCAGTGGTTGTCATCCGATATACCCACAAAGGCAACCTGCAGACCATTTCTTATTCTATGTGAATGGCGAGCAATTTACCGCCTCATACAATGATCGCGAATCTGTCGAGTGTCTGCTGAAAGGAGACCCTGTCGATGCCGCCTGGATGCGCACCTTAAGCACACTGGCGTTTATGGATATCATGACTATACTGATCAATAAGGGATACTGGGAGCGTATGGATACGTAACAGCAGATTCTTGCTGTTGATTTACGGCGAAAGCTAATGCTCTGACAATGGTGGAAAGATGACGTTTCGTATTGAAAACGTCGATTGGATGAGAGGTAGAGATCGACTCGAAAAATTAAGAGAGCACGTTTTCGTGCTCGAATGGCGCCTTCCCAGAGAAGCCGAGTTTGATGAACATGACGATTCGGCGTTTCATGTTCTGATAATCGGCCCTGGTGATACGCCGGTAGCGACAGGCAGACTAACGCAACAAGGCGAAATCGGGCGTGTGGCGGTTAAGCGCCAGTACCGCTCGTTGCGAATGTACAAACGGCTGTTCAATGCGCTTGTCAGTTTGGCGAAAGCGCATGACGTTCCCGTGTTACATGTAAGCTGTGATTTAGACAGCGTAAATTATCATGAAAAACTCGGATTTACCCCGAACGGGCCCGTTTTCATGGAGGCAGGAATACCACGCCAGAAAATGGCATGCGATATTAACCGTTTCACACTGCCCGACGTTACCCATATGCATTAACCTGAAAAGGGGTATCCAGCACTGGATACCCCTTTTTATTTATTGGAAGCACGATATCTACACGGTGTGGCAAATGGCCAGATACGCAGCACCATATCAATATAACTTAATTTTCATATGAGGCTGTTTCACATACTTCCACCAGGCTGTTACATGCCAAGAATAACCTCTGGTGACATAACCCCGCCCAACAGCATCAATCTTTCCAGAGCTGATCTGCAGCCTGCATATTATAAAGATTCTCAGCACGGGCTTGCAGAAGGTTTGCAAATTCAAGCTGGGTTCTGTCCTGTGTCCCTGACTGGCGAATATTTTCCGCTTTCATTTGCCACTGCATTGAGAAGTATTTGATGGCCTCGCGGGCATTAGGTGCATTTTCATACAGTGTATAATCCGCTGGCAGATCGCCACTCATCACCCAATAGAATTTTTCATCAAGCGCTTTTAGCTTCCATACCGCCACAAAGGGCACCAGATAGCGGCTTTCCTCGGTCACTACAGAATGAAAAAGCACGCCGTTTTCAGCCAGGTGTTTATTGGCGCGTTGAAATTGCGCTTTCACCCATGCTTCACGCTGCTCCTGTGTCATAGGTTGTTGTGTTTGTTCTGTCATAATTATTCCAATTTAGCGTGTTGTTTTTCTTATACATGCCAGCAATGCCTGTAAAGGATGCTGGGGTTTAAAATTTTCGATGCGGTCCACCTGACTTCGACAGGAATAACCCGTGGCCATCACCTGCTCAGGAGAATAGCGGTTAACAGCTTGTTCCCAGCTTAATGCGTAGATCCCAAGAGAATTTTGCTTTTGGTCGGCTTCATGACCATACGTTCCCGCCATGCCGCAACACCCCACACTGACGATGTCGACTGGCTGGCCCACTCTTGCGAACAATGTCTGCCATTGTTTCTCTGAGGTCGGTAACGCCGTTTTTTCAGTGCAGTGACTAAATAGCGCCATGGGCAAGATGTCGGCTGATGTCGGTACATCACGTTCCCAACTGGTATCAGGCAATGTCTCAAGCCACTCATGGACCGCAAGAACGGTAAATTCGCCTCTTTGTTTTCCTAACGTTTTAACATATTCATCCCGATAACACAGCACGAGTGAAGCGTCGACGCCTACCATAGGGATGTTTAGCGACGCGACATTATTCAAAAACGCCGCCGTAGACGCAGCCGTGTCGGCGAATCGCTGCAGGAAGCCTTTCACATGCTCAGGTTTTCCATTGGGTTTAAAAGGCAACAAAATGGGTCGATAACCCATTTCTTTCACCAGACTGGCGAAGTCAGCGACGACCTGAGCGTCATAAAAACTGGTGAACGGGTCCTGTACAATCAGCACATGCTTTTCCCGCTCGCTATCGCTGAGAGAATTCAGATAAGCCATATCAAAAGGCTTAGCAATATTTTCTACCCGCTTGGTGAGCACCGGTGAGGACAGCAACGGCGTATCCACATAGCCGATTTGCTTTTCAATCAGACTGGCAACCAGCTTGCGGCGAAGAAAGAAATTCACGACGTCGGGCACTTTGGCCATCAGCGGGGCCATTCGCTCGATATTCGCCACCATGTAATCTTTTAGTGGACGCAGATAACGTTGATAATATATCGATAAAAACGTGGCTCTGAATTCAGGTACGTCTACCTTTACCGGACACTGACTGGAGCAGGACTTGCACGCCAGGCAACCATTCATCGCATCCATCACTTCGTGAGAAAAGTCAGCCTCGTTGTTGCGGGTGTTTTTCCAGCGCTGAATAAACGATGTGCGGAAATTGTCAGCACTGAGTTTCGCAGTTTCAATTCCGGATTCACCCAACAATCGGATCCATTCACGAATCAACCCTGCGCGACCTTTCGGACTATGACGGCGATCGCGGGTAATTTTACTTGACGGACACATGGGCGAGGTCGTGTCGTAATTGAAGCACAGTCCATTACCGTTACACTCCATTGCGGGTGCAAAGGCCGATTTGAAGGCTACCGGGATGGTTCTGTCGAATGTAGCGCGTTTAGTATCGCTGACCTTTACCAGCTCATCATTACTGGCAAGCGGCGTACAGATTTTTCCGGGATTCATCTTATTCGACGGGTCAAATACGCCTTTGATCTTGCGTAACTCAGTAAATAGCGACTCGCCGAAGAACGCCGGCCCATATTCACTGCGAAACCCCTTCCCATGCTCACCCCACATCAGGCCACCGTATTTTGCAACCAGCGCCACCACATCATCTGAGATACGGTGCATCAGCTTTTCCTGCTCGATATCACAGAGATCCAGTGCCGGGCGAACATGCAATACACCGGCATCCACATGACCAAACATACCGTACTTCAAGCCGTGTGAGTCAAGCAGGTCGCGAAACTCCATAATAAAGTCGGCCAGGTTTTCCGGTGGCACGGCGGTATCTTCGGCAAATGCAATAGGCTTCTGGCTGCCTTCCGTTTTGCCCAGCAGGCCAACCGCTTTTTTACGCATGGCGTAAATCCGGCCAATATCGGCCTTATCAAAGGTTACCTGATATCCAATTACTCCATACTCGCCACTTTCGGCTGCCCGACTAAGCTCTTCTTCAAGAGTGTCGATTCGGGCTTTTATTTCCTTCTCATCATTGCTGTTATACTCAACCATATTCAGGCCAAGTAAGGTTTTATCAGGCACATCTGTAATGAGATCGGCAATGGAGTGCCAGATAATGTCAGTTTTTGCCAGATTCAGCACCTTGCTGTCGACCGTTTCCACTGACGTGGCTTTTGCCGCTACCATCCTCGGCGCATGGCGAAGTGCCGACTCGAAGGAATCGTACTTAATATTGACCAGGGCCTTAAACGTAGCAATAGGGGTTAGCGATAACGTGGCTTCGGCTACCATTGCTAAAGAGCCTTCAGAGCCGGTAATTAACCGGCTGACGTCAATTTTCTGATTATCGGCATCGTAAGCGTGTTCAAGATCATATCCGGTTAGAAAGCGGTTCATGCGGGGAAACTTCGCAATGATTTCGTCGCGTTTGTCTACCGACGTGGCTATTACCTGTCTAAGAATTCGGCCAAGAGTATCGCTTCGCTGGCTGCGCTCGCGCGCCTCATCTACACTCATTGGCGTGGTAATGAGCTCCTCACCGTTTGCAAGTACCGAGGTGAGTCCTAATACATGGTCACTGGTTTTACCGTATACCAAAGAGCCCTGCCCTGACGCATCGGTATTGATCATCCCACCGATAGTCGCGCGATTACTGGTCGATAAGTCTGGTGAAAAGAAAAAACCGTGGGGTCGCAGCGCATCGTTGAGTTGGTCTTTAACTACCCCGGCCTCTACTTTCACCCAGCCTTCATCAACATTGATTTCCAGCACCCGGTTCATATGACGGGAAATGTCCACGACAATGCCGTCGGTCAGGCTTTGCCCGTTGGTCCCCGTGCCGCCCCCCCGTGCTGAGAACGTAACCTGAGGATGCTGGTTCGCCAGTTCACCAAGACACTGAAGGTCGGTTTTCGATTTGGGAAAAACCACCGCCTGCGGCAGTTTTTGATAAACCGAGTTGTCGGTCGCAACGGCCAGACGGCTGCCATAACTGTACTCAATGTCACCGGCAAAAGATGACGCGGCCAACGCGTCGAGATAGCGCAGATAATGTTCAGACACACTTTGCTGTGGTGCAACACGTGGAAGACTCAAGAAAACCAACCTCCTCTAACAACAGGACGACAAGTATACCTAGCGAGCCCCGCAGTCTCTAGCGATAAGGCCGAATTTTGTATAATTTAGGGTTAAACTTTGTCCATACAGATACAATTACTTACAACTGGGAACTTGGCATTGCTGGTAGGGCCTGTCAAAGTAAATGCTGATGTATCTCAGTTAGCGAAAACCGATGAAAACGATTCGACTCACACTTGGTGCGCTGCTATTCACCGCAGGCATTATTTTTACTATTCTTCCGGGTTCAATATTATTTGTTCTGGGCGGACTGGTTTTACTGAGTTACGACTGGCCACGGGCAAGAGGCTGGTTACGCCACTGTCAGACTGGCATGTCACGCTCCGCCAGACGCATTGACCGCTTTCTGTTGGCAAGAAAACTTCGCTAAACCCGCATTTCTTGTTGTTGCGCCGCTCTGCGGCAGGTATCAGAACTAAACTTTCGTATCCATTGGCCCGTAATAACCTCGTACGGGTCACCTCCGGCTACTCACAATCACCCTGCGTGACCATACTGAATCTGCTCCAGAAGGACTGCCAATGATTGCAATTAAAATCATCGCTTTACTGTTGATCATCACCGGATTTCTTATTTTCCAGTCGCTGTATTTCCAAAGTCAGCCCATTACTGAGTCATTTTTGTTGCTGGTCAATGCCATTATTGGCGGCATCATTGGCGGACTTGGCGTACACCTTTACGATATCTATAAGGCCAGACAGCGACGCTAGCCCGCGCTTTTTAATCCCTCAGCGCCACAGAGGAACCTTGACTCGGAGCGTGAACGTAGAGCAAGAAGTGCGAGTAATGCACTGTTTACTGTACACCGGCATTTTGCCCTCTGACACGACCTTCCTGGCGCCTCTATTGCCAGCGCGGGACATAAAAAAAGCCGCAAAGGCGGCTTTTTTTACATTTAAACCCTATGGGTTATTACGCTGATTAACCGTGGTTTTCAGCCAGATATAACCAGGTCTCTACCACTGTGTCAGGGTTTAAGGAAACTGAGTCAATTCCCTCTTTTACCAGCCAGGCGGCGAAGTCTTCATGATCTGATGGTCCCTGACCACAGATACCGACGTACTTACCGCGCGCTTTGGCCGCACGGATAGCCATTGATAATAAGGCTTTAACTGCTTCGTCGCGCTCTTCAAACAAGTGCGCAATCAAACCCGAATCACGGTCGAGGCCGAGGGTCAATTGTGTCAGGTCATTAGAGCCAATAGAGAAGCCATCGAAGATATCCAGGAACTTATCTGCCAGCAGCGCATTGGACGGCAGTTCGCACATCATGATAACGCGCAGGCCGTTTTCTCCCTGCACCAGCCCCTCTTCTTTCAGCAGTTCAATAACCTGCTTGCCTTCTTCCACTGTGCGCACAAACGGGATCATTATTTCCACGTTAGTCAGGCCCATCTTACCGCGTACGCGCTTGATGGCTTCACATTCCAGCGCAAAGCAGTCGCGGAAGTCTTCGGAGATATAACGGCTGGCACCCCGGAAGCCCAGCATAGGGTTTTCTTCGTCCGGCTCGTACTGATAACCGCCCACCAGGTTAAAGTACTCGTTAGACTTAAAGTCAGACATACGAACTATCACTTTCTTGGGCGAGAAAGCCGCGCCAATAGAGGAGATCCCTTCAACCAGTTTCTCGATGTAGAACTCGGTAGGCGAGTCATAACCGGCAATCATATCGTTGATTTCTTCTTTCAGCTCTTCAGGCTGATCATCAAAGTTCAGCAATGCTTTCGGATGCACGCCAATCATACGGTTAATGATGAACTCCAGACGGGCAAGGCCCACACCTTCATTAGGCAGACGGGCAAAGTCGAATGCCCGGTCAGGATTACCCACGTTCATCATCACTTTTAATGGCAGATCAGGCATCGAGTCGATACGTGAAGTTACCACATCAAATTCCAGCTCAGCGCCATAGATATAGCCGGTATCGCCTTCTGCACACGACACCGTGATTTTGTCACCCGTCACAATCGAGTCGGTTGCATTACCACAGCCAACAACCGCAGGAATACCCAGCTCACGTGCAATGATTGCCGCGTGACAGGTACGGCCGCCACGGTTAGTCACGATGGCTGACGCCTTTTTCATAATGGGTTCCCAGTCCGGGTCGGTCATATCAGTGACCAGTACGTCACCGGCTTGGATTTTGTCCATCTCTTCAATGGAGCCCAGCACTTTCGCTTCACCGGCACCAATTTTGTGACCAATTGCGCGGCCTTCACAAACAATGTTGCTCTCGCCTTTTAGCTGGAAGCGTTCAATGCTCTGGCTGTCTTCGCGACTGCGTACCGTCTCAGGACGTGCCTGAACGATATACAATTTGCCATCAACACCGTCTTTTGCCCATTCAATATCCATCGGACGCTTGTAGTGCTTCTCAATGATAACGGCCTGTTTAGCCAGTTCCATCACTTCATCGTCGGTAAGTGAAAAGCGCATGGCGTCCTGCTTCTCGATATCAACAATAGATACCTGTTTGCCATGGCTCTGATCGTCAGAGTAAATCATCTTGGTCAGTTTGCTGCCCAGATTACGACGGACAATGGAAGGGAGCCCTTTTGCCAGTGTTGGTTTATGCACATAGAACTCGTCGGGGTTAACCGCGCCCTGCACCACCATCTCGCCCAGACCGAACGAACTGGTAACGAATACCACGTCTTCAAAGCCAGACTCGGTATCGATGGTGAACATAACACCTGACGAAGCAATGTCACTGCGTACCATGCGTTGAATACCCGCAGAAAGCGCGACGCCCTTATGGTCATAACCCTGGTGAACACGATACGAAATAGCACGGTCATTAAACAGTGATGCGAACACATGTTTAATGGCGACCATGACTGAATCGTAACCTTTCACATTCAGGAAGGTTTCCTGCTGGCCGGCGAAAGACGCATCCGGCATATCTTCCGCTGTCGCTGAAGAGCGTACAGCAAACGACGCTTCATCTCCGGCGTCGCCCTGCAGGGTGTCGAATGAGGACTTAATAGCCTCTTCCAACGCTGGCTGGAACGGTGTGTCGATGATCCACTGACGAATATTTCTGCCTGCTTCGGTCAGCGCGCCCACATCATCCACGTCAAGTGAATCAAGCACCTGATGAATTTTCGCTTCTAAACCACTTTGTTCGAGAAATTCATTAAATGCCTCTGCGGTGGTAGCAAACCCACCTGGCACCTGAACGCCGGCATTTGCCAAATTGGAGATCATTTCCCCCAACGATGCATTTTTGCCGCCTACGCGACCGACATCATGCATGCCCAACTCTTGATACCAAAGTACGTATTCTTGCACTGCCAAAGCCTCCAAGCTTTTTTAAAAGTGTCGCCCACCGAAGCGGGCGTGTAGGGTACAGTGAGAAGCTTGCAGTCGTAACCTCTCGACACGACTAGCTTTTCCACGAAACCATCTTAGAATGGGGAAAATTAGAAAGTAAAATTTTTTATGCTTTCGTAATAAATTTACAACAAAGTTAAGGAAATGTTGTGCGTACAGCTTTTTATATTTCAGACGGTACTGCGATTACTTCAGAGGTCTTTGGCCACGCCCTGCTTTCTCTGTTCCCGGTTCAGTTCAATCATAAGACGATTCCATTTGTTGAAACTGAGGAACACGCCTACAAGGTTTTAGAAAAAATATCTGAAAGTTTTCAAGACACCGGAGAAAGACCGCTCGTTTTTTATACAATTGTGAATGTAGATGTGCGCAAAATAATCTCGAAATCAGTGGGTATTAACTATAATTTTCTTGATCAATTCGTAGCACCTCTGGAAAAAGTCCTTGGCGTACCTTCAAAACCGGAAAAACATCGTACACACAGTATTCACGAAACCACTTATGATATCCGGATTGAAGCGGTTAACTACGCACTGGCGAATGATGATGGTTCGAACCTTAAAAATTACCACGAGGCCGATATCATTCTGGTAGGCGTATCGCGCTCGGGGAAAACTCCAACCAGTCTTTATCTGGCGCTCCAATACGGCATTAAAGCCGCCAACTACCCGTTTACCGAAGAAGACATGGGAGACATGCTTAAGCTTCCCCCGGCTCTGCGGCGCTTTAAACACAAGCTTTTCGGGCTAACTATCCATCCTGAGCGGTTAAGCCAGATCCGTTCTGAACGCCGTGCCAACAGTCGCTATGCCTCTATTCAGCAGTGCCGCATGGAATTGCGTGAAGTTGAAAACCTGTACCGCAAGGAAAAAATCCCGTTTTTAAACAGTACCAAGTATTCGGTGGAAGAGATCTCGGCAAAAATACTGGCAGAAACTGGCTTACAGCGTCGCAAATATTAATAAAAACATTTATATAACGGGTGTCGATTGTGAGGCGACACACTGGGCAAGCGTTAACTTGCTAAACGAATTGCGACATTATCGTGCTTGGTAAACGACCTTATTCTGCCTGTTAACAAAGCCGCGCTATGCGGCTTTTTCAGTTGTTATGGGCGTAACTCAGGTTGAACTGCATGTCATACCCCACTTAGGTGGACGAGGCAGCGATTTACGGATATTGCTTCAGTGCATCGAACAAGGGGGTGAGGTGTGACTCGAACGGTTTCCACTGACCCATTCCGGTTTTATAAATAGGCTGCCTTACCTGTTCAGAGCTTGGGGTTTTGATTACCCGCTGGGTTTGATGAAACGCGAGGCAAGCCTCTTCAAAAGGTAATCCACAGAAATCCAGAAGCCTTTTTACCTGCCCTTCCAGATCTTCAAGCAACACTTCATGCTGCACCGCGAGCACTTCACCAGGCAAAACACTTTGCCAGTGGTCCATCAAATCGACGTATGCCCGGTAGTAACGACCAATCTCTTCCAGCCCGTAGCTAAACTCCTGTCCATCGCCGAACAATTGTTTATAGCCACTAAAGCAACAATCAAAGGGATGTCTGCGCGCATCAATAATCTTTGCATTCGGAAGGATCCGTTTTATCAGCCCGATATGAATAAAGTTATTGGGCATTTTATCAATGAAATATGGTGCGCCCTGTCTGTATGCACGGGTCTGTTCAATATATAGCTGACCAAGCTGTTCGCACTGGTCATCGCTGAGCGATGTGAGGTTAAACGGGTACGGCGTTTTCTGCCCACTGATACGCGAAGCAATGGTCAGAATATCGTGCAGCTCCATCGTGCCGTCGACCTGAGAATGCGACGCCAGGATCTGTTCCAGCAATGTCGAGCCTGCTCGCGGTAGCCCGACGATAAAGATAGGAGCCGGATCCAGACACCCGGATTTACTGGCAAATAATGATGCCGGACAGGCCTCTTTCTGCGCATTCATGGCCGCTTCCGTGCGCGCGATATCAAACTGCGTGGTTGAATGTTTAAGTGCATTGCCTTTTTTATAATAGGTAAAAGACTTTTCGATATTCTTTTTGTCCTCGTGCGCTTTACCCAGCGCGAAACAAATGTGCACCATGTCATCAAGTTTTAATTCTTCTCGGTCTACCTGAGCTTCCATTTGCGCTATCAGCCCAGCTGAAAACTTATAAGTTTTTGTGTTCGCGAGACTCCAGTAGGCATCGCCGAATTCTGGCATCAATTCGATAGCCGTTTCGTAAGCTGTAATGGCGTCGTCCCGGTCACCTTTCGCTTTTCTGGCGTGGCCAAGTGCTAACCACACTGCTGGTCTGTCACTGTTCGCCTCTAATAACTCCAGGTAAATTTTCACAGCGTCGTCAAGCCTACCAATTCCGACCAGCGCAGACGCGTGTGCAACCATCACCGCCACATCATTAGGATGTTGTTCACGCCGCTTGCGGGAAAAGGCTTCGGCCTGTGGATACTTGCCTAGTCGGGCAAGTAATGACAGATAAGCAGCAGCGGCTCTGTCGTGCTGAGGATAGATCTCAACACAGCTTTCAAGCAGAAACTCAGCTTCGTGGTAGGCTTTCAGTTTCATATCAATTTCAGCGAGTAACACCATAGCTTCAGCATCGTGTTTGTGTTGTTGCAGGTATCGCCGACAAACGCCATCCGCTGCCGCAAGCTGTCCATCATGCATCAGATCATGCGCGCCAAGAATTGGCTTGGGTAAAGACTGCAAAAATGCGATGTGCTGCTCGGCGAGCACTGCAGCTTGCTGGTTTCCCTGCTGCTGATAAATCAACAGTAGCTGTTGCCAGCTTGCAAGTAACGCGGGATTAAACCGGGTAGCCTGGTAAAACGCACTGGCAGCGGCCTTGTCGTCGCCTTGCGCCTTATAAATGTATGCCTGCTCCTGAAACGCCCGCCCATGATCCGGCCGAAGTGCGATTAATGATGCGATATCATCCAGTCCAGCCTGATAGTTTTTGCTCAATCGGTGCGTGACAGCACGCATGTACAGGCATTCAGCTTTAAGACCTGTAACCAGGGTGTTATCAGCCAGTAACGTATCGAGCTTATCCTGAGCCGTTGTTAACTGACCCTGACTAATAGCCTGTTTTACGGTCTGCAGCGTTGCAGTGGGATTTGCTTGGGTATTTTGCATATTCTCTAGATTGCCTAATCATACGAAAAACGGCAAGCCACCACTGGCTTGCCGTTATGATTATTAGCTTACCTTAACGATTAATAATAATCGTAAGAGAAGCGCACACCAACTGTACGTGGTCTGTTTGTCACCACTTTTGGTGTGAACTGCTGCGTATCGATATTCAGAATGGCGCTTTCGTCAAACACATTGTCAACAAACAGCTCTGCTTTCCACTCATCGTTAGTGATACCTACAGCGAGGTTCGCAATCATGTAGCTTTCCTGTACATAACGGCCACCACGGAATGTTGCACCGTTGCGATCATCGTACGTCACACCTTCGTAAACGGCAGCTTCTTCCTGAATTTTCAGGCCTGAACCGGTGCCGTAAATCAGTTGCGTCGCATCTTCCATCACATACGCATCCATAACCATACCGGCCAGTCGATCACCGGTATAACTTACAGAACCGTTTACGTAGCCAGTTTTGCCGTCATCAAGTTCGAAGAAGTAACGCGCATTGATGTTACCAGAGAAGCTTGCTGAATAAGGCAGCTCAGAGCCTACACCAGCAGCGATGCCAACCAGTTCTTCATTAACACTGGTGAGCTCAGTATCCAGTAAACTAAATGCCGCGTTAACCACCAGGTTGTCCGTAGCCAGCCAGGTGATGTCTGCGTCTAAACCTTTGATCTCTGCATCACCCACGTTATCGGTGAATACCAAAAAGCTGATATTGGTTGGGTCAAAGCGCGACGTTTGTAAGTCTGTGATTTCTGAGTAGTACGCCGTCGCATTTACACGCACGATGCCGTCCAGGAAGTCACCCTTCAAACCTACTTCATAGTTATCCAGCGTATCCGTAGTGGAATAAACTGGAATACGGAAGTTTTCAAATTTGCCAGACTGGTTGGTTGCCAAACCACCACCAACTCGGTTAGTTACCGGTGGACGGAAACCTTCTGAGTAGTTAGCGAACAGGAGGATGTCCTCTGTAGCTTTCCAATCCAAAGAGAACTTAAAGATGGTATCGTCAACTGACAGAACACCATCAGAACCTAACTCTGACACTTCAAGCTGCCCACTCTGGACTGCCGCCATTACGGCGTCAGGATCTTCTCCGACTGCTTCCAGTTCATTCGGATCAAGTGAACCAAACGCTTTTACGCGGCGGCTTACGTCAACAGTTGTCGTTGAACCTTTATAAGTATCGTCGATTTGATACCAGCGCGCACCGATGCTTGCTGTCAGCGTATCAGTCAGGTCATACTCAAATTGTCCGAATACTGCGATTTGTTCAATGGTATGGGTAATGTCATTGGCGAAGCTGACTTCACCCGGGAATGGGCCGCCATCGCTGTTAATCCCTTCGGTACCTACCAGTGTGCGTTGCAGGTTATCGAAGCCGAAAGTAGACATTTCAGTATTCGCAATCTTGAACTGACCCACTGTTGCCACTTCCTGGTCATCATAAAAAAGACCAGCAGTGACACGCCATGGCGCATCCATAGTAGTGTTAAAACGCAGCTCGTGAGTTGAACGCGTCGTGTTAGTATCTTCTTTGAAGTACTTGGTTGGATCCAGACAACGCTCATCTGCAGGGTTATCTGGCGTATCATAGTGGTTACATAAGTAGTATGCCGAGAACAACCCACCATTGGTGTAGCCTGTATAATCCGCTAGTGTGTCAATATCACGGTCCAGATAACCACCGGTATAAACCACGTCCAGCTTCTCCAGGCGTCCTTCCAGTGTCCAGGTTGTCAGACCAAATTCGTCAGTGTTTTCTTCTGGCTGAAAGCGGTTAGTAGAGCTTTCGCCTTCAAGGTTGGGGTCATAAGCAAACACACCTTCAGTGTCCAGCGTTTGCTGAGTGTGCTGTACCAGCAGGTCCCACTGCTCATTGAAGATGTAAGACACACCGAAGCGGGCACCTGAATAGACAGCATCATTGAAGTTATCTTCAACCAAGGCATCATTCTGAGGTGATACAACGGACGCTTCCGCCATGGTATTCACATCCGGGTTAGTAATTCGGTTGGCATCCATTGCCACAGGATCTGCTAATACGCCGCCTGAAATACGGCTGACGACCTGGGCACTGCCAATGTAGCCGCCATTGCCCGGATCATTTGCAATGTTATCAATCCAGCCACCCTGACGGTCGTTGTAAGCTGCAACACGCACCGCCATATCTTCAGTAACTGCCATGTTGAAGTACGCTTCAACGGCGTTACTCATGTCACCGCCTTTGGTGAATGAAATGGAGGTATCAAAGCCGGCACTAAATCCTGAATGATCCGGCTTATTGGTAATAAGACGAACGGTACCTGCCTGAGAGCTGGCACCAAACAGCGTACCCTGCGGCCCGGGAAGTACCTCTACACGCTGTACGTCAGTTGCGTACACGTCCAGGTTTCGGCCAGCCATAGATACCGGCTGCTCATCGACATAAAATGCAACCGAGGGCTGAAGCGCCTGCACTGACGATAACATGATATTGGACTGTGTGGTGGCCGCACCACGGATGTAAATTTCGTTCTGGCCAGGACCTGTCCCTTGGAATACTACGTTGGGAAGAAATTCAACATAGTCCTGGAAGTTATCGATCCCCAGATTTTCCAGCGCCTTTCCATCCAGCGCCGTAACCGATACAGGAACATCCTGAATGGATTCCGTACGTTTTGTTGCGGTAACTTCGATGGTTTCAATTTTCGCCTTTGCAGAGCTTGCTTCCTGCGCGGCAATCGAAGTAGACGCCAACGCAGCGACGATGGCACAGCTTACCTGTGTTTTTCGCATGATAGGTGTGTTCCTCTGTTACTAGTTAAAACTATTATTATTCGACATACTTTTACTGAAGCATGCTTGATTAGATCATACTTACCTTGCCAAATATTGCACTTATACTTTAATTCAAATTGTTTCAGAGTTTTTAACTTATTATTTTATTTAAAGATTCCCACAATAAAGAACAAAATTCCACCAATTATTGCCAGCAACCCGAATAATTACATCAGAAGTTTATAAATACTGCTCCATAAGATATATTCATGCGTAACAACGATAATTCGAATAAATTCATTACCGACAAAAGGATGTCTACTGCGTGAGTGCCTCTCAATCAAAATCTCCTTTAAATAAGCCGGTGTTTATTACTTCATCTATTGTCATCGCACTTCTGATGCTGTTTGCAGCGGGTATGCCAAAGCTTGCCGATACTATTTTCTCATCCATGCAATCAGTGATTGTGTCCAATGGCAGTTGGTTTTATGTATTAACTGTTGCCATCATCCTGATTTTCGTGATTTTTCTGGGGATCAGTCGCTATGGGGAAATCAAGCTGGGGCCCGATCATGCAACGCCACAGTTCAGCTTTCCAACCTGGCTGTCAATGCTGTTTGCTGCCGGGATGGGTATCGGCTTGATGTTTTTCGGCGTCGCTGAGCCACTAATGCACTATCTTTCGCCACCAACTGCTGAACCAGGTAGCGTAGAAGCGGTGCGGGAAGCGATGAAAACCACCTTTTTCCATTGGGGCGTTCACGCTTGGGCAATATATGCTGTTGTAGCACTCATACTGGGTTACTTTGCCTACAGGCAAAACCTGCCTCTCACGCTTCGCTCTGCGCTTTACCCGTTAATCGGCGATAGAATTTATGGCTGGCCCGGTCATATCGTGGATATTTTTGCTGTCACCTCTACCATCTTTGGCGTATCCACTTCGCTTGGACTCGGTGCATCGCAAATCAATGCAGGTCTGAATTATCTGTTTGGCATTCCTTCCAATACTACGGTTCAGATACTGTTAATGGTGGGTGTTGTCGGCCTGGCTATTATTTCTGTTGCTACGGGACTTGAAAAAGGCATTCGACGATTATCCGAAACCAACATGATCCTGGCAATCCTGTTGCTGTTGTTCGTATTGGTGTTGGGTCCAACGGTATTCCTGCTCCAGGCCTACCTGCAAAATACCGGCGCTTATTTATCGGATATCGTCAGAAACACATTTAACCTGTTTGCCTACGATAAAACCGACTGGATTGGCGGCTGGACCATTTTCTATTGGGGCTGGTGGCTCGCATGGGCACCGTTTGTCGGCCTGTTTATCGCTCGTATCTCATTTGGCCGTACCATTCGTGAGTTTATTATCGGTGTTTTATTAATCCCTTCTGCTTTCACGCTACTGTGGATGACCGTGTTTGGCAACACGGCGATTGACCTGGTGTTTACACAAGGGCAGGAGGTGCTGGCAAATATGGTCGAGCAAGACACCTCTGTGGCGCTGTTCGTTTTCCTTGAACAGTTCCCGTTTTCCAGCGTGTTGAGTTTCATTGCTGTATTGATGGTTATTGTCTTTTTCGTGACGTCATGCGACTCCGGCGCCATGGTTGTGGACATGCTGTGCTCGCATGGAGAGAACAATACACCAGTGTGGCAGCGCATTTACTGGGCAGTGGGCGTAGGTGTAGTTGCCGCAGTACTGCTTTATGCTGGCGGGTTGAACGCGCTGCAGACAATGACGATAGTGTCTGCCCTTCCCTTTGCTATTGTGCTGCTAATTGCATTAATGGGGTTGTTGAAAGCACTAAGGGTAGAAGGCTATAAGCGAGAGAGCCTGCAAGCACTTGCAGGGGCGCCACCTCATTCAGATACCGATAAAAACTGGAAAGAGCGACTGGAAAACATCACCAGCTTTCCGGATAAAAATGTGGTGTCCCGGTTTATGAATAAGATTGTAGAGCCCGCGCTTGAGGAAGTGGGGAAAGAATTCAGGTCACAGGACTTTGAAATTGATATCTCGAAAGAAGATAAGCTGATCACGCTTACGGTTTCGATGGGCAATGATCCCGACTTTATCTATTCAGTTTATATGACAAAAACAGCCCAGCCTGAATACGTGACTAACGAAGAAACAGTGGACGACAACGTCAACCAGACGTACTATCGCGCCGAAGTTCACTTAAGTGAAGGTGGTCAGAACTACGACATCATGGGATGGTCGAAACTGGCTGTAATTAATGATGTGATTGATCACTATCAAAAGCATCAACATTTCATACACTTGATGAGATAACACGTTTATTCAACTTGTATTAATGAGATTGGAATGCGAAAAGAAGAAGAACTGTTAGTGGCATTGCGCAGAGTCATCCGGGCGGTTGACCTGCGTAGTAAGCAGCTCAGTAAATCTGTGGGCCTCACCGGCCCGCAGCTAATGGTTATGCAAAACATTCAGGAAAAGCCTGGCATCATGGTTAAGGACATTGCTGAAAACATCAACCTCAGCCCTGCTACCATAACCAACATTCTGGACAGGCTTGAAGCAAGAGATCTAGCGCAGCGGATTCGCAGCACTACAGATAAGCGAAAAGTGGGTGTTTTTGTAACCGAAAAAGGAAAATATGCTCTGCAGGACGCTCCCCGTCCATTGCAGGAACACTTTATTGAACGCTTTAATCATTTAAAGGAATGGGAACAGAGTCAGATGGTAGCGACGATGCAACGTATTGCTACCATGATGGACGCAGAAGACATTGATGCGTCACCGTTTCTTGAAGTGGGAAATTTATCTGACAGAAATTAATTGATGTAGTGAGCAGTGAATAATGCGACCACGTTATTCACTTTTTTCCTGATCACTCTTCGATTTCAGCGGATTAGGCCTGCCACCGGTGACTTTATCTGCGCGCCCTTCTTCTTTGGCTTTTTCAGCCCGGCGTTTTCGGACCTCTTTCGGATCGGCGATGAGCGGACGGTAGATTTCAATACGATCGCCTTCTTTTACCTTATCCCGCAGTTTCACTACCCGACTCCAGATACCCACTTTGGCGTTTTCAAGTTCGATGTCCGGGTATAACGTCTGAATTTTAGACGCCGCGATAACCTCTTCCACGCTACTACCTGACTTCACCGCAAGCTCTACTATAGATTGCTTTGTCGGCAACGCATAGGCCACTTCAACGCTAATCATTTTTGCCGTCATGAGTATACGCTCCGGGCACGCTCAGTGAAGGCATTAACCATACTCGCTGCCAGCGCATTAAACACCTTACCAAACGCCATTTCAGCCAGCTTATTGCTGAACTCGAATTCAAGATTCAATTCAATTTTACAGGCTTCTTCGGACAGAGCCGAGAAGGTCCATCCACCAGTGAGGCGCTTGAAAGGTCCTTCCACCAGTTGCATGTCAATTCTTGAGGCTGGATAAAGAGTATTGTGGGTAGTAAACCATTGCTTAATACCCGCCTTTGCCACCAGCAGTGAGGCTTTCATTTCCTCGGCAGTGTTCTCAAGCACCTTGCTGTCCTGGCAACCTGGCAAGAAATCAGGGTATGACTCAACATCATTGACCAAATCAAACATAGCTTGTGCGCTATGAGCCACCAGTGCACTGCGTTGAATACTCGGCATTTACGCTCTACTGTGTTTCTCAAAACGCGCAGTTTATCATGAGAAATCCGAAGCGACTAACCTTCCCTTCGCACAATTCATCCCCACATACCTTGTTAACTGCATAACTTCTAAAGACTTTACGTGGACAATCAGTATAATAACGCCCATGAAGAAAAATAAAGCAAACAAGAATTCGACCGGGACCATCGCGCTTAACAAGAAGGCGCGTCATGATTACTTCCTGGAAGACAAATTTGAAGCCGGCATGTCACTGCAGGGATGGGAAATCAAAAGCATCCGTGAAGGCAAAGTGAACATAACCGACGCTTATGTCATTATCCAAAACGGCGAAGCTTACGTGGTGGGTAGCCGTATCACGCCGTTAAACCAGGCCTCTTCACACGTTATTTGCGAGCCAGAACGTGCACGCAAGCTTTTATTAAGCCGTCGCGAGATTGACCGGCTGATGGGAGCACGAGACCGACAGGGTTACTCTATCGTTGCTACCGCGATGTACTGGAAAAAGTGCTGGGTGAAGCTGGAGATATATCTGGCAAAAGGCAAACATAGCCACGACAAGCGCGATACAGTGAAAGATCGTGACTGGGCGCGTCAGAAAGAGCGCGTAATGAAACACAGCGTGTAGTAAAAAAAGCCTGTCATCCGACAGGCTTTTTTATGATAGTGATAAAGTAACTGACATCATATGCGCTACTGGTTCTGCTCGTTCAGGTAGCGTCGGGTCATGCGTTTTCTGTGACACATATCTAGCACAAGGCTCCACAACGCAGACGGATGCCGTACTGTAGTAAGATCGTTCCCGAGCCGGCGCAGCTGACGGCGAACCATCGACATAGTTGCCAGACTAGCCAGCGCTTTATCGCGCCAGTGGCAGTGTGGTATCACACCTGAGTAATCGGGTTCGGCCTGCCACTTTTTCACCAGATCAGGGGTGAAAGCCAGCGCACTCGCCATGCCTACCAGCGTACAGCCTTTGTTTATCACTCGCTGGGCCACAGGGGCGCGCTTGATCCCGCCAGTCGTCATCACCGGTATAGCTGTCGCCTTGGCGATACGTGACGCAAATTCAAGAAAGTAAGCTTCTCTGGCAAGCGTTTGCTCGTCGGTGTTTCGTCGCTGCATGGCTGGCGACTCATAGCTTCCACCTGACACTTCAATAATATTCACACCCAGCGCCTCAAGGCGTTCAATTACCCTAATCGCATCGCCAAGCTCAAACCCACCGCGCTGAAAATCTGCAGAGTTAATTTTCACCATAATCAGAAAGCCGGAAGGGCAGCGGGCTTTAATCTGGCTGACGATATTCAACAGCAAGCGAGCGCGGTTTTCCAGCGCGCCCCCCCATTCATCTTTTCGCTGATTAGTGAGTGGCGACAGAAACTGCGTCAGCAGATAGCCGTGGGCGGCATGAATTTCCACGCCATCAAACCCAGCGTCTACGGCGCGCATCGCGGTAGTCACAAAACGCTGACAGACATCGTGAATGTCATCGCCGGTCATTTCGACAGGAGTCGCGAACATTTTTGAATGTTTGCCCATATTCAGGCCAACAGCAGAAGGTGCGATCGCCTTTCCGCGCATCGCTTTCAGTACCTGCCTGCCGGGATGATTGATCTGCATGATGGCTTTTGCACCATTAGACCGGATAATTTTAGCCCACTGCGTAAAAGGCTCAAGCGGTGTATCTGCTTCAAGCGCGACGCCTCCCGGCCCAGTCATCGCCTGTTTATCTACCATTACATTACCTGTAATGATCATGCCAAGGTTGCCGTGTGCCCAATATCGATAAAGTGAGAAGAGCGCGGGCCCTGGAAGGCAGTGGTGCGTGGCCATGTTTTCTTCCATCGCCGCTTTTATTACCCGGTTTTGCAAACGAAAACCACAGGGCAGCGTAACGGGGTCAAAAATGGAAGCGACTGCGGACATGCAATAATTCCTGAACTACAAAAAAGCGGCCATACTTTAAATGACATTGCATCGAATTGCATCCAATGTATGCGATAAACTTTAGGATTATGCAGAACTTAACAGGTTCAAATCTGACACGGATCGTCGCCAATCCGTACTTTGTAGGCCTGACACATCTGCCTGGCTTGCTCGACGTCCCCGCTATTTTTCAACACTGCAGCCAGCCCTTTCGTGGCAGCAAAATTATACGGAGCAATTCTGAGGGTGCGACGATACCACACCTCGGCATCCTGATAACGATTCAGTTTGACGTATTTGTCTCCAATCAGGGCCGCCATATCGGCATACCAGGGATGAATACGGGCAGACTGTTCGTTATATACCCTTCCCATCGCTTCAAATGCCCGCTCGTAGTACGTCATCGCCTCAGGCAGCCTGCCACTAATCTCCAACACGTCCCCAGTGTTTATCAACGCATCCCAGGCGTTGCTATCAAGTGCAATAGCATCAGCATAACTGGCCAGCGCCATAGGAAACTGTTGCTGGGCCGCATACACAAACCCCAGCGCTTTATGCGCTCTGGCATCGTTAGGGGCATGTGCCACGGCCTGCTGCGCCAGCGCCAGCGCACGTTCCAGTTTTAGCTTCGCGTCTGGTGTTACCGTTCTGCCACTGGCTAAAGCATGACTGAGATCTTGTGTAGCCAGCGGTACCGCTGGCTCACCGGCCGGGTTTGGCCAGCGTAATACCTGTTGCACCAACGCATTTGCCAGCCCTGCCTGCCCTACCCCGGCATCCGGACGCATAGCAATAACGTTCTGATACAGCGCAATCGCCATTTCATTATCCTGCCGCCGCATTTTGGCATAGTAATCGTCGGCCTGAGACACCAGAGTGTGTACATCAGACCCAGCAAAATGCGTGTCTGTCTGATTTTTCTTGTCAGAGATAAACCCAAAAGCACCTGCCAGTAACAGCGCGACAGCCACACCGGCTATCCACGTTTTTTTGTGGTTCGCGGGTGCCGGCTTCGCGTTCGACAATGGCCGCGCCACCACAGCATCGGCGGCGGGTGTCGAAGGTGATTCCTTCGGCTTTGCATCAACCAGGTTGTCACGCTGAAGGCCATCTTGTAACCATGTTACGTCAGAAGCAATCAACCGATAACCACGTTTGGGAATGGTCTCAATAATCTCCGGCGATTTCGGATCATCCTCAAGTGACTTTCTTAAACGCGACACCACGCGCGTTAGTGCATCGTCGGTTACCACCTGCCCGGGCCAGAGTTTGTCGATCAGGCTTTCCTTATCAACCAGTTGACCCGCACTTTCAGCCAGAATGGTTAGTAACGCGGTTCCTTTTGGTTCCAGTCGCCCATGTGCAGTGGCAGAAGCTAATGAGACGTCATGTGCACGGCTGGCAGCAAATAACTCACCTGAACGAATGTCCACAACCCAGTGATTAACCTGTAATATTTTTTGTTTCATCGCGCGCACAACTGCCGAAAACCAGTAGCGAGTGTACCATCAGAGTTATGTCAGCAGAATATCAGACTTATGTCAGGACAATCAGGCCAGATTATCTGACCCTGAAGGCGCTTTATTAACAATAGGATGTAACAACACAGTATGAACGTATTATTTCCCATTCTGCGCCGTATAAGCTTTTTGCTATTTACCGCCATCAGCCTGCCTGTTGCCGGTACACAACAGACGCATTCTGTCGCCACGCTAAAGAGTGATTTTGCGCAGCTTTACCAGCAACTTCAGGAGGCGCATCGCGATCTGTTCGCGAATATCTCAAAGCCGGAGTATGACGCTCACTATCGCCGCTTTCTTAACGACATCACCAGCCCGATGAGCGACAGCCAGGCGCGTATTTATTTTCAGCGCTTTGTTGCACTTGGCAACATTGCCCATGCCAGAATCGATTTACCGGTTTCAGACTTCATGGCATTCAGAGAAGCCGGCGGAAAAACGCTTCCGCTATACCCGAGTCTGCGCGGTAATCGCGCATTTGTTGAAAGTTACTATGGTAATGAAGAGAAAATTGAGCCCGGGCAAGAAATTATCGCCATTAACGATAAACCGGTAGCGCAGTGGGTAAAGCAATTCTCTCAGTATCTTTCTGCTGAAAATCAGGCTATCAGTAATACCCTGTTGGAAATGTACTTTCCGTATCTGATGTGGCTGGAAGTAGGTGAGCCTGACACGTTTACTCTGACCGTGAAAACGAAAACCGGCCCGCAAGCCTTATCTATTAATGCACTTAACCGCGAGCAGCAGCAAGCCAGCGTTGCACAACGCGCAGCAAAGACGGACGAGCCCTCGCCTTTAAGGGAATACCGCATGCTTGATGGAAACATAGGGTATCTGCGGCCGGGTCCTTTTTATAATGCCGAAGAGGCTGACGATAACGTGTGGGACGCCACTGCATTCAAGCAATTGATTGACAATGCCTTTACGCATTTTCAGCAACAGCAGGCGACAGCTCTGCTTATTGATTTGCGTGACAATCCCGGTGGCACGAATTCATTCAGCGACTACATGGTTGCCTGGTTTGCAGACCAACCGTTTCGCTTCGCTTCTGATTTCAGCGTAAAGGTAAGTCAGCAGGCTATTCGTTCGAATGAAAAACGACTTGAGCAGTCAAATGACACGGGTGATACCTCTCACGTTTTGCAGAGTTTTTACGACAAAAGTGATATTGGTGATATTTTTTCGATGGCGCTTCCACATGCCGAGCCCCGGCAAGGTAAACGATTTGAAAAACCGGTATTTGTTTTAATCAATCGTTACAGCTATTCGAATGCCGTTTCAGTTGCTGCCATCATTCAGGATTATGGATTCGGAACACTGATTGGAGAGAAAACCGCCGATCTCGCAACGACATACGGTGCGATGGAACATTTTACGCTTCCTGAAACGGGGATTGAGGTAGGCTTTCCCAAAGCACTTATTGTGCGTCCCAACGGCTCGCGTGTGCCAGATGGGGTGTCGCCGGATATCGAGTTCGACTTTGATGCTGCCGGGTCTGGTGACAGGTCTGTTCTGGAACAGGTCGCTGAGATAATTCGTCAAAATGGCGTACACACAGAAAATAAACCGTAACTTTTTGTTGTAAATGGTCTGGGTGACCCCATAAATAAGTAACGGCGAAAACGCAGCGATGAAATTGAACGGTTTTCAAACAAGCAGACACACAGGTAGTGAAGTTTGTTGTGCTTGCACTGTAATCGCTGTAAGATCGTAAGTAATTTCAGCATGTAGCAATTAGCTGTGTGTTGAACACCTTGAAAGAGGGACCCTCGGGGCTGATTAGGATTCGACAGGATCTAGGAAGCTGGAGGTGCATGCAGAGGTGCGGATTGCCTCTTAAAAAATCCGCTTTAAATAGTCGCAAACGACGAAAACTACGCACTAGCCGCTTAATACCCGGCATAGGCCCTTCCCCCACAGCTTTGTTTGCTAGCGTGGATCCGGAAGGTCATATAAGCAAACTAGCGAGGGAAACTCTCCTGAGGTTGAACCGCGAAACAGTATCAGGACAGCTATTAGGAATCCTGTTTGCCGGAGTCCGAAATAGTTAAATAAAAGACAAACTAAGCATGTAGTACCAAAAGTAGACATTTTCTGGACGCGGGTTCAAATCCCGCCAGCTCCACCAAATAAATTAAGGCTTGCCGCAAGGCGGGCCTTTTTTATATCAGAGGGAGGGAATGTCATCGTTGATTCTTACCATCCCGGTCAATAGCAGGACGTCTTCTCTACAAACAAGCCACCTGATTGCGCCCATTCCCTTTTGCTTTGTATAGCGCTTTATCTGCTTTCGTTACCAACTCGCTCAATGTCAGTGACGGCCGACAAAGTTGAGTAGACACGCCAACGCTCACTGTTAGCTTATCGCTGGTGGGCGACGAGACAAACGCAATATTTAACTGAGCGATCGCCTGCATAATGTCGCTTGCAACATGCTTCGCTTGTTCGCTATCGGTATCGGGTAAAATGATCGCAAACTCTTCCCCACCGTAGCGCGCGGCAAGGTCGTCACTGCGCTTACAACAGCTTTCCAGCGCCCGCGCTACCCTGCGCAGCGCCTCATCACCCTTTGCGTGGCCGAATGTGTCATTGAAATCTTTAAAATGATCGACATCCACCATAAGCAGGCTAATTGGTTTAAGCTCCCGACTTCCTCGCTGAATTGCTTTATCGAGACTTTCATCAAATAACCGACGATTCGCGATTCCGGTAAGTCCATCAGAGTGAGCCAGATGTGCCAGTTGCTGATTGGCCTCCTCCAGCGCGTTTTTCATCTGATGAAGTGACAATCGGTTCGCCACGTTTTCCAGTGAATTACTCAGCATTTCGCCAATTAGCTTCAGGTACCGAACATCATACTCGCGCCATTTGTATGGGCTTCCTATGATATCGCACCCTACAAAACCAAATAGCTCGTCACTGATGTGCACCGCGACGCAAAGGACTGCCTGGATACGCTCGCGCGTAAATTCTTCCTTTTCCAGTGACGCCTCGTCAGGTAAATCTTTTACATCATCGAACTTAAACACATGGTGTTCTTTAATCACCTTTTCAAAATAAGGCAAATCCGACAAACTCACATTCTGCAGTTCGTCCTTATAGGGCTCTACCCCCGCTGCCACCCACTCATGGGTGTTATCCATGGCGCTTTTATCTTCGGAAAACTGAAACAGGTAGCAGCGATCGACGCCGCAAAACTCTCCGAATGCACCAAGGCTTCGCTCGATAAGGCTATCGAGGTTTTCAGGATGGACGTTTATAAGCTCTGAGGAAATACCGGAAAGAATGCGACTAAACGCCAGATGATTAGCCAGCGGCGAGTTATCTGGCTGAAGAATACTGACGTCGTTATCCTGAACACTGCGAATGTGCAGAACTACCCATGACGAACCCTTAATTTCCAAGCGCTGACCGGTAACTGCACAGTTGAGGTTTCTGGCATTACTGTTTACGCGCAAAGCCAGCTCCGTCGGCTTTCTTCCCGCGCATTTGATAAAAGGGTGTGCATCGCCTCTCAGAGGCTGTCGCGATTGCGCATCAAAAAATAACACGCTACTGAGAAAGCCGTCTTCATCAAGAGAAGCACCAAAAAGTTTCAGGCAAGCAGGATTCGCATATATCTCTCCGGTATCAACCCGTTGACACAACAGACTCACCGGTAGCTGATTAAGCATATCCCTGCATTCTATGTCACTCAACGGCAATTCCTTCGGCACTAAACAAAGACACATTAACCTTAACATTAACTGTAGAAAAGCTTAATAGCCATGTCAGACTGACATTTTCTGTCTCTGCGCGACCCGATTATGTCTTTCTATTTTTACAAAAAATACAAATCTTGCGTATATGTCCCGGATAGCCAGCGCTGAAATTCAGGATTGCCCGTCAAACTAAACCCTTAACGCAAGTGCCCGTATCAATTGCACAACAACCGACGCAAACAGCAGGAAGCACGATGGCAATAAGTCGCATTTCAGAATTATTGGATACGCTGAAACAGGATATTGACGGAGAGTCGGTGTCAGTTGGAGAGGTGGTAAAAACGTTCAGGCAACGGGGGTTTGGTCCGCTTTTGCTGATACCGGCGCTGATTGCATTATTCCCCACCGGCGCGATCCCAGGCGTACCCACTATCTGTGGCATTACCCTTTTTTTGGTGTGCGTACAAATTGCGCTTGGAAGTGATCACCCCTGGTTACCGCAAAAGCTGAAAAACCGCTCGATATCACACGACAAGCTCGACACCGCCATCGAACGTTCTCGGCCCTATATCGAGAAAATGGAGCGATTACTCTCGCCTCGCATTGAGTGGCTCTCGGACTATCCTTTCACCCGTATTATCGCGATATACAGCGGCCTGTTCGCGCTGGCGATGATCCCACTGGAAGCGATGCCTTTTGCGGCAGCGTTGCCAGCGTTTGCCATTGCACTAACCGCTGTCGGGCTCACCAGCCGCGATGGCATCTTTATTCTGGCAGGTGTTCTGCTACAGGCAGGTACTGGTTATCTGTTAATGCGGGTTATCTGACGCCTTTGGTCGCAAGCTGGTACAGTCGGCTCCACTCCTGAGACTGCACTGGCATGATGGAGAGCCGCCCCCCCTTTTTAACCAGCCCGATTTCAGTGATGTCAGCTTGTGCTTTAATGGTTTTCAGGCTTAAAACCTGCGGAAATTTTTCTACGAATTTCACATCAACCCGAAACCACCTTGGCGACGCTGTAGTTGACTTTGGATCGTAATAGTCCGACTCGGGATCAAACTGCGTTGCATCCGGATAACCCGCTTTGACAACTTCGGCAACACCGGCAATGCCCACATCCTTGCAGCTTGAGTGATAAATAAAGACCTTATCACCAACCTTTACATCATCCCGTAAAAAGTTGCGTGCCTGATAGTTTCTTACACCGTCCCACGGCTCGGTTTGATCGGGGCGGTTTTGCAAGTCTTCAATACCAAAGGCATCGGGCTCTGTTTTAAACAACCAGTAGCTCATTGTTTATTTCCCTCATACGTTGACAGTTCCGGCTTCTGCTGATTTTGCACGTAATGAACAAGACAATACACCCGATGCGTACAGTTTTTTGTATATTGTGTTGAGGTATTACGATGCGTTGGTAACGCAATATTCTGTGACGACCTTGAGAATTGCTGGCTTCGTCATTACATAAGCTTTATTGAATATTAAAATGAGAAATTGTCATGAGCACTGCGACCCACTTAGTTTGCCCTTCCTGTATGGCAATCAACCGCGTACCTTCTGCCCGGCTGCAGGATGCCCCAAAATGCGGAAAATGTCAGTCACAGCTGTTACCGGCAAAGCCGCTGACCCTTGATGACAGTAATTTCCAACGCTTTATTAGCAAAAGTGACCTGCCCGTGGTGGCCGATTTCTGGGCCCCGTGGTGCGGTCCTTGTAAAGCCATGGCGCCGGCATTCGAGCAAGCTGCCGCATCGCTTACGCCGCAATGTATTCTGGTGAAGATAAATACAGAAAACGCCCGACACACCGCTGCACAGTATGGGATAAGAAGCATTCCTACCCTCATTAAATTCCAGCATGGGCAGGAAGTAAAACGTCAGGCCGGCGCTATACCACTGCAGTCCCTCGTGCAATGGGCCCGAAACTGACAGACTGATTATTGTAAACAACATTAAAAAAGCAGTGCATCGGCGCGCCGGGGTATCTCCGTCGCACCACACAATGCTATAATGTGTGGTCATGCTGTAACCAGACTGAGAATTATGCAAGCCACCATTAAAGCCGACCGCGGCCTCTTTTCCTATCCTAAATACTGGCCTCACTGCTTCGGCACCGCGCCATTTTTGCCCATGTCCAAGGAAGAGATGGATGCGCTTGGCTGGGACAGCTGCGATGTCATTCTGGTTACCGGCGATGCGTATGTCGATCATCCCAGTTTTGGTATGGCCGTTATTGGCCGTGTTCTGGAAGCGCACGGTTTTCGTGTAGGCATCATTGCGCAACCCGACTGGACCAGCAAAGATGACTTCATGAAGCTGGGCAAGCCAAACCTGTATTTTGGGGTTACGGCTGGCAACATGGACTCGATGATCAACCGCTACACAGCGGATAAAAAGCTGCGACATGACGATGCCTATACTCCCGGTAATGTCGGCGGCAAACGTCCGGACAGAGCGGTTACGGTTTATTCTCAACGCTGTCGTGAAGCCTTTAAAGGCGTGCCGGTTATAATCGGCGGTATTGAAGCCAGCCTGCGACGTATTGCCCATTATGATTACTGGAGCGAGAAAGTCCGCCGCTCGGTGCTTTTCGATTCCAAAGCCGATATGTTGTTTTTTGGTAATGCCGAACGTCCGTTAGTAGAAGTCACGCATCGCCTTGCGGCTGGAGAGAGCATTGCTGATATTACCGACGTACGCGGCACCGCTATCATCGTTAAAGAGGCGCTTCCCGAATGGCAGGGCGTCGACTCCACGTCCCTCGATCGTCCCGGCAAAATAGATCCGATTGCCAGCCCCTACCAGATGGAGCCTGAATGTGACAGTCAGGAAAAAGGCAATCCGGAAGCGACAGATTCAGCCCCCATTGTGGTGCAGCCACCCACGCGCCGAAAGCCGTGGGAAAACGTCTACGTTAAGCTACCGGCTTTCGAGACGGTGAAAGACAACAAAATGTTGTATGCACACACCTCGCGAATTTTACACCAGGAAACGAACCCTGGTTGTGCCCGCGCGCTGATGCAGCGCCATGGCGACCGTCATATCTGGATAAATCCTCCGGCGATGCCGCTGGAAACAGAAGAAATGGATGCGCTATTTGATTTGCCCTACCAGCGCATTCCACACCCGGTGTACGGCGATGCAAAGATTCCAGCCTATGACATGATCCGCTTTAGTGTAAATATCATGCGAGGCTGTTACGGCGGCTGTACTTTCTGTTCTATCACTGAGCATGAAGGCCGTATTATTCAAAGCCGCTCTGAAGACTCTATCATTCGCGAAATTGAACAAATTCGTGATACTGTGCCCGGATTCACCGGGGTCATTTCTGACCTGGGCGGCCCCACGGCGAATATGTACCGGTTACGCTGTAAAAGCCCGAAGGCAGAAGCGACCTGCCGTCGCCCTTCTTGCGTGTATCCCAGCATTTGTGCCCACATGGACACCGATCATAAACCCACCATCGACTTATACCGCCGTGCCCGCAACCTGCCAGGTATTAAAAAGATCCTGATTGCCTCAGGCGTGCGTTACGACCTGGCAGTGGAAGATCCGGAATACGTAAAAGAACTGGCGCTGCATCACGTCGGTGGCTACCTGAAAATTGCCCCGGAACACACCGAAGAAGGCCCGCTGTCAAAAATGATGAAGCCGGGCATGGGCAGCTATTATCAGTTTAAAGAACTGTTCGACAAGTACTCTCAGGAAGCCGGCAAGAAGCAATACCTTATCCCTTACTTTATTGCGTCGCATCCCGGAACGACCGATGAAGACATGCTGAGTCTGGCTATCTGGCTGAAAGAAAATAAATTTAAGCTCGATCAGGTGCAAAATTTCTATCCATCCCCCATGGCGACGGCGACGACCATGTATCACACCGAAGTCGATTCTTCGAAGAAAGTGAAGAAAGACAGCGAGCATGTGCCCTCAGCAAAAGGTGAAATACATCGTCGTCTGCATAAGGCCATGCTGCGCTATCACGATCCGAAGAACTTTGCGCAAATTCGTGAGGCACTGGTAAAAATGGGGCGGGAAGATTTAATTGGTCGCGGCCCTCAGCACCTGGTACCGCCGGAAACCGCCAACGAGAAACGTCAGAAAGCCCAAAAAGGTAAACGCGGCGAGCGGGCACTTAGCAAGCATACCGGTTTGCCACCCAATTTTCAGGGACGGGGAAAAAACCGAAGCAAGAACGCCGGCAGGCCAGCCAATGCCACCTCAAATGGCGCTGATAACAAAGGTGGCCGTGCAAGTGGTAAGCCGTCGCATTCGCAAAACGGGAAAGCGACAGCTAAACGTTAGTGACTCTGGGTTGATTCTGGTTCGGGTGGCACAGGGTTGTTTTTACTGTGCCACTTAAACACCACGAAAATCAGCGGCTCATCACCGGTATTTTTTACGCCATGTTCATCCCAGGGTGAGGCATACAGCATGTCTCCGGTAGAGGCTTTGAACGTTTCCCCTTTTACGCTCCACTCTCCTTCCCCCTGCGTTATCACCAGATACTCTTCATCTGCGTGCACATGGGGCGGATGAATTTCGTATCCAGGCTGGATCACCGCCATACCGGTTAAGGTTTTCTCTACGCCATAAGACTCACCGGTGAAGTAGCTGTAGAACACCCAGCCCTCGCCCTTGTCTGCAGCGGCGTCTGCGCGAGTCACTACGCTGGTGTCAATTTGCTGCGCTGTTGCACTGAGTACAAAAAGCCCTGCGCAAAGAACAAACATAAAATGTTTCGCTTTCATGCTGCAACGATTCCTTATTAACTGGTTTATCTGCCATTAAAAACGCTGCGAATTTCGCAGCGTTCTAATACATTGCCAGATAATACTGTGCTTAGCTATTACGTAAATGGTTAACCCTGTTGTGTTTGAAAGTGACGGCTTGCAGAAAACTGCCGTAACGTAAATGCCCGGCGCAGGGCCCACAGCGCAAACAGGAACATGGGTACATTCAGCTGCAATGCCGCCACAGAAAGTGAATCTGCACCATGTACCGATAAGTAGACTATCAGCATGGCCAATACACTCACACCTGCAACGGTGAACCAGAATGACTGACCACATCGCTCTACGGCGACCGATACTACAAGATTAACCAGCATCAGCGCCCAGAAAACCGCTATCAGCGATTCCTCAGAAACTAGGCTTACCGCAGCCGTTATCGCCAGGCTGCTTATACTGCCCCAGACCATGGCATACCAGATACGGGTTAATCTGGGCGGGTTGGCTTTTTTCGCCAGCCAGATTTCCATGCCGCTAACACAAAGTACCGTAAGCATAATTCCCAGCACGAAATACAGCAGCTTACTGGGTACGCCAGCAAAATCGCCGAAGTGCAGACGATACATCGAATACACCAGTTGCTTACCCCAGTGCCCGCCCTGATACCCCGCGGTGCCCAGGAACTCGCCCTGTGAGTCAAACCGGTAGTTTTCTGAGTAAATCATTTTTCTGGGCGCTTTCGCGTAGATTTCAATAAACTGCTGCGGGCTGCCCCGCTCATGAACGGTGAGAAAAATCAGTTCATGCTCAGGGGCAAGGCTGTCCATTTGCGCAATGGCTTTGCCGATTTCAGGTGTCACCACCTCCTGCGCTAACTCAGGATCAGGCGTAAATATTTTTGCAACAGCCGCATCGCGGTCCCCATCAAAATAAAGCTGCGAAACCAGCACCACAATAAGGCCAGCCATGCCGAAGTACGCGCCGGTAACACCAATAATTAAATGAAACGGTGCCGCCCAGAGCCCAAACCGGTTATGCAAATCGATTTTATATTGCTGCCGGTTGCCTTTTCGGCGCAGCACAAAGGCATCCTTTTTAATGCGCTTATGCGCCACAATGCCCGTTACCACCAATGTACAAATGATCGCCCCAAGCGCACTGACCAGGATCATGCCCCATGAATGTGGCAGGTTAAGGTACAGGTGCAGGTCAATAAGCATTTTGGTGAAAGGCGAGCGTTCGGTCTCAAGCAACTGCCCGTCTGTGTCTGCGAAATAGGCAATATCATCATTTTCTACCACCAGTCGCGGAATACCCGAGGTTGGGAAAACGACAAACTCATGATCCGTACTTTGCGGATGCTGGGCGCGGAATGCGGCCATGGCGTTGTCGACCGTGTTCGCATCAATATCGGTCATTTCCGGTATACCGGGTTGTTCCCAGCGTTCGAATTCCTGATGAAAGACGGCAAGAGTGCCGGACACACACACCATAAAGAGTAGAAAACTGAGAAACACACCTGCCCAGCTGTGTGCGTTCAACGCTGACTGTTTAGTTGTCTTATTCATCGTTTATTTCAGTCCCGGAAGAAAAATCAGCATAAGAAGACTCACCGCGCTCAGTACAGCATAAATGATCACTGCCCGGCCTTTCGACGGCGTTGCAAGATAGTGATATGCCAGCAATCCCCAGAGAAGTGGCAGTATCACTATGATCACGGCAAGTTGCCCTGCATCAGTGAAAGGCAGTCTGACGCCCACCGCGACAGACACCAGAAGACTGGTTGCCAGTAATCCTATCAGCACCACCAGAGCATGCCCGAGGTGTCGGACTGACAGCGCGAGACTAAACGCAACGTGTCTTGGCGCCGGGATATTCTTTGGCGCTGGCATTACCACCTGATGGCAGGCAATAAAGGGCCAGACCAACAGCGCTGGCGCGCATAGAGCGTATACCACACCAAATTCCCACCCCTGGCTGGTTGCCCAGGCAATACAGGACAAAATGAATAACGTTAATCCCGAATAAAACCAGGCTGGCGCATGAGTGCGCCAACTCCAGTAAACGGTTGCAATTGCAGCGACAGAAAAACCTGTCGCGATGCTCAGCGACACCATAGTTGCAGTCCCTATTAGAAGGCGTAAGTCAGGCTGGCATTCACAGTACGACGAACACCGGGAAAGCAGTCGCCGCGCGTCAGACAAGACGTTAGGTACTCTTTATCAGTGACGTTACGTACGTTGAGTTGCAGGTCCACCGCATCGTTCAGGCGGTACGCCAGCATGATATCGCCTAACGTATAGCTCTCGGTTTCGTAGCGAACTGTTGCATTTTCAGATACGCTCTGACCAACATAACGTACCCCCGCGCCCATTCGAAATCCATCCAGCGATTGCGGCTCCCAATGCAGCCACAATGACGCATTGCTATCTGGCTGCCCTGCCAGCTCGAAACCGTTGGGATCTTCTGCATCCAAGACCGAAGCCGCAAACTGCGCTGAGACTTCGCCAAGTTGCACACGTCCCTCAAGCTCAACACCGCTAATAGATGAAACTCCTTGCTGCTGCGCTGCCTCGCTGGGTAAACCGTTTGGATTTGGCAGATTAGAGATTTCAATATCGTAGTAAGACATTGTCAGGTAGCCAGGCAGGTTATTAAACGCGTATTTAATCCCGGCTTCATACTGTCGGCCCTCTTCCGGTTTAAGCTGATTGTCGTTGGCATCAAGCCCAACCACGGTTTCGAAAGACTCGGCGTAGCTGACATACGGTGACAGACCATTATCAAATTGATATAGCAGCCCGGCAGAATAGGAAGTCTGACTGTCTTTTTGTGTTGCCGTGCCATTATCGTTATCGACACGGTCATGGCGAAGCCCAAGCGTCATTCGCCAGTTGCCGTAAGAGATATGATCCGACAGGTAAAGCCCTGTATCTTTTACGGTCTGTTCAGGCTGGTCGTTGTACATTGCATCGAACACGGCCTGATCAGGCGCACCAGTATATTCCGGGTTCGCCAGGTCAAGTATGTAGCGGAAATCGCCCTGTAGTGCGCCACCCCCAAAGTAATACGCCGAGTTGGCATCAGTATCCACATTCTGATACTGCACACCGGCAAGAACTTCGTGCTCAACGACGCCCGTGGCAAACAGCTTGCTCAAGCGGACATCCAGCGCCGTCTGCTCAAAGGTATTGTCTGCCTGATAAAATGTGCGGGCAACATAGGTGTCAGTGGGTGCCACCTCATCACCGAAATACGCATTCATGTAGCGTGACGCCCCCGTAAACGTTGGCCAAGCCTGATGATAATCTGCCTCACCGTCCCGCCATAACGCGGTAAAGGAAACTGAGGTGGTGTCGTCAATAATATGCTCACCAAGCAACGTCACCTGATTTGATTTTGTGTCGAAACGGTTAAACCCGGGCTCACCGGCGTAGACATCCTGATCGGGAAGGTAACTGCCATCCTCTAAAGGTAGCAAGGTCCCTTCGACAGGAATAAACTGGGCAGCAGTATCACTTTCTGTATCCTGAAACAGGCCGATGACGGTTAGCGTAGTATCGTCGGTAGGCATATAAGACACTGACGGCATGTAAACCTGCGTATCGTCGGTGACATAGTCTACCTGTGAGTCGGCATCCCGGTAGATCCCCACAAAACGTCCCAGCCACTTTTCATCTGACGACAACGCGCCATTGATATCCAGGTTAGCCTGCAGGCGGTCAAATGAGCCGTACTGGAGTACCGCTTCACTACCTTTGTTTGCAGTGGGTGTTTTTGAGACATAGTTCATCAGCCCGCCCGGCGAGCCCTGCCCGTATAACACTGAGGCCGGACCTTTGAGAAGCTCAACCTGCTCCATGGTATACACTTCCGCGCGGGTTGAGTTATAGCTGCCAAATAACTCCTGAATGGAGTCGCGATATCTTGGAATGCTCAATCCGCGCGACGAAATTGAATCTACCCGGGTTGCGTAACCATAGGTTTCCCCCGTCACACCTGCCATATACGTTGCGGATTGGGACAGGTTCAGCGCCCCTTTTTGCTTAAGGTCGGTAACCGTTTCAATGGATATCGTTCGCGCCAGTTCGACAATGGGCGTGTTGGTCTTCGTTGCGCCAAATGGGCTTCGCTTTCCTACCACTTCCACTTTTTCAATAGAGGCTTCTTCCTCATTTACAGATTCCTGAGAAAAAGCCAGTCCGGGAAGTGCCAGTGTGATAGCCAGTGAGAGTGCTGTTTTATTCATAACGTCCGATTTACTTCATTGATTTCTACTTTGGCATAAAATATCAAACATTCTCACCAATGGAAATGATAACGATTGCTATTAACATGATTATTTGAAGAAAAAGACAGTTTTTTTCTGTTTCTTGGAAAGGGTCTGAAGCCACGCCACAGTTTTTAAACATTGTTTCGCGAACAGCTTAACGCCATCGCACTATTACCCCTAACGCAAAGGATAGAACCCGATGTCGTTTCAATGCATAAGTTTTCTGATCTGTAGGCGAGCGATACGTCGGCTTGTTCGCAGACTGCGCTGCGGTATGGATATCGGAGATAAAAAAAGGCTGATATTAAAATATCAGCCTTTATATAAGATGATGTAGTAGCGGCGATTACGCTGCTTTCGTTTCCTCTTCATCCTCGACTACTTCGTGGCTAAGGAGATATTCAAATGCGGCCAGTGAGGCTTTCGCGCCCTCGCCCATCGAGATGACAATTTGCTTATAGGGCACTGTTGTCACATCGCCTGCTGCAAAGATGCCTGGCTCGGATGTGTGGCATTTTCCGTCTACCACAATTTCACCGTGTTTAGACAGCTCAACAACGTCTTTCATAAACTGGCTGTTAGGTACCAGACCAATCTGAACAAATACCCCTGCAAGCTCGAGCGTGTGTACATCATTTGTCGCTCTGTCCTGATATTCAATGGCGTTAACCTTGCCATTTTCAGCCAGGATCTGACGGGTTGCCGCGTTCTTGATAATGGTAATATTGTCGCGCTTTTCAGCTTGCTTAATCAGTACCTGGTCTGCTTTAAGCTCTGGCATAAATTCAAACACAGTGACAGATTTCACAATGCCTGATAAGTCCAGTGCCGCTTCAATACCAGAATTACCACCACCAATTACCGCAACGTCTTTGCCTTTGAAAAACGGACCATCGCAGTGCGGACAATACGCTACACCGTTACCCACGTTTTCTTTCTCACCGGGTACACCAAGCTCTCTCCAGCGGGCGCCTGTGGCTACAATTACTGAGCGGGTACGAATTTCCTCGCCAGACGACAATGTGATAGTTTTAACATTGCCCTGCTCAATGTTCTCTACACGCACATGCTCTTTAAGCGTAATGTCATAGTCTTTTACGTGTTCCATCAGGTTACCAACCAGCTCTGGCCCGGTTGTTTTTGGCACCGAAATCAAATTCTCAATACCCATGGTGTCTTTAACCTGGCCACCAAAGCGGTCAGCAACAACTGTTACTTTCAGGCCTTTACGTGCGCTGTAAATTGCCGAGGCTACGCCTGCAGGACCACCACCGATAACCGTTACATCCTGCATTGGCAGCGACTGCCCTTTATTCGCTTCTTTTAACGAAGGATCACGCTCCAGTAACTTATCGATAAGGGTTGAGGCATCAACCTTACCGTTTGCGAACAGCTCACCATTCAGATATACGCTGGGCACTCCCTGAATGTCGCGCTCTTCAACTAAATTCTGATACAGCCCACCGTCGATCATCTCCGCTTTAATATGCGGGTTCAACAGTGCAAACTGATTTACCGCCTGAACCACGTCAGGGCAGTTATGGCAGCTCAGGCTGATAAATACTTCAAAGTGAAGATCTTCTTTAACGCCCCTGATGATGCTTTTCAGACTGTCATCAATTTTCAACTCCGTACCAGACGCATGTAGAATCGCCAGAACCATTGAATTGAATTCATGACCGCCTGGGATACCCGAGAAACGGATCCCGGTATCTTCGCCGTCAGCTTCCAGCAAGAAGCTGATTGCACTTCGTAATTCGCCTTGCGTGTCTCTCTCTTCCAGCTGAACGTTATCGCTCACCCCAGCAATGTCGGACAGAAACTTCACCAGTTCGTCACGTTTGCTGTGTTCACCGGTTTGAACGACGAACGTTACGGTTTTCTGCATGGAAGCAAAATAGCCTTTTAATGCATTTAAAATATCTTGATTTAACATGGTTACTCTGCCTTTTCATTGAGGTTTGAGGTAGGGAGTGGCGAACCACTCCCTCGCGATGGGTACTAAGCGTTGCTTAGATTTTGCCTACCAGGTCCAGAGAAGGAGCCAGTGTTTCTTCCCCTTCTTTCCATTTGGCCGGGCAAACTTCACCTGGGTGAGACGCTACGTATTGCGCAGCTTTCACTTTACGTACCAGATCGTCTGCGTCACGGCCGATACCTTCGGCAGTGATTTCCATTGCCTGAACGATGCCGTCAGGGTCAACGACGAACGTTGCACGGTCAGCAAGACCCATGTTTTCACGCATACAGTCGAAGTTGCGGGTGATTTCACCTGTTGGGTCACCGATCATCGCAAATTTGATTTTGCCGATGGTTTCAGACGCCTGGTGCCATGCCGCGTGAGTAAAGTGCGTGTCTGTAGATACAGAGAACACCTCTACGCCGCGAGACTGTAGCTCTTCGTATTTATCAGCAACGTCGCCAAGCTCAGTTGGACATACGAAAGTGAAATCCGCTGGGTAGAAGACAAATACAGCCCACTTCCCTTTGATGTCTTCGCTGCTTACCTCGACGAACTCGCCGTTTTTAAACGCGTTAGCTTTGAAAGGCTTAATAGCAGTGTTGATCAATGCCATGTTTATATTCTCCATTTAGTGAGTTTTGATAACTTTCATTACTCGGGGTCAGAAAGCCATCTTGAGTACGAAACTTTTTTCCACACGGTTTTGAATGTGTCGAAATCATTCCGTGTTGAAACTGGTAATAAGAATAACGAGCGGCAGGAAAAAAAGATAATTGGTAAAGTTGAAAGCTGTAATCAGTTTTACTAATTAATAATGCGTGTATGTGCGGGAAAATTGAACTACCAATCATTTCAGATCTTACAGGTATTTGCAACAGTGCCTCACTACGTTCACAAACCTACAGCGAGATTATCTCGGTACTGCAATGGTTTTTCCTGCTGCCATGCTGACGACCACTTCACGATTAGGTAGTGAATCAGCACAATGAAAACGTGCATCTCGTGCCAGTTTATCCACATTCAGAATGCCTGTGCGTGTATTTGTTAGAATCGGTTTTCATCTCTGCGGGTTCCGACTTACACTTAATCCTATGGAGACCAGGAGAATTGACGATGAATCGGGGCGACTATCTTCGACAGCATATTGAAAGCATTGATGGCCCTCTGGGAGAGACCCCCAAACACGTGAAAATGACCACCAGTCCGTTTGTCTTTTACCGGGGGACAGCGCAGCTTTTTTACGCCGACATGGCCAGCGGGGTGTTACGTATGCCAAAGGCAATGGAGGCATTGCCACTGGTCTGTGTGATGGGCGATTGCCATGCCTCTAACTTTGGGTTTCTGACTGAAGAAGGCTCGCACGGAGACAACGTGATTTTTGCGCCAAACGACTTCGATGATGCATGTGTCGGCCACGCGGCCTGGGATATTATGCGCTTTTTGGTGTCCCTGGCATTAACGGCAGATCATTGCGAAGGCGTACAGAGTGGCCGATACCCGTCTGATGTCGTAAGACACGATAAGCCAGCCATAGCCCGACGTGACGTAGAGATCGCCATGGCGCAATTTCTGGAAGCTTACACAGCGCTGTGCGCGCGAGTAATACAAAGCCCCTCGGTCATCTATGAAGCCATTGAACAGATCCCCACAGGAAAACTTAAAAAGCGCTATGAGAAAGCCTGTCGTCGCGCCGCCTGCGGGGAAGACTTTACCAGCAAAAGCGCACTCGCAAAAGCGGTGAAGATGAAGGGAGACAGGCTGTGCTTTAATCACCAGCCTGATAAATTTATCCCTCTTGACGCGTCACATTACCAGCAGTTGGAAACAACATTTGCGCCCTACATGGATGAAGCGATTGTTGATATCGTCGCGCGTGCCAACGCAGGCACAGGTTCCGTCAACATGGGCCGCTATTACTTTTTAGTTGGGCCGGCTTACCCTCATGACGAAACCAGTTTTGCCAGATGCCATATTGTTGAGGTAAAGCAACAGCGTAAAGCCGCTCCCCTGCACTACTTTCCCGGACTATGTCCGGTTAATTCGCTGAATGCGGCTCACCTTACCGCGCGATGTCAGCGAAAAATTCAGCGTCGCCCTGATTTACTCCTGGATGAGGTTGAGTGGCGCGATGCCCATTGGCTGATCCGGTCACGTCATCATGCGAAAGTGGGAATCGATCCCGAAGATATTGGTATTGGCAACAAAGCGGTGAATGGCAGTTTTTCTGAATTTGCGTCTTATTGCGGAAAGGCACTTGCGCTGGCTCATTGTCGAGCAGACAGACGCTCGACCGTTTTCGAGCAACAAACTGTTGCGAAACTGTGTGAGCACAACCAAACATTGCAGGAAACCGCGTTAGCGTATTACAGACAGGTTTTAGCCGATTACCAGCTTTTCAGAGACATGCAACAACATAATTGATATCGCCTGCGTCATACCAGCTTCGCTGCACCGCTGTGTTCATCGTTAGTGGCCTCCAACGTGAGCCCCAGTGCCTGCATGTATTGCTCGCCCTTTTCTTTTTGCGTTGGTGACACTGGATCCGACAAGAGCAAACTGGCCGCGCGCTGTGCCGTTGCCATCTGTTCGGTAGATATGTCGCTCTTTTTATTGATTTGCACTAACACCTTCAACAAACTCAGCGCCAGTTGCTTATCCTGTGGAGATAACGTTAATGCCTGTTTCAAATTGTTGTAGGCTGGCATCAGGCGATTTTCTTTATAGTTAGTTGTCGCCATTTGTTTCAGTTCTTTGGTAGTGAACTGAATTTCTTTTCGCTCGATAGACTCCTGCTTCAGATATTCGTCAACCACCTGGCTTGAAAAAGAATCGCCTTCAATTTGCAAACGAAGCCTTTCCAGAATACTTAAACAGTGTTCGCGCATTCCGAGCTCGTGGAAGGCTTTCATTTTATCCAGATTATCTTCCATGGATTGGTCTTCAACCACCGCTTTTTTATCACCGATGATTTTTTCCGCATCTTTCTTCTTGTCCTGCAAACACAGCACCCGCGCCTGGATAACATCGAACTGTTCGCTAAGCTGTTTCTCAACGCCTTTGCGATGTTTTAATTCTTCCAGTTCAGCTTGTGCACGCTTGACCAGGCGATCGGTTTCGCTATTGCCCAGACTGGTTGCAAGATCGATCGTTGCCCGAATCACATTCAATGCCAGTTCAGGCGAATCGTGAATAGAGTTTTTTGCAAACCTGGCCATGTTTTGCACAGCCTCTAGCTGACCGTGTTTATCGTGATTGAGACGGGCCAGATCCCACAGTTTTTTGTTACGTTCTATATTGCGTGGAGCCAGCTTGCTGGCTTGTTTCATTTGCTCGTAAGCCAAATCAAACTTTTCTTTTTCGATGTAATACTGTGCCAGCAAATCATACGTTAAAAAGCGGGTATCGTTGCGCTCCAGAAGGTCTTCCACCTGCGTTTCAGCTTCCTCCAGTTTATCCTGACGTAACAGCGCTCTTGCCAGTCCAATATGTATCCAGGCATGATCCATTTTGCCTAACAAACCGCGGTAGTATTTTTCGGCGGTCTCATAATCGCGTAACTGCATCAGACATTCCGCAATCATACGTTTCATGCGGGGATGATACTCGGCAACAGAAGGATCTTTCAGTTGTCTTTCCGCATGATAAATCGCGGCAGCAAAATCGCGCTCTGACATACAGTGCAATACTTTATGCAGTTTGCTACGAATACTAAACAGGTAGTTCAGCCGGTTTTCGATCCGGCTTCGATCCAGAGGTTTGACCCAGAAATCATCAGGCTGTAACTCGACAATACAGTTTACCAACTCTGAACTGGTTTCCGCGCTTAAGAAAATGACGGTGGTCTTGTCATTGATATGGTTTAAATGTTTGAGCTCTTCAAACAAATGAAAGCCGTCTTTGTCGTTGCTGACGTTAAACGCAATCAGAACAAAGTCATACTGCTTTTTTTCACATAGACGAATAGCATGAAACGCGTTAAGCGCACTACTTACCTGCTTGATTCCCATCGCGTTGAGCGTTGAAGAAATCACGTCATGTACCAACCCCTGATTATCGATAACCAGTACACTGAGCTCTTCTTTTGGCGTTGGTGGGGGGAACTTGTCCATCATGAATGACCACTTAACTTACAAAATATCCGTTTTACGAGCGCCAGCTATTCTGTTTACTTTTCTTATGCTTACAGAGAAACTGACAGTGCTTTCTTAACCTTAAATACACCTCGCTCCGTCAACCTGTTCCGTCGCAAAGCAATAACTATTACATGAGCCACTTCCGGTTGTCGGGGGATGCGTTATGAACAGTTGCTGTGCCTGTGTTGACTGCAGGCAGGCACCTTGCGTAAAGACATACATCATACCAGTAACAAAACAGGTTGGTATCAGGAATACTAGCACTGTAAGCAGCCTGATTGCCAGCGCCTTATTACGCAGCAAGAGGCTGTCAGAGGCATCAGGGGGCGTTGGCGACGCTGTTATGGAAAGATTGCTGTAAAAACCGTGTTTTTGAGCAGTTCCTGCCGCTTTCCTTAGCGTGATAAAGCGCTTCATCAGCTACATCTATCAACGAACGGGGGTCAATCAGTGCGTCGCCAAGCGCACTGTAATCCAGGATACCCACGCCGATGCTGACGGTCAGGTAATCATGCTGCGTTGCATAGTGATGGGTAATCTTTTCCTCATTAAAAAATGTAACGATGTCATTCGCGAGCGATACTGCTCCCTCACTATCAGTATCCGGCAGAACCACGCCAAACTCTTCACCACCTAGCCGGCTCACAGTGTCTGTAGCCCTGCTAACGCATTGTCGCAGCAAACGTGCAACCCGCACCAGACAATCATCTCCCTTGCCATGTCCGTAATGGTCGTTAAAGGGTTTAAAATCATCGATATCTATAATCAACAACGCGATACTGCAGCGTTTACGGTTCGCTCTGGCTACTTCGTGTTGTATACATTCATCAAATTTTCTGCGATTAGCCAGCCCCGTTAACGGATCGGTAGCTGCCAGAGATTCGAGCTGAAGCGTTTGTCGATACAGTCGGGTATGGGTTTTCACTCTGGCCAGTAAAATTGGAAACTCAACTGGCTTGGTAATGTAATCAACACCGCCAAGCTCAAAGCCACGGGCTTGCTCAGTAACTGTATCCAGCGCACTGACAAAGATAACGGGGATCGGCTGGGTGCGGGCATCAGCTTTCAGTTTTCGACAAAGGTCAAAGCCATTTATATCAGGCATAACAACATCGAGAAGAATGAGATCAGGCCGCAAATTCAACGCCTGCACAAACCCTTCCTCCGCCTGAGTAGCAATAACGACCTCGTATTCTGAAGACAAGGCGTCTGCCATCAGACGAATCGTCGAGACATCATCATCAATGATTAATACTCTCGCAGGAGTTTGCGGCATATATAGCATTCCTAACCTACACTGTTTGAGCGTAGCAAATGACTTAATTTTCATCTACTAGCGATGCAAAGAAGTCCCACCGACCACCAGCCGCCCTGAGAATGATCTGACGCAAGTTGGTCCGGTACGCATTACCTATTGCCATCAAGTGTAGACACATTTATGAATATTGTTGATTCATTATTACGATCTGACTACATGCCCCATGGGCATTGTTACTGGTGGAAGCCTGAAATTTTGTGGCTCAATGTCACATCAGACTTTTTAATCGCCTTCGCCTACTTTTCCATTCCTTTTGCTCTCTATTATTTTGTGAAAAAGCGGACGGATCTGAGGTTTAAGGGGATTTTTCTGCTGTTCTCGGCTTTTATCCTATTGTGCGGCGTGACCCACCTGATAAGTATCGTGGTGATTTGGAAGGGATACTATGGCGTACATGGACTGGCAAAGCTGGTTACCGCAATTATTTCCTGCATCACCGCTTACAAGGTCTATCAGTCGATTCCAGCAGCATTAACCCTGCCCAGTGCGGCCCAGGTCCGTGAGGTATATCAGCGCGCCAATGAAGAAAAGCTGGAACGGGCCCGACTACAAAATCAGCGCGAGCAAGAGCAAATTCTTCGGGAGTCCACTGACAGTGCCCATGTCGGTATTCTCGTTGTTAACGCAAGCGGACATATTACCGTCGCCAATCGGGCTATTTGTCAGATTTTTGAGTACGAACACCAAGAGCTTGAAGGCAAGCACATCAACATCTTGGTCGACGAGGGTTTTGCCCAGGCTCATGAAAAACTGGTACAGCAGTTTATTGCGTCTACTGATAACAACAAAGACATGGCGTCTGACCGTATTGTCTATGGTGTGGCCAAGTCCGGCAGGCGCATTCCGATTGAGGTGAGGCTTAACCATCAGACCTATCAACAACAGCCCGTCGTGTTTGTCTCGCTACAGGATATCTCTGCCAGAATTCGCTCCGAACAAGCTCGTGAACAAAGCGAGACCATGACCCGCAGCATCATCCACTCACTGCCTATTGGGCTACATATTTTTGAGTTAAAGGATAAGGAACTGCGATTCGTCAGTGCGAATCCCCGTGCCCAACAGATTTTAAAATCGCCCCAACACTCTACCATCCTGCAACGCCATACGATTGAAAATGTCTTTCCTGCGCTCAAATCCGATACGACAACGGCGCGATTTATCAGAGTAGCGACTCACGGTGAAAGTATCCTTCACGAGGATATTTATTTTGACAATGGGGCGGTATCCGGGGTCTTTCAGGTAAGTGCGTTCCAAAGCTCTCCTGGCAAGGTTATTGTGCTATTTGATGATGTGACAGAGCAGCGCCGCGCTGAGCAAGCATTACGCAAACAAGACACCTTCATCCACCGGGCGATAAACGCCTCTATCGCTGCCGTATATGTGTTCGATACTGGGCTACGCACAAATCGCTATATTAATGAACGTTATACCACCATCACCGGTTACACCCTGCCGGCATTAAAAGCTCAGTCAAAGGGCTCACTCATCACCTTAATTCATCCGGAGGACAGATTTAAGGTTCTGGCCCATGTCAAACAACTATTGACGGACAACACCGACGGTGCCATTCACACTATCGAATACCGGATGCGCCATGCCGAAGGCCACTGGATTTGGCTGATGGCACAGAATATTGCTTTTGAACGCGATCTGAATGGCAACATCACCCAGTTTATGGGCAGCTTCCTGGATATTTCACCACTGAAGAAAATGCAGAATAATCTGCTGGAGATGAAAGACAAGGCAGAGAATGCAAATCAGGCCAAAGGTGAGTTCCTCGCCAACATGAGTCATGAAATTCGAACGCCAATGAATGCGATAACGGTATTAACAGACATGATTCTGGAAATGGAGTTGGGAATTAAGCAACGCGAGTACCTGGAAAAAATCGCTATGTCATCCAAGTCCCTCTTACAAATACTTAACGACATTTTAGACTACTCCAAGCTGGAAGCCGGTAAACTCGACGTTGTTAACGACACGTTCGATTTATTTAAAACCGTTTCCGGAGGCATGAAGCTGTTTGCTATTAATGCCGTGCAAAAGGGACTGGAGCTGCATACGGATATTTCATCAAACACTCCCAGGTTCGTCGTAGGCGATTCAGTCAGGATTAGCCAAATTCTTAATAATTTAATCGGTAACGCGATAAAATTTACCGAGTCTGGCTCGGTGGTTGTCAGTGTTGATGCAGAAGCAGGCCGGCGCCCTCACTCTCACCTAATCAAAATCGCGGTAAAAGATACCGGCATTGGTATTGCCAGTGACAAACTGGGAACCCTGTTTGAATCCTTCACACAGGCCGACAGTGCAATCGACCGTCGCTACGGTGGTACCGGTTTAGGTTTATCCATTTGCAAAAGTCTTACTGAATTACTGGGGGGGAACCTCAGTGTGACCAGCCAGCCGGGTAAAGGCAGTACGTTTACACTTTCACTGACACTCCATGAGGATGCTTCAGTTTGCCATGAGATGCCAGATCTTCCCAGATCGCTCAATGTGGTTCTGGTAGGTGACACCAGCCAAAGTGCATCGATTATGCAAAAATATCTATCCGATCATCTGTCCGGTGGATTTACACTGTTCAGCCATGATCAGTTTTCACTAACCACCCTGAATGACTGCGATATCTTGATCATTGACATCACTCAGCTTGCAGGTGCCTCACTGCGAGATATGATGCTGCAACTGGTGAGTGCAGAACTGTCTGAAAAAGTAAGCAAAGGAACGCTTTTCATCTGCAATGAAAGTGCCCGACAAAGTGCAGACGCGTCGGTCATTATCAGTACGCCCAGTTTCAGGCTGGCCACGCCGTTTTCACCCGCAGATATTGATGAAATGCTTATCGCTATCGCGTCAGAAACATCACAATCCGTAGCGAAAAAGCTCTATATACCGCAATTTCAGGATTGTCAGGTGCTGCTGGTTGAAGATAATCCGACCAATCAATACGTTGCCGAAGAATTACTCAGAAGTACGGGTCTGAAACTGACTGTCGCCGCAGACGGCGAAGCCGCCCTGGCGCTGTTTACGGAAAAAACCTACGACCTGGTGTTAATGGATTTACAGATGCCTAAACTGGACGGTTTCGCAACGACTATTCGTCTGCGCAACCTACCAGGGGGCAGCGAGATCCCCATATATGCCATGTCTGCAGCAGCCATGGATGGCGATATTCGCAAAGTTGCTGAAACCGGAATGAAAGGACATATTGCTAAACCAATTGATAGACAGAAATTGTATAACATTCTAGAAACGGAACTTGCCCACAAGCTTATCAAACGGGATTTTGCCCTCTCTGAATTAGAAACGCCGCCTGTTTCAGCAATCGACATTCAGCGTGCTTTGCCGGCGTTAAATGCAACTGACGCCATCAACAGACTGGGAGGAAACACCGGAAGTTATCTGCGCTTACTGCATAGCGTGGCGAGTGAATATGCTGAGGTAAAAGACAACGCAGGGGCTTTCCCGGCGTCAGATACGCCAGTAGCAAGAGCGATACATACCCTGAAAGGCCTGGCTGCATCAATCGGTGCAAACAGATTGTCTGCATTGTGCAAAGAGTATGAAGCCAGTGAGTCGCCAACAGACAAACAGCTTGGTTTAAACAGAATCCGCCAGCAATTAGCTGACGTCGTCAGTGCTATCTTCACCGCTATGCCTTCTCTTCACGCGCCTCAGTTACAGGATGCGTTGGCACATGCCACCGATCTTGATGTACTGAAAACCCAGCTGGAAAAACGTGCATATATTTCGCAAGAGAACCTTCTGACATATGAGGCTGCATTAACCGAAAAGTTTGGACGTGAGCGCGCCCAGCGTATCAGTGACAGTATTCATGCGCTGAGGTATGAAGAGGCAGTAGCGCTGTTAGCAGCGTCAGACGCAAATACGCGGCAATAATAAGCTACCGGGCATGAGGGTCGACGTCCCATCAGCGCGGTAGCACTCAAACCAGGCTACGAAGATGCCAAGAAAGCGGCGTGTGTAGCCCAGAACGGTTTGTATCGCACATCCATACGGTGAACCACGGCGGCACTTTGGCGGCCGGACAAGCAGCAAGCGGAAGGAATTGCCAACCGTTATATTGTTATCGTGGCGGGTCGACACGTCCGTTAAGCGTATCGTTCACCCGATACCAGCCCGCGACAGAGAAGCGGTGACGCGCAGCGGGCAAAACCTCGTGAGGAAACTTTTCGCTTAGAAATACAACCAGCGTACGGGTCTCAGGTAACACACTGATCCCTTTGGTATCCTCGTCATTTTGATAAAGCACCAGCTCGCCGCCGTCTTCTTGTTGCCAATCCTGATTCAAATACGTTATTACACTAAGCACCCGGTTGCTGCGCCCTTTAAATGCATCATAATGACGTTTGTAAAAATGGCCTGGCGCATAATGTGCAAAATGGCTCTCGAATGAGAACAGCCCCATAAACAAATGGCAATTCAGATAGTGCCGCAGTCCTTCAGTCCAGTTAAGCCAGGCTTTCCCACCGCCGGTATTGCCATCAATCCAGCAGACCTCGTCATTACGTATGGTGCTGACAGTCTGATGATCGGCTAGTCGTCCTATTCCTGCTTCAGAATAATCGCGTTTGTTTAACTGCTGCTGACTTAATGACAACAGGGTTGTCAGTGTATCAGGTAGCGCTTTGGGAATAACGCTATAACCTGTGTCGTAAAGATCGGCAGCAATTTGGGCGAACAATGGGTCGTCAATTAAACCGCCACCGTTTCTGACAGCGGCTGATGAAAGTGCATTCATCGTAAGAAAGGATTCCTAAAGAACTTAACGCGCGGTTTATACTGCTAATTTTCTTTTTGAGCAAGAAGTATTCAATGTTATTTCGCCCCCGGCTCAATAAATAATAACTGACTGGTATGAATCACCTCTCTACCCCGTATCCGGCAAGCGATTTCGATTCGTTATCTGTACTAAGCGTGCATTCAACGTCACTGCATAAATTTCGGTTAGCACGTTATTTATCAGGTAATGCCTGAAGCGAATTGTGTCGTTTCCTACAATAGGATTAAGCCAAGCCGCCAGCCCCTTCAAGCGAAGCCGCACAGACAAACTCAGTATTGAAGAGGTGTATCCTACTCTTTTCTCAAAACATAACCTCATCCTGTATACACTTTCATGCCAGAGGCCCTGAAAACTCAGCGGTAAAAACCTATTGCAAATCCCACCGGCCTCTAGTAACCAACACACTTATGAATTATTCTGTGTAAACAATGCATTAAACCCGCAATCCGGTAATTAATTCAGCGTTTTTTTCGGCGAATCGACCCAACCCCCACTATCCGTGCGTAATGGTACAGTTAGAAGAACCGGCTGGCCGGGTCTGAGTAGCAGGTAATAAGGTAGAAATGAATGAGTCAAGATCAAACCGTCGTAGAAGATACTGAACACCATCTGGAGTTACGAAACCTCCGACTAGACGATTACGAAGATGTTAAGGAACTGATGGACGCGGTATACGCGAACGTTGGTGGTGCATGGCCGTACAAAAACTTCAAAGCTCAGGTGAGTACATTTTCTGATGGCCAGATTTGTATAGAAGATAAGGGCAAAGTGGTCGCGTTCGCCATTGCGGTCATAGTGGATTACGAACAATTTGGCGATAAACACAGTTATGACGAAATAACCGGTGATGCCTATCTCACTACGCATGATCCAAATGGCGATGTCCTTTACGGCGTTGAGGTGATTGTCAGCCCCGATTATCGGGGACTCAGACTGGGAAGAAGATTGTACGAGGCTCGCAAAGAACTGTGCCGGAATCTGAATCTGAAGTCGATTATGGCAGGCGGACGTATCCCTAATTACACCAACTACGCCAGTGAATTGTCGCCCTACGAGTATATAGAGCAGGTTAAATCCAAGGATATTTACGATCCGATCCTGACCTTTCAGCTTTCCAATGGGTTTGAAGTCAAACAGGTCTTGCAGGCATACCTCCCGGAAGACGAGGCGTCGATGGGCTATGCCACATTATTACAGTGGCATAATATCTACTACGAGCCGGGCAGCCCGAAACTGATTGGCGGCACCAAAACCAATGTTCGGATCGGGTGTATTCAGTGGCAGATGCGCTACTTCAATAATGTCGAAGAGTTACTGCAGCAGGTCGAATACTTTGTGGACGCGCTCTCAGATTACAACTGCGATGTGGCATTGTTTCCGGAGTTTTTTAATGCGCCACTGATGGGCCTTAGCCCCACGGAAAGCTCTATTGACGCAATCTGGCATCTGGCAACCTACACAGATGAAATTCTGTCTGCGATGTCGCACCTGGCGGTTTCGTATAACATCAACATTATTGCCGGCTCCATGCCCGTCGTCGAAGACGATGAGCTGTACAATGTAAGCTATGTGTGCAAACGGGACGGGACCATAGAAAGTCAGTATAAACTGCACCCAACTCCTCATGAGAAGAAAGACTGGATCATGAAGGGCGGCAACAGTCTGAAAGTGTTCGACACAGACTTTGGTAAAATTGGTGTATTAATTTGTTATGACGTGGAATTCCCGGAACTGGCACGCGTGTTAAGCGATCAGGAGATGCAAATTCTGATGGTACCGTTTTGGACCGATACCAAAAACGGTTACCTGCGCGTACGACGTTGTGCGCAGGCCCGCGCGATTGAGAACGAATGCTATGTTGCGATTGCCGGTAGCGTAGGTAACTTACCGAAAGTTGACAATGTTGATATTCAATATGGTCAGACCGCGGTGTTTTCGCCTTCTGACTTTTCCTTCCCGCACGATGCCATAGTGTCAGAAACCACGCCAAATACGGAAATGACATTAATCGTTGACCTGGATCTGGATAAGCTGACCAAGCTACAAAACGAAGGTTCAGTCAGAAACTATCTGGATCGCCGTCGGGATTTGTATCGGGTTGAATGGATTGGTGACTAAGAGAGTCAAAAGATGAAAGCAGTAATTCAGGGATGTGGGCTGCTTCTCTTTGCCCTGCTGGCAGTCACGCCAGCAGCGGCTGAAGAGCCCTATTTCACAGTATCAAATAATCGTCTGGCTTACGTGCAAAATGCCCAGAAAGAAGCCGTCGTCAGAGACAAACTACTATTGCTGGTTGTCGGTGCCAACTGGTGTCACGATTCACGAGCACTGGGTAAGTATTTGCAGGATGATGCACTTCAACCGGTGTTGTCGGATTATGTGTTGGCAAAAGTGGATGCGGCATGGCTGGACAACCTTACCCCGGTTCTGGCGCCCTATGGTCACCCTGCTTACTTCGGCACGCCGTCGGTCATGGTCATCGCGCCCAACTCTAAGCAATTGCTTAACCGTGATAGCATGCAGCGCTGGCAATCTGCTCATAATGAAAGCCCTGAGGCGCTTGCCAGTTATCTTACCGGCTTTTCGCAAGGCAGGTCTGATGGCATCGACAAAAATGTACAGAACACACCATTACCATTGGCAGCTTTTGAAGCTGAACAGGCAGCGCGTCTTTATGCTGCTTATGCGGTTTTGGGAGAGTTGCTGGCGCAGGAAAAGTCTGGCGATAGTAATGTGTCAACAACGTTAAATGCTTACTGGCGCGAGGTGTCGGAGTACCGTCACCAATTACAAAGTGACTTAAGTGAACTTCACCGCAGGCAGTCCGAGCTGGAACCGGATTTTCCTGAGTATCCCCCGCTCTCTTTTATGTAAAGCGATTTCAGATTGGTATTGCAGGGTAATTAACGATAACATCGCTGACAGTGATGTATTTTCGTCTCGTAAACGAATTTTAGGAAAAACAGAGAGACTATGGCAAACGATTCAAAAAATGATGACTTTCCGACCATCCGCTTAGATGAAGAAGACCGTCGGGCATACCAGAAGAAAAAGCAACCCGCTCCTGGCAATGGCGCGAAAACGCCGCCACCCAGTAGCTCTACAGATCCGAAAACCACAGCCACGAAGAGTGGCGGCAACGGTCTTTGGCTATCACTGGTAGCGCTTATCGCACTTGCTGGCCTTGGCGGATGCTATTATCTGTATACCTTGTTACAACAACAGCAGGCAGTGGCTGAGCAGGCTGAAACCCGCATTGCACAGCTGGAGAGGAAACTGTCTGCCACTGGCGAAGAAATTGGTGAGTCAACTGTAGCGTTGCAGGTAAAAGTGACCGAGCTCAGCAACAAAACGAATGAGCTATGGGAACAGATGGACAAACTATGGGCCTCGGCCTGGCGCAGGAACCAGAAAGAAATTGAAGATCTGGGCGAGCGCGTAACTACTGTCCAGTCTGGGCTGGAAAAGAACATCCAGAACGTGTCGGCTAACGTCAAAACAGCGTCAGGCGATATCGCCAATGTCCGCAATCAACTGGCTAACCTTGCAGACGAAATATTGGCGTTGAATGTCCAGCTTGAACAAGCTGCCGGCGAGAAACAGCAAACCACGCAAGCTGTGAAATCGCTGTCGAGTAAACTGACCGAACTTGAACAGCGCAACAGCGCCTTATCTGGCCGTCTGACAACAATGGAGAATGAGTTGCGAAATATCGCCACTAAGGTGATCAGCAGCTCAAACTCTGGTTCGGGAACACCGTCTACACCTACGCCGTAACGGTCGATGTAACAGTCAGATTTTTGCTAATGGCTCACTTCGGTGAGCCTTTTTGTTATGGGGGAGCAATCGATTTACCGCGGATACCCAGAACGAATACTACAACCGCGTGTCCTTAGATGACTCCATGACGACATGGGTACTGATGGTATTAACCTGTGGAATAGAACCTATTACGTCGGTATGAAAAACTTTAAATGCCTCGATATCTGTCGTTTCTACCCGCAGCAGGTATTCAAAGTTTCCTGTTACGTTATGACACTCTTTGACCTCTGGAGCACCACTTACGGCCGCCTCAAAGGCGAGTTGGGAGGTTTTGGAATGAGATTGCAACCCAACCGATACATAAGCAATAAATCGTTCGCCCAGTAACTTATTATTCACTTTTGCCCGATAGCCGGTAATGATCCCTTTCGCTTCCAGCTCCTGCACCCTGCGTAAACAGGCTGACGGAGATAACCCAACCCGATCTGCCAACTCTGCGTTAGAGATGCGCCCATCGCCCAGCAATTCACGCAATATTCTTTTGTTTATATCATCCATTTTTAATTTTTCTTGCATAAATGACCTATTAACCAATCCAAAACGCCAGGCATTATTTGCTTCATAGTCGTAAAATTGCGTTTTAAATAATGCAAAGTCAAGAGCACTATTTCATGAATACAGATATCCTGACCGGGCTTACCCTTTTCGCTTTGGTGTCGTCTATCACTCCTGGCCCAAACAACATCATGTTGATGACGTCTGGTGTAAATTTCGGGATAAAGCGCACACTGCCTCATATGCTGGGCGTGGGCGTCGGTTTTACCCTCATGATATTGCTGGTTGGTTTGGGCGTAATGGTGTTATTTGAGCGCTTTGCGTGGATGTACCAACTTTTGCGAGTCGTCAGTATTACTTATTTGGGTTATCTGGCGTTTAAAATAGCCACCACCACGCAAGCAAACTGGAACACCAGCCATAAGAGCAGGCCGATGACGTTTTTGCAGGCGGCACTGTTTCAGTGGGTAAACCCGAAAGCCTGGACCATGGCGCTTACTGCAATCAGCATTTACGCACCACAGCGTGATTTGCACAGTGTACTGCTAGTGGCACTGCTATTTGGCCTGATTAACCTGCCTTGCATTGCCTGCTGGGTATTTACCGGCACTCGTCTGCGCTATATGTTGTCCCGCCCCCGCGTATTAACGGCATTTAATATTTCGATGGCGGTGTTACTCATTGCATCTGTTATCCCTTCGCTACTATGACAGTCAGGGTCAGCAAAGAGAGGTAGCTAGGCACAGATGTAGACTGTCAGGGCAGTAGAAAGCCATGGTTAAGCACTAACGTGACCGTCAGGGGAAGTCGATAACGTGTTGAGACTGCACAAAGCTGAGCGCCCAGCCAAAAACTCGTTTTGCTTTTGTTCCTGTCACGGTTGTATCTCATACCACAGGTAGTCTTTGCTGATTTTGTGATAGGCGTTCAGCGGTAAATCAGGCACAAAAAAAGCGCCCATAGGCGCTTTTCTCGTAACAAACCTGTCTTAGCGACGCAGGCCCAGACGCTTGATCAGATCAAGATAACGTTCTGCGTTCTTACCTTTCAGGTAGTCAAGCAGTTTACGGCGCTGGCTAACCATGCGAAGCAGACCACGACGTGAGTGGTGATCTTTCTTATGGTCAGAGAAGTGACCCTGAAGCTTGTTGATGTTGTGAGTAAGCAGAGCAACCTGAACTTCTGGTGAACCTGTATCACCTTCTTTCACGCCATACTCAGCAACAATGTTTGCGGTTTCTTCTTTAGTTAGTGACATAATCATCTCCTGATTGAGTGAAACCTGGCCGATCACTAATTCAGCCAGGTCATAGGAAGCGCGTATTATAATGACCTGTTGCATTGACGCAAGCACATTCTCACGTTCTGCCGATTATGAACGCTTTAACGTGTTTTTGCGCGCGGTTATGCCTGCAGGTCGTACACTACACGCCGCTTTGGATTAACAAATACGGTATCGGTGTCGTGAAAAGCCGGCTGATCTTTTGGCGAGATCACCCCTTCGCCGACGCCAAGAAACAACCTGTCGCCGTTGCTATTCTCATGGTAAACGCGATAAAACGTACTTTCCTTAAGCGCGGCATCGCATTGGCCTGATACACTTTGGCCGTGGTCGAAACGATGCTTTGCGGCGTCGTCGATAACAACGGCATCAAGCCGTGCCACAGCAGTGTCCATGGGGATGAGCAAATCATCGAGCGCGGAAAAGTCATCCTCGCTGCACTTTTCTGACAGCGACACCAGCTCATCAATAGGCACCATTTTATCGCTAGGATAATCCGCAACTTCCGTGCGATGCAGACGCGTTACATACGCGCCACACCCTAGCAATTGACCGATATCATCCACCAGTGAGCGAATATACGTGCCTTTGGAGCACTTCACCCGCATCACCACTTCTGGTAGCGCTATCCGGTGTATTTCCAGTTCATAAATCTCGATATCACGCGCTTCACGCTCAATCGTAATTCCCTGGCGGGCATAATGATAAAGTGGCTTGCCTTCATGTTTAAGGGCAGAAAACATAGAGGGGATCTGCTTCGATTTCCCAAGGAAACCCAAGCAAGCGTTGCGAACCTCATCCTCACTTACGGTTACCGGCTTTTCTTCGACCACTTCGCCGTCGGCGTCTGATGTAGTAGTTCGGATCCCTAAGTGGGCAGTAACCTCATAGGTTTTCTCGGCGTCCAGCAGAAACTGAGAAAACTTGGTTGCCTCACCAAGGCAAAGCGGTAACATACCGCTGGCAAGCGGATCCAAAGCGCCGGTATGACCCGCCTTTTGCGCCTTGTACAACCAACGTACTTTTTGCAGTAACTGGTTGGAAGACCCACCCAGCGGTTTATCAAGCAGTACGATGCCGTTAATCGCACGGCCTTTTTTACGTCGTGCCATTAATCCTGCTCGTCTTCGTCCTGTCCCTGACGCTTCTCTTCATCTTTTGCCACGGTTTGTGACACCAGATTAGAAATACGCATCCCTTCGGTAATCGACGTATCCTGGAAAAAGTGCAAATGAGGAACTGAACGCATACGCAGGCGTTTTGCCAGTAAACTACGAATAAAGCCGTTGTACTCTTCTAACTGCTTTATCTGCGCTTTTTCATCCACATCATCATTATTGTAAATAGTGATAAAAATTTTAGCGTGGGCCAAATCTCTCGAAACATCCACATCTGATACCGTGATCAGAGGCAGATTACCCACGCGGTGCTTGTATTCGTTTTGCAGGATACTGGCAACTTCCTTATGGACTTGCTGTGCAACCCTGTCGGTACGTGAAAATTCACGAGCCATGATGTTCTCCTTATCCCGGAAAGACAGAGACAAAAACGGGGGCGTATTGCGGCCCCCGTTTTTACTTAGTATGTCGACCGGCGATTACAGTTCGCGTTTAACCTCAACGACTTCGAAGACCTCAATCTGGTCACCGACTTTTACATCGTTGTAGTTTTTAACACCAATACCACATTCCATCCCGTTACGGACTTCCTGTACATCGTCTTTGAAGCGACGCAGTGATTCCAGTTCACCTTCGTAGATAACCACGTTTTCACGCAGTACGCGAATTGGCGCGCTACGCTTCACAATGCCTTCGGTTACCATACAGCCAGCAATCGCACCCAGCTTAGGCGACTTGAACACGTCACGAACTTCAGCCAAACCAATGATTTCCTGTTTGAACTCTGGCGCAAGCATACCGCTCATCGCCGCTTTCACTTCGTCAATCAGGTTATAGATAACGCTGTAGTAACGTAAATCGATCTCTTCCGCTTCAAGTACACGGCGAGCAGATGCATCAGCACGTACGTTAAAGCCAAGCACGATGGCACCTGAAGCCGCTGCAAGAGACGCATCAGTCTCGGTGATACCACCAACGCCACTACCGACGATATTTACTTTCACTTCTTCGGTAGACAGCTTCGTCAGCGATTCAGCGATAGCTTCAACAGAACCTTGTACATCAGCCTTAAGCACAATGTTCAGCTCGCTGACATCACCAGACTCCATGTTTGCAAACATGTTTTCCAGTTTGGCTTTCTGCTGACGTGCAAGTTTAAGCTCACGCTTCTTCTGGTGACGTTTAGCAGCAACTTCACGGGCTTTACGCTCGTCTTTGACTACCGCGGCATCTTCGCCGGCCACTGGCACGCCAGAAAGACCCAATACTTCCACAGGTGTAGAAGGACCAGCCACTTTCAAATCGTTTCCATTTTCATCGCGCATTGCACGAACGCGACCGTACTCTTCACCACACAGCAAGATATCGCCCGCTTTCAGCTCACCTTCCTGAATCAATACTGACGCAACCGGACCACGTCCTTTATCCAGACGTGACTCAATCACAAGACCACGACCAGGACCGTCGGCTACAGCTTGTAGATCAAGAACTTCTGCCTGCAGGTTAATGGCTTCAAGCAACTCGTCTACACCCATACCTGTTTTTGCAGATACGTTCACAAACTGGTGCTCACCGCCCCACTCTTCGGAAATAACTTCCAACTGTGACAGTTCGGTCTTCACACGATCAGGGTCAGCGGCTTCTTTATCCATCTTGTTCACAGCGATGATCAAAGGAACGCCGGCAGCGCGCGAGTGCTGAATCGCCTCTTTTGTCTGCGGCATAACGCCATCATCAGCGGCAACAACCAGCACAACGATGTCTGTTGCTGTTGCACCACGTGCTCGCATTGCGGTAAATGCGGCGTGTCCAGGTGTATCCAGGAACGTGATTTGACCGTTTTCGGTATCCACTTTGTACGCACCGATATGCTGGGTAATACCACCCGCTTCGCCCGCTGCCACCTTGGCGCGGCGGATATAATCAAGCAGTGACGTTTTACCGTGGTCTACGTGACCCATAATGGTAACTACTGGCGCGCGAGTTGTTTTCACCCCGCTTTCATTTTCTGCCAACAGTTCATCTTCCAGCGCATTGTCATTCACCAGCTCGTATTTGTGACCCATTTCTTCAATCACAAGAACGGCAGTATCCTGATCTAACACCTGGTTAATGGTCGCCATCTCGCCCATTTTCATCATGGCTTTAATGACTTCATTCGACTTCACCGCCAGGCGGCTCGCCAGTTCACCCACTGTAATAGTGGCACCCAATTTAACGACTCGTTCTACTGGTTGAGCCGGTTTCTTAAAGCTTTGCTTCAAATGTTCTCCCGCGTTTTTCTTCGACTTTTTGCGACGTCGTGAAGAACGCTCTACCTGCATATCCTCTTCGTCTTCGGCTTCCTGAGCATAACGGTTAGAATGCATGTGAACTTCTTCAGCTTCTGCTTTCTTACGGCGCTCTTCCTCTTCTTTCCAACGACGTTCGTTTTCTTCGGCAAGTTTACGCGCTTCATCCGCGGCGCGTTTTGCCTCTTCTTCCAGCTTCTTCTGCGCTTCTTCTTCCTGTGCTTTGCGCAGACGCTCTTCTTCTTTACGCGCAGCTTCCTGTTCGGCTTTTTCTTCTGCCGTCAATTCAGGCTCATCTTCCTTACGCGCTTCCGCTTCAAGACGGGCTTTTTCAGCACGTTCCTGACGCTCTTTTTCTGCCGCTTTACGGGCTTCTTCTGCCTTGCGGACTTTCTCTTCAGCCGCTTTTTTGGCCTCCTGCGCGGCCTTCTCTTCCGCTTCGCGCTTCGCACGAGCTTCTTCTTCTGCCTTACGCGCTTCTTCCTCGGCCAGACGTTGTTCTTCAACGTCAGTACGTTTTACATAAGTCCGTTTTTTACGAACTTCAACTTTCACCGATTTCGACTTACCCACACTTAGCGTGCTGGTAGACTTACGCTTGAGCGTCATCTTCTGGGGTTCGCCTGAACCCGTGCTGCCATGTTGCTTACTTAAATGATCAAGCAACTGGCGCTTCTCGTCTTCAGTGACCTGGTCGCTGACTTTTTTCTCGATGCCAGCGTCTTTGAACTGACTAACCAAGCGGTCAACGGTAGTTCCAATGTCACTGGCGAGCTTTTCTACTGATACTTCTGCCATTACGTGTTTATCCCCCTGTTGACCTTATTCTTCACTAAACCAGACGATATTACGTGCAGCCATAATTAACTCACCGGCTTTGGCTTCGTCCAGTTCATCAATATCGCTGATATCGTCGGTGCCTTGTTCTGCCAGTTGTTCGAGATCGCTGATCCCGCGGCTGGCCAGTACGTAGGCAACGTGTTTGCTCATGCCTTCCAGGTTCAGCAGCGCTTCTGTTGGCTCTGCACCCTCAAGGCTTTCTTCATTTGCCAATGCACGTGTGGTCAGGAAGGCACGAGCGCGGTTACGCAACTCTTCTACTGTGTCTTCGTCTAACCCGTCAATGGCCAGTAACTCGTTCACCGGAACGTAAGCTACTTCTTCTAACGTACTGAAACCTTCATCAACCAGCACCGATGCAAAATCCTCATCAATGTCCAAGCCTTCCATAAACAGGTTCAGCACTTTGGCGTTTTCTTCTTCGTGCTTTTTATTCAGATCGTCAATTGTCATGACGTTCAGTTCCCAGCCAGTCAGCTGAGATGCCAGACGTACGTTCTGACCGTTACGACCAATGGCCTGAGCCAGATTGTCGGCTTCAACAGCAACGTCCATCAGGTGTGCATCTTCATCGACAACAATTGACGCCACTTCGGCTGGCGCCATCGCATTGATTACGAATTGCGCCGGATTCTCATCCCACAGCACGATATCAACACGCTCACCACCCAGTTCTCCAGAGACGGCCTGTACGCGTGAACCACGCATACCCACACAGGCTCCTACCGGGTCAAGACGTTTGTCGTTCGTCTTCACGGCGATTTTTGCACGTGAGCCAGGATCGCGGGCCGCCGATTTAATTTCCAGCGTCTCTTCGGCAATTTCTGGCACTTCCAGACGGAAAAGCTCAACCAGCATATCTGGGTGAGTACGGCTGACAAACAACTGTGCGCCGCGCGCTTCCGGACGAATGACGTATAGCAGGCCGCGTACACGGTCGCCTGGACGGAACGTTTCACGAGGCAGCATATCATCGCGGTAAATCACGCCTTCAGCGTTGTTACCCAAATCGATAATAATGTTGTCACGGTTTACTTTCTTAACCGTACCGGTTACCAGCTCGCCAACTTTGTCTTCGTATTCCGCAACCATCTGCGCACGTTCAGCTTCACGTACTTTTTGTACAATAACCTGCTTGGCCGTTTGTGTGGTGATACGGTCAAAGGCAATAGATTCAATCTGCTCTTCAACATAATCACCCGGCTTAACGTCAGGTTCGTCTATTTGTGCCGCTGAAAGCGTTAATTCTGCGTACGGGTTTTCCTGCTCCTGGTCGTCTTCTATAACTAACCAGCGACGGAATGTATCGAAATCACCCGTGGCTCTGTCGATGCTTACGCGTACTTCAATATCGCCTTCGTTTTTCTTTTTGGTTGCACTGGCAATTGCAAATTCCAATGCTTCAAAAATCTTTTCTCTAGGCACTTGTTTTTCATTTGATACGGCTTCCGCCACTAACAAAATTTCTTTATTCATTTTCGCCTCACTTTGCTTTCAATCCGAAAGCACTGCTGTTCCATTAGTCGAACGTGGGAACAACGTTACCTTTTTCGATATTCGCCACAGCTAACTGGAACTGCTGGCCATCCACTTCAATACTTACTACGCCATCTTCAACGGCCAGTACCTGACCTTTAAAATTACGACGATTATCCATTGGCATCGCAAGACGAACCTGGACGACTTCGCCGACAGCAGCCTGATAATGCGATTCCTTAAACAAAGGTCTGTCCATGCCTGGTGATGACACTTCCAGGTTATATTCGGTGCTGATGGGGTCTTCTACATCGAGGATTGCGCTCACCTGGTGACTGACATCCGCACAATCATCTACGGTGATCCCGTTTTCATGATCAATATAAACACGTAAAATTGAGTGCTTACCTGCACGTACAAACTCGACCCCCACGAGTTCAAAGCCTAAGGCTTCGACGCCGGGTTCCAGCATGTCAGTCAATTTCTCTTCAAGCTTCGACAATCCATACCTCCAAAAACGAAAAAAGGGCTTAACGCCCAACCTGTTATGCTCATTACTACCTGCAGACAGGAACTGAGCGTAAATACAACAAAAAGCCCCGGACTAGCGGGGCTTTTATGTGAATCTGGACCCATACCTGTCCGTAGACAGATGCAGACTCATGGGTAATGCCACCAACAGTGGAAGTCTGCTATAAGACAACACGTTACTATCCAATCCTGACGGAGGGAGCCCGTGTTCGCCCTAAATCGTGAGCGCATTATACTGCCTGAGCAGAGATTACGCAACACGCCCAAGGCAACGTGTGCAAATTAATCATCCTGCCAGCGCGCTTTAATGGCGAGAATTTGCGGCAAATTTTCTTCTAAGAGGTCAACCAGCTTCGGTTCGAAGTGTTTTCCCTTTTCTGAGCGCATCAAATCGAGCGTTTTTTCTACACTCCAGGCTTCCTTATAAGGTCGCTTGCTGGTGAGAGCATCAAAGACATCAGCGACAGCCACGATTCTGCCCTCAACCGGAATTTGCTCTCCTGACAAGCGATTCGGGTAACCGCTCCCATCCCACTTTTCGTGGTGTGTGAGCGCGACTGATTTGGCTATCATTAACAACTCGGAGTCGCAGTCACCCAGAATTTCCGCACCAATATGGGGGTGGGTTTTCATGATATCGAACTCTTCGTCGGTGAGTTTACCCGGCTTGAGCATAATGGAATCGGGAATACCGATTTTACCGATATCATGCATAGGCGCGGCGTGCAGTAATATTTCTGCAGCTGCCTCGCTGAAACCGTAGGCCAGGGCCAGGATCTTCGAGTAATGACTCATGCGCAGAACATGCATGCCCGTTTCGTTATCTTTATACTCGGCGGCCCGGCCAAGCCGTTGCACCACCTGCAGACGCGTGCGCATCAGTTCATCAGCCTGCACCAATGACAGATGGGTTTTCACCCGCGCCAATACTACCGCAGGTGAAATCGGTTTGGTGATGTAATCAACGCCGCCAACATTAAATCCTTCCGCTTCGTCGTGCTCTTCATTCAGAGCAGTCACAAAAATGACAGGTATCGCGCTGGTCACTTCATTTTGCTTGAGTCGCTGACAGACTTCGAATCCTGTCATCCCCGGCATCATTACATCCAGCAATATCAGGTTAGGATGCTGTTCACCGGCAAGTCGCAGTGCTTCTTCACCGTTTTTGGCAAACACCAGAGAATAATGTGGCCCAAGCAGTTGCTTAAGTACTCTCAGGTTCACAGGCTCATCGTCAACAAGCAAAATAGTCGGTTTGGATAACTTTCGCAGCATACTTTACTCCTGCGTCTCAGCAAGGATGGCAATGAGCGCTTTTAATTCCTGTTGTGCACGCTCAAATTCAAAATCATCAATATTTTCCAGAATAGCCTGAACGGCTTCCTGATATTGGTTAAGTGAGGCTGAAGCCAGTTTTCCCAACTCATCTTCATCCAGGCGGTTCTGCTGCACACTTTCCAGTAGCTGTCTTAAATGGCCCAACAATTCGGCTGACATCATCGTCGCTTCAGACGCAGTGGGTTGTGCTTCCGCCTGCTGACTCACCCATTTCTCCACTTCACTAATAGCGCCATTTAACGCCAGTAATAAATCTGCCGTGATCCCCAGTGAACCAGCTGCTTCTTCTAAATCTTTAGCTGCGGCCATCACGTTCCGTAAACCGAGATTACCACTAACTCCTTTCAGTCCATGGCTCAACGCTTTCTGCTCTTCTTGCTGTCCCTTTTCCATAGCCGATTGCAACGCGTTAACGGTCTTCCCTACCTGGTCAAGAAAGCGTGAGACTTCCCGCAGATGATCGCGTTCACTGCCCCAAAGCGCAGCGCCCTTTTCGCTATCCACCGCGCCCGCCCGCATGTCAGGGCTATCAGGCAAGACTGTGGTCGTAACTTCAACGTCCAAGCCAAGCACAGTGGCAATTTCCTGTGTCAGTGACGGATAATCAACTGGTTTATTTGCAAAGCCCTGCATACCCGCCTCTTCGGCGGCAAATTTGTCCTGCGCTAATACGCTGGCAGTCAGAGCCACAATAGGTAGCGCAGGTAAATCATTCTGCGCTTCATAGTCCCGTCGTAGTTTCGATGCAGTCAGGCCATCCATAACCGGCATTTGCAAGTCCATCAACACCAATTCCAGACCTGGCTGCTTCATCGCTTCCAGCGCTTCTTCGCCATTTCGTGCAACTGAAACGTCGTGTCCATCGCGTTGCAACAGTAATGTCAATAAATCCACATTCTGGGCAATGTCGTCTACTACCAGCACGTTTAAAGGCGGTAACGATGACGGCGTCGAACGTGACATCGGTGTTAACGGCGGTTCAGCGGGCGCTAATGGTAAGCGGAAGGAAAATACCGAACCTTCTCCCTGTACACTGCTGGCCTGAATGCTACCGCCCATCAATTCTACCAGCTGTTTACTAATAGTGGTGCCCAGACCTGTCCCACCATACTTGCGACTCATTGACGCATCTGCCTGAGCGAAGGGATCGAAAACTTTTTCAACCTGAGCCTCTGACATCCCTATCCCCGTATCGGAGATAATAAATGCGACGTCGTTACCTTCCGGTTTAACCTCAAGCAGAACCCGTCCCTCACTGGTAAACTTGACCGCATTTCCAATCAAATTGTTCAAGACCTGACGCAACCTTTCAGGTGCACCTCGATAGGCGGTCGCAAGTTGTTCGGACACGTCCACATCCAGTGTCAGTTGCTTACGCTTAGCTTCCAGCCAGAACGTAGAAATCACCGTATCGACTTCCTCTGTAAGCACAAAGCTTCGGTAGTCCAGCTCCAGCTTGCCTTTATCCAGTTTTGCACTATCAAGAATATCGTTAAGCAGATGCAGCAGAGAGCGTGCCGACCGGTTAATGGTTGTCATATGCTTTTGCTGCTCGGAATTCAAATCTTCATGCAGCATCAGGTCACTAAAGCCAATAATAGCATTCATAGGCGTTCTGATTTCGTGGCTCATATTTGCCAGGAAGGTGGTTCGCGCTGCTGCTGCGGCTTCCGCGACTTCCTTGGCATCTGTCAGCGCATTTTCCATCTCCCGCCTGGAGGTGATATCCATGATAAACCCGTCAAGCCATGTTGATTTGCCATCCTCACTGGTTACAAACGTGCCAGATTCGCGCAGCCAGCGAATGCTGCCGTCCTTATGGAAGATGCGGTATTCCATCTCAAAGTGACTGCGCCCCTCAGTCGCTTTTTCAATAATTTCCAAATCATCCGGGTGGTACAAATCAACGAAACTTTTGCTGGGATTTGGCACACAAAACGCGCCTGGAGGATAACCGGTAATACCCTCTACGGCATCACTAACGAACAACATAGGCCAGCCCGCATCGTCCAGACAGCGATAAGCAATTCCCGGAATATTGGAGATGAACGAACGAAACTTCGCTTCATTTTCCCTGAGCGCACGCTCCATCTCGATGCGATCACGGATATCCGCGATAAATGCGACAAAGAACTGCTGCCCACGTATTTTTGAGCTACCTACACCCACTCTGACAGGGACGCGTTCTCCGTCTTTGTTAAGTGCCTCAGCATCACGACTAATACCTACAATGTCATCTTGATTTGCAGCCTTACCCATACTGAAGAAATTCTGATCGTAAATATCCCGCCGCTCCGCCGGAATGACTTTAAGGACGGACTGCCCTACGAGATCTTCCTGCTTCCAGCCAAGGATCCGGGTTACCGCCGGGTTCATAGTTTCAACCATGCCGCGGCTGTTAACCGTCAATATCGCATCCACAGTCGTGTCCATGATTGCGCGCTGGGTGCGTTCACTCTCGATAGCTCTTGCTGTCATGTCACGGTACCGATACAACAAGCTTATGCCCAGTACCACACATATCATAATGACGGTGAAAAACGTGATCCCCGTGGCAAGATATAGAGAAATGGAAGATGGCTGCGAGGACGCCTCAAAACCTGGAGGCTTTACGAAACGGGCGGCGGCCATGCCGGTGTAATGCATGCCTGCGATAGCCAATCCCATTACGACACTGGCCAACGCATTTTTCCGTCTTTCGCTGATTCGCTTTCCGACGAATCTGGCCAGTCCGAACTTGATCCATAATGCCAGCATCGCCAACACCACGGCCACAACAATAGACAGCAAAAATAAGGGTAAGCTATAGCGCAACAGCGGTGCCATCTCCATAGCTGCCATACCGCTATAGTGCATGGCACCGATACCCGCGCCCATCAAAATGCCACTGACCGCTATATTCAGAACGGTAACCGTTGGCCTTAACAGCAATTTCAACGCCACCCAACCGGCGATAATACCGGGAAGTGCAGACAGACAGGTAATGACAAAATCGTAAGTAACGGGAGTACATAACTCAAACGCCAGCATTCCTAAGAAATGCATGCTCCAGATGCCCCCGCCCAAGGCGACACTGCCAATAGCCAGCATTGCCGGGTTTCTCTTTCTGGTGTTTGAAGCGGCCTGACTGGCTACCGTAAAGCCCATAAAAGATGTGAAAACAGCAATAGCGACTGAGAGGAATACCAGGAAGGGATCGTACCCTCCCTGTACTAATAAGGAGGTATCAGGTACCTGAAAAATCGTTTGCAACATAACGGATACTACTCGTGTTTTTTGGCCGGATACCACTGGCTGTTATTATTTTCACTATCCGCTATCTCACAATGAGCCACAACGGGAAAACGAACTTTGCGTCCTGCAAGATGATTTATCAGACAATACAATGGCAGCACATGTCAAGGCTACCCCTAAACTTTGTATAACAAAAAAACACAATGCTTTTCGTACCCGACGATTTCACATCAACCCGTATCGCAGAGAAAAATGGAAATGATAAATGCAAAAAAGCCCCAGCAATTGCTGAGGCTTTGATGTGGTTGCGGGAGCAGGATTTGAACCTACGACCTTCGGGTTATGAGCCCGACGAGCTACCAGACTGCTCCATCCCGCGTCTGAACTGATTGTGATTCACGCTTGCGTTGCGTGAGTACATAGTTAACGCATGTACTTTTTCGCAAATACTGATTGCGATGAGAAAATGTTGTTTGCCACATTTCCTGAACTGGTTGCGGGAGCAGGATTTGAACCTACGACCTTCGGGTTATGAGCCCGACGAGCTACCAGACTGCTCCATCCCGCGTCTGAACTGGTTTGAAAGACTACTGCTTACTGCCAGGTGCCTCTCAAGTGGTGCGTATTATACATAGCGTTTTGACCTTAGCAAGAGGTCTTTTCACAATTATTACGGTTTTTTGACTGCCTGTGGGTTAAACCAACAACCTGCCTGATTTTTGCACGCTATCAGCGAAACTTTTCCATTTTATCAGCCAATGTAAAATCCAGTTCACTCAGGCCATCGACATCGTGAGTTGTCAGTGTCACCTCGACACGATTATAGACGTTAAACCACTCAGGATGGTGTTTTAGCTTTTCCGCCCAAATGGCAATCTGACTCATCCAGCCAAATGCACGAATGAAACTCTTAAAGGTGAACGTTTTCGAGATACTGTCACCATCACGTGACCACTTTTCGTCGTCAGCGAGCGATGCATTCAGGGAATCCAGTGCATCCTGTATCTCAGGTTCTGATAGCTTTGATGGCATCCTACCCTCCATTTTTCAATGCTACGGTGTTATTTGTACCGTCACCGCAGGTCACTTAGATCACCATAAGGTTACGCCACGTTTCTGTTACAGGGAAGGAGTTCGCCAAAATCATTCTGCAGCCGCGGCACTGTGGGTTTACAAAAAGAAAAGCCCGGTGAATAACCGGGCTATACCTTTTCACTGTTTACCAATCTTCACTGTTTACCAATCAGAATTCGATTGCCAGCCTTGCATATAGCTGGCGCCCGCGAGGATCGTGCACTTTTGAGTCAAAGCCGCTGTTAGTAAATACCTGAGGAGGCTCTTCATCAAAGATGTTAATGCCACCTAATGTGAGAACGTAGCTTTGCTCAGTATCAAAAAATGCACCTACGTCAACGTTATATTGCGCGTCAACAGTAACGTGACTGTCAATCTCATAGAAGCCGTCTGCACAGCCCCCGAGGTTGGCGGTTCCGTCTGCACAGTTCTGATCATCGTCATACGACGAGATATATCTGACGAACACGTTTGCCGCATGGATATCGTTCGACCAGTTAACCCCCAGGTTAACTTTGAGTTCAGGAGAGGACACCCCAATATTATTGAAGTTACGACGCCCTGCTCCGTCTATGGCTCCAGCCTGAGGATCCACCAGGTCATACTTTGTCACGTAGGTAGCGTTAATTGAAGGCGTGATGAAACCCATGCCCGTCTCTATTTTATAACTACTGACAAAATCGATACCTGACGTTTCCAGCGAGCTGGCGTTGACGAACGTATTATTCACCTGAATCAGCGGGCCCGTTTCCGGATCTCCTGCGCGCACAATACGGTCAGGATCTGATGGGTCACTGTTAAGCACGGCCTGTGCATTTTCCTGAATAATCAGGTCCTCAAATTCAAAGTTCCAGTAATCGAATTCGATGGAGAGATCTCTGTAGGGTTCAAAAGACAGCCCCAGATTATAAGCGGTAGACTCCTCTGGCTTAAGGTTCTCGTTACCGGATGTGCGCACGGCAACAAACGCCTGTGCTTGCTGAATGGGGTCGACAAGCTGTTGTAAGGATGTGGAGCCCCCATTTCGTAAGAACACCGTTGGTGCCCGGAACGAAGTGGAAATCGAACCACGGAATGAGAGTGTATCGGATGCCCGATAAGAGAACGCCAGTTTGGGATCCGTCGTACTGCCAATAGTGCCGCCGTAGTCCTCGTGACGAACAGCCAGTTGCACGTCCAGATCTTCGGTTAACGGCAAAGCCAGTTCGGCAAAGATTGCCCAGACATCCAGCGATCCTTCAAAATCGGGGTTACCGATGACAAAGGTAAAACTATCCTGGTTGGCCAGTTCGTCATAATCCTGACTCAACTGCTCTTCACGGTACTGCGCCCCAAGCGCCAACGCGGCTACACCTGCATCCATTTCGAATACATCAAAAGAGGCGAAGCCTTCAATTACTTCTAAATCAGACTTTGAATCAATCACTTCTCGCGCGGTAAAAGAGTCGACCACATACTGTGAGTTCGGCGCTGTAGTGTAAGAGTTCGCAAATGGGTTGAAGTATTCACAGTCTCCTTCACCAGGAGATCCGGTCAGTGGATTACACTGAGAACCACCAAAGCCCTGAAGTGCGAGTTGAAACTCGGTATTCAATACGTCCGGGACCATAAATAAGAAGTCGTTGACTGCCCGGGTATAGCTCACTTCCCAGAAACCGTTTTCCAACTCTCCCTGTAAATTGGTGCTGAATCGAAAGGTATCTGATTCGGTGTTCGCCGGATCGCCTTCGAATCCGTTACCTTCCGCACGTCCAAAGAACGCCACGTCCTGTCCAAACGGGTTATAAGGATGTGAGGCCGGTACAATTGGCGAGGTCAGAATAGGGAAGCTGGGGGCACCGCCACGCTCAGCACGGTTTCGCGCATAGCCAAATTCAGCAGTCCAGGTAAGTGTATCGGAAAGTGCATAAGTGGCTTTTGAATACACGTTAGTGCGCGTCTCGTCTGGTACGTAGGAGTAATAAGGTCCGAAATCGAATCCACACAAACCAACTTCCAGACCCGGAATGGTTCCACTGGGCGCACGCAGGTCCGGATAACCGCCAAACTCTTCACAACCATAAGGGTCGATTATCGGTATAGCGCCTAAACCGGGAACGGTGATGAAATACGAGCCAGGATTCCCCAGCGCACTGGTATCATCCTGCGGTCGGCTTAACCTGCGATCGCTGATAAACAGTGGCGAGCGATTCGTGTAGCTAATGGCGGCCATGACATTCCCTTTATCATTGGATGCTCCCCACAAGCCTTGAAGTACATACTCTTTATTGTCGCCGTGCGCGCCGTCCTGATAATCCATCGTGACCATTGCACCGTCATAGTCGCGCTTGGTGATGAAGTTGACCACACCGGCTACCGCGTCAGAGCCGTATAAGGCAGAGGCACCGTCTTTTACCACTTCCATTCGATCAATGGCAATCATTGGTACTAACGAGCTGGTATCGACGAAGTTAAGCCCTTCATTAGTTTGCTGAGCATTTACTACCTGACGTTTATTATTCAGAAGTACCAGCGTAGAGGCCACGCCCAGGCCGCGTTAGTTGATATTGGACGTTCCGGCCGTCGCATTTTGAGTAAACGCGTCAGGGTTATTTTCAGAACCGGAGTTAATCGTCAGGGTTTGTGTTATATCGGCGATGTTTTTCGCCCCAATGGCATCTATTGCTACACTATCGACCACAGCCAGCGGCGACGGCGATTCAAAATTTTCACTGCGACGAACAAAGCTCCCCGTTACCAGAATTAGTTCCATATCTCTGGTTTGCTTTTCTTCTTGTTCTGATTCTTCCTGAGCGAAGGTAAACGTAGGATAGCTGAACAGGCTGGCGCCGATTAAAGCAGCCAGCGTGGTTTTGCGGGTATTTAGTCTCATTGTAAAGTCCCATTGTTAGCTTATCACTACCAGCTATCACACCCCTCTGCTAGCGACAGGCTTCTCTGTTCCAGTATGTGTTTTTGCTTTTCTTTTAGGTTTGATGATTTTTTCACCATCCTACTGATAGTATGTATGCCTTTGAGATTTGTAAATTTTTTGTTAGCAATAAGTTTATATAATTTACACGGATGGTCTGACCACTTGTCTGAGTGGGTATGAATATCTTGCCGCCAGCAGACGTAAAATTTACCAGTAGCCTACCGTTCAGAGCGCGCAAACAATAACAACGAGCTAACTTTCCCTTTAATTTACAAAGACTTTACTCATCGAAGGCGGGTAATTCATTAACGGTAAAAAAACGGTATGCATTTTGAAACAGCATCCTGAACCGGAAAATGAGATGGGAGAAGTATGGATTTTCCAGAGTTGGATAAATTTTACAAGCTCATCAATGAAAAGCTGGAAGGCTGGATAGAAAGCGGGATTAAACATTTGCCCAATATGGTGGTGGCAATTCTGATCGCCATCGCCTTTGGTATTCTGGCTAAAATTGTGGGCAATATCTTAGGCCGCGTCATGCGTCGGGCTTTCGAATCTAAACAAATTGCCGGCCTGCTCACTTCTATTATCAAAGCGATTATCGCGATAGCGGGTATTTTTATCGCACTTGACTTTGTCGGCCTGCAGGGAACCGTCACGTCTCTGTTAGCGGGTGCCGGTATTGTTGGATTAGCAATAGGGTTTGCATTTCAGGATATGACCGAAAACCTTATTGCGGGCATAGCCATGGGTATCAGAAAGCCTTTCCAGATTGGAGATGTTATTGAAGCAGAAGGCGTATTTGGAAAAGTTGAAGAAATCAATCTTCGGAATACGTTAGTTGAGACTTTTTATGGGCAGCTGGAAATAATTCCGAACAAGATACTGTTCAGAAACATTGTGACAAATTACAGCATTCGTGGTCATCGACGTATTGAAGTTCCCGTAGGTATCAGCTATGCCGACGACCCACAAAAAGCTGCTGACGTTATCGTGGAGGCAATAAACAAACGCGATTACGTTATTAAACAAGATGAAACCGCGGTATACGCTGCCTCTTTCGGCGACAGTGGTGTGAATCTGCTGGTGTGGTTTTGGATTGCTTACCCGGGCGATCACAGCTTCATGCAGGTGAGGCACGATGCCGTGGTCACCGTGAAAAAGGTGTTAGAAGAGAACGATATTCTTATACCGTTTCCCATTCGCACACTGGACTTCGGTGCAAAAGGCGGTGAAAAACTTAATAGCATGCTTACGGATGTCAGGGATACATCCGAAGCCAAAAACAGTAATAGCAACTCGAACAACTCCAGCGCTGACGCATCAGGAAATGATGATGGCGCTGAAGGTGAAAGCAACTAATTTGATTTAACCAAACCGGAGTGAAATATGAAATCACTAGTAAACACAAAACGCTTACGCTCACATTACACCGTTTTAGTATTCGCTTTTCTGGCCAGTCTCTTGTCTGGCTGTGCGACCATTGAAGGAGTCGGTGAAGATATTGAATCTGCCGGCGAAGCCGTAGAGGACGCCGCTGAAGACGCATCGTAAGCCAGCCCGACTGACGAATAAAAAAGCCGTGCATTGCACGGCCTTTTTAAATACGCGATGGTATAGAGTCGTAAATCAGGATGCAGGTACTTCTACCGCTAACATCAGGAACGTTCCCACTAGCGCGGGTTTATCGTTCCCCTTAATCGAGCACGTGGCTGACACGTGAAAAAGGGTTCCGGATGGCTTTGTGGTGCGTTCTGTGACTGTAAAAGCAAATTTTATCTGACTCCCTACCCTCACTGGCTCAAGAAAGCGCAGACTATCAATCCCATAATTGATAACGGAGGCAATCTTTTCGCTGCTGCCAAGTACCGAAGAAAACGCCTGGGGTAACATAGACGCTGTCATAAAACCGTGGGCAATGGTGCTTCCGAACGGGCTTTCTTTTTGACAACGTTCAACATCGACATGGATCCATTGATGATCTCCTGTAGCATCAGCAAATTGATTCACCGCATTTTGAGAAACTTCAGTCCAGTCTGACTGGATTAATTCATCACCAACCTGTAAGTCTATGAGACTTTTCATATTATTTTCTTCTGTTTATTAACACATGATAAAAATGTACTATTGATTGGTTGAATATTTCAATTAACTTTTAATAATATGAACTTATAAATAAAACGCGTACACTGTCACTGCATTAACGCTTTGCTAACGGACTGTCAGACATGAACCTGAATCGAATTGACCTGAACCTCTTTGCCGTATTCGACGCCATTTATACAGCAGGAAGTTTAACCAAAGCCGCAGATGTGCTTTGTATCACTCAACCCGCGGTCAGTAATTCGCTGGCGCGATTACGCGAAATGTTGAATGATCCCTTGTTTGTAAGAACGGGGCACAGTATGACGCCAACGCCCGTCGCGCAGAATATCATTGTACCGGCCAGGCAAGCCCTGGCGTTACTACGAAAAAGTGTACAGGAAAGCCATACTTTTGATCCGCTGACAGCAGAAAAAGCATTCAACTTTGCCAGCAGGGATTTGCTGGAAGTCAGCATCATGCCGAGGCTTATGGCCCGATTACAAAACCTCGCGCCTAACATTAGCCTGACAAACTATGAAATTAACCGGAGTCAGGTTGTTTCTGCTATGGCAAGTGGAACACTGGATTTTTTTGCAGATGCCTCAACCTTCACAGACCCACACCTGTGTAAAGAGAGGATTGCTGAAGACCGCTTCGTGGTAATGGCAAGAAAGAATCATCCAGCGTTAAAGCACGGCTTAGATGTAGACACATTTTTACGCCTGGGGCACATCAACGTGTCGCATCGCAAGTCAGGTGCTGGCCCTATTGATATTGCGCTGGATAAGATGGGCAAACGCAGAAAAGTCGCCATGCGTGGGCAGCACTTTTTGACAGTTCCCAGTACTATCGTTAAGACCGATCTTATCGCCTGCCTGCCTTATCATCTTGCCAAACACTATGATCTTGCTATTTACGAAATGCCGTTCGACATTCCGCCTGTTGAATATTACCTGTATTGGCATGTAAGCGCCGACCATGACTACGCACACATGTGGATGCGTGAGCAAATCATGGAAGTCGCTAAAGCTTACAAGCCACATTGATCGGCGTTGTAATACCGTAAAAATTATTTAGCCACAAACAGTTATCTTCACCGGGGTATAAAAAACCATACTCCGGTATCATCCAGATTATTCTTCGTTTACTTTTCATACGATTAACTTGCGTTACCGGCTGTCAGGTAAAGCCGGATTAGGTAGAGGAATTAATCATGTTGAAAAATGTTAAATACCCCCTGTTATTGTCGCTCGGCCTTAGCGTATCCCCAGTTGCTATGGCTGATGTTAATGAAGCTCTGGCAAATATCTGCACGATTGTTCAGGCTGATGACAAAGGTGAATTAAGAAAGAAAATGCGAATGGTGGAATCAGACTACCGCATGAAATTAAAAGACTATTATTCTGGCGTAAGCTGCGGTGGCAATAGTCTTATCCGCACAGCGGCATTAAACAATGCGATAGAAACAGGAACGCTGCTGGTAAAAAAAATGCCACGGGGAGACCTCTCTGCACCTGAGGCTGATGGCAAAACTATACAAGCGTGGCTGACTGAACAAGGCCTCCAGGATAGTCCACTGGCAGCGGTGATCCACGAGAGAATGTAACCGGCAGCTCATAATGTATTGACTACATTCTCAAATGACTTCACTTCAGCAATCCAAAACCCAAGAGCCGACACTACGTCGGCTTTTTGTTGCTCTCATTTTACCGGCTTGTTGGCAGCCACAGCCACCTGAGCCATGTGCGCCAATAGGCAAGGAGAATTTACACCAAAACGTCAGGTACTTTATTATCCAGAAGCCTACTCTCATATTCCCCAAAATAGCCGTTTACGTCCGTTAACGATACTGGTTCTGTAATGTGGACACGCAGCAACACGGACAATTCAGCATATACGTCCAATACCGGTTGCGCATTTTAAGTACGCTTTCATACCCTTTTTAGACAGCGTTTGATTTGGCATGTTGTCGCACAACCCCCGTTTTCATTTCAGAGACTGCGACAACGGCATGACAAGGTTTGATGACGCGCAAGCACTCGCAAAACAAATACAATAGGAAGGAAAGATTAGTCGTCCCCGATGCACTGTCGCAGGCCGCAGATTTTCCCCGACGGCCCTCTCCCCCACTGTAAAACAAGCACTATTCCATAAAATAATGACTTCAACTCGAAATGATTCTTTTTTATTCAACTTTAGTCGTATTTGCTTACCCCACTATTCCAAAAAACAACACAAGTTTATAATTCCTATATTTTACAAACACTTAAGCAAAACCCAGCGTAACGATGAGCACAGTTTTTGCACAAAAATATGGTATTAAATAAAATACCATTGTATGCGATGGGTTATTTTTTCACATAATCATTTGTACTTGAATGGATATCGAACAGACAAACACAAACCATTAACCGAAGGAACTTAACCATGTTGAAAATAGTTAAAACTTCTATCGTTATCGCAGCATCTACTCTGGCATTTTCTAACGCAGCCCACGCGGATATCAATGACGCGCTGGCGAATATATGCAACATTGTGCAAGCTGATGATAAAGGCGAGTTACGCAAAAAAATGCGTCGCGTTCAATCAGATTACCGTCTGAAGCTTCACGATTATTACACTGGTATTTCTTGTAACGGCAACAGCCTTATTCGTTCTGCTATTGAGAATAATGCCGTAGAAGTGGGCACCTTGCTGGTGAAAAAAATGCCCAGCCGTGATCTTCAGGAGCCGGAAGCAGACGGTAAGACACTACAGGCGTGGATCGCTGAACAAGGTCATCAGTCAAGCCCCATTGCTGCTGAGTTGAAAGACCGCATTTAATCAATCTCCTTTTTCACACCATGTGACGCTGTTTCAACATGGTTGCGGAGTCCGCCTCCGCACTCGTGGCCCCTAACGGGGCCACACCTTTCCCCTCTGAATGTATAAACCCTCATACCTTAGTATGAACCTGTTTATAGCCTGAATAACCATCTTCCGGTTTAATTCGCGTCGTTAAGTCATGAGGTATGACTTTGTCGAGGATTATTACCATGTTGAAAATTGCGAAAATCTCTTTATTGGCCGCTACGCTGGGCCTGGGCTACACCACTACCGCTTCCGCCGATGTTTCTTCTGCGCTGGCTAACATCTGCACTATCGTGCAGGCTGATGATAAAGGCGAGCTACGCAAGAAAATGCGTGACGTTGAAAACGATTACCGCCTGAAACTTAAAGATTACTACACCGGCATAAGCTGTGATGGGAACAGTCTGATCCGTACTGCGCTGCTAAACAACGCTGTTGAGTCAGGCACAATGCTTATCAAAAAGATGCCTAAAACCGATTTGAATACGCCGGAAGCAGACGGTAAAACGCTTCAGGTATGGATTGATGAAAAAGGCCTGCAGGCTAACCCAATTGCACAGGCACTGTCAGAGCGTATTTAATTGACCTGTTAGCTAACCATGCTGAACACTTTCAACATGGTATGTGGGTAACACCACACCTCAGGCGCCCCCCGGGGCGCCTATTTTATTTCTTCTCCAATTCGCGCAGCTACCCAATCAGGGAATTCCCGGTGAAGCCAGTGGCTGGCGTCGTCATGATACTCCAGAGTCAGGTTTGGCACCCACTTCGACAAATTCTCCGTTACCTGCAGACAAAACGCCGTATCTTTCTTTCCCCATAACAACTTTGTCGGTTGTGAAATACGAATGTTTGGTATGTGTAATGTGACAGTATCATCTTTTGCAGGAACTGGCTGTGGAAGCATGCGGTAGTACGCCAGCATCGCGTGTAAGCGTCCGGGTAATGACCAGGTTGATTTGAGTTTTTCGATGTAACCATCATCAGGCGCGCGAGAACGCAACATATACGTGAGTAATGCATAGTCTGAGTCGGCGAGCCTTTTCGCTGCATCAGGTTCTGTCAGCGTATGGATATACGCACTTTTCTCACGCTGCTCAATATTGTTCTGTAGTTCACGGGAAAATGCACCGGGATGAGCGGCATTAAGGATCACAAGCCGCGTAATCAGTTGCGGGTGAAACGCTGCCAGCGGCCAGGCAATCACTCCGCCCCAATCGTGGCTCACTAGCGTAACAGGCTCCCCCCCTGCCACCTGCGCGATAAACGCAGACATGCGGGATACCAAAGCAGGAACGGCATAATCACTGTCGTTTTCCAATGGCTCAGAGTTTGCGTACCCTGGCAGGTCCGGAGCGATAATGGTCGCCGACGCTGGCAACTGCGCTATAACACCTTCCCAGGCAAAGCCTGCTTCAGGAAAACCATGCAGCAACACGCAAACCGGCGCATTGGGTTCACTGGCCGGTCTGAACAAATAGGACAATACCTTTCCGTCAATCGTGCATTTCTTACGCTCCACAACCTTCTCCTTTGATATTCCAGTGTTGCTGGTTCTCAATTAATGCAGACATGTCAACGCTCAGCGTCGGCTCCCTGCCAATAACTAATAAGCCGGAAATATAAAAAAGCCGGGAAGATCCCGGCTTTCTCGTATTTTTCGCAATTACTCTACCTGAAACATAGCTTCCGACATGCTCATTAGATTATCGGAACCAGACTGCATGGCCGATACCAGTGAGCGGGTACGGGTTAACAAACGGTCGAAGTAAAACTGGGCGGTATGAAGCTTGGCCTGATAGTAGTCAGTTTCCGTGCTGCCCTCATCAAGCTTTTGCTGTGCGACAACCGCCATTTTCAACCAGAAATAGCCAACGGTAACGTAGCCGGAATACATCAGGTAATCTACCGATGCGGCTCCCAGTTCATCAGGGTTTGTCGCAGCAGACTTTCCAATATCCTGGGTAATTTGCAACCACTCATCCAGATGAGATGTCAGCGCGTTTGTCCACACACTAAACTTGGTATTTGCGCGCAAGCTGTCGCAATACTGACGAACTTCCTGTGCAAACACGTTAAGCAATTCGCCTTTCGATCCCATGATTTTGCGCGCAAGCAAATCAATGGCCTGGATGCCGGTGGTGCCTTCGTACATGGTACAAATACGGGTATCGCGAGCCAGTTGCTCCATCCCCCACTCTGAAATGTAACCGTGACCACCGTAAACCTGCATACCGTAACTGGTCGTTTCCTGGGCGGTTTCCGTCAAAAATGCTTTAACGATCGGTGTCAGCAGCGCAAGCTTCGCTTCAGCCAGCTGTTTGGCTGTATCATCGCTGCCATAAAGGGTTTCATCTACCAGCTTCATGCAGTAACAGGCCATCGCGCGGTTACCTTCGGCAAACGCCTTCTGCGTTAACAGCATACGTCTTACATCCGGATGCACGATGATCGGATCCGCAGGAGCATCAGGTTTTTTACGTCCGGTCAGAGAACGGAACTGCAGACGATCTTTCGCATAACGCAATGCGCCCTGGAACGCCGCCTCAGATGCCGCCAGCCCCTCGAGCCCCGTGCCGATACGCGCCATGTTCATAAAGGTAAACATGCACGCCAGTCCACGGTTCTCTTCGCCAATCAGGTAGCCTTTCGCACCGTCAAAGTTAATCACACAGGTGGCGCTGGCCTTAATCCCCATTTTGTGCTCGATACTGCCGCAGGACACGGCGTTGCGATCTTCAATTTCGCCGTCTTCCGATACGTTAAACTTCGGTACAACAAATAAGGAGATCCCTTTCGTGCCTTCAGGCGCGTCAGGCGTTCTGGCAATAACGATATGAACAATATTGTCTGACATGTCGTGCTCGCCGGCAGAAATGAAAATTTTCGTTCCTGTCAGGCGATAGCTACCATCTTCTGCAGGCTCCGCTCGACATTTCAACATGCCAAGATCTGAACCACAGTGCGCTTCGGTAAGGCACATGGTCCCAGTCCAGCTACCTTCTATCAATTTTGGCAAGAAGCGCTGTTTCTGCTCATCACTGCCGTGCGCTTTCAGGGTTTTAATACAGCCCTGACTTAAACCCGGATACATCGCCCAGGAGTGGTTAGCGCCAGAGAACCATTCTGCCAGCGTTGTTCCCAACGAGTACGGCAGCGCCTGACCACCAAATTCTTCCGGATGTGCCAGGCCAGGCCAACCACCTTCAACATACTGCTTGTAAGCTTCTTTAAAACCCGACGGCGTGGTGACTACACCATCATCAAACTTACAGCCTTCTTTATCGCCACTGGCGTTGATAGGCGCCAGACTGTTTTCAGCAAACTTCGCTGCTTCTGAAAAAATGGCTGATACGAGATCTTCAGACACATCGTCAAACCCAAGTTTGGCGTAATGAGACTGAAAGTCGAAGAGTTCGTGAGTGACGAACATCGCGTCGCGCACGGGAGCTTTATAATCTTGCATAATGAGTACCTATAGGACTTCAAACAGACCGGCCGCGCCCATACCGCCGCCGATACACATGGTGCAAACAACAAATTTTGCACCACGACGTTTACCTTCAATCAGCGCATGTCCCACCATTCTCGCCCCACTCATACCGTAGGGGTGACCGATGGAAATAGCACCACCATTTACATTCATCAATTCGTTAGGAATGCCCAGTTTGTCGCGGCAGTAAAGTACCTGCACCGCAAACGCTTCATTGAGCTCCCACAACCCGATGTCGTCCATGGTCAGACCGTGTTGTTTAAGCAATTTGGGGATGGCAAAAACCGGCCCAATCCCCATCTCGTCTGGCTCACACCCAGCAACCGCAATACCACGATATAATCCCAGTGGCGTAGCGTTGGAACCGGCTGCAGTATGGTCATCCATAATCACGCAGGCACTGGCGCCGTCAGACAGCTGACTGGCATTACCGGCAGTAATACAGCCGCCATCGATTACCGGGTTCAGTGAGTTAAGTCCTTCCAGAGTGGTTTCCGGACGATTACCTTCATCTTTCGATAACGTCACTTCCTGTTCGCTGGTTTCACCGGTTTCTTTATCCACGATCACCTTGTTAGTGGTGATCGGCACAATTTCATCATTGAACAAACCCGCTTCCTGAGCAGCAGCCGTTCGCATCTGGCTCTGATAGCCGTATTCATCCTGCACATCACGACTGATGTTGTATCGTTTTGCGACCACTTCTGCGGTTTGCAGCATGGGCATATAGACATCTTTGTGTTTGGCAATTAACGCTGGGTCTGCTGCGCGGAAGGTGTTCATATTTTTATTCTGCACCAGCGAGATGGAGTCCAGGCCGCCGGCAACCATAACATCCGCTTCACCGCATCGAATATGCTTGGCTGCCGTCGCGATGGCATACATGCCTGAACTGCACTGTCTGTCCAGGGTCATACCGGCTACAGACACCGGCAAATCACCTGCCAGGGCAGCCAGTCTACCGATATTCATGCCGCCACTGCCCTGCGTCAGCGCACAGCCCATAATGACATCATCAATTTTTGCAGGATCCACACCTGCGCGTGCGACCGCATTGCGTATCGCGTGCCCCCCCAGCGACGGTGCCGGCAGGTTGTTAAGCGCGCCTTTATAGGCACGTCCAATTGGGGTTCTCGCAGTACTAACAATAATTGCATCACGCATAAGAGTTATCCTTTTTTCTGCAGGTCGGAAAATTTGCCGTTTTTGCCTGCTAATTCAGTCACAAGCTTGCTTGGTTGTAGCCAGGTTTGTCCGTATTCGCCCAGCTTGTCACGGTATTCACACAGTTTGTCATGAAGCGTTTTCACACCCAGTTCGTCGGCAAACTTCATCGGACCGCCGCGATATACCGGGAAGCCATAGCCGTAAACGTAAATCACATCGATATCACTGGGCTTGGCTGCAATACCTTCTTCAAGTATGCGGGCGCCTTCATTGATAAGCGTGTACATACAGCGCACCAAAACTTCTTCGTCACTGATGTCATCGCGCTGGGTAACCCCCAGACGCTCAGCTTCTTCGGATGCAATTTTCAATACTTGCGGATCCGGCACCGGTTTCCGGCTTCCCTCTTCATACAGGTAAACCCCCTTGCCACACTTGAGACCCACACGGCCCTGCTCAACCAGACGGTTGGCGACTGCGCCATAGGTAGGGTCGTGTGCAATATGCTCCTGGCGTGACTGGCGCACGTAGTAACCAATATCCAGACCTGCCATGTCGCCCATAGTGAAAGGCCCCATCGGCATACCGAAATCTGTCATGACTTTATCCACCTGTTCAGGTGAAGCCCCTTCCAGTAACAACCGGTTAGCCTCGCGGCCATAGGGCTCAATCATACGGTTACCCACAAACCCGAAACATACCCCCACCAGCACAGCAACTTTGCGAATACGCTTGGCCATTTTCATGCAGGATTTAATAACTTCCGGCGCGGTATCATCGGTTTTCACCACTTCCAGCAGTTTCATCACATTGGCAGGTGAGAAGAAGTGCAGGCCTATAACATCGCTGGGGCGTGATGTCGCAGTAGCGATTTCGTTAATATCCAGCGTAGAGGTATTCGATGCCAGAATAGCACCGGGTTTACACACTTCATCAAGTGCCTGAAAAACGGTTTTCTTCACTTCCATTTTTTCAAACACGGCTTCGATCACCAGATCGGCATCAGAAAGATCAGCGTAAGACGTGGTGCCGGTTAGCAATGCCATTCGGTCTTCCACATCCTGTGCAGTCAGTTTGCCTTTTTTTGCCGAGTTCTCGTAGTTACGTCGAATAAGTGCCAGACCTTTTTCCAGCGCCTCTTCTTTAAGTTCAAGCATGGTGACCGGAATACCGGCATTGGCGAAGTTCATGGCGATGCCCCCGCCCATGGTTCCTGCACCAATCACCGCGACCTTATTGATATCTCGCTCCGGCGTGGACTTGTCGAAGTCAGTCACATGCCCGGCCGCACGCTCTGCGAAGAAAAAGTGTTGTTGTGCACGGGCTTGCGGTGTGTTCATGCATTGCATAAACAATTCGCGCTCTGTTTCCAGCCCTTTTTCGAATGGTTGAGTGTAAGCGGCATACACACAGTCGATACATTTTTCAGGGGCAAAGAAGCCTTTGGCTGTTTTGGCTACCTGTGCTCTCGTCTGTTCAAACACCGTTTTGGTAGTGTCATCCAGTTCAATCTGAATGTCACAGGTACGTTTGATGCCATTTTCAGGCGTAAGCGAAGCCAGGTAATCTGATACGTCGCCCGACAAATCCTCTGCTGAATCTGAAATGACATCGAATACGCCTTTCAGGGAGGTAACCGGTTGCGGCTTACCACTAACTATCATGCCTAGCGCCGTTGCGGCATCGGTAAGTCGTGGCAGGCGTTGAGTACCACCAGCACCGGGAAGAATACCGAGATTCACTTCCGGGAGGCCGACTTTATTGCCTTTTACCGTAATTCGGTGATGACAGGACAAAGCAACTTCAAGGCCACCGCCAAAGGCTGGGCCGGGAAGTACGGCAATGACAGGTTTGGTTGCCTGTTCAATCGTATTCAGTACCTCAGGCAGTGCAGGCGAAAGGTTGCCGCCCTTAAACTCACTGATATCTGCACCGCCTGAGAAAAGTGGTAGCGCAGACGTGATCACAATCGCGTTTACGCTGTCATCACTCAGAGCCTGGTTAACACCATCCTGAAGCCCGACTCTGACGGCCTGGGACAGAGCATTGACCGGGCCGCTTTTCATCGTAATTGTGGCGACATTGCCGCTAACCTGATAATCCACTACGGTGTTATCTGAACCTGTCATATCTTTATCCTTTCATTGCGATATGACCGGATGGTAGGTCAGCCTCTCCAATCATCCAAGTTTATTGGTCTTATAGTAATTTATCACAATTTTGAATACTAAGAGCAATGACGCGAATATGCTCATATTCTGGCGCTTTCCATATAGCACGGATGCTACAGGCAAATTGACAGAACTGTGCCGCTCTGTTTTTGTTATCAAGCGAGACAGGTCATTTACATATACGTTACAACACATCCCTGTTCAAACTGGTGCTGGTACCGTTACCGTATTTACGCGAATTCAGAAAATTGAGGGTGGCGTTGTTTGCGGACAAAACCGTTCATGCACTGGTCCTGTTTCGTGCAAACCAGCAGCAGGATTAACTTGCTGAGCCCATAATTAACAATAAGGAGTCAATAATGGATCCGCTACTCGACTTTACAGGCAAAACCGCACTGATTACCGGTGCTGCCAGTGGCTTTGGCAAGCTGTTGAGCGAAGGACTGGCAAACCGCGGCTGTAAGCTGGTGCTTAGTGATATAGACGCTACCGGTCTGCAAGAGACTGCCACTGCATTACAAGAAACTACAGAGGTATATACACTTTCTGGCGATGTCAGCGATGAAAGTCACGCCGCCGCGCTGGTTAATCTGGCCATGGACAGTTTTGGACAGCTGGATATCGCTGTCAATAATGCCGGTATCGCACATACCCCTGGCCCACTTCATGAAATGACCGAAGCGATTATTGACCGTCAAATGGCGGTAAACCTCAAAGGTGTAATGTTTGGCATGAAGTACCAGTTGCAGGCTATGCTGTCAAAAGGGGAAGGTCATATACTAAATGTCAGCTCGCTGGCCGGTTTGGGCGGCGCACCTAAGGGAGGCGCTTATGCAGCAGCTAAGCATGCTGTGGCAGGCGTAACCCGCACAGGAGCCATTGAATACGGCAGGCGCAATATCAGAGTCAATGCGATTTGTCCTTTTTATAGCCCGACCAATATTTTGAATGTAGACGGCTACAATACTCAGGAGGCCAGATCACAGCTGGCAGCAGGTTGCCCAATGAAACGCCTGGGTGAGCCCCAGGAAATCGTTAATACCATGCTGCTTATCTTGTCACCACTTAACAGTTATATGAACGGACAAACGATCGCTGTGGATGGCGGTGTCACCGCATGGTAGTAAGTCATTGATTTTAATAAAAATACCAAAAATAAGGTATTTTTTATCATACGCTTGTATGCGACCTTACCTTTTACTCTGACTGAGACGGGCGTTTAATACACCTGAACAAACAAGCAAACCGACTGACGAAGCGGCAATTGCCGCTTCCGATGTTCTTCAGGGTTAAGAAAAATGATAAAAAACGCCATTTTAACATTATTGCTCCCCCTCTCTATGGTAACGCTGGCACATGCGAATGATGCTGTCGTCGCTTGTAATCAGACTTCACTTTCATCTTCAGTCATTCTCAAAAAAGAGCGGTCTGACGACATCGCTCCCACGATGCTCAATGCTAACCAGACAGAGTGCGACAACACCGACCGTGAGAGCAGTAAGCCAGAGTTGACAGACTCGCATGACGCGTTGCTCAACCCACGGTTACCAGGCACTTTGCTGGCTACCCGTTAAGCTTTTCACACCATTTCAACATGGTAGGCAGAGTGCGCTCTGCAACTTCGGACGGCTCCCTTGTGGAGCCGTTTTTTATGTCCGAAATAAATTGTTTTTCAAAGAGTATGAATGCGGGTATGGCGCCCGTTTATTATCAGATAGGGTCAGGCAGCGGTGCCCTGTATTAGAAGCTCAGGCAATTGATGGAACATCGCCATGCAGAAAAGTAGGTAAGCGGCTACAATAAGCTAAAAGACCGCCGTTGCCCGGCGGTCTGAGACATTTTATTTTTCAGCTGACTTACTGGTTAGCCAGTAATACCATTTTTCCTTTCACTTCCCGGTTCATGACCTTATTCAACGCTTTGTGTGCGTCGGACAGCGGTAGCGCTTCATCAACCACCACCTTCACTTTACCCTGTACATACCAGCCCAGTAACTCTTTCATATTCGCAGCGAAACCCGCAGGATCGTGCTTGGTAAATGAGCCCCAGAACACCCCCACAACGGAATACCCTTTTACCAGCGCAAGATTCACCGGAAATTTTGGGATTTCGCCACCGGCAAAGCCTACAACCAGAAGTCGACCCTCCCAGGCCATACTGCGCGAGCAGGCATGAAATGTATCACCTCCCACGCACTCGTAAACCACATCCGCACCTTTGCCACCGGTTTCTTCTTTAATCGCCTCTTTCAGGTCGCGATCTTTGTAATTAATCAGAATGTCTGCACCATTGGCCTTGGCCAGATCCAGCTTTTCCTGGGTTGAACACACGGCAATCACCGTGGCCCCCATTTGCTTACCAATCTGAACCGCGGCCAGGCCGGTGCCACCCGCAGCCCCCGTAACTACGAGAGTTTCACCGGGCTGTAACTGTGCCCGTTGCTTTAAAGCGTGATGTGCTGTTGCATGAGCTGTTACCAGCGCGGCGCCCTCCTCCGCGGGGATCGCATCTGGCAGCGGCATGGCGTGAGTAGCGGGCACACAGACTTTCTCAGCATAGCCGCCCAAACTGGTCAGCGCGATCACACGTTGGCCGGTTTTCAGGTGTTCCACGCCTTCTCCCACTTCGCTGACAATGCCAGCGATTTCATTACCGGGGATAAACGGAAAATCCGGCTGCATCTGATAGAGCCCCTGGACTAACAGTCCGTCCGGAAAATTCACGCCAGCGGCCTGCACATCAACTATTACTTGACCCTTTCCGGCCACCGGGGCGTCAACATCTTCGTATTTTAATGTATCTACCGGCCCGAATTCGTTACATATAATCGCTTTCATTATGCTCCCTTACTTTGTTCTTCATGAATGAGAGACGTTGCCAGTTGCGCCAGCGGTCTCACCATTTTTCCCAACTGCATCGCTTTGTCGCTTGAGGCGTTTCCATCATGGGCACGTTTCACTACCCCCTGTAAAATGGCTGCCAGTCGGAAGAAACTAAATGCCAGATAAAATATCCAGTTACCGATGTTTCCGATACCGCGCCGCTCGCAGTACTCCTGAACATACTCGCGTTCTGACGGAATGCCGAGCGCGTCGCGATCAAGCCCCCCCAGTCCCGCTGCGTGGGCGAGTTTGGAGGGCAAACGCAATTGCATGCACTGATACGCCAAATCCGCATAGGGATGACCGAGCGTTGATAGCTCCCAATCCAGTACCGCTGTCACACGGGCTTCGCCATCAGACGGGTTGTCAAAGATCATATTGTCCAGTCTGAAATCACCATGAACCAGTGAAACCTGACCATCGTCTTCGGGTTGATTTTCCTCCAGATACGTAATCAGGGTTTCAATTTCTTCGATATGCTCCAGCTCTGAAGCACGATATTGTTGTGTCCAGCGTGACAACTGACGGGCAAAGTAATTACCCGGTTTGCCATAATCACTTAAGCCAGCCGCATCAATGTCCACGCTGTGCAGCGCCGCCAGCACACGGTTCATTTCACGGTACATTGCGCGTCGGGTCTCGTTGCTGTCTATTTCCGGCAACGCGCTGTTCCAATAAATATTGCCTTTCACGTAAGCCATCACGTAGAACATACTGCCGATGACATCGGGATCTTCACAAAGGTGATACACCTTGGGTACCGGCACGTCAGAGTCAGCCAGTGCGCGAATAACCCGAAACTCACGATCTACTGCGTGAGCCGATTTAAGCAGTTTTCCGGGAGGCTGCCTGCGAAGTACAAACTGCCCAACCTCACTGGTAAGTAAGAAAGTCGGATTAGACTGACCGCCACTGAACTTTTCAGTCTCGGTGATCGTCCCGACCTGCGGACAGTGTTCCGACAGATACGCATTTAATGTGGCGAGATCAAAATCGTGCTGCGACACTGTTAGCTCCCTTTTTTGCTCATTGCGACAGTATCTGCGATCAGGTTTTTACCCAACTGCATCATGTGCACCTGATCCGGCCCGTCTGCCAGGCGAACCGTGCGGGCGTAAGCCAGCATGGCAGATAATGTAAAGTCCTGACTGGTTCCGGCTGCGCCATGCATTTGTATTGACTCATCAATCACGCGGCATGCCATACTTGGCGCCACAATTTTAATGGCTGCAATCAGGTCGCGAGAGACTTTATTTCCGTAACGGTCCATTTTGTCAGCCGCTTTTAAGGTTAACAGGCGCGCCTGTTCCACCTCGCAATACATTTTTGCGATACTTTCACGTACGGACTGCTGCTTGGCAAGCGGGCGTCCGAAGGCAATACGAGACTCCACACGCTTGCACGCTAAATCGAGTGCTCGCTGCGCACAGCCGATTAACCGCATGCAATGGTGAATTCGACCTGGCCCTAAACGCCCCTGGGCGATTTCGAAGCCTTTGCCTTCACCCACCAACAGGTTGTCTGCCGGTACACGTACATTTTCAAACAGCACTTCCGCGTGGCCTACCGGCTCATCGTAATAGCCCATGGCTGACATCGGACGAACCACGGTGACACCCTTGGTATCCATAGGAACCAGAATTTGGCTTTGTTGCTGATGCTTTGGCGCATCAAAATCCGTTTTCCCCATCACCACCATGATTTTGCAGTTTTCATTCATGGCGCCGCTGGTGTACCACTTTCTGCCATTAATCACATACTCATCGCCGTCACGTTTTATCGACGTTTCGATATTGGTTGCGTCACTGGACGCCACGTCCGGCTCGGTCATGGCAAAAGCAGAACGAATTTCCCCTTCCAGCAAGGGCACTAACCAGCGCTCTTTATGGGCATCACTACCGTATTTCGCCAACACTTCCATGTTCCCGGTATCTGGCGCGGAGCAATTAAACGCTTCAGCACTAAACGGTACCCGTCCCATGATTTCACAAAGCGGTGCGTACTCCAGATTGGTTAGTCCTGCACCGTACGGTTTGTACTCTTCCGGCAAAAACAGATTCCATAACCCGGCAGACTTGGCCTTTTCTTTCAGCGAGGTCATGAGTGCCGGGGTCTGCCAGCGATTTTCTGCATTCTCTACGGTTTCTATGTACTCCATTTCTATGGGGTAGACTTCTTTTTCCATAAACGCGTTGAGTTTTTCAATCAGCGCTTTGGTTTTATCGTTGTATTCAAAATTCATAAAGACTCCAGTGTTTAACTGTAAGTAATCGCATGCTGTCTGTCGGCATGATCAAGATGGGGAATGTTATTGAAACTTCCTAAGTGAACACCCCGTGGATTCGCAAAACATTGTGAAAAGCTTGCGTTTTTTATCTGTAAATTCATCTTTATAACGGTTTCTGCGTTGTAGCCCAGAATATGCCGAAGCATCATCGCAATGGCACCACCAGAGGTCACTACCAGTACCCGCTGTGCTTCGCTGTTAGCAAGCTGACTCAGCACGGCTTCAACCCGGCCTTCGAAATCGGCCCAGCTTTCCTTTACCAGTGAACGGTCAAGTTCGTCTGCTGACCAGGCAAGCATGGCCTTTTTCAACAACCGATAATACTCGGCAGGTTTGGCTCCTGGCTCCACTTTGTCTTGAGGGTGATTGACGAGATGCGCTGCAGCTACTGACTGAAAGTCAAACTCATTCAATCCTTCCGATACTGAATAATCCGGTGTATACCCCATCCCCTCGCAGATCCCCTCGCCGGTTTCATGGTGGCGACGCAAATCTCCCTTTATCATGCCGTCAAACCGAATATCCCTGGCCCGGAAATATTCTCCCAGCCACTTGGACTGCTGAAACCCCAGCTCACTGAGCTTGTCATAATCGGCCTTACCGAAAGAGGCCTGTCCATGTCTAACAAGGTAAAACTCAGCCATACACGCTTCCGTTGTTACATTAATGTTAAGCATGGTAGTGAATCCCACAACATAAGTTTAATTGATAATATGAATAGGTATTAATCAGAGGAACTCATGATTGGGAAACGTAAAAAGCCACGCTTTTTAATCACTGTATCCAGGTAAACTGTTACATTTTACAGGTGAATTCATTACTAATTTCATGCAGACTATTTGCAATATTGAAACGTTTTGCTTTTGTCTGAGCGTAAGCGTAAAAAATAAAAAGAAAAATTATTATGAGAAAGTTGCTGTTAAATAACAGGTTTTCACCATCAATACTGGGCCTTACGGTAGCACTTGCATGTAACGCAGCGTTCGCGCAGCCGCAACGAGAAGGGCTAGAACATATTGAAGTTAGCGCGCAAAAGCGAACCCAGGATATACAGGATGTCCCGGTCGCTGTTACGGCGCTTTCCGGTCAGGATCTGACCGATACGGTCTCAAGGGATTTATTCGACATACAGCAATATGTACCTGCATTTGCCGCATTTCAAAGTCAGAGCGCCACAAACTCCAGCTTTTCTATTCGCGGCATCGGTACGTCGTCGCAAAATTTTGGCTTTGAATCATCGGTTGGCCTTTACGTTGACGGCGTATATCGCTCAAGGCAAAACGCCGTTATTAACGATATGGTCGATATCGCTGCCATTGAGGTTCTCCGTGGGCCGCAAGGTACGCTATTCGGCAAGAACACACCTGCCGGCGCGGTTGTCATAAATACTGTGTCACCCTCGCACGACGAAGCCAACGGCTTTGCCAGTGCCACCGCAGGCACGGAAAACCTGCTGCGGTTTGCCGCCGGGAGTTCATTTACTGTCATAGAAGATACCCTGTCATTCAGAGCCACAGGCTTTAGCACTCAGCGGGACGGATGGATTGATGATATTGGCAGCGGGACCACACTTAATGACAGAAACCGGTCTGGCGTGAGGTTGCATGCGCTATATACACCCAGCGACAAGCTTTCGTTGAGGGTTATCGCGGATTATGCCGAACTCGACGAACGGTGTTGCGGCGCTTTGACCTGGCAGGACAACCAGCAGGCAAATGCTATACCTGGTAAATTCGGCACCGATACGCTGCTAATGATGCCGCCGTTTTCTGCAACTCTGTATACCCGTGATGACTTTTACGATTATGAAACAGCACTGTCTTCGCCACCGCGCTCGACAATGACAGATCGTGGCCTTTCCGCACAAGTCGATTACGTCTTAAGTGACAGCCTTTCACTGGTCAGCATCAGTGCGTGGCGTGGTTTTGATTCACTTGATGAAGTGGATACCGACTTTACCAATGCAGATTTACTCATGACCAGTAATGATGCACGCCAGCAATCGTTTTCCCAGGAACTCAGGCTTCACGTTGATAAAGCCAATGTCAGTGGCCTGATAGGTGCATACTATTTTACCCAGAACCTGGATTTGGATTTTGCCATAACCACGCAGGATCAGTTTCCGTACTTCTTTGCGGCCAGCGCTGCGCAACTCGCGCCGCTTATCGATGGTATAAACGCCGTAAGCACTGCTACACAAGGTTTGATTGCACCTGTAGCGGCACCCGCACCGGGCAATACTGCCTTTGCACACAGCGCCGATCAGCAGCAGGATAGCATCGCCTTATTTGCGCAGGCTGACTGGATGTTGACAGACTCGCTGACGCTGACGACCGGTGCGCGATACACACATGAAGAAAAAACCCTGCGCGGCCAGTATACTGAAACCGGTCCGGGCATAAATGGATTACCGACATCGCCTGTCGCAATTCCCAACCCGCAGGCTGCAGGAACGGCGTTGCAGAACATTGGCGCCGCGCTGGTAAACGGAACGTTTCCGGAACAGAGTGATTTAGCGGCCATCGCGCCCTTTCAAGAGCCCGGCTGGGGCTACTTTTTCTTAGGTACTGCGTCGGTATTACCGCGCCCTGACTTAAACGAATCCGTCAGCGATGCGCAATGGACAGGCAGCGTAAAACTCGCCTGGCAGCGCCACGATGACCAGATGTGGTATCTCTCTGGTGCCACAGGATATAAGGCTGGAGGGCTCAATACCGATCGCATAGCGACGGGCTTCGACCCGGTGTTTGACGCCGAAACCGCGACGTCGGTAGAAATTGGCGTAAAACAGATGTGGGACAAGTACAATCTGCGACTGAATGTGGCGGCTCACATTACACAAATCAGCGACTTTCAGGCATCCACATTTACCGGTACGGGGTTTAATCTTCAGAATGCCGGCGATATCGATGTTAACGGCATCGAAGTAGAAGTAACCTGGTTACCCTGGACCAATACCGAGCTGTCGTTAAATGTGGCTAGAACCAACGCTAACTTCGATAATTTTGATCGCGGCACCTGTTGGACCAGTTATCCGTGGCATACAGGTATCGACGATCCTGGGCGCCCTGCTGAAGGCGTTCCTTATTGCTCCAAAGCCAGTAACCGCGTGGGTTTTGAGCCAGAGCTTGCAGGTTCTGCAACATTCAGTCAGTACTTCGATATGGGAGACTACCCTTCGCGAATCAGTGTAGACTATCAATACGTTGGCGACGTCTATCTTGATGATTCCAACGACCCTTATAAATATTCACCATCCTATCAATTAGTGAACCTGCGATGGATGGTCACACTTCCTGACTGGGAAACAGACATTACTTTCTGGGGCAGAAACATACTGGATGAAGAGTATGCCGCAAGAAGTGGTTTTGATGTGCCGGTACAAACCGGAAAAATTATGGCGTATCCCGGCCAGCCAGCATCATGGGGCGTAACCGTACAAACGTACTTCTGATGACGTTGAAGTGTTCTGATGCTGAGAAGCAAAGCGTGCCTGCTCACTAAAGGTCTACAAAACTGTATGCTCGCGGTATGCCTCAGGATGAACAAACCAGGCGGTCTATTGAAAGACGAACCGGCCAGGTCAAAATGAACATCGTCGGGTAAAGGCCTCGCTGTTCGCCCCGGCGGGCAGGCTCTTCAGCGCGCGTTTTTTGCGGCAGGCTTCCTGTAAGACGACTGTCGTTCTGCCCTGCAACTGCATACTTCAGTACTCGCCAGGTAACAATCGGTTTGTTCGCAACTTCCCTGGCATTCTTTGCGCTCGATCAACTTCTTTTAGGGGCTGTTGCGATACCCTTACCGCGTTTTAGACGACACGTTGCCAATATTATGCACGACTTATTCGACCCTGCGCTATTAAGTAAATACGCTATTAACGGCCCCCGTTATACGTCCTACCCGACAGCACTTGAATTTACCGATATCGCTGATAAGGCTATGCTGGACCATGCTGCGCAGCAATCAGACAGTACAGAAATATCACTGTACGTGCATATCCCGTTTTGTCATGCACTGTGCTACTACTGTGGTTGCAACAAAATAGTGACACGCCATCAGGATAAGGCGGATCGCTATCTGGATTACCTGGAGAAGGAACTGGCGCTACGGGCTGATATTCTTAAACGCCGCACACTGGTTCAGTTGCACTTAGGTGGCGGCTCGCCCAGTTTTCTCACCGACGAACAGCACACACGTCTGTACGAAATGATTAATAGTGTCATACCGATTGCTTCGAACTGCGAAATGAGTATCGAGATTGATCCACGCCGCACTACCACCGCTTATCTGTCACACCTCGCTACACTAGGCTATAACCGCCTCAGTATCGGCGTGCAGGACGTTGACTACCGTGTGCAGGACGCCATTAACCGGGTACAGAGTACAGCCCATATTGCCAGTCTTGTTATGCATGCCAAAACTGTCGGTTTCACCTCCATAAATCTGGACCTGATATACGGCCTGCCTCACCAGACCACCGAAACTTTTGCTACGACGATGGCTGCGGTTAAAGCCATGTCTGCGGACCGGATTTCCCTTTTCAGTTACGCCCACCTACCCAGCCGGTTTGCCGCACAGCGTAAAATTAACGATGACTGGTTACCTACAGCAGACATGAAGACAGCATTAATGAAACTGGCAGTCAGCAGCCTGACCCAGGCAGGGTATATCATGATCGGCATGGATCATTTTGCGCGGCGAAGTGATGAACTCGCCATTGCCCGGACGAACGGCACCTTGCACCGTAACTTTCAGGGATACACTACCCGCAATGACCTGGACCTGCTGGGTGTCGGCGTGTCATCTATCAGTGCGATTGGCCACACCTATGGTCAAAACCCGAAAACGCTGAATGATTACTATGCAGCACTGGACGGCAACAGACCGCTCACTGTAAAAGGGTACACGCTGACAAAGGATGACATTATCCGCCGGGATCTGATCATGTCGCTAATGTGTAATTTGCACGTGGATATTCCGGCCTTCGAGAAAAAGCATAACCTCTCTTTTGCCAGATACTTTAAAGACGAGATCCAGCAACTGATACCTTTTATTAACGATGAGCTACTGACCATTGATGACGCTGGTATTCACATCGCCAGTCGCGCCAGACTGGTTATCCGGGTTATCTGTATGACCTTTGATGCATACCTGAAGCAACAACAGCATCTGAACCGGTATTCCCGGGTAATCTAACGCTGGCGTCCTCTCGGGAAGCGTGAGGAAGGGGTTATCGCAATTTGAATCTTGCAGTCACTGTCATGCCAATGGTCAGCCTGAGCCGTTCCACTGAAAGCGTGCTGATTAACGCATAGAGCGTGGTGCTGCCACGCACAAGGGTAAGTAGTACCTGACTTTCGTTTACCACTTCCAGTGCACTGATCTCGCATTCAAAGGCATTTAAAATACTGGATTGATGATGATGGGAAAGATCAATGCTGACATCCTGCGCATCCACGGTAATTTTTCCGATCCCGTTTTCCGTCAATGGCTGACGACAATAAATACGCTGTCCTTCGCAATGTAATACGCTGAGCCCGGTGGATGATCCCAGGTTATCAGGCTGCCCCTGTCTGATTCCTTGCTGCGGGATGCTTTCCTGCTCATAATTTTCCTGTGTAAGAGGCCCCTGGATGAGAGCAAACGGAACAGTGTGGTAAGGATCTGCTCCAATCTGATGAAACAACACACTCTTCGGTGGGCCTGATGACACTACGGCACCTTGTTGCATAACAGCGATCTCATCGCACAGCAATGCCAGCGACTTCACGTCATGAGACACCATCACCAGCAACATATTGCGCGTCTGGCAGTAGTGTTTTACAAAATACTGAACCTGTAACGCCAGATTATTATCCATAGCACTAAATGCCTCATCCGTGAGCAACACATCCGGTGCATTTATCAGTGCACGTGCCAGTGCCACGCGCTGACGCTCACCTCCAGACAAACGACTCACGTCTCTGTCCAGTAAATGCCGGCATTCGCAACCGTCGATGATAGCGTCGCGCTCCGGAACTGACTGTGCGTATTGCTCAGCTAACGCCAGGTTTGCCGATACAGTCAGATGCGGAAACAATAATGCGTCCTGAAATACCAGGCCTATGCGACTGACCTTCTGGCGCCAGTTCACCCTGCAAACGTCTGCAGGATGGAGGTTTGCCAGCACTTTTAATAACGTGCTTTTTCCAGCGCCCGAAGGGCCTGTAAGCCCTACTACACGGGAGTCGGCATGCGTGGAAAACGCCGTGTTAAGACGAAAGCCGGATGACACCGTTAACGCGACATTGATGTCCATGGGTCTCTGTCCTTTCGGTTTAATCGGTATAACCCGCTCAATAATACCAACGAAAATATCAGTAATGCCGCCGCCAGGGTGTGCGCGTTTTGGTAGTCCAGTGCCTCAACATGATCGTACAGCGCAATTGAGAGCACCTGGGTTTCACCAGGGATATTTCCGCCAATCATCAGCACCACGCCAAATTCACCAATGGTGTGAGCAAAACTAAGACCAAAGGCCACCAGTATACTTGGCCTGATTAACGGCAATACGATATGCCGCCAGCAAGCAAACCGCGACATGCCAAGCGTTTTTGCTACATCGAGGTAGCGGTGGTCCAGTTGGACAAATGCGGTGTAAAGTGGCTGCACGGCGAACGGTAACGAATAGATGACCGATCCAATCACCAGTGCACTGAAAGAGAATGCCAGTTGCGTGCCAGTGACCGATTGCCATAGTTCGCCGGGCAAGCTTGACGGAGAAAACGCCAGCAATAAATAAAAACCCAGCACCGTTGGCGGTAGCACCAGAGGGAGGGCAATCACAGACTGCACAAGCGGCTTAGCGCGGCTTTGCCATTGTGACAACCACCAGGCCAGCGGCAAGGATATCAACAGCAGGATCACGCTGGTGAGCAAGGCAAGTTTGAGCGTCAGACTGATAGCCAGCCAATCTTGTGTGGCTATCACTGTGAAGCGTCATCCACAGGTTCATACCCCCAGCGTGATAAGGTTGACTGCACTTGCCGGCTAAGCACGAATTCAACAAACGCGCGCGCCGCAGGCAGGTTGTCTTCACGGGCAGTCACCGCCAGTTGCTGCTCAATAGGGCGATGTAACTTTGCGGGGATAAGGAAAACATGGTTAGTTTGATCATGCACCAGAGACCAAGCGACCAGCGCCCTGTCTACATTGCCTGATGCGTAGTACTGGTATGCCTGCAGAACATTTTTCCCTTTCACCAGTCGCGCAGAAAATTGCGGCCAGAGCGTTAATTGCTGCAAGGTATCCTGCGCCGCCTGCCCGTAGGGTGCCAGACGAGGATTGGCAATGGCGATGCGCGTGCCCGGCGACAATGTGAACGTCTTCAGATCGTTTAGCGACGGCGATGTCTGCTCCCTGTCCAGATACGCGAGTCGACCATAGGCGTAGGTATGCACATCTGACTGGCGTACCCTGCCATTATTGATTAGCGCCTGCGGTCTGGCTTTGTCTGCCGAAAAAAACACATCAACATCAGCACCATGTTGTATCTGTGCAAACAGGGTTCCGCTTGATGCCACAGTGACAATACTTTTCACCGACGATTGTTGTTCGTACTGCCTAGCTATTTCCCGCAAAGGGTCGGCAAAGTTCGCTGCCACTGCAAGTTTCAGCGAGGTCTCACACCACGCTGACGGACTATTCAGGCCAAGTATGCTTACCAGCGCAAGCCACATCAGTTTAGGCATAGTTGAATGATACCCGTTTTGGCGACATTTACTTCTTTCCTGTCATGGCAGACGGTGGTGCGTCTGCTTCACTCAGCCATCGTAAGGCCGCATCATCGTCGGAAGCCTTCGGTGCGACCCACTTTGCCTTGCCGTCAGCAATTTCTTTTTTCCACAACGGCACAGATTGTTTAAGCATATCCATAATGAAACCGGCAGCATCAAAAGCGGCGTTGCGGTGCCTGGAGGCACACCCCACCCAGACAATCTCTTCAACGTTGCTTACGTCACCGACCCGGTGCACGATGCCCGCAGACACCAGCGAAAATCGCTCAGTTGCTGTGGTCAATATGGCCAGCATCGCGTTCTCTGTCATTCCCGGGTAATGCTCCAGTGAAATACCATCGATGGGTCCTGCCTCATTAAAATCGCGGACTAACCCGGTAAACGTCACAATCGCACCGCTCTTGCCCGCCGGTAGTGCCTCCTTTAGCTTTGAATAGTATTCAGCAGGCTGCAGAGGAGAATGAACAACTTCAGCAAACATTTATCCTCCGGTCACTGGCGGGAACATGGCCAGTTCATCGTCAGTAGTCACCGGATGGGAGTCGGCAACCAGTTGCTGATTGCAGGCCATTAATACCGGCCCATCAAACGCCTGATGATTGTCCAGCGAATGCTTAAGCGCCGCTTTTACATCCGCCATGGTCGCTGGCGACGTAAGGTTAACCGTGGTTTCACTGCAGTTGAGTTGTTCACGCAGTTGCGCAAAAAATTTCACTGTGACTTTCATTATGCCTTCCCTGCCGCATCGGTGGCTTTCCAGTGGCCGGTTTTACCGCCTTTTTTCTCAGTAACATGAATATTCTGAAGATGCATACCTGGATCAATTGCCTTACACATATCGAACAAAGTCAGCAGCGCCACATTCACCCCGGTGAGAGCCTCCATCTCCACACCAGTCTTGCCGCTGAGCTTGCAATAGCAGCGGGCAACGATAACTTGTAACTGGGCATTCACCTCAAACTGCACATCCACTTTGGATAATGCCAGCGGGTGGCATAACGGAATAAGATCTGCGCATTTTTTGGCGGCCTGTATGCCTGCAACGCGGGCAACAGCAAACACGTCGCCTTTGGCTATCTTCTGCTCGCTGATACCGTCTATCACTGCTTTGCTGACATGCAGTTCGCCTACGGCGGTGGCTTCTCTTATTGTAATGGCCTTGTCGCTGACATCGACCATATTCGCTTCGCCGCCCGCGTTTAAGTGACTGAACTCACTCATTATGTGCGCTCATGAATCAGATGTTTAACGAAGTTACACGGTTTGAAATCCACATCCAACTGACTGCGAATAATTTTCTCCCACCCTGTTCGACAGGCGCCAGAAGAGCCAGGCAGGCAAAAAATCACGGTATGGTTTGCATATCCGGCAATTGCGCGGGACTGAATTGTTGAGGTACCAATCTCTTCATAGCTGACCTGACGAAACAGTTCTCCGAAACCGTCTACCTGTTTATCAAACAGTACGCTAATGGCCTCTGGTGTAGAATCACGATGGGTAAACCCGGTTCCTCCGGTGATAAGCACGGCATGAATGCTGTCGTCGGCAATCCATTTTGAAACGATGGCACGCTGCTGATAAATGTCGTCTTTTACCAGCGCCCGCTCTGCGAGTGAGTGACCGGCATCCGTTAATGCACTTGCCAGATATTGTCCGGAGGTGTCGGTTTCAGTGGTGCGGGTGTCAGATATCGTCAACACAGCGATAGACAACGGCGTACTAACAGCAGTCATAAGAATTCCTAAATACAGATTCGAAAACCGGTTTGGCTTTGATACAGTAACGTCCGGTACTGCTCATGGCAGTCACGACGCCGCCAAACCGGCGTAGATAAGTTTATAAGAGTAACTATGCCAGATCCCATCAGTGTGTCACAAGCAATGCGATACAATCGCCAGATTGTATTGCCACAAATCGACCTGAGCGGCCAGGAAGCACTGCTTAATGCCAGCGTTCTTGTCATCGGCGTAGGTGGTCTGGGTAATGCAGCGGCAATGAGCCTTGCGACTTCCGGCGTGGGTTCGCTGACACTGGCAGACCCGGACATCGTGGAAATGCATAACTTACCACGCCAATGGCTGTTTCGCGACGATCAGATTGGGGCGCAAAAAGTCGATGCGGCTTGCGAGACCCTGAAGCAGCGCGCACCAGACTGTCGGATTAGCACTGTGGCACACACCGCTGCTAATGATGATGAACTCAAAGCGCTTATTCAGCGTCATGACGTAGTCCTGGACTGCACCGACAATGCCCACAGCAGAGACCAGATAAACCGTGTCAGTTTTCTGGCCCGAAAGCCCTTAATATCGGGGGCAGCGGTCCGTTTTGAAGGCCAGCTGTTTGTCAGCATGCCTGACTCGGTTTCCCCCTGCTACGCCTGTTTGCGCAACCTGTTTGAAGCACCGGACGTGAGCTGCACCGAGGCCGGTATTCTGTCCCCGGTAGTCAGCCTGGTGGGTCTGCATCAGGCCCTGCTTACCGTGAAGTTAATCACCGGCGCTGGTCACCTTCCCATCGGACAGCTAATGCTGTTTGATGCGCTTTCCTATGACTGGCAAACGTTCAAGGTACCTAAACAGCCTGAATGTACCGTGTGTTCCGCCGCTGCACCAGAGAATAAATAAACAATGACAACTACCGCCATACATAAAGATTATATCGTCGTCGCCCAGAATGCCTCCGGGCGTAATATGCATGTGCCAATATACCGCCTGCGGGGCGACAAGCCTGGTCCGACAGTTTACATTCAAAGCTCTATTCATGGCGCCGAAGTGCAGGGCAATGTGGTGATTTATCAGTTGCTCCAGCAACTGAAGCACTTGCAGATTTGCGGCGAGATTATCCTTGTTCCTAACTGCAACCCGGTGGGCACCAATATCAAGGCGGGTGAATACACGCTGGGGCGCTTCGACCCGGTGAACGGCACTAACTGGAATCGCGGCTATTACTACAATGAGGCAGCAGTTCACGACTTTGCTGAGTCGATAGCCGCAGACGAGTCGGTTGAGTCCATTCGTGAGCGTTTTAAAGCCTACTGGGCACAGGCCATTACCGATAAGCTGGCATCTCCATGGGGGCTGGGGCTGGCGCAGCAGTTAAATCTTAAACTTCAGCAACTGGCTGTCAGTGCAGATTATGTGCTGGATTTGCACAACGGGCCGGTTTCAACACGACATATTTACGTCCCCGAATATGCCAGAGAATCGGCCACGCTGTTTAACTTTCCACACTGCATTTTTATTCCCAATGTGTTTGCCGGTGCATTAGACGAAGCGACTTTTTGCCCCTGGTGGACGCTTCAGGACTTGCTGACCTCGCGTTTTGATAAAGCCTATGACCTGGGTGTAGAAGCCTTCACGCTGGAAATGGGCAGCCAGGAAGTGATTCAGTTCGCTGAGGGCAATGTAGACGCTAGAAGTATCCTGAGCTACCTGAATGCGAAGGGTGCGCTGGACAATACCGACTTTCAGCCCGCATCCATGGAGCGCGTTGGTGTGTACCTGCGGGACTACAAAACCTTATTTACCCAGTGGGGCGGCATGGTGGAGTACCTGGCTCGGCCCGGTCAGCGCATCTCACAAGGTGAGCCCCTTGCCAGAGTGCTAAATATCGATCAGTTAGATAACGACCGTGGTAGTTTTGTAGTAGACGCGCCGTGCGATCTAATCCCGATTCTTCACTTTCCCTCGGCGTCAGTGCTAAGTGGTACTCAGCTCTATAAGGTCTTCACGAATTACTTCTCTTTGACTGATGATGAAAAAAGCTGAGCCATAGCATCATGCCAGTCAGTATTGAAACGTCATGACCGTGGCCTTTCGCGCCCGGGAATGGGGATAAATGTGACGCAGAATATCGCTAAACCGCGATAACTGATCATGAACGATGGCGTGAAAGTGTCTTCGACTCTGGGATAGCTGCCAGAAAGGATGGAATTTATTGGTCAGCGTTCTTGTGCCTGGTCTCGGTCAGACAATAAAAAAATGCGGCGCATAATTTACGCCGCATTTCATTAAGTCAGCCTAACCCTGGCTATTTAGACCGTTGCTCTGCGCCTTATCCATGTCCCGATAATGTCGAGCCCCCACGGTCAGAAGCTACTATATCGGTGACCCCGGCGGTAACTGCTTCACGTCAAACAGTGAAGGCCATTCACCTGACTCCCAATAGTGATCAAGACGGGCACGCAGAATATCCCGCTGTGGCAGCTTGCTGTCATCATCCAGCCATTCATCTAAATCCATTAGCGCGGCATCAATACCGGCTTTGACTTCTGGTGCCAAAGCGTCATCCGTGGCAGCACGCATAATGGCGTTCAGAGTGACGTAGCGCAGCCTGTCGTTCAGGCCATAATCGGCCTCGCCCTTACGGTACCAGTGCGTGTCGAGCAAACGTGATACCAGTTGCCCGACACTCGGCATGCCCCGTACCTGGCTGTGTTGCCAGCTCACACGGTTTAGCCGCTCAGGGTGCAGTAGCAGCTTCAGCGCATGGTCTGCGGCAGACTCTGCAGCTGAAACCGGGTCCAGCATGCGTCCCATCCGGCCGTTAAAGTGCTCACGGGTAATATCATCACCAAACGCAGTCGGTGGGATAAGAGATAACAGCGATTCCGGCATACGCAGATATTGCGGCGTCGTTGCCTCTATCAGCAACGCCACAGCCTGTTTTTGTGTCTGCGCGGGGACCACCGACTGCCCTTCTGGCGCAGCATTATCGCCTTTCTGCTCATAAGTATACTGCAAGCCACCCACTTGCTTGGCTACCGCTTCCAACTGATAACGATGCAAAAGATAAATGGGTACCAATGCGTCTTCTAACGATGACAGGCTGTCTCCCGTGGCAATGGTATTGATCCCCAGGCGCGACAGTGCTTTTTGTCTGATCAGAGAAATTTCTTTAAAGGCAACAATTGGATCTGCGCCGTTGTCCCACATGTGCCCATCACTAGACGCATGATACGAGGCGCGCGTGTCGGCATCGGTTTTGTAGCGTAAACCGGCGGTTCTGGCCTTCTCGATCTGTTGTACCAAACCTTCTGATTCTGCCTGTTCAGAGGTATAGTCCTGATATCCATACGCTACGGCATGCTTGTCCCATTCCCCCATTCCAGTGTCATAAGCGTTATCCAGTGTAATCTCACCATTTTGCAACGTGATTTTCGGGTGTGGATAATCCATCACCGATTCACGGCCGTTTTCGCTGGCAGCAAAATTGTGTGCAATACCCAGCGTATGCCCCACTTCATGCGCCGATAACTGACGGATACGGGCCAATGCCATTTCCTGCTGAGCGGAAGTGCTGGCGTTATCTGAGGTAAACGGACTGGTAAGCCCCAGCGCGATAAGGTAATCCTGGCGAACCCGCAAAGAGCCCAGTGTCACGTGACCTTTTATCAGCTCACCGGTGCGTGGGTCAACCACGGAAGAGCCATATGACCAGCCACGGGTAGCACGGTGAACCCACTGAATGACGTTGTACCTCACATCCATCGGGTCAGCGTCTTGTGGCAAGACTTTAACCTGAAATGCATTTTCATAGCCTATGGCTTCAAATGCCTGATTCCACCAGCTCGCGCCTTCTTTTAAGGCTGACATCACCGGCTCCGGGGTCCCCGGATCAAGATAATAGACGATGGGCTCAACCGGTTCGCTTGTCTGTGCTTCAGGATCTTTTTTCTCCAGCCGGTGGCGAATTATGTACTTTTTCTCCATTGGCGCTGAAATCGCTGTAGCGTAATCAAAGTAGCTGAACTTCCAGTATCCGGAATACGGATGAAATGCCCGCTGCTGGTAACCCTCATCGGGTAACGCGATAAACGAATGATGCAGATGCACCGACAAACTGTCAGGATCCGGCGCGACCTGCGACACATACTGCCCCGGATTGCTGCCACCGAAAGTCACCATCGCTTCCAGTTCGGTGTTTTTGACAAACGCTTTGCTTTTTGGCAGATACACGCCACTGCGCGACGGATCAGCCTTATAGTTCCCCTGCTCTGTGCCGGACAAGCGCTTACTGATGCCATGGATGTCAGAGAGCAAATAAGGCGTATAGTCAATCAGTACAGTATTGTCAGTGCCAGCGGCCACGCTGAAGCCGGCAATCACGGAGTCAGCAAAGGCTTCATCTATGCTTTGCTGCTCAAACTGGTTGTCACTTAACGCCCGGTATCGCGTGTTCAATTGTTTCAGCATTACTTTGTTGCCGTAGCGCTCAAACTGCACCAGTCGGGTATCTCCTAACTGCCCACGATCCAGGCCGATATCATTCGATCCCAGGCCATGGGGCAAACTGCTTTGAAACAGGAACGGTGAGTCAAACCGGCTGACTTCCAGATAAACCCTGTCGTTTTCACTGTCATAGTAAAATGGAATAAAGCCAGATTGCTTTTCCATACTTTGGGTAAACGTGCTGATATCCGGTGTCGCAGCCCAGATAGGGCTCGCCACCAGAAATAACAGGCACAGGCATGCTCGAACCATGAGTGTTTCCTTCAATATTGTCGTTATATGTTGCTAACTTATCGTTGCCTACGTTTCCAGCCTGACCAAGTGACCGTTGCCGCATTTGCTTTTTATCTGTCGGCGATTGTCGCTTGCGTTGCGATGATAATTACAGGGTACTGACATTGAGTCGCTGCATGAGACCAGGACCCAGTTCTCATCGCTGCGGACGTCTGATAATACCCTATCCTATCGCAGCTATATTTGTCATATCACTTTACCCTGCTGACAGGTGACCCGCCGAAATCCGCCTCAGAAAACATGGAGAACCTGTGCTTGATCCACGTCAACGCAGACATCCACCTTGTTTTGTAGAGTAGCGATCTTGGCTTACGCATCAGGTATTAGATATGGCACTTTTTGTCAGCAATACAGTTTCATCTACTGACAACTTTACATTTCTGACTACGGTTCCATCACACCCTGAACGCTGGCAGGAGTTAATACATGCATCACCAACAACCCCAGTGGTTATCCGGCTAAAAGGCGAAAAGTCAGGATTAACCTGCCTGGTGCTGAATGTGCACAGCAACAATGGCGCGCTGTACAGGTTGGCAAACACCCTTAGCGAGAACCGCGATTCATTGTGCACAGATTTAATAATCGTGCTGATGCCACCGACAATATACTTCGACAACAAAACCCACCGTGAATACTATCAGGCACTTCTCACCTGGCAACCTGACTTCCTGATCGATGTGAACACAGCCTGCTGCCCCGCTCCGCTGGCTTTCGCTTACCGGCATCAGGCCGGAAGTGTCGTCCTTGGCAACTTGTTTTCCCCCTATACCGTTAATGGCTGTTTTTCTGCTGCCGCATTGACGCGTTATGCATGGCCTTGCCCGTCTATTGAATTGCTTGTTCCCCATGATGCGAGCAAGGACGTAGTACAAGAATTATGTCAAACCCTCTCAGAGCTGAGAGTGAATACAGACAAGCGACAAGCTGGTCACTGGTTGCGTTCTGTGTACCGCCTTGATGCACTTAAAGCAGCCAGCGTGGTATTTTCTGAACGTCCGGTTTTTGGTGTGAATATTTCGCTGAACTTGCCGGTTGTAAATAACGCGTTTGTGACGCTTCATCCTGGCGAATCCCTTGGCTGGCTGGATCATAACGGCGTTGACCACTTGCGGTTAAAAGGTGTGTCAGCCGCCGGTTCGCTGCAAGATTATTTCGACGCCAGCGATAACCGTTTGCGGGTTCGTATGCCGCTTACCTGCTTTTTAATTGCTCATTCAGTTGAATGCCTGCATGACCAGGGAATAATGCATTTTTCCCCTGACCACGGCAGGCAGGAGTAAGCGATTGGCAGCTTGGCCCCACAACGCGCTCGCCTTCAGGCTATTCTGGTATCGGCTATCTTCATACAACCAATACTAAACCCCTCTCTCGCAGGATGAAGGTCAGCGATACCGGTAAAGCGCGAGTACGGTTGCTACGACATTTCCTGCCCGGCCTGAATCTGACGAAGCCGGTAGGACAACCCGGAAACCCTTTCCTGCTTTCTGGCAATCACCCCGGATAAAATCTCCCGGTTGCTAATCAGGAGCGCGCCCTGCTTGGCCCGGGTAAGGCCGGTGTACAGCAATGACCGGTTGTTTAACGCCTGGGAATGCGCGCTTTCACTGTCGGGTACAATCATGACGACTTGCGAAAATTCCGAGCCCTGCGACTTATGTACCGTCATGGCAAACACTGTTTCAACACGCGGCAGCCACGACAGACTCAGTGCTCTTACTCCGCCGGCGGCGTCCTCAAACCAGGCTTTAAGCTGACCGGAATTGTCGGGCCACAATACACCAACATCGCCATTAAACAGTCGCTGAGCATACTGATTTTCTACCACCATAATCGGGCGTCCTGCATACTGGCCGCCGGGCAGTACTGAATAGCTTTCTGCCAATGCCTGCTCGATAAGCCGATTGATACTTTCAACGCCAAAAGGGCCCTGACGTAAAGGTGTCAGCCAGCGACAATGACGAAGTGCATCGAGCGCCTGTTGCGGTGTACGGCATGAAAATAAGGCGGCAAAACTGGCCTTAGCCAGTGATTTCAGCGACTGCGGGTTTTCCGGTAACGCCGACATCAGCACATCCTCTTTCCCCAACGCATCCTGCGCAGAAGCCGTTGACGAAATCATCGACAGTGCATGCGCTGTTCTGCCAGACTGAATGGCTGTCGCCACCTCTGCCAGCTTGCCGCCGAAACGCTGACTCTTGCGAAGTGAATGAACCCAGGCATCCGCCTGCAAATTGGCCGCCAGAGGAAGCAGAGGCAAGTGAGGACAAAGCCTCACTAAATGTGCACGCATGCTGGAAGTGACAGCCGGTTCTTCGGGCAACTCACCAATCATTGATTCGAGCACATTTCCGGATTCTACTGCCGGAAGCTGATCCGCATCGCCAATCAGATACACTCTGACATCAGGTGGTAAAGCTCTCATCAGACGAGCCATCAGCGCGACGTCTACCATGGAGGCTTCATCAACGATTAATACATCTATATCCAGTGGCGCTGACTGATCGCGCCTGGCTCGCACACCGAAGCGAGCCAGTCCCAGCAGCCTGTGCAGCGTACTGGCATCACGCGGTATTGCCTCAAGCAACTTTGCATCCAACTGCCCTTCCAGCTGCTCCAGACTCTGGCTGACAGACTCAGTCAGACGTTGCGCCGCCTTTCCCGTAGGCGCTGCCAACTGGATCTTAAGGGTTCCTCCGGACATCGCCTGCAGTGCCAGGAGTAGGCGGGTAACAGTATAAGTTTTGCCTGTACCAGGGCCGCCGTTGATGACACTGAAGCGCTGCACCAGAGTACTGGCAACCGCAATTTGCTGCCAGTCCTGCTCTGCGCATTGTGTCACACTGAAAAGACGAGGCCAGACATCCTCACAGGCCTGATATTCATTGTCAGTCAGTAGGATCGGCTGCTGCCGGTCGGCAATCGCCTGCGCGATGGTATCTTCAAACTGCCAGTAACGCCTTGAATACAAAAGACCTTTCTCGTACACCAGAGCCACTGGTGCGGCATATTGTGACAACGCTTGTCGTGTTACCTGGATAAGCCGGGTAAGCGAAGGGTAAGTGATCCCGGACGCATTCTCATCATCACTAAACAATACGTTCCCGGCGATCAACTCAAGTGACAGACAGGTGTGCCCCTGACGCTGCATATAGGATAAAGCAAGCAATATGGCAAACCAGCAGCTCTGTCCATCCTCATCCAGCTGCACCTGCTCACAGAAAGTCTGGGCGAAATAATAATCAATCGCGGCAACGCCTTCCAGCTTGGTGTTGATATCATCAATTGTCATGGTCATTGCGCTGACACTCCGGTATTCAGTACGTCAGTGGCACCAAATGCCTCGTCAAGTGCGTTAAGCAAATCAGTAGCAATTGAGGTATAAAACACACCTTCCTGATTGTCATTTTGCGGATGCATGCCCCGCAGGTACAGGTAGTACACGCCACCAAAGTGAACATCAGGGTTGTAATCCGGTAATGCCTGAGACAAATAGCGATGTAATGCCAGCGCATAAATCAGATACTGCAAGTCGTACAAATGATGCTGGTTATTGCGTAACAACGAGGCCTGCTGGTATGCGTCAAACTGTGCACCAAGCCAGGTAGACTTGTAATCAGCCACATAGTAGCGCCCTTGTACTTCGAATATTAAGTCGATAAATCCATGCATCATGCCTTCCAAATCGTACTGGTGTAGCGCCGGTACGGGTATCGGTGCAGCAATACCCGCAAGACTGTCCCGGTGTTGTCGCAGCAAGGACGCCAGCGTCGACCACTTCAGGTTAACCATAGGAAAATAAAACTCGGCTTCCCGCAGCGTGCTCGAGCGACTCAGCTCAGACAGCGTGATGCCCGCTTGAGCCAGAGGGGTGTCCAGCGTTTCCTGCATCCAGGAAACAAATGCTGGCTTGTCTTCATCGCTAAGACCAAATCTGTGCATGGCATCCTGACCGTCCTGCTGCCAGTCAGGACTGCTGAAATCGACATGTTCAAGCACATCATGCAATAAGTTGCCGGCTTCGGCCCCTTTCGTAAACGTGTACCTGAAAGGCAGCGCAACATTTGCAGGTAACTCTGTCGCAGTGGTCGTATCAGCGTCTGTGACTGACTCCACATCTCGTTCAGATTGTCTGACCACAATTTGCTGGCGTGCCAGGGCAGAAAACGAATAGAGGCGCCATGCTTCATCTACTGTCGCGGTGAACTCGCTACACGTAAGCTTGGCTGGCAATGCCTCCCCCTGTTTTTCCGCAGCATGGCTTTCGGGAGGCGCTGACGCCGATATCCTGCATGTGTGACCATTGCCTTCATCCACTACTGCATCGATTGCGGCTTGCCAATCGGCTGCGTCAGTCATGCCCAATGCCCTGGCCAGAGCACTTTGTTCGTGTTGCTTAAATTCAGCCACACCCAGATAGCAGCGATAAGCTGCCCGTGTCACAGCAACGTATAATAGCCGCATTGCCTCCGCATTGCCTTCCGCCCTTACCCGCTCTGCCACCGGGTAACTATGTCCCAGCTGTATGTTCAGTTTCTGTGAATCAGGGTCGTAATATTGATAGTACGCTGCCCATTGTTGGCCGGCCTTTGCCGGGTCACGATAGTCACTGGCAAAGGGGACAAACACAATGGGATACTCCAGACCTTTTGAGCCGTGTTGCGTCACGATTTGAATCAGTGTTGCATCACTTTCCAGGCGCTGAACCTGTTCCGCACTGGCCTCTGGCTCACTGGTTTGACGGTGTAACCACAGCAACAGCTGATCCGGTCTGGCGTGAGATGCAGCTTCACGCTCGAGCACTTCCGCAAGATGCAGATAATTAGTCAGCGCCCGCTCTGGCTGGTCACTCACACACTGATAATGATTTTGCATCAGGTACAGCAGCACACTCATGCAGCCCCGCTGCACCCACATCTGACGCAGCTGCAAAACCCGATCTGTGAGTTGCTCCCACGCAACATCATCTTCATGATGCAGAATATCGACAAGTTGCTGGTGCGTGTAACCAAAAAGCGGGCTGCTGAGGCTGGCTGAAAGCCTTGACGTGTGCTCCCAGTGCCAGATGCCATCCAGCACACGATAAATATCCGCAGCCTGCGGTGAGGCAAAAAGATTGGTTTTGTCACTCAGAAAAACCGCGCTGATGCCGGCTTTATGCAAACTCTGGCGGATGACTGTGGCTTCAGGTGTGCTGCGCACCAATATCGCAATGTCACTGGGAAGTAATGCCCGGGCCCCCAGTCTGGCCTGACTCAGCAGACGCTGAATTTCCGCGCTCACCCAATCGGCAAGCTTGCGTTGAAGCTGCGCCTTTGCCGGCTGGGCCTCACCCTGCGGTTCGGCAAGCACATAGTTCATCGCCTGCCGGTTGTGTTCAGGGTCGGCAAGTGGCATTTTTGCGGCTTTTGCGAGAGAAGTAGACTTCACCGGCTCATAGTGAATATTGAAACCAAACACATCTGCCGGATCACCTGCTACCGGAGCGCCGTAAAATAAGCGGTTATACGCCTCGACCATCGGCGCTACTGAGCGCCAGTTGGTGTCCATCACCCAGTGGAAATCTGCCTGCTTGCCCGCGTGCAGATAAGTAAAAATATCGCCGCCGCGAAACCCGTATATCGCTTGTTTAGGGTCGCCAATCATCATCAGACAATGATTCTCGCTGGCCTTGGGATACACCGTGTCGACAATGGCATACTGGTTTGCATCAGTATCCTGAAACTCGTCTATTAACGCCACAGGATAGAGTGAACGCAATTGTTGCGCTACCGCGCTGCCAGGTTTTCTCACCTGTGCTGCCAGTGCGCTGATCAAATCATCAAAATCGATAACGCCTAGCCGTTGTTTTTGTTTTCTTACATGGTCCCGTATAAACGTGATACCGCTTTGAATGAGGGTAAGAGCCGGAATGGCTGTCAACTGCTGACTGCGGCTTTTTTGCACCTCCGACACAATATCTTTTACGTCGCTGACCAGCTGTTTTAACGGCGCAAACAGCGCTTTCAGACTGTCGTTTTTCAGATATCGCCTGCCATTGATAAATGCACCGACCTCTGACGGCGGCTCCGCTACAGCTTTTTCACTCAGCCAACCAAGCAGCACTTCCCACTCCTGCTGGCGCGACTCACGATCATCGGCCTTTTTGGGTTTGTTAATCAGCGCGTCTGTAATTTCTGGCTCGCGGGACAGCAACTGCTCTCGTATTTCATCAAATAACGGCTTAAGTATGTCACTCCGGGCGTTACGGTAGTGCTGAATGCTGGCTTCCACCTGCTCTTCGGTGCTGACTGTCGGCGTTATATCACTGCGCGCCACCCGCTCAAATTGCTGTAAAAGCACTTCCGGCAGATGCCACCCCTGTGCCGCTAAAAGCTCAAAATTATCAGCGTGCCGCGACTGCATACGTAGCCAGTCACTCGCAGCGTCGAGATACATTTCCCGGGTATCGGTGGCCAGGCTTTGTGTCATCGGTGCACCGCTGTCAAATGCCAGTTGCGACATCACTTTATTGCAGAACCCGTGAATGGTAAAAACCGCCGCGTCATCCAGCTCCAGTAAGGCGGCGCGCAGGCTGGCAATGGCCACGTCCGGATCACAGGCCGCATAAAGATGCTGATAAACCGGATCGGCCTGCTGCAGGCTGGCATTGTCTGTCTGGGCGTCGGACCAGACCCCCAATGCCTCTCGCAGGGTGTCGGCCAGACGACCACGAATTTCTTCGGTCGCAGCATTGGTGAATGTCATCACCAGAATTTGCTGCACTGGCAGTTGCTTTTCTAACAACAAACGTAAATACAGCCGGGTGATGTTATAGGTTTTTCCGGTTCCCGCACTGGCTTCAATCAGGTGGCGACCATGCAGCGGCATAGCCGGAACGTTCAGCTTCTCAAACTTCATACTTTGCTGTCCCGGGAATTATTTTCTATCGCCAGACACAAGGGCTCCAGCTGCGTAAAAGGTATCTCATCGACCGAGAGCCCTCGCGGATAAAACCAGTGCACGTATGGATCCTCATCCAGCTCCGCGGAAAATGGTGATGCACTGCTTAAGAGGTTTTTAAAAGCTTGCTCACCCACTTCGCTGTGAATAAACGTTTCTACCGGCTCCCCCTTGGCTTTTTTCACCATTTGCAATCCAGCCTCAATGAATGCTGGCACCGGCTGCAAATGAAGCCGGACATATAATGCCTCTAAATCAGATAACAGCTGCTGTGCTACATCACTGTCGGTAGCGGCATAAACCGTTTTTCGCACCTGAAATTCACCGCCACTCCATTTGATATAGTAAACTTCCAGCGGCAGTGCGATACCCGCCGCGGCAAAACATAACGATGTAATAAGCTGTTCGCATTTGCGCTGACTATGCTGACTTCCGGCGTGTCGCCACTTCAGCTCACCTCCGCCCTGCCATGCCTGCGCCTTAATCGTTATGTGCTCCCCCTGCCAGCGTACCTGTGCCGGGTCGGTGTCCCGAAGCCCAATGGCGTTTGTCAGTGCCACGCCAGCTTCCTGCCACTGCGTAAGTACCGCGTCTGTCAGGGGAGTATCAGGCATATCGCCATGCAGACGGGTACGCGACAGAATATCCTGCATAATGGCATCATCTACCAGCACATCAGACACCGCTTCTATCACCTGATAGCGGGTAAGGTTGTTTTGCGCAAAAGGTTCCCGGTTTTCCAGCGCAGGAACAGAAGGGTCAAGATAAACACCAAGCTGTTGATTGGCAAAATACCGCAAGGGATTGGCGAGGCTCCGCGCGATATCTGATGGTGTTACCTCATCCTGAGGTTTGGCATCTTCCAACATCGTCAGGGTAGCATCATGCATCTCTGCAGGAGACTGAATTGCATTGGCGAGTTTGCACCAGCCCGCTTCAAAACCTGGCTGCGATGACGTAAAGTTCGCTGCGCTGAATGGGTGCAGCGGCACCTGTTGAATTATACTATCAACGGCCCGGCAGTAACCGCGCGCCATCACATCCAGAAACTCTGCCAGTACCAGGGATGGCTGGCGCTCACTGTTATCCTGAGCGCTGTTACCCTGATAGCTTAAATATAGGTGTTTTCTGGCAGACAACATTGCCTCCAGAAATAAGTATCTGTCTTCCAGTCGTCGTGAACGGTCGCCAAGTTTTCGAGGCTGGCTGGCCATAAGATCCACGCTCGCGGGCGTAGACTGACGTGGAAACTCGCCATCATTCAGTCCCAGTACCGCCACCACAGAAAAAGGAATACTGCGCATAGGAAGCATCGAGCAGAACGTAACCTGACCGGTCATAAAATGGTTGCCTGCATCCGGCGAGGAAAAGCGTTTCATCAACACTTCTCGCACTTGTCGCAATGACAGCATGTTGTCATAACCTGCTTCAGCACATTGTGCAGCAAGATCTGCTGACGCTTTTCCCAGGCTTTCCCAGGTTTGATGTTGTTCAGGTAGAGGCGAAAAGCAACTGTCTCTTAGCAATAAAAGATACTGGTGCCAATCCTCAGCTGTTCGTCGGGTATTGAGTAATCTGGCATGCTCGCCCAGCATATCTACAATTTGCATCAGTTTTCCCAGCGCAAGCGCTTGCTGGCCCTCTACATCGGGCAACGTGAGCAAATTATTACTGATAACAGGTTTGTCTTCGTAAGCCATACCTATTAGCAAGCGTTTGAGCCCCCACCACCAGCTATAGGTTTCTGACGTCGCGGCACCATCGGTAACAGTGGCTTTATGTTCACCATCCAGTCCCCAGTGAACATGGGCCTGTTGAAGCCAGTAAGTGATGATTTCAGTATCTTCTTCCAGTAAATCAAACTTTGCCCGCATGGCATCAAGGCGCAGCAGATCCATAATATCCACTACCCGGAAGCGGCTATCTGGCAGCGTCAATAAATTGATAAACGCTGCCACCATGGGCTCAGCATCCAGCGGCGCGCGGTCAGCAATGGAGCAGGGAATTCGAGGTGGCGTGCTATCTGCCGGTCGGGGCGTGCCAACCCGGTGGAAAACCGCATCAATTAAAGGGGCATATTCTTCTATCGCCGGGCACATTACTACAATATCTGAAGGCGTGAGCGACGGATCGTCCTGCATCCATCGTAACAGCCGATCGTGCAGTGCCTGCACCTCGCGCAGCGCCGAGTGTGCTGACGCGACAATCACACTGTCATCACTCGTGTGTTGTTCAGGTTGGCTGTCATGTTTTTGTACTTGTGGTGCCCTAGCCTGAAGCACGTCATACTGAATTTGCTGCAGCAGACGGAAGTCCTCACTGCGCTCATCAGGTTTTTCGGTATCAAACGCACTGACTTCGAAGGTATCCAGTTGCGTTAATAAATTAAACAAATCCCTCCCCTGCTTTCCCAGGTTACCGAGAAACGGGTTTGACTGCTCCTCTTTCATCCATTGTGTAATCGCCCCTTCACGCAACGCACGGGCCTGATCGCTATTGCTTTTCACATCTCCCCAGTAATTCACGCTGGGATTGAGGTGGAAAATATGGATATCAATATGTTCAGCCAGTGCATCGAAGAACGCCACCAATTGCGGTGCCATGGTGTTAATTGCGAATACAATGACCCGCTCGGGTAACAAATCAGCGGAGTTACCTGTTTTGAGTGCCTCAATTGCTTCGTTGTGCAGTGCGGCAGGGTGTAAGGGGCAAGAAGCAGTCAGTGCGCGCCATAGTGCTGCCTGCCAGCGTTCCATCGTGTTGTCTGGCGCCTGCAGTTCACCGCGCTCCCATCCGGACAGCCAATCCGGGCGATATAGCAGGTATTGTTCAAAGACATCCGCCATTACTGTGGCTAACTGCAGCCGCTGTGCAGTCTGCTCTGCGTCGCTGTCAATGTGAGCCCAGTAACCTTTCACCGGCGTCATCTCATCAAGGCTAATAAACTGCGCATCAGCCAACAAGGCATCAATCCGCCACATCAGCACCTCTCGGCGGTACGGCGATTGTCTGGGAACTTTTTCTGCCCCCAGGATGGTGCGTGCCGTATCCCACATAAACCTGACTGGTAAAGGAAAAGACAGATTCATGGCAATTCCCTGTTGTCTCGCCAGTTCCATGTTCAGCCAGTGCTGCATACCCGGGCTTTCTACCAGTATAGTGGTGGGCGCTAAGACAGATGAGGACCGCTGCTTTAACAACGTACCCAGGAGAAAACTTAAGTGTTCCAGCTTGTTTGAAGGATAGAGCGCGAGCAACCGAAACGTCCTGTTCTTGGAATGATTTTTATGTATGGTACGGGATTCTCAACTACGCATCCAGACATCTGTAACGCACTCACACCGAAGTCAGAGCTGGCGTTGGATATGATGATTAATGGCGCGATATGCTAAGCGGAAGAAAGGGATAAGGAGAGACAAGAAAGAAAAAAACCCATACAGGCCTCAGGACACGAAAAACCTGTATGGGTAAGGTTACGGGCGACCCTGTGACAACCTGATTACGGCGTTGCCTGGCACCGAATCAAGTTAACGCCACAACGTTGCGCAGTTAACACTTAAAGATATAGCACCAATGATGCCAAAATTACTTATTATTAATAATCAATAGCTTAACATGGAATTTACACCGCTTTACCCTACTGAAAGTTGACCACTTGGTGCAAGTGCACCAAAGAGGCGCACCTGAAAACGGAATTCATGTTCGCTGGCAGTGCGTCTGGTAGTAATTTGCTTATTTTCTTATTACCTGAGTAACCTGCCATCGTATAAAAACGGAACACTGCGCTAACACGTCAAAGCTTATAAGATATGACCAGGCTATTTTCTACTACCTCAGATATTCTGCAATAACGTCGACGATCGCTTTTCTGTAGATGCCGGATTCGCTACAATTCGTGCTTATCCAGAGCCTGACCATATCTCTGGTAGCGCTTCAATGTTATGTTATTTCAGTGGATACCCTGCCGACGGAGTCGACAAGGGTGGACTATTTCTAACGTGGTATGTGCCTGTTGCCGTCGCGAACCCGCATCACTGCAGCAAAAAGCGCGTCAGGCTTTCTTACTGGCTGAATCAGCCTCAGTTTATGCAGGAATATTAATGCTTACACAACCGCAGCTTGCCACCATGCTGGCACTTCAAAATAAAATGAATACCAAAGTCAATCCGCAGTGGTTAACCGCAGGCTACGGCTATCTGCGTGCAGCGATGGTTGAGTCGGTTGAGGCAATCGAGCACCACGGCTGGAAGTGGTGGAAAGCGCAAACCAAAGATTTGCCTCAACTACAAATGGAACTGGTGGATATCTGGCATTTCGCATTGTCAGCCTGCATTATTGATTATCAGGGAGATATCGACGCGACGGCTTCAGCGCTCTCTGCACAGCTTGCGCAGGCGCAGGCGCATGTTAAGTTCGACAATGTTGATTATGATCCACAACAGCAGGAGCTGCTGGATAACCTTGAGCTAATGGCGGGATTATGCGCTGCAAAACGTTTTAGCGTGCCGTTGTTCATGCACATAGTAAATCAATGTGAAATGACCGGAGAAGCGCTTTATCGCCAGTACGTGGGCAAAAATGTGCTGAATTTCTTTCGACAGGACAACGGCTACAAAGCCGGCACTTATAAGAAAATCTGGGATGGCCGTGAAGACAACGAGCACCTGGTGGAAGTGCTAAATACGCTGGATATCAACGCGAAAGACTACAGCGACCTTATTTATCAGGGCCTGCAGGCACGGTATCCGCAAGCCTGATAGTAATCATGCCGGGTTGCAGTATCACAGCGACCCGGCGATCACCGCCGAAATGAAGGTTATCCACCGTTCAGTTCGGTCCGAAACGACTCTGCCTGACGCTCGTATTCTTTACAGGCAGGAGTTTGCAAATTATCGCCTTCGAGTTCCGCGCAGCTTTGCGAGGTCATCGAGTCGATGCAAGCCACCGCCGGGTCCACGAGCTCTGAATATTGAGCAACGTCTTCCATATTCATCATGTTTTTACACATGCCGTCTATCATGCCTTCAATCATACTACGCATCTGCGGCGTGAGGTTCTCCTCTTTACCCATCTGCTCCATCGCACACACTTCCATCTTGTCGCACAGTTGATTAAATGCCCCGTTTAATTTATCTGCGTCACTGGCGTGCGTCGCCGTAGCAGTAACGATGGAAAGTAAAAATAACATTGCCGTAGTCTGGTTCATAATTCATCCCTGCGCCATTGATTAAAGTTTAACCAGTATAGAGCCATTTCGTGTAATGAAAAAGCCAGCCGTTTCAAATTCTCTCTTGCTGGCTCAAATATACATCCACATCAGAGATCAAAAAGCCGGGTTTGTCGCACGTTAAAAGCAGGTAGCAAAAAAGTCGATACGTCAGTTCAATATGCATCTTTTCGTCTGCTGCTCACAGCTGACACGAAGGATAACGCTGCCCGCTATTTTTATTTAGTCCTGTTTACCAACAACCGCGGACGTTTGTTAACTGCAGCATTTAAGCGAAAAAAAAGGCCACTTTCGTGGCCTTTTTCTTGAACGCTTCTATCTGTTGCGACTTAAAAGATATAGTTTACCGCAACGCGAACCAGCGTAGTGTCGTTATCATCATCAATATCATCCGTACTGCGGCTGATATCTGCTTTTAACGCCACGTTGGTATCAAAGTCGTAACGCAGCCCCAGTGTGACTGTTGAGGTTTCTTCCATTACCGCTTGCTGAACACCACCCACGATCATCGCAGCAGGACCACGAACCTGTTCCGGAAGAGCAGCAACATCACTCAAAAACTTCACATCATCGTTCCCATCCAGCTTTTCATAAGTGATAGAGGGTGTGAACTTGCCGTGACGGATACCAGCAGTGATATAGTACGCAACATCCTGCGGGTTAAATGACTCTTCAATGTCGATACTGGTCCACTCTGCACTTACAAACCAGTCGAACTGATCGATTTCCACACCAATACCATAAAATGCACTTGAATCGTCATTAAATGCCAGCTTGTCAGCCAGTGGGGCGGAGATCATTGCCAGTTGCCCGATCAGCGCGTCGATGCTTTCAATTGATAACGACGACTTCGCAGAACCTGCGGTAGCGCGAACCTTAAACCATTCATAGGTAGCTTCAATACTACCCACAATCGCGTTGTTTCCTTCAATATCCGCAATCGTTCCCGGCGTAATTTCATACCCATTATTTTCAAACGTCCCCGCCGTGACCTGGACGTTATACTCCCAGTCGCCAGCGTAATTGCTGTAATCAACTCTCACGCCGTCGATGTTGTTGAACGGCACACCATAAACTGATTGTGGTGCCGCAACCCAGTGGTAAGAGTAGCCAACATCCAGTGACGCAGAATAACGGAATAATGGCAGTCGGAGCCGCCCGGCTGACACGCTTACATTATCTGTCGCGGCATAGGTAAAATAAGCCCACTCGAAATCTACATCGTAGTCGTCGCTGCCGCGAGCAACCAGCTGCCCGGTTGCAGTCAGCTTGTCATTCACATCACCGCTTAACTGCACGGCAAACAAACTCTCAGGGCTTAATGAAATATCGTCATCGTAGCCATAAAGCATACCGTCGCTACTGGTTTTCCCGGCGATCAGATTGGCAAAGCCATTGATGCGGACATCAGCGTGGGCACTACCACAGGCAGCAAGAATTGTAAGGGCTAATAAAGTCTTTTTCATGTTCTGCTCCGCTGTACTAGTTTAATTGCACGACTTTAACGTCGCCGGTTACCGATGCTGAATCGATATAGCCAATGACGCTTTTGTTTTCTTTAATTAATTCAATCACAGCGCTGTCGCCGGATACCTCTTTGGGCGGAACGCCCTTGCCCGTAAATACCAGCTTTGACCAGTACGCTGCTACCTGAGAAGAGTTTCTTCCCAATACGTTTTGGTCAAAATCTCCGCGAATACCATTCGATGTTTCCTGATTTACCGGAATAGATTCACGGCCATCGGGAAATTTTTTCTCTTTTCCTAAGAAAATCCGCTGTACATCTTTTTCTGAAAGCGAAGCGTCGTTAGAAGGATGAACGACCACAACCACTTCGGCTAACACTGAAGACGATATCGCTGAAGCTGCGAAAATCGCCGTGCCAAACAGAACACTTACCCATTTCTTTTGCATTTGTGTTTTTCCTGACTAAGTCACCGACAACCCAACGCGCCGATATACTCACAACGCCATACCTGAAGAATCTGATGAAATTTCTCTCAGGACAGTTCGTGCTTTAAGTGATAGTTCATCAATTAACGAAATTCCACTTACTATATCCGCACAGCTATCTGACGCGCTTTAATAAATTCAGGCGGATGGTAGTGGCATTTATGACATTTACCAACTAGTCAAAAGGTGTAAAAGTGGAAATTTACGTATCGGAGGAAGAATACTGGTATATCCAGATATACGCTGAATACTCCAGTAAAAACATTGTATGTAGAGTATAAACAGGAAAGCAGCCACGGCAAAAACTTACCGTGGCCGGCTAATCAGGCTACACGTACAACCGGTGAGTTGTATGAGGCCTGGATCACATCATGGAAGCGCTCTTCCAGAACATGACGTTTTACTTTTAGCGTGGGTGTGAGCAAATCATTTTCAATGGTCCATTCAGACTGCATGATCACCACGTGGTCGAGCACCTGATGGCTTTCCAGCCCACTGTTAATATTTGTAAGCGTGCGCTGAAGACTCTCCTGTACTTCCTGTTTGTTTTGCTTTTGAGCCTCTTCACTCAGTACCAGCAATGCTACAGGTTGTGGAAGGTTAGTGCCGGTAACGCAGACCTGCTCAACCAGCGGATTCTCCATAAATTTGGCTTCGATGGGTGCAGGCGCTACATATTTTCCTTTGGCGGTCTTAAAGATATCCTTCAGGCGACCGGTAATTCGAACATAGCCCTCATCATCCATTACGCCTCGATCACCTGTTCGCAGATAGCCATCATCAGTAAAAACTTCTGCCGTTTTTTCAGGCTCAAGGTAGTATTCTTTCATGTTACAAGGCGCCTTCACCTGAATTTCGCCTTCATCAGATATGCGTATATCTACGCCGTCGTACGGCTTGCCAATACAGCCTATCTTATCGTGACGAAATGGCACACTTGCTGTCCCGTATGCGCTGTTTTCGGTCATCCCCCAGCCTTCAGAGATATTGATACCGATTTTTGCAAACCATTCGATGACAGCCGGTGCCAGGGGCGCTGAGCCACTTGCCCACAGCCGGGCATGATTCAATCCCAGGCCTTCACGAATTTTCTTTGCAACAATCCCCTTCAGGATAGGAATTTTAAGCAGTATATTGAGTTTTTTCTGTGGCATCTGCGCCAGCACACCCATCTGAAACTTCGTCCAGAGTCTTGGCACGGAAATAAACAGCGTGGGTCGGCAGGCTTTCACGTCACGCTGGAAGGTATCCAGTGACTCAACGAAATAAATCTGACCGCCTGAATAGAAACTCGATAATTCAACCAGTACCCGCTCGGTGATATGTGCAAGAGGCAGGTAGCTCAGCGTTCTGTCGCTGGTGTCGATTTTCAATTGGTTCAGCGACCGTTGCGCCGCCCAGCAAATTGAATGGTAGGTATGTACTACACCTTTAGGTTGCCCTGTGCTACCGGAGGTGTAGATGATCGTCATCGTCTGATCCATATCCGGCACCGGTGAATCATCAATAGCAGGACAATCAATAAACTCCGCCCACTGCTGAGTCGTTGATAAATTCGGATAAGGGAATGCTACCGTGTGATAGTCATCTGGCACAGCAGCAACCTGCTCCGTCGTGTTATCCAGTTTCCCAATGAACAATAACTTTACATCCGCATGCTTAAGCACATACTGAATGGTATCTGCACCGGCAGTCGAAAAGATAGGCACGGATATATGTCCGGCCATCATAATCCCGAGATCAACAATAAACCATTCCGCGCAGTTTTTTGAAAAAATCCCAATGCGGCTTTGCGGCGGCAAGTCCAGTTCCTGCAGGCGGTATGCAATACGACGTGCCAGATTGCCTACCTGTGTCCAGGTATAAGACTGATAGTCACCGTTTACCGGTTGTGTCAGGTAGACCTCGTCTCCCCGCTCCTTCTCCCAGTGATATAGCATACTGAGTGGAGATGTTACATCGTGTTTTGTCGCGTCAGTTGTCATGTCTCGTGGCATAGGTCGCTCATATGTTGTATTAATGTAGACCAGGTTTACAATTCTTTCACAGGGCTATAATAATCACGATTTTTTTCTGTATGACAAGCCCTTATACTTCGATTAACAACAAAAACGCGGTAAAACCGTGCGCTTCGTCGGTGAATTTAGTTTTTTTATAGTCTTACCTTACCTTATCTAATAGTGGGGTGTGAATGCTGACGCTTGGTCAAACGCGGCGTCGGGGTGACAGATCATCGGACGAAAACTAAACTTTACCGCATGCAGTTTGAAACTTGAGGTATTCCATGCTGCTGTTAAGAATAGCTAGCGAGGCTGCAGCGTGAAAAAGATGGCGCGAGCGTGAAAGAGATGGCGCAGCGCCATACACTTACAGCTATTCCCCATGAACGGACATGGCGAATGAAAATCGCTGTGCTATTCATATTGCACCAGCGTAGCAGCGCATTAATCGGCGACTGATTGTCTTACGCCAATGTATTGGAGGTCGTAAGGTAAGTATTTGCCAGTTAGCTGGAAGCGACAACCGGACGCTCTGAACAGAGTTTTACATTCAACGTCAGCGACATGCTGAATAACAACCGATTACTTTGTGCCTTAACGGCATCACCTACAATAAACAGGCATCGACATGAAATTAAAAATTAATGGTGAAGCGCGCGAGTACAGTGGCGATCCTCAAATGCCACTACTCTGGTATTTACGTGATGAGTTACACATGACCGGTACCAAGTATGGATGCGGAATGGCATTGTGTGGCGCCTGCACGGTCCACATCGATGGCGAAGCCACTCGCTCATGCCAGTTGCCAATGTCTGCCATTGAGGGGAAATCGGTAACGACTATCGAAGGTCTGGATGCAAAAAACCAACATCCCCTGCAAGTGGCCTGGAAACAGCATAATGTGCCGCAGTGTGGTTACTGTCAAAGTGGGCAAATCATGCAGGCGGCCACCCTACTGGCAAAAAACGCTGCTCCGTCGGATACAGAAATTGATCAGCACATGTCCGGTAATATCTGCCGTTGTGGTACCTACCCACGAATTAGAAATGCGATTAAACACGCCGCGAAAGGAGAAGCATAATGAACGATATTATTTCCCCGCAGCGCCGTGCATTTTTAAAAAAGTCAGCCTCTGCCTCAGGTTTTGCGCTTGGCTTAACGTTATTGCCTTCAATCAACCCGGTTGCAGCACAAGCAACTCAAACTGAAACCCTGGCACCAAACGTTTTTGTCGAATTTAATGCTGAGGGTCAGCTAGTTGTCACTTGCCATCGTTCTGAGATGGGACAGCAAATCCGCACTGCACTGGCACAAATTATTGCCGATGAACTGGACGCAGACTGGGATCGGGTAACCGTGGTACAGGCCACAGGTCACCCCAAATACGGCGATCAGAACACCGATGGCTCTCGCAGTGTCAGACGCAACCTTGAGCGTCTTCGTATCGCCGGTGCTACCGCGGCTACTATGCTGCGAGAAGCGGCTGCCCGAGGCTGGAATGTGAGTCCCGATGACTGTATCAACCGCGATCACGGTGTGGTGCATACACCGAGCGGAAACCGCGTTGACTACAAATCGTTAATTGATGTCGCCGCGACCCTCCCGGTACCTGAATCAGATGCGGTATCACTAAAGCCCCGTTCCCGCTGGAAGTATATTGGCAAAGTGATGACCAGTGTCGATATTGATGATGTGGTCTCCGGAACCACCACCTATGGACAAGACGTGCAACTTGACGACATGTTGGTTGCCGTGATCCAGCGCCCTCCTGTCATGTTCACGCATGCTGAAAGCGTCGACGACAAAAAGGCACGCGACATCGCCGGTGTAGTTGACGTAATCAACTTACCAGAAGCGACGGCGCCTGCCGCATTTAATCCTCTTGGCGGTGTGGCAGTACTGGCGAAAACAACCTGGGCAGCAATGCAAGGCGTGAAAGCGCTGTCGGTGAAATGGACCAGTAATGAACACACTAATTACAACTCTACTGAGTACAAAGCTTCCTTGATAAAGACAGCACAGCAACCAGGCGAAGTCGTAAGAAAGCGTGGCGATGCTCCACAAGCCCTCAAAGACAGTACGAATGTAATCAGCGCGACTTATTATGCGCCGTTACTGTCGCAGGCACCGATGGAGCCGCCTGCGGCCACAGCAAAGGTTACGAAAGACAGTGCCGAGATCTGGGCCTGCACGCAAACCCCGCAATCCACCCGCAGCAACGTTGCCGCCGCTCTGAAGATGCCGGAAGACAAGGTTACCGTAAACGTCACGTTGCTGGGTGGCGGCTTTGGCCGTAAGTCCAAGCCAGACTTTTCCGTCGAAGCTGCTCTGTTGGCACAGCAGGCAGGGAAACCGGTGAAAGTCATCTGGCGACGCGAAGACGATATTCAGCATGGTTATTACCATTCAGTGAGTGCTCAGCACATCCAGGCAACACAGGATGAAACCGGAAAAACAATTGCATGGCGACACAACACGGTATTTCCGTCAATTTCTTCAACGTTCAACCCGTCTGCAGTGACACCCAGTAATGGTGAATTACGACTTGGATTTATCGACAATCCGTTTGCTATTCCTAATATGCAGCTGGAGCGTGGTGAAGCTAAAAACCATGTGCGGATTGGCTGGTTGCGGAGTGTGGCGAACGTTTATCACGCTTTTGCTATACACTCTTTTGCCGATGAACTCGCGTTCGCTGCAAAACAGGATAGTCGTGACTATTTGCTGACGTTAATTGGCGAAGACCGTCATATCGACCTGGCGGCAGAAGGTGCGGAGTATGATAATTACGGTGATCCTATTGATGTCTATCCGATAGACACAGCAAGATTAAAAAACGTCATTCGCAGAGTCACCGACATGGCAGATTGGGACAACCGCAAGACCAGTAACCGCTTTCTGGGGCTGGCCGCACACCGTTCATTTTTGAGCTATGCAGCGGCTGTGGTTGAGGTTGAGGTTGCTGACGATGGCACCTGGACGATGCCAAATGTGTATATGAGCCTGGATGCCGGCACCATAGTGAACCCGGATCACGTTCGCGCACAATGCGAGGGCGGTATGGTTTACGGACTCAGTTGTGCCATTGGCGAAATCTCCGCCACAGATGGCGCTATCGACCAGACCAACTTCCACAATTATCAGGTTGCACGAATTCAACATGCTCCAAAACACTTTCATGTGGATATTGTACAGAGCACCAAGCCACCGGCGGGAGTTGGCGAACCTCCGACGCCCCCCTTTGCCCCTGCGTTGGCCAATGCATTATTCGCAGCGACGGGTAAACGATTTAGGGAGCTGCCTTTACCATTAACGATCAGCTAAAAGTAAGTACCCTGCATCCGCGAGGCTCACGGCGCGAGTAATGTGCCGTGGGCGTCATACCGGGATGGCTTGCGGTGGAAAAACGCTAAGTGGTCAAGAGGGTATGCAGAAATATAATACGACTGACGTCACAAGCTACTAAGACGATATCGTCCACTGACGTGTAAGTAGCTCAGGAACTTCAGCACCTGCCACCGGCCGGGAAAAATAATATCCCTGTTGATAATGACATCCAAGTTCTGCAAGGTATTGCGCCTGCTCCAGTGTTTCTACGCCTTCAGCAATACTTACCATAGACAGGCGCTCTGACAAGGTAATGGTTGTGGATACCAAAGCGTCATTGGCATTCCCTGGCTGGATATCATCAACAAAGCTCTTGTCGATTTTCAGTACTTTCAGAGGATAACGTTTCAGATAACTCAACGATGAATAGCCTGTACCAAAATCATCCAGAGCAAGTACGAAGCCCTCATCGACAAATCGCTGAATTTCCGTCAGTGCGTTGCCGGTATTATCCATCAGTACGCCTTCAGTAATTTCAAAGCGCAGCGACGTTACCGGCAGCGCGTATTCTGCTAGCAAATCTTTGACTCCGGCAATATCAAACTCTGTTTTAAAATGAAGTGCAGAAAGATTCACCGAGATGTACCCGTCAAATCCAATTGCGTACCAGTCTGCCAGATCGGCCACGGCACGGCGCATCGCCTGGCGCGTGGTTTCAATAATATAACGAAGCTCTTCCAGTACAGGGATGAACATATCGGGATACAGCGGCTGCTCGGGTAACTGACAACGTAATAACAGTTCAACGCCTTCGGTTTTTCCGGTACGGGTGTTAATAATAGGTTGATAATGATTGTAGAAACAATCTTCGGTATAGGCGCGCTTTACCAGATTTTCGACATGCAGTCTGTCGCGGGCGCGCTGGTTCATTTCAGTAGTAAAGTAGGTGAACGCATTAAGCGTATCTTTTTTCGCAGAATACATTGCAACATCGGCATGTTTGAGCAATTCAGCCGGTTCTTCAGCGTCGTCGGGATAGAAGGACACGCCAACGCTGCATGAGACTCGCAGTATTTCTTTACCCAGCGATATTGGCGTTTCGACAGACTCGATCAACTCCCCGACAAAATGACTCAGTTCATCGACTTGCTTCACGTCCTCCATCACAATGACAAACTCATCACCGCCCAATCGGGCAACCGTATCAGCCCCTGATGCCAGGTTTCGCATTCGATTTGCAACTACGCGCAACAGCTTGTCTCCGTAGTCATGGCCCAGCGAGTCATTGATACCTTTAAAGCGGTCTAGATCGACAAATAATACCGCTACCTTGGTGTCATTTTCTCTTGCACTATCGACAGCATGCTCCAGCCGATCTAACAGCAGGCTGCGATTAACCAGACCGGTCAGACTGTCGTAGTTGGCAATTTTTATCAGTTTTCTTTCTGCGTTTTTCTGCTCGCTGATATCTGATATTACCAACAGATAGTGATCGGTGAGCGCTTTATTGTCCGGATCGCTAATAGCTGTGATCTCAATAAGCACGTCATACTGTTTGCCATCAGCGCCTTCAACAACATCGTCATCTTTCCAGAATTGTCCAGGTTTCAATGAAGACAGTCGTCCCGATAATTGCCTGGCCAGCTTCGGGTAGCGCTGGAATAACTGTTTAAAGCTTCGGTCTATATTTCCTGAATCATTAATACCAAATGCGACAGCAAAAGCACGATTTATCGCTACCGGCTTTTGCGATGAGTCGAAAATTACCACCCAGTCCCGCGTTTGCCTGAACGCATCGCCAAACAGTCGTACCTGCTGTTGCGCCCGTTGAAGGCGGTTTAACTGCTGATGACGTGCATAGAAATAGGACAATACAATAAGCAATAAAAGAACGACGTAGCTGGTGTAAGCCAGTGGCGATCGCCACGGTGCATAAGGGACAAATATGGAGATATCCGCAGGTAAATACGTATCATCAAAGCTATTGGTGGTGGGTTCGACACTAAATGTATATTCGCCGGGTGTCAGTGTAGCAAAAATGATCCGGGGATCCCGGGTATCGCCCTCACTAACCAGGGCATCGCCACGATACAGCGAATACTGATAGTTCGCGTCAGATTTTTTGCTCATCAACATCGGGGAAAAGAGAATGGAGATACCATAATCGTCATGCTCCAACACCACTTTTTCACCAGACAGGTTCTCTCTTGGCAACTGCAAATCGTTTCGGGAGTCGAGTTTGAAGCCCGTAATAACCATCTGGCGTGCAGTGTCACGCTGCTGATTTCTGTCATACAGTTTAGCCGGGTCGAAAAGCACTACACCGTTTGTCGACCCATACGCCATGCGACCGTCGGCGAGCATCGTCACCGCCCCCTCGTTAAACTCTGACACCGAGATTTCCTGGCCATAACGGTAATTTTTTAATGCACCATCCACAGTTGAAAAACGATGTAAACCAGAGTGTGAGCTGAACCATAGGCCATTATCACTATCCATCATCAATGAATAGACTATTTCTGAAGGCAGCGTATTGTCAGCATTGACACGAGCTTTAACCTCAAACGTATCCGCGTCCAGCCCAAGTAGCCCGAACCGGGGAAATGCCAGCCATAACGTTCCTTGTTGGTCCAGCGCCCAGGAAGATACTGACATCGACGTATTGCGCTGTTCCGGGGGTAACTCGTATACCAGCTCGTACTCCAGCGTCTCAGTATCAAGCAACCAAAGTCCATTCAACATCGCCACAAACATGCGATCTTCATAATACGCGGACGTCCCCAGAAAAGAGGAAAAGAAATCCGTATCAAAAACAACAGGATCCAGCGCCAGCGCCTCTACACTATTGGTGGTGTAATCGAAGCGGTAAAATTTATCACTACCAAAATACGCTCTGCCCTGCGCATCTACCGCAGAGCCATAATTCCACTGATTGAAAATCTCAGCATCTCCAACAGTGGGCTGAGGTTTGCGCAATGTCCCTGTCGATTTATCGAAAATACTTATGCCGTTATAAGTCTGCAGCAGCAATGTGCCCTCTTCCCACGGCATGATCTTCTCAATAACTGAATCGCCATTGCCGTCATCCTCGTTCTCAGTAACGATAAATGCGTCAGTCTCTCCAGTCGCCAGATTATAGCGATTCAGGCCATTGTCAGTGCCGATCCAAAGCGTATTGTCGTTCCCCTGATGCAATGCCCAGACGATCACATTACTTAATGTGGGGGTGCTGTCAGTTCGCCGGTTCTGAATTGTCGTCACATTCGCCGTTGATGGCATGTAGTAAAGCGCGCCGCCGTATTCTGTTCCCAGCCAGAGATTATTGTCGCTGTCTTTGGTAATGGTAGTAATGCGTTTGCGTGGAAGGATCGTATCGCCATAGTCAGGTGTAAGTTCATAGACCGTTTCCCATTGTCCATCTGAATTGACTAATGAAAACAACCCTTTATTTGTACCAAGCCAGAAGGCATTATTGTCGGCCTGCGTGATTGTCCAGATATTTTTACCGCGGACAATGTCCTTAAACGGGCTGGTACTGTTTCCGTCCAGATAGGCTTTCAACTCATCCACCGGCGCCATGTAAAGTCCATCAACCGCGCCCACCCAGAAACGTCCCTGCGGATCTGCCAGCAAATACTTCGCATTATTACGTTTGACATTGCCGGGCAAGCCGTTGAGGTAATCCAGACGCTGATAATCTTGCGGCGGTGCATCCAAAACCTTGCTGTAAAGACCTTCTGTCGTCGCTACAAATAGTCTGTTATCAAGGCTTATTGCATACCGAATGCTTTCGGCGTTTTCCAGGGCCTCGTCCAGCAGGCTAAAAATGACACGAATCGAGTTTGTTTCGGTATCGTAGAGGATAACCTCTTCGTAAAGGGAGACAACCAGTTGCGTTCTTGAGTGCCAGTGAAAATTATTTGCAGGTTGGATCCATTCCGGTTGCTCGCGATAAGAGCGCTTAATCTTATGTTCCAGTTGATTACTTTTGAAATCGAATCGATAAACGCCGGATGCGAAAGTGCTTATCCATAACCCCTCGTCAGCTTCCAGAGTCAACTTGTTGATGCTGGCATTGGTTAAGACATTATCGGGCCCCTCAAACTCTTCTGCCCGGTATCCATCCCAGCGAACCAGCCCTCCCTCTGTCGCGACCCAGACGAAGCCACTATCTTCGATAACAATGTGGTTAATGAAATCCTGAGTCAGACCATTTTTTGTTGAAAGCACCTCAAAGTTCGGTGAAGGCACCCTGACCTGGGAGGCTCCCGCTAATGGAATGATGAAAAGAAAAACTACCGTTACTGCTAATCTGCTGATACTGCTCATATTATGGTTATCTTATTGGGAGCAATCACTGAGCTACCTTATTTCACTCAGTTCTACATTAATGGAAACCTACCAAGGTGTTATCACGTATCGCCACAATCTTGATATCAAAAACCGTTTGTCAGATTTCGCCCGGTCTCCGTAGACGTAATCGCGCACTCCCTGTCAGCTCTTAGATGATAGCAAGCATTTGAAATTGTTCATAACGTCTATTGGTATAAGACGTTATGCGTTGGTACCAAACGATTTAAACGCGGCGTAACTCAGTAAATATCATCATCCAATCCCTTTTTTCGATTTCCTATTTCCGCTATTAACTGGCCGCCGAGTAGTGCCACTATCATGTAGTTAATAAAAGGAATCCCCTGCGTGTAAAGGAATTTGAAATAGTCAGTTCCCGAATATTGCTTCTCAATAAAGCGCGCCACTTGCAAAAGGCCAAGAAAAATAAAAATACCAAGTATAATTTTGGACGTTTTCTGAATAGGGGTATGAGATTGCTTGCAAACAGCAATCGCAACAATGACAAAAGCAAAGTCGGTCAGGCCAAAACCAAGATACCACGCGACAAATATCCAGGTTTCCAACAGCTCCAGCACCGAGGGCTGGCTAAGAAGAGCATAAATCCCCTGATGCAAAAACTCGATCAGTATCACTCCGGTAATGATTATCGTGAAACTTGAAATACGATTAACGACCGCTACATAACAAATCAGTAAGAGGATATTTAACACCGTAGAAAGTGGGACCAAATCTAAAAGGGTGTGCATCCAATTCGTTAGATCGTTTTTTGCTGACGAAGACCACTGAACAATGAAATAGCAATAAAGCCGAACAGAGTGACAGCAATAATGAAATTTAAAATGGGAATACTTTGAGTATAAAAATAATATGCGAATTTACTGTTAACAACGAGCCTTTCAACCAGGGAAAACAACTGAATTGCGCCAAGGACAACATAGAGGGATAAAATAACTTTGCTGGCGATGTCGAGCTTTAGATTTGCATTCTTACAAATTGTCGCGATAACGGCCACAAAGGCGAAGTCTGATAATGCAAACCCAAGATACCAGCTGTAATAGACGAGTGTAGAAAAGGCAGGTTCGTGAAAGTGGCTTTTAAGAAAAAATTCGAAACCAACATGAAGAAAGTCAAGCAGCAGGACTCCCACAATCACAAAAGAGAAGGCGGTTAACCTTCTCACTGTAAGTACATGAAGCAAAAGCGCAACGAAATAGAAGGCTATTGCTGTCGGGAGCTGAGGAAATACTGCTGTCATTTTTCCTTATCTTTTGGTCTCTTCGGATCTGGCAGTGGTGGCGTATCACCGCTTCCATTTCCAAGTGTTGTGACACTACAAATCAGGGGGGCCAAGCTGCAAGCCTCGTCAACAAAGCTGGTTGTTCCCTGAGAGGTCATGGGTTTTGCTGAAATTGAAACTGATAATAACCCGATAACGCTGAATACTGCAATTTTTGCGATCTTTTTCATCATAAATCCTTAAGCTTGAATACCTGAACGCGGCAGGTTGCCGTCGTATTTTTTTATCGGCAAAGAGACTCAGGCCTTAAGTAAAAAGGCGCTTGTCTTTTGTCCCTCACAATAAACCAAGGTGGGATATGGCTTCTTAAAGACTGTATTTATTGATGTTTGGCGACGCCCGGAAGCTGCAAACAAGCTAGGTTGTCGGTGTACGAAAGCATGTCATGGGCAACGCGCTGACATGGCATTCTTGATATTGGTGGATGTTGAGGCTTTCTATGTGAAGCGCTATGCGCTTCACACGCACTTCTCATAAACAATATGACCTTCGCTGATTATAGCTGCAGCTTTATGGCACAAAATTGAGAAACAGGTATAAAAGAGAATTCTGCTGACAGGAACCTTACTAATCCTGTCGGACGGGGATCCTGCCGGTTTTCACCACATTGCGACGAATGCCGGCTTGCGGGGCGAGACAATACAAATCGCCATTTTGACCCACATAGCCTTTTCTGACACCGCTACTTTTTGCAATTGCCAGATGGGCTTCTAAATGCTGATTCTCACCGTGTACGGGAATGGCAATTTCAGGCTTCACCCAGTGATACATTAATTTGAGTTCCTCCTGACAGGGATGACCACTGGCGTGAATGGGCAACGCACTATTTTCACTTTGTAATGTACTTATCCCTCTGCCATGAAAACGTGCGACAAGACGTTCAACAGCATCTTCATTTCCCGGGATCACGATGGAAGAAAAGATAACCGTATCACCTTTATCCAGCGATAAGGCAGGATGGGAGTCAAGCGCCAGCCGATGTAACGCGGCTCTGGGCTCGCCCTGACTGCCGGTAGCCACTGCTAAAACCTCTTCTGGCGGCAGGTAGCCCATGTGGTGAGCATCAATCACACTAAGTTCCTGCGGCCAAACATTCGTTTGACGGGCAATACTGTACATATTAACCAGGGAACGTCCCAACAACCCCAGGTAGCGCCCCGTTTTTTCTGCAACACGCGCCAACGTAATCAGCCTGGCGATATTACTACCGAAACACCCCACTACCACTCTGCCGTTGCAGGGCTTTATTGTAGAAAGCAAACCATCATAACAATTGCGCTCGGAAACAGAAAAACCGGGCTTTGTTGCGTTGGTGGAGTCCCCTACCATTGCCAGAATTGATTCATTACCGAGCGCTTGAAAGGCCTGGCGGTCAAACGGCGTACCGGTTATGGGTTGCGCGTCAATTTTCCAGTCAGCAGTATGAAACACGGTTCCGGCTTTAGTCTGGATCAATAGTGCTGAGGGTTCGGGAATGGAATGTGTGATTGCCATCCAGGTAAGAGTAAAAGGCCCAACCTGGCAGGTAGCCTCGACACCCACTTCGATTATGGGCACTTTGTTCAGCAGACCGGTTTGAGCCAGCTTGCGGCGTAATATTTCGGCGGTGAAAGGTGTGGTGTATACCGGACAGCGAAAGCGTTGCCAGAGATAAGGTACAGCGCCGACGTGATCTTCGTGGCCATGGGTAATGACCAGTCCGCACAGAGTTTGTCTTTGCTCGCTGATAAATGACGGATCAGGTGCAACTACCGCATGCCGATGGCTGCCGACTTTGCCGCCCCGATACTCAGGCAGCAGCGGTTCATCAAATGACACTCCGCAATCTACCATCAGCCACTTTCCGTGATGGCCATACAGGTTAAGGTTCATACCGATTTCACCGGTTCCGCCTAAAGGCACAAACCATAGGTCATCTTCCTGCGGTATCAGAGCATACTCCTTCTAAACTGAAAATGTTGATGTCATCTTATCGCACGCAGCATCAGAGGCGTATCAGAAAAAGATCAACAATCTAGCTTACGCGACCAAGTCCGCAGGTTCGGCTCTGACACAATTTGCCGGTTGAGCTGCATCTCTGTCACTCGATGCCAGTCTGCCCCGTACTCCTGCCCATTGACATGCTGCCTTTGCGCTTAAAAAGACAGGTAAAAAATGATGGTTAATAACAGTTTATGATGTCATCGTTTTCACAAGCCAAACCGCTGAATGGCAGCACGCAAGAAGTAATACGTGACGCCCCACTATTACGCTCAGTGCTTACCTGTACGCATTTTGCGTGCATCGCATTGTTCATCCTGTATTTTGCTCAATGACAGGGTAAAAAAAAAGGGCCGAAGCCCTTTTAAGTCAATGCATTAAAAAAAAATCTGATGCAATGGTAGGCGCGGGGAAGCCCGTGCCTATTTAGCTATTTTCATCTCTTCGATGAGGTTCGTTGCACCATCTACGTATTCCATAACCCACAGCATATACCGGGTATCTACATGAATGGTTCTGGTTGTTTTCGGATCGAAGTCCCAGTCTGAGTTCACGCTTTCAAAGGTGCCATCGAACAATAACCCCACCAGTTCTGCATTCGCATTCAAAGTTGCAGAGCCTGAATTACCACCAGTGGAGTCCAGATCAGAGAGGAAATTTACCGGCACGCTGCCAATTTCCGGCAGTGCATACGGGCCGTATTTCTTATCTTCTATTAACGCCAGCTGCTTTTTCGGCGAATCGAACGGCGCCTCCCCGGTATCTTTTTCGACGATGCCTTCGAGCCGCGTAAAGGGTTCATAGATCAGGCCATCTTTGGGTGAGCCGCCCAGCACTGTGCCGTAAGTAACGCGCAATGTGCTGTTCGCGTCTGGATACGCCAGACTCCCCTGCGACTTTTGCCAGTCGATAATGGCGCGCATGTATTTCGGCTGGAGCGTGGCTTCCCTGCCGTCCAGCGTTTTCGATTTATCCTCTATTGCCATTTCGGTATCGTATAGCGCCACAGCCAGTTTGATGAAGGGATCATCACTGGCTTCAAATGAGGCTTTGTCAGCATTCAGCCATTTAAGACGCGTATCCGCCTGATTCAACGAGGTTTTGGTGTACATAGCGGAAAGGATACTGTCCAGACTGCCCGCATTTACTGCGTCATCCAGTCCGAGAGCGTCGTCAAAGGCTTGGATATGGGCGCTTTCAGGTTGCGCCATATAAAGCGTAATAAAGCGCTCCCAAACGGCCTTATCGACGGCTGCATCAAAACGGCGGTCAAGACGCTGCATTTGCTCTTCCAGGCGTTTATTGTCGCGTTCCTGATAGCCAGGCTCGCGCTCTGCATCAGGCTTCTGCTTCTCAATCGCATTACGATAAAGCGTCTGTGCGGCAGAGAGTAACTGAGCCCGGGTCAGGTTGTTGTACCAGAAGTTCTGTTTGCTCATTGCCGCAGACTGCGACTTCACATCGTCCAGTTGCGCAATCGCAGACCGGTATCCATTCGGATCCCCTTCAACTTTTAACCAGGCATTCAGGGCAGTTTCTCGACTCGCGCGTCTGTCCAGCAAACCTACCCGCTTTGCACCAGCCAACTGCCCCTTGGTGTTTTTCAGAAAGTTATTCAGGCCTGCCAGTTGCGCTTCATAAATGATGCGGGCATCACTTCCTTCCGGAGCTGCCGTTTCAATGGCGTCAATCCAGTCAGTAACCAGATCCACATAGGTGGGGTAAAGCCAGTTGAACATGTAATCAACGGTGACCAGTCTTGCGTAGCGGTTTGTTGACCCCGGATACCCCGCAGCCATAACAAAATCACCGGCTTCCAGGCCCGCTGCAGAGACTGTCAGCACGTGCTTCGGTTGATAAGGTACATTGTCTTCGCTGTAGTCAGCTGGCTTACCATCCGGCCCGACGTAAGCGCGGTAGAACGCGAAGTCGCCCGTATGTCGAGGCCACATCCAGTTATCAATATCACCACCGTACTTGCCAATGGCATCTGCCGGCGCGTAAGCAATTCGCACATCACGAATTTCCAGTTGCTTGATCAGTTTGTATTCCAGACCGTCATAAAATGCCGGAACCGAACAGCGGTATCCATCTTCGGCTTCGCATTCTGCGATTATCGCTTTCTGATTTTTCACAATAGCATCGTAACGGTCACGACCGGTTACGTCGTCGCCCAGTTTACCGGTAACTTTATCGGTAACATCGGAAAAACCTACGGTAACCCACATTCGGGTTCCCGGCGCTGCCGGAAGTTCTTTATCTGGTGACGTCGCTAAAAACCCGTCTTTAAGATAATTGTTTTCCGAGGTGGAATTATATTGCACCGAGCCGCGTGCACAGTGATGGTTAGTAACGGCGAGTCCGGTATCGGACACAAAAGACGCCGAACACCCCCCAAGTGATACGATCGCTCCCATAGGAAACCCCGTGAGGTCACTGAGTGACTCCGGCGACAGCGCCAGGCCAGTGCTTTTAAGATCATCGGAGATTTCCGGAAGCTGCTCCGGCGTGAACATCCCTTCTTTGGCAATCGCACTACACGCAGCTATCGCAAGAGGAACTGCCAAAAAGGCACACAATTTACGTGACATTCTGTTTTCCTTGTCAGTAATACTTATTTACACTGCTTGTTATTACATAACTGATGTCTGGTGTCATCTGCGTACAGACAGAACGGGCATTTTTTTGCGACAACGCATCATGTTATGTCAATGAAACTTGACAGTTTTTAGCAAAAAACGCAGGAGAATTAAGTTTATGATGTCGTCTTTGAACGAAATTGAAATCCGTATTATTGGCGTTTTGCTGGAAAAATCGGTGACGACACCGGAGCAATATCCATTATCCGTGAATGCACTTACAAACGGGTGTAACCAGAAAAGCAACCGTGCTCCCGTAATGCAGCTCTCAGAGACGGAAGTACGAGAAACACTGGACTCGCTGAAAACCAAGCGGCTGGTGCAGGTTTCTTCAGGCTTTGGTAGCCGTGTTGACAAGATCACACACCGCTTTTGCAATACTGAGTTTGGCGATCTGAAGTTAAGCGAGCAGCAGCTGGCGATAATTGCCGAGCTATTTTTACGCGGTCCCCAAACACCAGGAGAATTGCGTGGCAGGTGTTCACGCATGGCACACTTTTCAGGTATGGCCGACATGGAAACGGCGTTGGAAAGCTTGCAGGCCTATCAGCCTGATCCCCTGATTCGGTCAATGCCTCGTGAGCCGGGAAAACGTGAAATCCGCTACCAACATTGTTTTGGAGACAGCGATGCAGCCTCAGAGCCAACCTCCGCCGCGACAGAGCCAGCCCCCCGGTCTCATGCAACAAATCACACCCATGAGCTGGATGCGGTTAAACAGGAACTTGAGACGCTCAGGCATTCTCTTGCAGCACTTTCTGCACGCGTTGCTAAGCTGGAGCAACCAGAGCCTTAATGAGCAAGCCGGTAATGTTGGTCTCATTGCAGCAATAAGACCGCATTAGCGAATAAATACCGGCACTCCCTACCCGGGGATTACCCTAATCTCGTCGCCCGGAAGAAGGTGGCTGCCTGTCGGTAAACCAGTGCCAGCAACTGCGCGCAAAAGTTGCTGAGCAGGCAGGAATTAATCATGGTGTAGCTGGGCGTTAAGCTGGTCAATCACTTCCGCCCACTCTGCGTCATCAAGCAATGCAGAACGTAGGAAGGTTGCCTGAGAATCACTCCAGAACGGTGCTTCCTCAATATGGCGGCTGTCATTCATGCCACGGTGTTTCACAATAAAATCTTCAATCGCCTCGTCACTGCTATCCAGCCCAAGCTGCGTAAACAAATCTTTCATTGTAGGTTGCTCGGTGAACATCGTTATCTCCATTTATGAATTTACCGGACGTATACAGATAAACGAGCACGGCGAACTTTAAGATCACGGCTTACCTGGGCTGGAAAGACGCAAATCAGGCAATGGGCTGGATCAGTCGGTGCAAGGCGCTTTACGATGAGGACAAGGACGAAATATTACGCTAACGCTGGCGTGCAGCTGAATCTCCACAACGGCCTGAAAGCCGGACAGAAAGACAAAAAAGGCAGCATAACGAGACGTCATGCTGCCTTTTTCACATCGGTTTAAATCTTAATGTGGTACTGGTCTGGTTGCGTGCCTTATCCTCGCAAAACCTTCTCGGTCCGCCGGACAGAACAACCGCTTACGGTATCACCGAACCTGGTACTCAGTGATAAGTTGCGATGACGTTAACTTAACTGTTCCGCGAATTCAGCTGGCTCCAACACTTCCCCTTCTTCACCAGGAACTGGACAAACCATCACCAGCAATTCGTCTTCCTGCATGCCGGGCACCCATTTTTTAAACCAGTCTGCCAGTGAAATTTGTAAAGGCTCACAGTGCGACCAGTCGTCGGTAGCCCACAAACTGGCAATGCCCGCGTCAGGCCAGACCGGAATGCCATCTTCGTCATCGGCGGTGAGCATTACACAGCCATGCTCGTCGGTAAGGATCCACAGCGCCTCATTTTCTTTAATCGCGGTCAGCGTCTCATTCAGGCGTTGCTGTGCCGACACACTCAACAACGGGTGTGACATTCCACTCATTTTTACTTCTCCGATTGTGTCGCTGGCAGATTCTCTACCACCGACAGCTCTGTTTGCATTTGCTCAGGATCACCCACCACAATCAACGACATCGTAGTCAGATCCAGATAGTTTCTGGCGGCTTCTGATACCGTTTCTGCACTGACGTCATTCACCAGCGAGATATAGTTGGTTAACCGCGATTTTGGTAAACCATGAATATCAAGATTTACCAGTTGCGCGATTACACCTGAACGCGAAGAGTTTCTCAATACGAATAATCCAGACATGTAGTTTTTTACGCCCTGCAATTCATCAGCAGGAGGTGGCATTTGTTGCAGTCCGGCAATTTCCGATACAATTTCATTAATCGCCTCTCCGGTACTTTCCGCCTGAATATCGGCTGACTGATACCACACGGACGCCCCATCGTAGCTAAATACCGCACTTCTGGGAGAGTAGGTATACCCCTTATCTTCTCTGATATTTTGCGTAATACGGCTGGAAAACATGCCGCCAAGCAAGGTATTCATAACTTCAAGTGCTATGTACTTGTCATCTGCTGCAGGAATTGACCGCTGGCCTAACCTGACTGTCGACTGCACCGCGCCTTCGCGTGGTATCACTACCAGTTGTGAGGCAGGTGCTGCGGCCGGTGGCTCTGTGCTGTCGGCCTGCGTACCTGCGGGCAACGAAGAAAAGGCGCTGGTAATCGCCTGTTTCAGGCTGCGGCTTTCAAACTGACCGGCAATATACAGGTGCGCATTACGTCCGGTTAGGTAGCGTGATGCAAAAGCCTGCACATCATTGCGCGAAATTCGGGTAAGCTCGTCATTAGTCGGGAAAATGCGGCCGTAAGGGTGTGCCGGATACATTGCCTCATAAAACGCTTCTACCGCTTGCCCCTGCGCTCTGGATTTTGCAACTTCAATTTGCCGCCACTGATTCGCCACAGCTCGCTCAAGGTCCTCTTCTTCGAACACCGAGTTTCCAACAAGGTCTGCAAGTAAAGCCACAGCCTGGTCATTAAACTCGCTGAGAACGTCGATAGCGATACGGCTGGTATTCATGCCCGCGCTGGCAGTTACCTGTCCGCCCATTGACGCAGCCTGTTTGGCGATGTCAGAGGCAGACAATGACGACGTGCCCTTGTTGAGCAGCTCAAAGGTGATGTCGCTTAAGCCACGGGTGTCCCCATCATTCTCATTACCGGTGTTAAAATGCAGCACCATGGTGCTTTTGGGTGTGGTGCCATAGGGAATTAGCGACACTTTCATGCCGTTTTCGAGAGTGAAACTCTCTACTTCTGGCAGTGTGAAATTCTTAGGCGTCGCCGGGGCGGGTGGCTCAGAGGGAAATGTCGACGTATAGCCAGCGCCAGGCAGTACACCTAATGCAACCGTAAGCGAAAGTGTTCTTATTATGCGGTTCATTTTGCTTCTCCCGGTGCATTCTCCTGCGCCATTGTTTCGGGGATCACAGTAAATATTGTGCGTTTCTCAGGCATGAGGTACGTCTTAGCCGTTTGCTGAATCAGTTCCGGGGTCACGCTGGCGAACGCCGACTCGATGCGGTTTATGCGCGTTGGATCATCATCAAACAGCGCAAATGTCGCAAGTAAGTCCAGTTTTCCAATACCGCTGCCATCAATCGTGTCATAAAGTTGAGAACGAAGCTTTACGCGGGCTCTGTCCAGGGTTTCCTGAGAAACTGGGGCGGTTTGCAATGAGTTGATAACCTCATCGATGGTTGTGGTAATTGAATCATCGGTTACTGCGGGCTCATGGATCATACCGGCAGTCCACAGCATGGGGCCCTGATAATTAAACATGTTGCCCAACATATTGATGCCGCCAAATACATTGCTGGAGATGCCCATTTCCTCCACCAGCTTCTGATGCAACAGACTGTCGTCTCCCTGAAGCAGGATCTGGTCTATCAGTCCCATCGCATAATAGGCTTCTGAGTCACGTTCCGGCATACGGTAAGCCACTGCATAAGCAGGTTTTGGCGCCAGTGGATCGACTCGGCTAGCTTTTCGCTCTGCGGTTTGAGGCTGCTCTGAAATATCCGGTTTTGGCGCCAGTGTCACCGCAGGGATATCAGAGAAATACTGCTTCACCCAGGCCATGGTCTGGTCCACATCTAAATCACCGGTAACAACCAAAACCGCATTATTCGGTGCATAATACTGTTTGAAAAACGCATCCACGTCTTCGAGTGTGGCCGCATCCAAATCTTCCAGGTCGCCATAGAAGTTGTGTGCGTTGTACCAGTTATCAAAAGCATGTTGCGGCAGATCCAGCCAAGGGAACCCGCCATACGGCTGATTCAGTACATTAACTTTCACTTCGTTTTTCACTACGCCCTGCTGATTGGTGAGTTCGGCCTGCGTGATATTGAGCCCCCGCATACGGTCAGCCTCTACCCAGATAAAGGTTTCCAGTGTATGTGCGGGAAGAATTTCGTAGTAATTGGTGAAGTCAAATCGGGTAGAACCATTGTTGATACCGCCGTTACCATTTACCAGCTTGTCAAACTCACCTTTAGGAAGGTTTTGAGAGCCCTGAAACATCATGTGCTCAAATAAGTGCGCAAATCCTGTCCTGTCTTTAGGCTCAATACGAAAACCAATGTTGTAGTAAACACCTACCGCCACAATTGGCGCAGTGTTGTCTTCAGAGAGGACGACTTTCAGGCCATTATCTAAGGTCTCATAGTGAACGGGTACTGCCAGTCCGCCACCGTTGACCGGCTCACTTTCAGACATTTCAGTAAGATTTGCAGACTGCTGGCACCCTGCCAGCATACCCACAAGGCTAAACGCCAGTATGAGCTTTTTCATTCATTTTTCCTTAAACGCTTCGCGTTACTGGGCTTGCTGACCTGTGATCAAGGTTAGTCAGCAGGCTGCTAAGTAACTACTGTCAATTGGATCCGACGTTCAGGCTGGTGCCAGGCTATCTATCACTTCCGATAACCCTACCCGCCGGACAGACTTCATTGAGTGCATATAGACATTGACAAAACAGTCGTTAAGCGACTCAAAAAATGTTGCAGATGACGACTCAACCAGCCTTTCTGCCGTTTCATGCGGCAGCACCGCAATACCGCCCTCACTTTGAAGGGTAGACAACGCCAGAGACAGCGAGTTGGTTCGCAACTTGGCATCCCGGAAATCGGGAAACTGCGTCAGAACTTTATCTCTGACTTTGGCGCCCCAGTCAATGGTAACGAAGCCATTCGCATCCCCTTTGCCATTCCCAGCGAACTGGCACAAAGAAAGCTGCTTTCGCTCCATAACGTGGCTTACCACTTCTTCAGACTTGAGCACCTCAGTGGAAAATGCCACATCAATAACCCGCTCATGCAGTTGTCTGGACAAATTATCCAGCGTAAGCACTTCGGCCTTTACAGACCAGTCGGGAAACGCATTGTGTAAGTGAGTGAGCGCGCCAGGCAGTGTCAGTTCACTGGCAAGCTGTGTTGCTCCGCAAACCACGTATTCTGCAGATTGTACCTGCAGTTCCTGCTTTGCCTCGTTAAGCGTGTCGCAAAGTTGTTTTGCATATGGCAACAGCTTTTCTCCAGCCTGAGTTAACTGAATACTGTTTCGCTGACGAATAAACAAGGTGGTATGGAAGTATTCCTCAAGCAGCTTTATGCGAGCACTCACAGCCGACTGCGTAAGGTAGAGGTTTTCGGCTGCTTTGCCGAAATGACGAGTATTTACAACTTCTATGAAAGTGGTAAGAAAGCGTATGTCCATGCTTTTTACATAACCGAATCGTAGTAGCTGCTAAGCTGTCACAGATTGCTGTTAATGTAAATACAATAGCTAAATCAGCGCATCACAAAGTGACGCGCTGTTATTTATTGAAAGCGTGAGATATCAGTAGCTTTCTTGATGAAGCCGGCGTTGCTTTTCGCGACGCTGTAGGTCGCGCTTTTGCTTACTTTTTACATCATGATGACGGCGACCTTTTGACTTTTTATCGTCAAAATCACCATCCTCTACCGAGTCCCATTCTTCACGCTGGTAACGATAGTCTTTACTCATTACGATCTCGTTGTTGTTAACACATAGGTATTATTAATTGACAGAAAAAAATAGAAAACGAATTTTTATCATCGTTTCGATAAGAATTTTTTGTTTTAACTTCTATCAATTGGCATGAAAACTGATATTGCCCCTTTTTACATCATCCTACGGAAAAAGCGACTTACTCTTGTCATATTATTGAAACATATCAAGGCATTAGGCACATTCATGCACCAATGCGAAACAACCAATATTTTTTATTCTCAGGAAAAAAATCTTTTGTTTTAACTTTGTTTCAAATTGGCTTAAAAGTCAGCCTGAAAACACAATCACTGTTGAGATGACCCATGCAAGCACCAAGCATTCGTGTACCACAAAAGGTTTTTATTGACCGCGCTAAGTTTCCGTACGGTTTCCGTAAGTCCGGCGACTTCAGTATTAGTGAAGCCGATTTGCTAACCAAATACGGTAAAACCCTATTGGCTTTGGAATCAGGAGAACTTGCCCCTGAATCTGCCGATGAACAACATTTTGTCGATTTTATACAAGGTAACGTACCAGCAGAAAACGCTGTGGAGCGTACCTGGCAAAAATATGCACGACTGGCACGGGGTAAAAAGCATTTTTACACGCTGCACAGTTCAGCCAGCAATCAGTCAGATTATGACGACGACTATTCAGACGACGAGTTTGATGTAGCCTGAGGTAATTACCTGATATCGCGGTCCGGTGAGACTTTCACCGGACCGTATGCTGTTTCCTCTGCCCTTCTTACGCTTTTCTGCTCACGTTTCTATGCTCACGTTATTTATCCTCGCGTTTTCTATCCGCTGCCATTCTCTACGTAGTAAAGGGCTCGTGTGTTGATTCTGCACCATTTGAATCAGCTTATTTTCTGTACCCGCGTAAGCATTTGGTAATGACGTGGTGCGATCCTGTGTGCAACTTATTGCAATGTCGGCTTTGTCTCTCCCTCCACACTTTTGTTTATGCATTGCCTGTCACCACACCACCATTCAGTACGGTGATCTTTCCACGCGGATATGCGTTACCAATATCAGGTGCTATCACACTGATATTCCTTTAATTCAAACGAAATCAAAACGACGTCGTGACTGGAATAATGGAACCTGAGTGTGTGAGTAGCAGGCCGGTCTGACTCACCCCCCGGCAGCGTGCTCGAGGCAAACAGATACGTTTGTCCTGCAAAGACAACGAGCTGGAGAGAATGCAGAGCCACGCCATGCCCGGTGAAACCGGCCAGCCTGCTTAGATTGAGATATCGTCTGCATTGAGACTAAGTGACAGGGTAGCAGTGGACGGGACTAGCGGTTACCTGAATACCTGGTTACCGGCTCTTATGCAGACATACTCGCACCTTTCCCAGTGGGGGCTACACTTACTAATGCCTACAGGCACAATTTGGATGTTGAATCAGGAGGAGCCGGTTATGATGATTTCTTATAAGCAGTTAAAGCATTATTCACTTCACGCCACGGACGATGACATTGGTGGATGCAAAGACATTCTTTTTGATGATCAAGACTTTGTGGTGCGTTATCTGGTAGCGGATACGAATACCTGGCTACCACTTAGCCGCAAGGTGGTGATTTCCCCAATCTCAGTCACCAAAGTCGATGTGGAAAATGAAAATGTGCATATTTCGATGACGTCTCAGACATTGAAAGACAGCCCGTCTATAGATGAACACAAACCGGTTTCGCGTCAGTATGAGGAAACATTGTTTAAATATTTCGGCTACGGCTATTACTGGATTGGTCCCGGTGCCTGGGGTGACTTCGCTCATCCAACGGAACTGGCTGACGCCGATATGGCAAAAGCCATGCAGGAAGAACAGGCCTCTGCACCTGAAAACCATTTGCGGGCATGTGGAGAAGTCAATGGGTACGAAGTGGCAACGACAGAAGATAACGTTGGCCACATAACCGACTTTGTTTTCGATGTAAAAAGCTGGGCAATGAGAATGCTCATTATTGACACAAATAACTGGTTACCCGGCGGTAAGAAGCTTGTTGTGCTGCCAAGGGACATCGAGACGATCGATTGGTCCAGCCATAAAGTGAATGTGAAACTCACTCATGATCAGTTAATGGAAAAGCCAGAAATCGATCTTGATAAGCTGGACGATGACAATTATGTGCAATCTCTTCTACAAAAGGCAGAATAACGATGTCTGAAACGCTATATCAAAAACAGACATCACTGGCTGTAGACAATTTTACCATCAGCGGTCAGCCAATGCCATCAGGGTTCATACATGCCTTGGGTTTTGTAAAGGCGGCCTGTGCGTCGGTGAACAAAGAACTGGGATTATTAGATGACAAGCGTGCAGAAGCTATCTGGCAGGCTGCGACTGAGGTCGCAAACGGCGATCACGATAGCGCATTTCCGGTAGATATTTACCAGACTGGATCAGGCACAAGTACGAATATGAATGCGAATGAAGTAATCGCATCGCTTGCCAGTCGATCAAGTGGAATGGAAGTGCATCCAAATGATCACGTCAATATGGGGCAAAGCTCCAATGATGTAATCCCAACGACAATTCATGTCAGCACCATGATGGCGTCTTCGAACCGCTTGCTGCCCGCCTTAAAAAAACTGGCAGACACCATCAAACAGAAGATGCGGGATGCAGATGGGCTGATAAAAACCGGACGCACCCATCTCATGGATGCCATGCCCGTCAAATTCAGTCAGGAAATGTCTGGCTGGAGAGCGCAGCTTTTGCAAGCCATCGAGCGCTTTCAGGACACCCATAACCGCCTGAGCCAACTGGCAATTGGCGGTACTGCCGTAGGCACCGGTATCAATACGCATCCGGAATTTGGCGCTCGCGTGGCGTCAGCATTAACCCAGCAGTTAGGATTGACGTTTTATGTGACAGATAATCACTTTAGCGCCCTGTCCGCCCAGGATACTGCGCTGGAATATGCAGGGCAACTTAACGTACTGGCAGCCTCGTTAATGAAAATTAGCAACGATTTACGGTGGATGAACAGTGGCCCACTTTCGGGACTTGGCGAGATCAGCCTTACCAAATTGCAGGCGGGTAGCAGCATAATGCCAGGCAAAGTGAACCCGGTTATACCTGAGGCAACGGCAATGGCCTGTGCTCAGGTGATGGGTCTGCATACTGCCGTTACTGTTGCGGGGCAATCAGGCAATTTTCAATTGAATGTCATGCTTCCACTCATCGGCGCTAACCTGTTAACCGGCATAACGTTACTGGCTAACAGCTGTGAGCACCTGGCCGAAAAAGCGATAGCTGATATGCAGTTTAACGGCGACGATGCGGCACAGGCTCTGGCCAAAAATCCCATACTGGTTACAGCCTTAAATGCAAAAATTGGTTATGAAAAAGGCGCGCAAATCGCTAAAAAAGCCTACGAAGAAAAACGTGCAGTGTTGGAAGTAGCAATTGAAGAAACCGACCTGACAGAGGAAGAATTGAAAAGCTTGTTAGATCCGGCAAAGCTGGTGTAACGCCAGCTTAGCTGGCGCAAAAAAATTCATACAATAATTCAATTGTTCGACGTATGCGCTCATCGGCAAGGCGATAAAAAATCACTTGCCCTTCTCGTCGCGTCGCAACCATATCAGATTCACGCAGCAGCGCCAGATGTTGAGAAAGAACCGGTTGTGTAACCGGGATATTGGTTAGCAATTCGGATACCGAAAGCTCACCTTCCAGCAGTGAGCACATCACCATCAGGCGCGTTTTGTTCGCCATTTGTTTAAGATAACGCTCAGCATCAGACGCATGTTCCAGCATTTCTTCGGGTTTAATTGTTTTGGTCGACGCCATTTGTAATTTACCGTTCACCAGCAGACGCACTATTCAATCTAAATGATTTGCATTTCGCAAGGTATTTGGTCGCAAAACATAATTTAAATAAGTATTTACGTGAAAACGTCTCGTTCACACCCAACCTTTATATTGCCTTGTCGGCTTTTGTTTTTGCCTACCTGAAAGACGTCTCGTCCAAGATGTTTCTCGCGTTTACGCACAACGCCCGGGGGCCTGAAAGTAATCCGCCAGTTACTGCTGCCCGTAATTAGCACGTAACTAAATTCAATATTCACTGGCGCAACGACGCCACACAGTCAAAAAGGGTAACAGGCATTCCCTTGCATTATAGTAAATAAGCAATATATTAGATATAACTAATACAACAGTATTCAAGGATAACGCTCATGCTTAAATCAATTCAGGACCGTCTTAGCTCGATAACTGTACCTATTCGTAAAATTTCAGCAGAAGAAGCCGCGCAGGAACGCCAGAAAAACCACGGTTTAATTATCGACGTGAGAGAACCCGCTGAGGCAGAAAACGCTCCTACTCCGGGTACCGTAAATATTCCGCGCGGTGTACTGGAAATGCAGATGCTTGAAAAAGAAAAAGACGCCAGCCGTCCTCTTTATATCCATTGCGCCTCGGGGGTGCGTGCGCAGTTAGCAGCAGAGCAACTGGCCTTAATGGGTTATGAAAATGTTACGGTACTGACATGTGATATTCCTAAGATCCAAAAAGCATTGTCTTGACAATCTATCGCAAAAAAAGTGATTACAGGGCGCTGGAAAGCGCCCTTGTCAATGAGGTTGTGCCTGCATCAATAAAATTCCGCTGAATTGTCGGCACGCTTCTGATCGCTATTACTGAATCTGCCCTATTGCCCCACCCGCCCACACCCGAAAAAGAATGGCTGTGCTTGGCATTTCTTTTACATTGCATATCTTTTTATTTTCACATAATAAGACGTATAAACCCGTTGCATCGCGTGGTAAACCGATAAGACTTCCTCTCATGGTTCTCGGTTTTTGTCGTCATTCTATTTCTTATAACAATCGAGGCGTTATAATATAAGAACCATTCTACTATAGCGGCTCTTAATTATGCTTAAAGCAACGCTGGAACAATGGCGAATGTTTAAAGCGGTTGTCGACGCTGGCGGCTTTAACCAGGCTGCGTCAAAGGTTCATAAAAGTCAGTCGAGCGTTCACCACGCCGTACAGAAACTGGAAACAGCGATAGGGGTTACGTTGTTTGAAAGCGATGGCAGAAAGGTCAGACTGACACCCGCAGGCGAGCTGATGTTACGACGCGCAGAGTTTCTGCTAAACGAAGCAGCTAAGCTGGAAGCTGTCGCCAGCAGCCTGCAACAAGGAACCGAAACGCAACTACGAATAGCGGTCGACATTATTTTTCCTTCCGCCTTTTTGTACAATGTGCTTAACAAAGTGTCTGAAGAATATCCGATGTTGCGCATAGAAATTGAAGAGACGGTGTTAAGCGGAGCAAACTCTATGCTGAAGGCTGGAAATGTCGATATTGCCATTTCTCCTTTCGCTTACACCAACGGGTTTAGCGAAGATCTTTGCGAAATAGAGTTTCTGGCGGTCGCACACCCCAGCCATCCCTTACATCAGTTAAACCGGCCAATTACTACTGAAGATCTCAAGTCACACCGTCAGATCGTCGTCAGAGACTCATCTTCTGAACGGAAAGCAGAAGCGGGTTGGCTGGGCGCCGAGCAACGTTGGACGGTGAGCCATGTCAGGACATCGATAGATATTATTTGTCAGGGACTTGGCTTTGCCTGGCTCCCCCTTGCGATCATAAAGCCGCAAATTGACGCACAGCAATTACTCCCCCTTCCACTGGAACATGGAGGACTCCGTAAAGCGCTGTTGTATCTTAGCTTTGAAGACGGCGATCAACTGGGTCCGGCGGCACGGTCATTTATCGGGGAATTACGGTATCAATCTATGCAGCTACCGTGCTCGGAGTCTGTTCTGGAAGGCGATAAGCACTAAACAACAAGTGCGCTGCCAGGTAGTCGATGGGCGTGGCAACGCCTTCGACTTTCTTTTCACCCGCGCTCGCAACCTCGCTTACACATCACACTGCGTGGCTATGGCAACCGGGTTGCAGAGCTTGTAGTCACCTGCCTGGCACAACCGCAGGAAAAAAGTGTCCTTTCCCGAGATATCGCTTATCGTTGCAGGTTGATGTTATACGCGGTATAACAAGAAGCACGCTACGCCTGCAATAATAAAAATAATAAGGAACAGGCACACATGGATCACATCCAGAAGACGAAGACATGTATCTTTCCAATACACTTTCTTCGAACATTAACAGACCATTATAACGATTTATCCGGACGGGATTTTCATGCCCTGGCGTAACGACAACGCGACCTCCAGTACACTGTTACGTAAGCGCTTGTTGCTTGCGTCAATAAGCCTGTCATTGCTGGTTATCCTGACATTCTGTTATGTTGGCTACGGCGTAGCAACTGGTATGGGCGAGAAAGTCGAAAGCCAGGCTTATAACCAACAAACCGAGGCTATTGCCGAGGCGATTGAAAGGCAGCTCCAACTGCAGCCAAATTACTTTGATACGCTGGGCCAGCGTCCCCTGCCCGAATATATTAACACCGCTGGTAAGAACCTGGTATCGCTGCACACCGCTAACGGCCATATAATCAAAGGCCCCTCGCCGCTTTTTATCCGGCACGAAAAAGTAAATCAACTGGCAATGGGTGAGGCCGGCAGATTTGTCATACTGGATGACGCGCGCTTCTACGTTACCCGAAGTCATATTGGCAATCAGGGCGCGTTAACCCTTATCTGGCGAGACCTATCCGGGATAAGTCTGCCGAATCACATACTGATACGCATAGCGGTTACCGCACTGCTGACTTTTGGCATTGCAGTCTGGCTTGCGATGATTATGTCTTCGCGAATTGCCAGTCGATTCGAATCAGCCAGACACGCGCTGGAAAAACTGGCAATGCATGACAGCCTGACTAACCTGCCAAACCGGAATGCCCTGATAAGCAGCTCTCCGCAAGAGATTCAGGGTGGAACATTGTTATTTCTTGATATTGATCGATTTAAAGACGTAAACGACGCCTTCGGGCAGGATGTTGGCGATAAACTGCTTCATGCCTTCGCTCAGCGTCTGCTGACGTTGTCAGGCCCAGAAAGTGATGTTTACCATTATCGTAGTGATGAGTTTGTTGTTTGGATGCCGTCACTGCAATCGGAAGACGCAAAGAATGCAGCGTTTACCATGCTATACGAGTGCCGGGAACCACTGCAGGTTGACAACGCGTCTTTTGAGCTAGGATGCAGCATTGGCGCAGCCTGCTACCCTGCACACGGGCACCTTTTTGAGACGTTGTTACGCAACGCTGACACGGCTATGCACTGGGCGAAAGCACGTCGGCTCGGCGTACAGGTGTATGACGACAAGCTGGCATTTAACAGCACTATCAAAGTCATGTTACGAAGTCAGTTGCGTTCAGCACTCCAGCAAAATCAGTTCGTGCTCCACTACCAGCCAAAAGTGGTGATGGATACCGGCACTCTTATTGGTGTAGAAGCCATCGTTCGCTGGCAGCATCCTGAGGAAGGCTTATTAGGGCCCGCCCTTTTCATCGATTTGGTTGAGCAAAGCGGCATTATCCATGTGTTCACACGCTACATGGTTGAGTCGGCGATACGGCAAATACAACAGTGGTGCGATATGGGTCATCAGTTGCCGGTTTCAGTAAACCTCTCTGCCTATAATCTTCTTGATACCGCGTTCGTTTCGTTTATCCACGCCCAGCTCGAGCAATCCGGAATAGCGCCGTCATTGCTTGAATTCGAATTAACTGAGAGTGCTGCAATGATTGATAAGTCAGCCAGCAAGCGCACCGTAGATGCGTTACTTGAACTGGGTGTGAAAGTATCCATCGACGACTTCGGTACCGGCATGAGCTCTTTCGCTTATCTGCGTGACCTGAATGTAAATACCGTAAAACTAGATCGCGCGTTTATTACCCACATTGTCGACGATGTAAAAGGACAGAAAGTGGTAGAAGGCTTAGTATCACTGTGTCGCAGCCTTGATCTTGATGTAGTCGCCGAAGGCGTGGAAGACAGAAGACAGGCTGATTTACTTCAACAATTAGATTGTCACATCGGTCAGGGTTACTTCTTCAGCCCTCCTGTGGAGGCTGAGAGTATCAGCCAGTTGCTCCCGCAATCACAGGCGTTCCGTTATGACTATGTAGCCAATAACTAGCCCCGGCACGTTGGCGTAGCAACATGTGAAAGACCGATGTCCGGAGGGTGGCGTAATAAAAGACAGCCAACAATGAGACCTGCGTTCCATACTGGCTGAAGCAGGCTAAGCTGGCTCGTTGGCGGAAACGTCCCTTACCATGCTGCTACGTTTTGCTGCGACCGCTACCCTTGTAGCGTCTGAAACAACTGCGCCCCGCCCATATAAAAACCAATTGCCGCCAGACTCAGTCCGAACAATGCGACTACACCATCATCAGTCGTCATGCCTACCGCCATGATAAGGACAGAAAATGCCGGAATAAGGCCCAGAAAAGGGATCAGTTCAAGCGGGATCATCATCATGCCGCACATGGCACAAGTCAGTGCAATCATGGCACGAAATACATATTGACGCATAAAAAGCCAGCGTGGGATCAGGAAACGGTCAATGTGCATGGCGGCCGGCTTAATCGTACCTATGCCATTGTTTAATGATTCGCGATCAATACCAATATCGCGAATGGCGCCGGGTAGCCACGGATGTTTTTTAGCCAGTAAAATTTGCAGAGAGATGAGAAAAATAGTCACACCCGTGACAGTAGGAATTCCCGGAATGGCTCCAATCGGCGTCGCTGCAATAAAAGCAGGTACCGCAAGCATCGGTCCAAATCCACGTTTTTCCATAATTTCAATGAGTTCACCAAACGCGACTTTGTTTTCGGTATGCGTAGACTGCATGCGGCCTAACAATTCGTATAGCGTCATTGAACGTGCTAAAGTCTGGCTGTACATGACTGATATCCTTATTAAACCCACACTGGTTTTGCGAATACTGTGCCAGATTCGGTAGCGATGTCGTTGTCATTCACTTGATGGTCAAGAAGCTTGCCTCACCGGCATAAATTCTGCATATTTCGGTAAAATTGATCCACTCAACGAGTAATCCGGTAAGTCATATATCGGGTACTCATAACAAAAAGGAACTTTTTAGTGCTAACTGTCCTACTGGTCGATGACGATCCTGAGTTTACTGATGTCGCCTGTACCATCATTGAATTCCTGGGCCATGAAGTTCTGACAGCAGCCAACCTTGCTGAGGCGCGTGACTGGCTAACTAAAGAAACATTCGATCACGTTTTACTGGATTTCATGCTACCGGACGGAAGCGGAGCGCATCTTTTTGACGAACTGGACGTTCTCCCTAAACGTCCCAGAGTAACACTTATTACCGGACACCCGTCAGTTAAGGGCATCATTAAAGGGCTTTGCGGGCCCAATATCGATTACCTCGTAAAGCCTATCCAGCGCGAAGAAATAGAAGCGGTACTAACCGGTAAGAAGAATCAGAAAAAAGCGCAATCCGGCCCAAAAGTGACTCGCCATTTCGGGCATCTCATCGGCGAATCTACACCGATGAAAGAACTCTATAAACTTATTGAACGGGTTAGTCGCACCAGCGCCAATGTCATGTTGCTCGGCGAGAGCGGCGTGGGTAAAGAGGTGGTAGCGGCTGCGATCCATGAGGCATCTGATGCGGAAGGCCCTTATATTGCGACAAACTGTGGCGCATTTTCCAAAGAGCTTATCGGCAGTGAATTGTTCGGTCACGAAAAAGGCGCATTTACCGGCGCAGTAGGACGCAAAGCAGGCGTTTTTGAGCAATCAGAAAACGGAACACTGTTTTTGGACGAAATTACCGAAATGCCTATCGACATGCAGCCTAATCTGCTCAGGGTGTTAGAAAATAAAGTGGTGATACGTGTCGGCGGCACAAAAGCCATTCCGGTAAATTGTCGGGTTGTGTCAGCAACCAACCGCAGCATGGAAGAAATTGCTGAAAGTAAAGTCTTACGGGAAGATATTTATTTTCGTTTAGCCGTGTTCCCGATCACAATCCCGCCATTGCGTGAACGCAAGGAAGATATCCCCCTGCTCGCTACCTACTTTATTGACGAACTAAATAAAGAAAACGGCACTAATTTTATCTGGGAAGACACGCAATTAGATACGCTTAAAGCGTACGACTGGCCAGGTAACGTTCGTGAATTGCGTCACTTTGTTCATCGGGCTGCAATCATGAGTGATCCGGAAGGCAGCGACATTGAATTGCCAAAAACCATTGAATCTCCTTTTGCCAAAAAGCAAAGCACTACGCCTGCACTTCAGGCTGGCAGAACCATCGAAGATGTAGAAAAAGAGTTAATTTACGCCACACTTGAAAAAGTGAATGGTAATAAAACACTTGCTGCGGAGATGCTCGGGATCAGTACTAAAACACTTTACAACAGACTCCACGCCTATGGGGATCTGAGTAAAGAAGAATAACAATAAGAAGGTGTTACTATGACGGAATCAGAATTTGCGACACTGGCGACTCATGTGCATGATGCGCGCAAGCCACTGAACCGCATTTCCATGCAGGCAGAGCTCGTCAAAATGGCGCTAAACGGCGATGTTCCCGCAGAGAGAGCTATGGACGCCCTGGATAAAATTATTGCCAGTACGAAAGCATGCAGTGAATCTCTCACTACCATGATGTCAGAACTGGGTGATTCACAAACGGACTAAACAATGGTTCAAAAAATGTTGTCGTCACTGTATAGCTGGGTAGCTATAGTGTCGATTGTGATCATTGTAATCACGGGTAACTCGTTTTACGTCGTTAACACCCTCGATGAGTTGGCGGCACTGGAAGCGCGATTATTTACTACCAACCGGGTCATCAGCAGTGTGAACAACCTGCACGTCGCTATTTTACGTGCAGAATCTGGCCAACGCGGCTTTCTGCTCACTCAGGATGAAGATTATCTCGACGACTATAACGATACGCTGAACCATATTAATGGCCTGATAGATCAGGTTGAAATAACCGGGTTAGCGTCGGACCTGCCCGAGCAGGTCGATCGCATTGAAGAGCTGCTTGAATTAAGTCGCGCCAAAATTAACGGCATGATTGAGGTAGTTGAGCTTGCCCGGGCAGGTGAAATGGCAAGTGCCAGCTCCCTGCTAAACAGCAATCGCGGACTGATTCTATACGATAGGATCGAAGCGTTATTTGAGGCTATTGATAACTCTGAGCGGGACATGCAGGGTCAGCATCTGGCCTCTTTAATGAAATTAAGAAAAGACTCAGTGAACACGCTGATCATTTCATCATTGACTACTGTGTTGTTGATTATTTCGATTTTTATTCTGCTGAAAATGAATGTCCGGGAAAGTTTGCGTCATCAGCACTCTCTTGAAGAGATTAATTCGGATCTTGAGAATAAAATTGAAGAACGTACGCAGGAGCTGCGTGTGTACTCTGACGAACTGGCGCGAAGTAATCGCGAACTGGAAGATTTTGCCTTTGTGGCATCTCACGATCTCCAGGAACCCTTGCGAAAAATACGCGCATTCGGAAACCGGCTGGAATCAGGCTATGCCGACGTAATCGACGAGCGAGGCCAGGATTTTTTAAAACGCATGCTGAATGCCGCAGAGCGTATGTCAATGTTGATCAGTGACTTGCTGGCCTTTTCACGGGTTTCTACGCGCGGCAAAGATTTCGAAGACGTCAATCTGAACAGTGTGTTCAGTGATATATTGAGCGACCTTGAAATTGCCATAGATGAGTCCGGTGCAAACGTCAGCGTGGATGACATGCCCAATATTCTGGGCGACAAAAGCCAGATCGAGCAACTCATGCTGAACCTCCTATCTAATGCCCTGAAGTTCAGAAATCCTGATATTGCCCCGGAAATTATCGTAAGCTGTTCGACGCCAGATGACGAAGAGCTGGTAAATGTGCTTCATGAAGAGCAATATGACTGGACGAAAATTACTATTCAGGACAATGGCATAGGGTTTGACCAGTCGTTTTCTGAAAAGATATTTGCCCCGTTTCAACGTCTGCACGGCAGAAGCGAGTATAAAGGCACAGGCATAGGTCTGGCAGTGTGTCGCCGAATAGTAGAAAGACATAACGGTCAGATTTCTGCGCTTAGCCAGCCAGGGAAAGGCGCATGCTTTACAATAATAATCCCGATCAACGGGGAACCTTTCGCATCGACTACATCAGAGGGAGTAGTTAGCAATGACTAAAAAACAATCACTACCTATTAATATTCTTATGGCTGACGACGACGAAGACGATCGTTTGTTAACCATCGATGCTCTGAAAGAGAGCCGCGTGCTGAATAACCTTTATTGTGTGGAAGATGGTGTAGAGCTACTGGAGTTTTTACGCCACGAAGGCAAATACGCGGATCCGAGTGATGCGCCTCGTCCGAGCCTGATACTTCTGGATTTGAACATGCCCAGAAAAGACGGCCGGGAGGCACTTCAGGAAATTAAAGCGGACCCCAAACTTCGCAGTATCCCGGTAGTGATTCTGACAACATCGAAAGAAGAAGAAGACATGCTTCGGGGGTACGACTTAGGCTGTGCTTCCTACATCACCAAACCCGTCAATTTTGAAGGGCTGGTAGAACTCATGCGTGCTCTGGGTCGCTATTGGATCGAATTCGTAGAACTGCCACACGATTGATGACGGAGTAAAGCTTTGACGGACGTTATTCGGGTACTGTTGGTTGAAGATGACGAGGACGACTATTTTCTCACCGCGGATTATCTTTCCCGCTGCGAGGAGCCTCGCTACAAAGTATCCTGGGTTACAAACAGTGCCGATGCATTAAGCGCGTTAAAGCGTCAGAGCTTTGATTTGTGCCTGCTCGATTATATTCTGGGCGCAGAGAATGCCATTGATGTACTGGATGTGCTTAAGTCTAATCAGATCACGATCCCGGTGGTCATTCTTACCGGCCAGTCTGACACCAAAGTTGATGAAATGGTTATGCGTGCAGGTGCCGCGGACTATCTGACCAAAAGCGAAATTGAAACTCCCCGCTTTATGCGCACTATGCGGTATGCGATGGTGCGTCGTGAAATTGAAAACGAGAGAATTGAACGGCACAAAGTCGAGCAAAAAAATAAAGCGAAAGATAAGTTTCTGGCTCACCTTGGCCATGAACTGCGCACGCCGCTGACGTCAATTCTCGGCTATACCGAACTGCTGCTGGACGAAAAGCAAAATGATGATATCGAGCAGGAACTCTCGATAATTCATTCCAATGGTAAGCACCTTCTCAGTTTGCTTAATGATATGCTGGACATGTCACGAATCATGGCAAACAAACTGGAAATTGCACCCAAAGAAGTGAACCTTGCCGGTTTTCTTACTGACCTCCACTCGCTCATGGGGCTAGCGGCAAAAGACAAGGGCTTGTCACTCACGGTATCAGCAGAAACAAAACTGCCTGAAAACATTGTAACGGACCCTACCCGCCTCAGGCAGGTGTTAATAAATCTGATTAATAACGCCATTAAGTTTACTGACAATGGAACAATCTCCGTTACCGTCGAGACAGTGAAGCCACTGTCATCCAGCCAGCCAGAGAGGCTGCTTTTTCGTGTGGAAGATACCGGAATCGGTATGCCCAAAGATAAGCTCAGCAGCATTTTTCAACCCTTTGAACAGATTGAAGATGTGATGCGAGCCAATCATGGGGGCGCCGGACTGGGCCTGGCGATTTCGCGTGAGCTTGTACACAAAATGGGGGGCGATATTTCTGTAGACAGCACCTTCGGAAAAGGCAGCGTATTTTCATTTACTATCGACCCGGGCGATATTGGAAACCAGCCCAGAGAGCGGCTGGATTTGGATAAATCTCAGATTCGTGAAACCAACGCGTTGAATTTACATGTATCCGGACGTGTGCTTATTGTCGATGATTTGCGCGAGCTGCGCCGCTTAACAGGTCACTTGGTTGGGCAGTGTCACGCCAATGTGGCGTACGCAGAAAATGGCGTAAAAGCACTTGAGGCAGTGCTTATGGCTGAGCAGGAGCAACGTCCTTTTCATCTGGTATTGATGGATATCCATATGCCGGTGATGAATGGCATAGACGCACTCAAGGCGATTCGTCGCCATAACTGTAATGTTGCTGTGGTCGCGGTTACAGCTGCCAGTCGCAAAGGGCTTAAGCAGTCGTTACTTGATGAAGGTTTCGATGGCGTTATTGGCAAGCCCATAGACCGCTTTGAGTTAACCCGCGTGCTCGACCGCTATTTGATTCGAACGGAGGGGCCTGCCCCGTCAGAAGCACTAGAGAAAGAGCGGGCACAAAGTCACCATTTACCAGAGGGTAAGAGTAAAAAGGTGCTGGTTATTGAAGATGACCATGATGCAGCTGAGCTCATTCAGTTACTTATTGCGCATCAGGGCCATGATGTCTACATCGCGCACTCCGGAAAGCAAGCCCTTCACACGCTCAGAAAAAATGTATTTGATGTCATTCTTATGGATTTATCTTTGCCTGACTACCACGGGTACGATTTAGCCAACGATATTCATCAGTTGCAGATCGAGGCTAAAATGTTTGTCGTCAGCGGTAATGAACCCGAACCTGAACGAATGAAAGAGCTGGGGATTGATGGGTCGCTGTTAAAACCGGTATCCAAAGAAGATCTTATCGCCCTGTTTGACACGCTCTGATACTGTCAAAACCGCTCCCCCACGTCTTAGTCAGTTAGCAGTAATCACAACTGGCCGGTTTACGAAATTATTACATCCAAGCACTGCAAGAATTACGAGAATAGCGACAAATTTATTTTCTCCCATCCGGAATTGCCACCAATTCAGACACTTACTCCATGGTACACGGTTTGCAAGATTCATAATGCATTCACAAACCAAGGAGATAAATCATGGCGACACAACCGCAATCTGTAACAGGTACAACGAAAGTGAAGTCTAATGGTGTCGGTGAGTCAACGCATCCCGTAACCGACAAGGTCCAGGAGACGCTGCACGCCTCTGTCGATAAGCTTGCTGGTTCAGCAGGAGTTGCTGAACAAAACCTTCGTGATACAGCGGCCACGTCGAAAGAAAACATGGCTGCGCGTCAGCGCTTAGCAAAGCAGAAATGGCAAGCATCTTCTGTCCGAAAATATGCAGTGGAGAATCCACTGGCCGCTGCGGGTATCGCATTCGCCGCGGGTATGTTTCTGACGTCGATTCTGCGTAAGAAGTAATTATGCAGACGTATACGCCCGATTTTCAGCAGGCGCAATTTTCGCCTGAAACCGAAAATCTGTACTGCCCGACCAGCCAGACTGGCCGGGCAGACGCGTGTATGCAGGAAAAATCGCTGCAAGATGACACCACACTCAACGAGACCCTTCAGGCGTTCAAAGATGCCTATGCACAGAAACATGCGGAATTACTCAGTCTGGCAGACGTTGTGGCCGCAGAAAGTCAGTTGGTTAAGAAGTCGGTTATCGTTACTGGATTTGCCGCGGGTGCAGCAGCGGTATTTGCCTGCTTTTGCTGGCTTATTTTCAACGGTGCTTTAGCCATTACCTTACATCATTCCGGTGTTCATTATCTGATCAACTGCGGCATCCTGCTGGCGATCAATGCCGTGATGGCAATCGTTGCGTTTGCTGTCGCTAAAGATGCCTACAAGCACATTTCGTTGATGCCAGCATTTCATGCACTGCGAGGACAGGTTCCCGATGGATCAGAAAGTGGCAGGAGCTCATCATGAAAAATCCGTTTCTTGAAAAAGAGAGACAATCTGTCAGCTACGCTCAACGGCAATATCATGTTGCACAGAGGCGCACAGACTACGCCACGGAACGGGCAAAAATTGATGCCAGACTTTTGCTGGCAAAGCCAACGTCGCTGTTGACCTTTTTCGGTTTTGGCGCGTACAAGGGGGCAACTTCAGATAATCCGCCGTCCAGGCGGCGTCAGGCAATTGTGACTTTTATAAGAACCGTTGCATTTAACGTTTTAGGCTAGGAAGCAAATATGTCAGTGTTATCCCGTACTCTCTGTGCAAGCGTTGTTATCTCAGCGCTGTCAATTCTGAGCGCATGCTCAACCACATCAACGCTGGCACCAACGCCATATCAGGCAGCGAAAAGTACTAAAGGTTACGGATTTTCAAGCACGCAGCTTTCGGAAAACGAGTACCGCGTCATGTTTAAGGCGTCTGAAGCAACCCCAGCAGATTTGGTTCAGCAATATACCGTGCTACGAGGTGCGGAGCTGGCAAAACAACAGGGCTACGGCTGGCTCGCTGTGGTTAAAACCGATATTGAAAGAAAATCTGCGGTAAGCAAAAAGGTGATCAAAAACGAAGGCACCAAGGGAGGTGTTTTCCCGCCGGAACAGCAATGTACGATGTCAGGTTGTCAGGAGGTTGCACAACCTTTTTATGGTACTGACGGCGAAATTGAAGTTGAGGAAGTGTCAAGTAAGGATGTGTTTTATTCCGTGGTTATCCGTATGGCCGATAGCCAACAGGCAATTGGTGATAACGCACTTTCTGTTGAACAGATTCTCGAAGAACGGCCTGAAGAAAAGCAGTAATCTTATGTCGAATGGCTCAAATGTAGTAAGTGACTATCACTGTAATTCATAAGTTTGGGTAGAGCCATGAACGTTAATCTTTGTACACCCGAAGTTACTTTTCCAAACCGGATATCTGATTTAAACCATATGAATTCTTCCGGCGATTTACGAACACGACCTTAGCATTCAAGGGGGCAACAATGCATTCTCTGTCTCCCGTGGGGAAAATCACGGACATAGTGAAAAAGCTGAATAGCGGCATTCATTTTTATGCAACAGCAATTGAAAAAGTCGCCGCACCGAACTGCCAGGCCATGTTCAGAAGAATGTGGGAAGAAAAGCAACGAGCAGTAAGAACATTAGCGCCATTATCGGATTTGAAAGCAGAAAAGATTGAAGACGCTAACAGTACCTGCATCGACTTTCAAAATATCTACACAAAACTGCTTGGTGCTATCTCAAGTGATAAAGACTGTACTTATGTAAAGCAGTTAATTGATGTGGAAGAAACCATTTTGCATACCATCGACGAGGCACTTAACGAGGACCATACGCCTGAAAATGCCTCTTCGCTTCGATTAGTTCGAACCCGAACACAGCAGTGTCATGATGAAATGCTTTCATTATACAACGCTTCGGCGCCGCGTCTGGCCTGAGGCGTGCATCATGTTGCTGGACGGTTTTTCTCGTTCACAGGGCGCAGGGTTCTCGGGGCTCACAACAGCGTAGGGTTACAGCAAGGTTCTCACCATCACAACGATACGGTTGATGTGCTCAGGTAACATGCCGTTTCAAATTGATATACTGATAAGAGAAGGGCTGATCCAGCCCGCTTTGCATGCACATCCTTTGAATACACGACGTTACCATTAACCGCCAGGCTTCCCCAACGGCATTGGCTCTCCGGTCAGGTTTCTGGATTATCGAGATGCATTGTGTTTGCCCGCTCTACCCAGTCAAGATCGCGTGTTTGTTCATCCAGAGTCCCTTTTGCGTCTTCAAGAAAGACTTTGCAGAAATAATCTACGCAAGGCAACATTTCACGATAACGAGCCAGTTGCACTTCCATTTCCTGCATCGCATTAGAGAATTCCGAGTTAGACTTCGATAGCTCATAATCGCACTTGAGGTACGCACACAATACATCAGCGGCTTTAGCCAGCTTTACATGAATATCGTCTTTATCTTGCTCTATCAGCGGCCGGTATCTTGCCTGGAGAGGCTCTGGCACTGTCTGAATGAGCATCGCCTCAAATCGTCGTTCCAGCTTTTTGATCGCGGATGTAGTTTCAGGATCGTGATATTTAACCGGACTCGGAATATCACTCATCCCGGCGATTTCGCTTCCCTCATGAAAAATTGCCATCGCCGCGACGCGGTCCGGCTGAACATCTTCTTCGTAGACGTCTGCGGCAATAGCACCGAGCATGTGGGCCACCACTGACGCTTCATAGACGTGCGTAGATAACATTTCTTCCTGAAATTGTGCCATCAAAGGCCAGCGCTTTACGTTTCTGGCGCGCTGCATTAATCCGATAAATGCTGAATGCGTGTTAGCCATGGTTATCCTGCTTTGTCTTGTTCAAAGTTACAGTCTACCAAAATCCGACGGATTCTCATGCCAAATCCATTTTGGCCACGTTCGCACCAAGCCTGTAAAAAGTGCATGGAGTACTGTAATAGTGATGAGAAATTATGACACACTCAAAACCAAAACTTAAAAAAACATTAATTATCAACAGGTTAATAAGTGGCACGAATTGCGCATTATGTTATGTGACATTTAAGGAAGCGATAAGAGGAATATCTTATGTTAGGTTGGGCTATTACATTTTTTATCATTGCCATTATTGCAGCTGTTTTTGGTTTCGGTGGAATTGCCGGTGCCGCGACAGGCATTGCTCAATTCCTGTTCTTCGTATTTGTAGCACTGTTGGTGATCTCGCTAATTGCTAATGCATTACGCGGTAAATCACCGAAGGTATAACGGAACATAAAGGAAAAAGGAGAAGGATATGATGACTTACAAAGCATTTTTGAAAACACTATTAGTAGCGGGCTTCGCATTGTCACTTGCAGCATGTGGTGACGGAGAGGCAGAAGACGCTGGCGAAGAGCTTGATGAAGTAGTAACAGACGCCGGCAACGCCGTTGAAGACGCCTGTGAGGATGTTAAAGAAGGTGTGGACGCAGAAGACGACGACTGCTAAACCCTGATGTGTGTTCCCGGAGAGCCAGGCTTATTGCCTGGCTTTTTTATGTTGAAACCATATAGTGTTGCAATCTCTCGCCGGCAGGCTTCCCCCTCTCCTTCTCTCTGCTGTCGCACTATCGATTGGCAGTCACGGTTTTTCTTCTCACTGCGCCTCAAAAGCTACACGCCAAAGCAATACTAATCTCAGCAAAACGGCACCAGAGCCGAGACAATAACGACGCCCCGCCACCTGTTTTTAACCATCAGCCGTTAGCCTGAGAGCGTGGTAAACAACAACGTAGCGTTAAGAAAAAACACTTTTCAATACCGCCCCATATACCTGCCTTTCTGTACCAACCTGCATGTAAAGCATTAGCCCGGCCGCAGAACGCATGGGATAGCCGTACATTTTGCTTGCATGAAATCGCAATAAGCCGTTTATGTAGAGTTAACATGCTCAATGGGTAAACAAAAAAGCCTGCGAAATAGCAGGCTTTTTTGTTTATAAGAGTTTGTCTATCTAATCTGCATTTTATGCCGGGCTGCCCTGAGAGCGTCTTTTCGTGACAAACAGCGTAAGCAGAGCCGGAAGCAACGTGGTATCGGTGATTAGGGCCATCAGCATCGCCGTAGCGGTAAGCAATCCAAAATACACGCTGGGTAAGAAGTCTGAGAAGCCAAACAGCGAAAAGCCGGCAGCAATGATTGTTGTAGTAAACAGTATTGCCAGCCCGGTATGACCAAAAGCATGCTTCGAGGCTGACTGCGCTTCTGAACTACTCGTGTCTTTCTCTGCTCCCTCAAGCCACGCATGCAGAAAGTGGATAGTGTCATCTACCGCAATTCCCATCGCAATCGCGGCAATAGTGATTGTCATAATATCCAGCGGAATTCCCAGCCAACCAATTATTCCCAGGATCCCAAGTGTTGTAAGCACATTCGGCACCAGCGCAATCAACGCGACTTTAAAAGAACGAAATATTGCGAGAAGCACCAGCCCCAGGACAATGTAAACAATGCCTAATGTTTTTACCTGCGAATCAAATAAGCGGCTTAAAATATCCTGGTATAAAATAAACAAATTCGTCAGGGAGTACTCTTGCTCACTGACTCCTACCGTATTCAAATCCTGCTTTAATTGTGACACAAAGGTTTCACGGTCTAAGCCTTCAGTGGTGTCCTGAATACGCACAGAAATACGAAGCTGCTCGTTCTCGCCAGAAAAATACGCGCCAACCAGTTGATTCACCACTTGCTTGTCCAGCAAATGATAAATAGACGTTAGTTCGTATTCTGTGAGAGGCTTGTCATTGTTCAGCTCTTTGGCAAGTTGCGTAAAGTTCGCAATAGATGTCACGCTCCCGGTTGCTTCAAAGGCTTCAACGGCTTTTTGGACTAACTGAAGTTGATTTACCATATCTGCGGTTAAAATCAGCTCTTCATTCTGTACATTGTCAGGTATCAATAGAATGATATCCAACGGCGTAGATCCGCCAAATTGCTGGTCAATGAAGGCCAGCTCCTGATGAACCTGCGTGTCGGTGTCGAAATAATCAATAAATGAGTTTTCAACATCCAGCCTTACAATACCGGCGGCGCATGCCAAAAAAACAATCAGACAACATGCACCTACTCGTTTTGGCGCACTTAATGTTGCGGTGCGAAGCCGTTCTAACAGCGATTGTAAAAACCCATATTCACGCGTCTCCTCAGTTTTCGGAACCAGACACAGTAACGCGGGAAAAAGCAACAAACTTACCGACATTGTCACGAGCATCGAAACCAACATCATCCAGCCAAAATCAACAACCGGTTGCAGCCCGCTGAAAATCAGAGAGCCAAATCCAACCGACGTAGTCAGCGTGGCATAAAAGCAAGGAGACAACTTGTCGATAAGGGTATCGGTTACACGCTCTTTCTGAGCGTACTCAGGGTGGCTTCTGGCGATCTCCCGGTAGCTACCGATGAGGTGTATCATGACCGCCAGTGTCAGAATGAGCTGTAACGCGATAAAATTCGCCGAGATGACTGTAGTTCGCATATCCAGCATTCCGAACAAGCCCATTGTAATGATTACGCTGACACTGCAAGCCAGTAGCGGGAAAAACACCCATTTCCATGACCGGTACAGCAGTGCCAGCAATACTGCGATTACAATACCGATGGCGGTGCCAAAAATTTGTAAATCTGACTTGATGATATCGATAAGGTGCTGGCCAACCACGTAAGAACCGCCAAGGTAAGTATCTGCGCGTTCACTTACCTGTTGCGTGATATCCTCTATTTGCTGGATTTCCTGCTTGCGTTTGGCGGTTAGTGCCTGACGTATCGGATCGGCTTTCGCCTTAAGCGTCTCAATACGCGCTTGTTGCTTTTCAGTTAGCTCGCCATCCAGTAACGTCGACTGGATAGCGGTGATTTCTTTTTCAATTTCCCTAAGCTCAGGATTATCCTGAAACACAATTTGTATCGCCGTCGCGGTTTCTTCCCGGTTTATCAACAGATCAGTAAATATTGGATGACCGGAAACGAGTGTTTTCATAGTCTCCGGGGAATACCGCTGCTGTTGCCAGGTCAGTGAGCTGACTTCGGTACCGCCCGTTAGCGCTGATGCATTATCGACCAGTGGCACAGTAAGAATGGAGGTAACCGCTTTCACCCGCTCAAGTTTACGAATATCCTCAGACAGATCATTGATGTCTTTAAAGGTGGTATCGCTAAAAAGCGGGTGTTCCTTAGGCTGATAGGCCAGCAGAATAAATTCATCCGGAGAGAACACCTCATTCGCAACTTGCGTGCGAATATACAGTTTATTGTCTTTTACTAATAACGTGTCGGCTGAAGCGTCAATTCTGAACTGGGTAATGTAGTAGCCAGCAACTGCGATAATTGCAATAAAGCCTGCAATAATCGCCCAGCGTGCAGCGACAATACCCCTAGCGATTCCACTAGTCATCCTGTTCGTTGTTGTCGTTTTCGAAGACTTCATCACGACGCTGTCCCTGTATATATTGATTTCTGAAATAAATGTATGGATCTTCTGCGTTTTCGTAGAGCGTCTGATAAGTTTCAGATTGCGAGGAAAAATCGTCAAATCCGTCAAAAATTCTGAGCTGATAAGATTCGGGAGGGTCAACTAACTGGTTAATCGGGTGAATGAACCCTTCAGTGACGGTAGAAAACGCGCCACGGGTATCGCTGGAACCTAACACGGGCAACACGAGATAAGGGCCAGCTCTGATTTCATGCTTTGACAAGGTGTCGGCAATGGTTTGCTTTTGCGCTTTAACATCGAACCAGGCATCGGCGGGGTCAAAAAGACCGAACAAGCCTATTGTGGAATTAATAACAAAGCGTCCGAGATTCACTCCAGCTTCATCAATTTCACCGGCAAACACATTATTCAGCAGATTTAATGGCTCCCTGATGTTGTCGAAAGCGTTGCCTATTTTGTCTCTCGCTACTGCCGGAACAACAAACTGATAGCCCTCTGCTGCAGGAATGAGGACATAACTGTAAAGGTAATGGTTGAAGGAAAATATAGCCCGATTCATGCCTTCCCAAGGGTCGTGGTAATAGACGCTATCTACTACCGACTTGCCGTCTGCCTGAGCTTGCGCGTCGGTAATGGCCACCACTGTTGGCTCAACATCGAGCTGCCCCTGGCTGGTTTCTATGGTGACAGATTCGCCTGCACTGAGCCTGGCAACGTCACCATTTTTATCGGACTGACTCTCCTCAACGTTCGAGTCAGTGACTACATCCTTGTCGGGTACGCTGGTACAGGCACTTAGCAGCCCTACCGCGATTACAAGCAAATATTGCTTAAAGACTTGCATACGTACTGCTTTGCATCCTTTCGTGATGGCTCAGAATATTACTTGCTCGTGCTAACGCATCATCGCGGTTGAAGTACCACTCGTGAGCGTCAAAACGTCTGGCTTGTTCAAGATAATGCTCAATACGCTGCTTGCGTAAAAATTGATCTCGGTCTGCTAAATTAAAATCGGTTTCTTCAACCAACCGTTCCATCTTCATAATGACATCAGTGCGGCTGTTTTCAACGGAAGACGCCTGTGCTGTAGAAATAAAACCAAGTAATGAATCAGAGTGGCTGGTTGCTAGTAATATCACGGTAACCAGCGCGACAACAGTTGCAGATTTAATGAGTTGCATGGCTATCACCTTAAAGTTGTTACCTGTAATTACTATATGCAGGCGGCGTACCAGTTAACCAAGCGAAATGACATGCATAAAATATTGATATTTATAGATAATTTTAAATTAAGAGGATATTTTAACAGACAGAGAGTGAGGGTCGGGCAATATCTACATTATTATAAGTAGAAACTGCCCGATCGATGACATGGCTAGCTTGTACTTTTTGCGATCCAGTTTTCCTGCGAATCAATCTCCGCAGAGATATCCCCTACCGTCTTTCTTCCATTTTTCTCATATTTATCAAACCAATTGAACACTGGCTGACTGCAAAGGAACTCCTGAAAGCGATTTTCAGGTTTAGGTGGAAATTTTGGTTTTAGGAGCTTCATAGTGAATTTTCCTTGCTATGTACTAAATATGCATCTTTTCGGGATACACAAACTAAGTTAAAGGTAATTCAAGAAACAGACCAGGTCTGGAAAATTTCACAAGTCCGCGTAATACCAATGGTTAAGACGATATAGGTAAAGTACAAAGGCACAAACAACATAAACGAATGGTCAGGTTTACCGGCCTAAAAGTAAATATTACATACGCGTAATCTTTACTCCCGGTACATTGCAGAAAATGAAAAGACCGTGTGCTGAAAATAAAGAATGGAGATTCGACAGGTAATAAAAAAGGCGCCTGCGGCGCCTTTTTACTCATCAACTATGCGATTAATTCTTCATCGCCGTTTTTGTTACCACGGTCAGATTGTCCTTAACATCCGTAACATCTGACGCGTTTTTGGCGATTTCTACTGCCAACTGACGCTCAGCATCAGAATCGACATTACCCGTGAGTGTCACATTTCCGTTTTCCACATCAACATCAATGTCGAAGCCGGAAATATCAGAATCCATAAGAAGACGTGTTTTCACGACCGTTGCAATCTTCGCATCAGTCAATGCACTCATGCCATCTTCTGTTTCTTCCTGAGCAGAGTCCGCCATCTCGTCAATTTCGCCCTCTGCATCCTCAGCGGCTGCGGTAAGCTCTTTACTGTAATCACGATCACCGGTAATCGTTAGTTGATTGTCTACCGATGACACACCATCAATGTTAGCTACCAGCTCTTCAGCAAGCTTCTTGTCTACCGAGTTATCAACGCTTCCGGTAAGAATTACCTCACCATTTTTTACGTCGGTATTAATATCAAATGAGTCAAGGTTGCCATTAAACAACAATGTTGCCTCAGCTTTTCCGTCAATCCATGCGTCTTTCGCACCTTTTTCCCACGAATTATCAGACTTCATGTCTCCAGCAAATGCTGAAGTAGAAAGTGCACCTGCAATCAGTAGTGAAAGTATTGAACGTTTCATAATAGCTTCTCCTTTTGTGAAACTGTCATTACTGCTGCGAATAGCTTGCCAAGAAATAAAAACATATATTTATCAATAGGATAAGAACAAATCAGAGGCTGCTAAGCGTTAACCTTGTGCAACCTTTACTGGCAAATCAGAATTTTTTACTTTTTTCGATGGCGTGTTATCGAACCCGGAACGATTATTGTATGACCGATTCTCATTATCGGTTTTCCGATCGTATCAGTTGTAGTCTCTAAGGAAGGTATAATGTTTGAAACATTGATTGGTTTAAGCGCCCTGTTCGTATTAACGACGCTCGCGCCCCACATTCCCGGCAAACACTGGTTAATTCGGGTATGGGAGTTTCCACGCACCCAGCAGCTCACCTGTATCGCTGTTTTACTTCTTTGCTGGTTGTTTTTCCCGCTACCATATTCCACGATTTCCATTTTGTGTATAACTGCGCTCGCTGTTGCAGGCCTTTATCAGCTGCACTGGATATTACCTTACACCCCACTATGGAAAACGGAAGTCGCTCACTCAAAAAAGCAACCTGAGCACTCAATCAGCCTGATGACAAGCAATGTATATATGCATAACAAAAACAGTCAGGGACTGATTGATCTGGTAAACAAGTATCAGCCGGATATGTTGGTCACACTGGAGACTAACCAGTGGTGGGAAGACGCACTTACCGACCTGCACGATGCATACCCTCACCGGGTTTCCTGTCCGCTGGAAAACCTTTATGGTATGCACCTTTACAGTCGGCTGCCCTTCGCTAAACAACAGTTGCGCTTTGTGGTGGAGGATGGCGTTCCGTCAATACAGGTTGACGTGTTACTGGATGACATTCCGATAACTGTGTACTTTCTTCACCCGAAGCCGCCCAGCCCTACAGAGAATGAAACAGCAGGTCCGCGGGATGCGGAGCTTGCCATTATTGGCAAAGAGGTCGTCAAATGCGACCAGCCTACCATTATCGCAGGTGACCTCAATGACGTAGCATGGTCACCCACCACACGTAAATTCCGTCATTTGAGCCACGCACTTGATCCCAGAATTGGTCGTGGTTTTTTCAATACGTTCCATGCGAAATATCCACTTATTCGTTGGCCGCTGGATCACGTGTTTCATAGTGATGATTTTACATTAATTCATATTGAGAGGCTGGAAGGGTTTGGTTCAGACCATTTTCCGCTATATACCCGCCTGGCACTGACTGAACACATCACTTCTTCATCTGAACGGCAAACTGAAAAATAAGGAAACCAGCATGTGCAGCCCTATGCTGATTTCATGTCGTGCTTATGCAACTGTTATGTCCAAAGCTCCGACTAAGCGGAATACCGTTAACGGTATTTTCTGCACGCCTGGCATTGCACAGTAACGCGCCCCTGTCTTAACAGCCTGGCTACTTGCGCTTTGTCAGGTCCGGTTATTCGCTTTCTCCTGCTGAGGTTTTAGTATCGCTTCCGCCTGATTTACGTCGCCTGTTACTATTGCCGGAAGTGCTGAGGTAAGCACTGAGATATCTTTATCCCACCAGGCCAGGGACTTTAGGCGAGCTATGGTTTCACTGTCAAAGCGATACCGGCTTAAAGTGGCCGGATTGCCTCCGACTACGCTGTAATCAGGCACATCTTTTGTCACTACACTGTGGCTTCCAATAATGGCGCCATCTCCAATAGAAACACCAGGCATAATCACGGCGCCGGTGCCTATCCACACATCATTACCAATGTGAGTATCACCGCGATTGACGTTCGTTGTTGTAATCGATGCCGTGTCTTCCCACTCTTGTCCGAAGATAAAGAATGGGAAACATGACAAGCCGTGTGTAGCGTGGTTACCACCGTTCATGATAAAAGTGACGTTGTTGGCTATAGCGCAAAATTTACCGATAAGTAGCTTGTCGCCAATAAAATCGAAATGGTATAGCACGTTTTTCTCAAAACACCGCGTGCCGTCGGGATCATCGAGGTATGTGTAATCTCCAACCAGAATGTTGGGATTGGTTACAATATTCTTTAAGAAAACTATCTGACTAACCCCGGGAATGGGTTGCATCAATGAAGGATCCGGGCCCATAAAAACTCCTGAAAAACTATAATCAACTATGTTTTGTTAACCATTTTCAGCAGTTCTTACTTCATTGGCCCAACTCTGTTAGCAAAAATTTATGCGGTAATCGCCATCGCCTGCTTGCGCGCAACAGCCTGACACCGTGCCACAACATCTTTGTAATTACTCGGGTCTGTCACCACATCGTCGATGTCCGGCGCGACTTCAAGAGGCCGGCTTCCATTTGCCAACTGTGCATTCATCAAAACCACAGATTGACAACATTTTTGCTCGTGTTTGAGCACTTTACACAACTCTTCGCCTTGCATATCCGGAAGTTGAGCATCCAAAAGCACAACATCGTATCGCTGGGCGCGGCCGAAATGCATCGCTCGCTGGCCACTGGCTGCAAAGTCAACGGTCCAACCTAACCCACCTAAAAAGCTGGTAAGCCGGCTGGCTACTACTGGATTATCTTCTACTACAAGTACAGAGAGTCTATTATTTCCTGACATACCCTTGTCTCCTGGCGGCGTCCCTCGCACGTAGCGTGCGGTTCTTCCGCACTCACAAAATCACGGTCTGGTACCGTGCCCACAATTATCCACTCAAGGAAACAAACCCCTTGTACTTACTTATAAGCACATCCCGCGCCATAACAGCAAAGTGTCCAGATACTGACTTTAGGCGGAGAAATACATTAAAAGACTATCAAACTGAAAGAAAAATGCGCAATTTGTTTTTCATATAAGGAAAATTTTACGTGCTTTTTGTTATATACACCGGCAGAGACGTTTCATCACATACCGAAAACGCTGATATTTTTTCAGTTCTGTTATGGGAGAGTACTTGGCAGGTATCCACTGACTGCCCGTTGAATGCAGTCAGCCAGTATGAGGTTGCAATTGGGCGTAAAAAGCTACCCAGCTGTTTGCGAAGCCACTTGAAGGGGCGTCAATGCATATCAGGCAGACTTTGCAGTGCGCTGATTTATCGGGGGAGCCTTGCGCTTCGGGTTTACACACTCCAGAACACGCTCACACGCTTCCTCTCTGGATTTAAAGTGTGCAAGCCCCAGTAACTTATCATCACGAGGCCACACTGCCTGATTAAGAATTTTTACATCCGATTCAGTCAGCGCTGACGTGTGTAACAAAATGGCGACTGCTTTTTTGTTTGGCTTGATTAATGTGGGTTCAACATTTTTTATGATATCAACTGGCACACAAATGAACTCTCTGGCTTGAGGATCCCTTACTACTCCTACATAACCTTCATCAGCAATAATTGCTGGCCAACCTTCAGCAATGCGGCTCTGAGCAAACATCGCAATGGTGAAAGCAACAAGCACCAGCATTGTCATGACGATAAACTGTAGACTGAGATCCGGTGCGACAGCCACAATTCCGCCTACCACCGCTGCAAATAGGATCCAACCGCCAAAAACTCTGCGCATGGCATTGGGAGAAATTCCCGTCAATACCTCTGCATTTTTAAGCTGCGCCTTTGAGTAAGTTCGCAGAACAACCGGTTTGTGATCAACCATCTCGAACCTCGTAAGAAAACCAAGAGTCTAAAAATACCTTTATCCTTTTACGGTTACAACCAGACATTAGTTTAACTACCCTGTTTTTTACCAACCAAGGCAATAAACAGGGAATGTGGCTGCCTGCCACTAATCGTAGTGCAGACTTCATACAAGATGAATCTCACACTGATCGATCAGGTAATTATATCGCTGTTGCGGCTCGTAAAATTCCGAAAACTCCTGCACGAAGTATGCGGTGATACCACTGGACACGCTATTTCAGTGCGAGAAGGAACGTTTATAGAAGAGAAATGAAACAGAAAAAACCGTGGGTAGTGAGTGCACGGTGTGCATCACAAAAATTAATGCCGCCTTTCAGGCACTGACAGGCAACTCTTTGAGCAATTCATTAACTTCGTAGTGCATAGCATCAGGGTGAAGCGTCTCATCCTGGCGTAATCTCGACAATAATGTATCTGTCTGAGGACGACCATAAAAATACCAGTCGCATATATGACGACGCATTCCGCCTCCCCGCAATTGATAAATATGCGCGACAAAACGATATCCTTTGTCATACGCTTTGCGATGCGAGTCGGCTTCATCGATCACTGTAAAGCCTCGATCTGCATACTGCGTTAACGACGTTACGCCAGCACTTTTCGACGTAAAATAACTGCTGCCCAATGCACGAATACGATCTTTAGCGGCGGTTACCACATCTTCCAGCGAACAGTCCAGATACCCTTTACTGAGGGTCCCGAATGCACGACACGCGTTAGGACAGCCTGCAGCTAGACCAATCGAAAACCCGGTGTGCTCTTTGCCTTCCCACGGACGCAGCCAGACATAAGGACTGATGTGAACGTAATATTCAGTTCCATTAACTGAAATTTGAAATACATCAGGGATCAATACATTTCTGACATTGACCAACTGATTGGGATTGCGTGGGTCAAATAACATGTAAAGCCTCTTTGTCTCATAGACAAAAGTATATAGAGTGAGATTTTATATTACACGTTTAGATACAATTTGTCAGGTCGATCTGTTCGTTTGACGCTTAGATCCGATGAAACACTTTCCAACAAAACCGCACATCAAGCTAACAGTGGCCTTAGCGAAAAGATCCCTTTTTCATATATAGCAATTATTACGTTATATTAATGATCATCGCCATGCCACGTTGGCGCAAGGAATACCAAGTATAGCATGTCGCCACTGATGTGTGACTGGCTTACCCGCTGCCGCGGCACACACCAGATAAGGTAACAAATGCTCTTCTCTTGGGTGATTGTAGCGGGACTCCGGAGACGCTTCCCAGTCAATAAGTTGTTTCTCCCGTTGCGACTGATTCAGAGCCGCGTTTTCACTGACTTGCAAAAGCCAGTCTAAAAACACCTGCGCCTTGTGCTCACGCGTGTGACTGGCTCCAGACTGAAAAAAAGCAGACATGTTATGGAACGTGAAACCTGATCCCAGGATCAACACGTTACTGGCTAGCAGTGGTTGTAATGCCTGCCCTATAAGGATGTGTTCGGCCGGATCCAGCGATGCTGACAATGATACCTGCACACAAGGAACCGACGCCTCAGGAAACAACAGTTTCATTGGCACGAACACACCATGATCTAATCCACGTTCCGCATCTGTAGTCACAGCAATTCCTCTTTGAGACAGCACGCTGACGATGTCTTCGGCCAGCTCAGGACTTCCCGGACAGGGATATTCAATGTGATAGGCCTGCTCACTGAAACCTGAATAATCGTAAAGTAGCGAAGGTGCAGCCGATGCTGTTACCGCAACAGGTGTAGCTTCCCAATGTGCGCTGATAACCACGACGCCGCGCGGCTTTCCACGAAAACGTCTCATATCCTGAATAGCATCTACCATCTCCTGATGCTCTGGGTCTCCCAGCAGAGGAAGTGGTCCTCCGCCATGAGAGACGAACATCACCCTGGCTGCAGTGTCTTGTGTCATCGCCATACTCCTCAACAGTAATGCGCCCGGTAAAAATACTGACAGGCGACAGCGAAAATTGCGTTACAACTTATATCCCTGCGTTAAGAGCCCGTGCATCCTGTTTACCGTTCAGGCTTCTACCCCTTTGGGTTTAAGACCAGATATACCTGATGCGCTGCGACAGCTTTCGGCTGCCTGACGACTTCGCGAGCTTCAGACCATGCATTGACTTTAATGGCGACAATAACCTGAAGTTTCGGATAGAAATTACTAGGGGTCAGATAACCCGGAAGCCTGGCTATTGGCAATTACCCTGCAACCTGAGCTACGCAGTCGAGCTGGCCTCGAGATTACAGTTAACTCCGAGTTCCTATTCAGTGGCCAATACACCGGACTTATTCCAAGCCCGGTATACTGACCTTCCCTACTCAAGCGCTTTTTATCCTGTCAGGTAACGCTCTCAGCGATTGGTGCTTAGCTTTTCTGCAATGATATTGTCTACTGATATCCGGCCTGCCCCTTGAAAAGTCAGTGCCAGGGTAGCGGCAAACAGAGCCAGGCCAAATTCATAGCCGTTATTTGCCATAAAAAGGCCATTGTCGATATGCACACTAAAAATGGCAACCAGCATGGTGAATGCAGATACCAGTGCGGCCGGACGTGTCAACAGTCCGATTAGCAGGAAAAGCCCACCAAAAAACTCCGCGCTGCCGGCCAGCAGAGCCATCAGAAAACCTGGTGCCAGTCCTATGCTTTCCATCCATTGCCCGGTTCCTTCCAGACCGTAGCCTCCGAACCAGCCAAACAGCTTTTGCGCGCCATGAGCGGCCAGAATGATCCCTACCGGAACTCGTAATGCCAGAGAACCCAGCGTGGTGTTGCTTCCAAATAACAGCGATGTAAAACGATTCATAACGTATCTCCTCATTTGGCGGAATGCCTTTTCAGTGGCAATGACTTTACCCCTTCACTAAAAGAAGATTAAGATAGCAATTATTGCTTTATTATAAACTTTGCGTTGATAATACTATGGACCGTATACTGGCTATGCGAACATTTTGTGCGGTGGCAAAATCAGGCTCATTCACTGCTGCCGCGGATCAGCTTGAGCTATCCCCGCAGTTGGTGAGTAAATACGTATCCCAATTAGAACACCATCTTGGCGTAAGATTGCTAAATCGCACCACAAGACGTGTTCATATGACAGAAGCGGGTGAACGCTATCTTACCAGAGCACTGTTTGTGCTTGATGAAATTGAAGATATGGAGAACGTAGCTGGTGAATCTCAGCAAGAAGCCAAGGGTCGCCTGAGAATAAGCGCTCCGGTGAGCTTCGGCGTTAAACATCTGAGTTCACTGTTTCATGACTTTCAGCAGGCTAATGCGGGTGTGACCATAGATTGTCAGCTAAACGACCGGAAAGTGGATATCATTGAAGAGGGCTTCGATATTGCGCTACGCGTGGGGCAATTAAAGGATTCATCACTGATTGCTAAAAAGCTCGCCACCGTCCGAATTTGTATATGTGCTTCTCCCTCCTATTTGCGTCGTTACGGCACACCTACATCACTGGAAGATCTGAAGTCTCATCGGTATTTGCGCTACAGCTACCTCGATCCCACTGCTGGCTTATCCGCTCATAACGCACTTTGTGAGAGTGACGAGAACAACTTCATATGCAATAACGGAGACACGCTGTCACAGATGGCTGTGCAGGGAGCAGGCATTGCCTTGCAACCTACATTTATTTGTGGGGAAGCATTGGCCAACGGTGAGCTTGTCGAAATTCTCCCGGAGCTAGCGCCGCCTGATTTGGGATTGTTTGCGATTTACGCACACAGGCAACTTCTGGCAAGTAAAGTCAGGACGTTTCTGGACTTTGCCGATGGCTATTTCGGTTCGCCCCCCTACTGGGATGCTTATAAAGCTGACTCTAAGTAGCGTCGATAGCGTCGCGCAATACCGCAATACCTAAGCGATATAAGGTTCCATCAGGGGAGTATCTCTCAGTTTACTGTGCTTTGCTCCTGTCCCCCTTTCGCCGTGGAGTCAGTCACTGATATAACCGCTCCCTATCGCCCGGAAAGGCAGTTCCAGTTCAAGTTCCGGAACCTGCTGACCAACCCAGGCCGGGAAGGTATTGCTGTTTGGTCCGGGAAATACTTTGTAGTCATTCGCATAAGGGTAACGTGCGATAGCCGCTGTCACTTTTGGAATCAATTGCTGCGCTTTGGCGCCGGTGACAGACAGAACCTTGTCTGGTCGGGCTCCATACCAGTAGCGGTCTGGCGTATCTGTTGAGTATTCCCGAAGTGCGGGTAATCCGGAGTCTACACGCCAGCCCACCACCTCAAACACGCGGTATTCGCTGGCATTTACGGGTTTTACCGCGATCCAGGTATGCACTGCAAACCATCCCCGCCAGCTGAAAGCATCTGCGGCATACACTTCAATAACCGCGTCTTTTGTTGTAGCAGGATCCGGAGCGATTCCAGCAGGTTCACGACTGGCAGTGCGCCAGTCAGGGGTCTGGCAGCCACTAAGTAACGTGGTAACTACAGCTAATATTGCGAATGTTCTCAAACCGTCTCCATAAAGTAACTGAATTTTCACTAATTGCGCTCTGATCCCAGCGTTACCAAAAACGCTATTGAATGATAACAACTGCTATTGGAATAATACGTTGACGATAAAAGTATGGATTATTGCCTCAGGGCTTTGCCTATTGCTGTGGGCAGGATACACCTATCGGACAGATATCGGGTTGTGGGGGATAAACAGCGCAGTATTGCTGAGCACCGACGCATCCATAACGCGCGATATTGCTTTCGGAGACGCACCGTGGCAAAAACTGGATATCTACGCACAACCCCGGCCAGCGCCGGTCGTGGTTTTTATTTACGGAGGCGGTTGGTCGTCGGGAAAGAAATCAGAGTATGCTTTCGCGGCTGATGCGTTTTATCGCAAGGGCTACACCGTAGTCATTCCCGATTACGCAAAATATCCCAACGCAACGTATCCCACATTTGTAGAGGATGTGACCGCTGCTATCGCATGGACATTTGAAAATATCACAGGCGATAAGTATCCGCTTTATCTGGCGGCGCATTCAGCAGGTGCGCACTCTGCCGCTCTGGTAGCCATCGATAACCACTACTTACAAGCTCATGGGCTCACGCCATCAGTGATCTCGGCGTTCGCCGGTCTCGCGGGGCCTTACAACTTCACCCCCGAAGATCCGCAGTATGTAAGAACATTCGGGAAAGAAAACTTTACCGATATGAAAGCGAATACGCATGTCAGAGGCGATGAACCACCGTCACTGCTTCTCCATGCGAAAGGCGATGATCTGGTAGCCATGAAAAACGCCACCTCTTATCAACAAGCCCTGCAACAACATGATGTACCAGTTGAAACGGTGTTTTATCCAGAATCTATGAGCCATACAGATATGGTGTTATCTCTGCATCCGTGGTTTGCAAAAGATCATGCTATGTTGCAAACCATTCATCGCTTTTTTACTGCTTACTCCGCTACAACGAATAGCAACCCACCCGCACCACATACAGAATAATTCGCACACATCACATAAGCCGGGAAGCTGCTGATATTCATTCTGCAGCGCCTTGCCCTGTGTAGTTCAGTAAAATTAATGACGGAGATCAATAAACAGTTAATTATTAATAAGATGCCAGGTAATTGAGTCGACAATTTTCGTCTTGGCCGCTATCTTCGACAGATTCTTGTACACACAATGAGGGACAAATGCGCTGACTTTGACGTGTATGAATTCCCTGGTTGTCCAATACATAAGATGCAGTTAATCATGTTCTGGAAATTGTATAACGCCATCGAGCGCACATTTTTTTATACGCTCACCCGCAAAATAATTGGCAACATTACGTTCTTATTTGTGTTTCAGCTAGCCAGTTTTTATCTCTTGTATAGCTTTTCGGGTGGCAGTTCGGCAGAGCAGCAAAGCCTGAAAACCGCCAGTATTTTGCTGTTCACAGGCAGTATTTTGTGTTTTGGCTTCACCATTTTTTATCTTCACTACCTGATTGTGCGTCCGGTCAAATCGCTGCTAAGTACACTCAATAATATTAATCATACCCAGGGCGACATTCGTACCCACCTGCCTTCCTTTACCCGCGATGAGTTCCGTGAGCTTTCAGAAGCGTATAACCTGTTTGTCGATAATCTCGCAGGACTCATGAACAAGATCTACCATCAAGCACAACAGGCAAGTCAGGCCAACCAGGAAGTTGCCAGCTTGGTTGACTCAACGTTTATGGATGTCGATATGCAAAAGACGCTGAGTCACCAGATGTCGGCATCCAGTCAGCGCATAAGCAAAAGTATCGGTCATATTGTTGAGGCATCTGAATCGGTTGCAGAAAATAACCGATACAACCTGACCAATGCGAATCACGCCAATACTGAGCTGTCGCAGTCTCACAATCAGATCAACAACATCAGCAAACTACTCTCCCAGTTTTCTCACACCGTGGATGGCCTGCAGAAGAATGCGGGCAATGTGAGAAATATTCTTAAGATGGTGGTTGGGTTTGCCGATCAAACCAATTTGCTGGCATTGAATGCCGCTATCGAGGCGGCGCGCGCTGGCGAAGCAGGCCGGGGTTTTGCGGTAGTGGCTGATGAAGTACGGACGTTATCAGCAAAAGTTGCGGATGCAACGCAGCAAATTAACACCTTTTTGGGTGATATGGATAAACTGGTGGATGAAACACAAAATGAGTCCTCGCGTCTTATTGAAGAATCAGAGGCAATGCGTGAAAAGCTGTCTTCGACCAACGCGACCTTTGAAAAGATGATCGCGGATTTCGAACAGAATATCTCTGAGTTTACAAATATCACTCATGCCGTCGAATCACTAAAATCACAATACCAGCAGGCAGATCGCTCAGTTGCGGATATTACTGAGCTAAGCGACAGAGTAAAACAACAGATGGAGCAGGTGAATTCGCATGCAAAACAAGCCAAGTCGCAATCTAACAGCACCAGCGAACAGCTTTCTCAGTTTGTAGATTAACCGCTTATTCACCCGCTCCTGAATAAATCGTAAAAATGGCAGCATGTCGTGCGCTGACGTTTCACTGAAAACTCTCATAGCGCTATTTTGTTTAAGAGAAAATCATTCCAACGGCAATTTAGCTGATACTTAAGAAATGCGGACAAAAAGCGTATATGAACGAATACGTCAAAGAGGTGGTAGTAAAACAGATTACCGGGGGCCTGAAAAGAATGTAGCCCCTTTCGGGGCTACGATGCGGAGTTAGGCTCCGCAACCATGTTGAAACGATGTCACATGGCGTGAATTTTTGCAGTCTTTGCTTAGATGCGACCGCTTAGTTCTGCAGCGATTGGGCTGTCCTGAAGACCTTGCTCAGCAATCCAAGCCTGCAGTGTTTTGCCATCAGCTTCTGGAGCAGTCAGGTCACGACTTGGCATCTTCTTCACCAGCAACGTGCCTACTTCTACTGCGTTGCTTTTGATAGCCGCGCGGATAAGGCTTTGTCCGTCACAAGAAATACCAGTGTAATAATCGTGCAGTTTCAGACGGTAGTCAGACTCAACACTACGCATTTTCTTACGCAGTTCGCCTTTGTCATCCGCTTGTACGATGTTACAGATGTTAGCCAGAGCGTCGTTGATGTTCGCGTGTGCAGCATTAGAAAATGCCAGAGTAGAAGCAGCAACGATCAAAGAAGTTTTAACAATTTTCAACATGGTTAGTATCCTTGAAATTTAAGATTTTTTTTGCTCACTGGGTGAGAACGAATGCAATTAAACGGCAAATCAAAAAAAAGGAAAACAACCAAGACAATACTAGGGTATGCGAATCCATACCAAAAATAGTGCTATATAAGTACGAAATTGCCCCTGTAGTTCTCGGCTAAAGGGAAAAAGCCTTTTCCGCATGCTGAAGTTAAGAAATGCAGTGAGCTTTGCAGCGTGCTCGATTTCACACGGGAACAAGTGACTTCAGCGACAGTTTGTTCGTGCACCGCTAATTAGACCGACCTTGTACGATTTCTTGCAGCCCTGCCGGAAACCGCAGAGTAATGCGAAGTACATGAGGATAATTGGCTTTTAAGCACGCTCCCGCGCACAACTGGAACTCTCTTGCTTTTTGCAATAATCAGAATAAGACTGGCTGGTTCCCGCCCAAAGAAGACTCCCATAAATACAACTGATACACAGCCACACTAAAGCCGTAACTAAAATGTGCAGTAACGGATTGTTTGCCTGCATTGTTAACGATTGATGCGATATCAGCATGAAGCACAAAAAGGAGAGCAATCCCCATCGGCACACGCCGTGTGAAAAGATGAACCAGGATTGTCCGCCCTGCTTCATTTGCGCCCACCTGGCTTGCTCTTCAGGTGTCCATTCCCTGAACACAGAACAGTGCTTTTTCAGTATCTCACTCATGGTAATACTTACCTTACGATTAAGGCTCGCAGGATGCGAGCCCTTCAGGTTATTCTTCGTCACTGTGACTGGCCATCACTGAAAGCAAGACCGAATGCGACCCCATACTCCCTGCGGCTGCTTTATAGCCTGCATTCCACAAGGAGCCGGCCCAGCCCCCCAAAAAGCCACTGACTGCGCCTATCGCCATCCCCTTTAGTGCACCGGAGAAACCGCCACTTATTCCGCCTGAGATACCACCACCAACTGCGCCAAGTACTACCCCTACAGGGCCGGCCGCGCCACTTACACTGTTTACTTCCTGTATATTAAGCTGTTCCATTTCAATTCCTTTAAATTGGCTAAGACGACATTCGTCAGGAATAGTCTATTAAAGTACATCACTAAATACGCCTGTACTATGGCCCGGAAATTGGCTGATTCCGGCATTACTGGCCATCATGGGAATCATCCTCGCGACGATATGTACTGAACGAGTATGTTAAAGAATGTCTCTTAAAGAGGAGGTTGGGTGTATCACACACCTGCCTGTGCGACAGCAGTACGCTCACAGCAATTTTAATAAGGTTATTGGTTCTTTCCGAATAAGCACGTAGAGTAGGAAAAGCATGATAACGAGCCTCTGAAATGCCAAACACGACATCATCTGCGCCACCCGCTCCCCCAAACCTCTTGAATATGGATGGTTTGCAGGAAGTCCGCCGTTATCGGCTAATGCAAATTTGCTCTGCCACCGCCATAGGACTTCTTGCGTCGTTACTGGTAGCAAGAGGGATTACGTTTTATCTTTTTGTTGCCGGCCTCTGCTGTCTGGGCGTGGCACTTTTGCTGGCCTTTAAACATAAAACATCCGCTTCGGCCTATACTCTGCTGGGATCGATGTCTGCAATGCTGTTCGCGTTTGCAATAACCGGCGCCGGTATGTTTGACCTCGCCATACTCGGCTACCCAGGCATGTTTATTTTTGCCGCACTGCTGGGAGGAGTCTGGCTTTTTATAAGTGTGTTGCTGTTTGTCATTGCGCTTTGCATTGCCATTGTCTGGCTTACGCTAAATGGCATTGTTGACCCAAATATTCCGGTTCTCAGCTGGACACATCTGCTTTTTATTCTGGTTATTTTCATCGTTACCGGTTTTAGCGTTTACATTCTGGTCAGGGATATCAAAACCCTGATGCATTCCTTACAAACCGAAAATATTAAAGTGCAGCACAGCCGGGCACAAATTCAGCATCTGGCCCATCATGATGTGCTGACAGACCTGCCAAACCGACTTTACGGTGAAAAGCTGTTTAATCAGCTTCATGACGAATGTGCACAACAGAATCGGCAACTTGCGGTATTGTTTATCGATCTGGACAATTTCAAACCGGTGAACGATGCCCTAGGTCACGAAGCCGGCGATCGTCTGCTTGAATTACTAAGCAAACGTTTAAGCCAACAACTAGGACCCGATCAACACCTGATACGTTTTGGTGGGGATGAGTTTTTATTGCTAGCCCCAGTTTACGATTCATTCCGTGATGTTCATTTACTGGCAACCTCCATTATTGAGTTGTGCGCGTCGGAATTCATTATTATGCAAACCCGCATAGTCATTTCCGCTTCGATAGGTATTGCTGTCGCGCCACAACATGGAAGCCAGTTCAAACAGCTTTGCCGTAGAGCCGACATTGCCATGTATGAAGCCAAAAAAGTGGGGCGGAAAACTTATCATTTTTATGTCGCTGAAATGGATCAGGGAAGTGAAGACAAATTTACCCTTTTTCAGCAATTACATCAGGCTGTTGCGAGCCGCCAGTTCGCGTTGTACTACCAGCCCATCGTGAATTTAGCTACCGGCAAAACTGTTGCCGTGGAGGCCCTGCTGCGCTGGCCACAACCGGATGGGAGCATGATAAGCCCGGACGAATTTATTCCTCTGGCGGAAAGTAGTGGTGTGATCACCGAGTTAGGCAAATGGGTGATAGAACAAGCCTGTGTCTTTTGTGCCCAGCAACGAAAAAGCAAGCTTCCAGAACTGCGCGTGGCGGTGAATCTGTCTGTCGTCCAGTTTGCCGACGGCAAGCTGCAGCAGACGGTGGAAAGCGCACTTAAGCATGCGAACCTGCCAGCAAATGCCCTCGAACTGGAACTGACCGAATCTCAGCTTCTTGATGATAAAGATCAGATCCAGACGCAGTTGAAGTCTCTCGATAGACTCGGCGTGTCGGTGGCTATTGACGATTTCGGAACCGGCTATTCTAATCTGGGATACCTGCGTCACTTTAACGCAAGAAAACTCAAAATAGACCGATCGTTTGTGAATGCGTTGACTACCGATCCGGACAACGAGGAAATTGTGAAAGCCATCATTACCATGGCGGCTAGCCTGGGCCTGGAAACCGTAGCCGAAGGTATTGAAGATGAAGCCACTTTGAGCAAGTTAATTGCACTGGGGTGCAACGCGGGACAAGGTTATTACTGGTCGAAACCGTTACCGGGCCCGGAATTTTCAGCCTGACCCTTTTGCACCTCTTCTGATCAATAAGCTTATACGAAGCAATTTCAATCATCATTTATAATTGCTAGTCTTCGTGACTACATCATCTGACCCGTTTTCGTCTGTGGCGGTATAAGCTCAGACACTGAAATAACTACAAAGGAAAATTCGTGACGTTAGCCCCCTGTTTAAAAGTTCTGGTAATTGATCACAACCCGACCAGACTTGCCAACACCAAACAGTACTTAGAATCTGTAACGCATGCGCTGGACAGGGACGACTTGACGCTGGCGCTGGTGACAGCATCCTCATCTGACGAGGCCACTGCAGAACTGTACAGTGATGGTGATATTCAGGCGGCTATCTTAAGCTGGGAAACAGAGGAATCATTATCCCACGATGAATCAGTCATTGACGCCATTAAGGCAATCCGTCACGAATTGCCGGTATATGTCACCGGTGAAGATGACATTGGTTTTGACATCGTTAAACGTTCTAATCGAATTGAGGCGTTTTTTGCGTTGCAGGATCTCGCCTCCGATCCTGAATCGACGCTGGCTTACATTGTTAATGACTTTGATGATCGCAGTGAAACCCCTTTTTGGACAGCCTATAAAAAATATGCGGTAGAAACAAACGACTCATGGCATACCCCGGGCCATAGCGGCGGTGCAAGTTTCAGAGGCTCCAGCTACATCAACGACTTTTACAAGTACTTTGGTCGCAATATGTTTATCAGCGATCTGTCTGTTAGCGTCGATTCGCTTGGTTCGTTGTCTGACGGTACCAATGCTATCGGCAAGGCACAGAACCTGGTTGCCAGTACCTTTGAAGTGAAGCACTCGTACTTTGTAACCAACGGCTCGTCCACATCAAACAAAATCATTCTGCAAACCTTGTTACGCGAGGGTGATAAGGTGATTGTTGACCGTAACTGCCACAAATCAGTGCACTATGGTGTTGTGCAGGCGCGGGCACTACCGCTGTATCTGGACAGTATTTTAGACCCGAAATACGGCATTTTTGCGCCCCCCTCTCTTGCCCAGCTCAAAGTCATGATCGACGACAATCAGGATGCCACGCTGATTGTTCTTACGGGCTGCACGTACGATGGTCTGCTTACCGACCTGCGACAAGTGGTTGACTATGCGCACCAGTTCGGCATTAAAGTATTTATCGATGAAGCCTGGTTTGCCTATTCTTTGTTTCATCCACAGTTCAGGCAGTACTCAGCCATTAATGCCGGAGCTGATTATGTAACCCATTCAGCGCACAAAGTGGTTTCTGCGTTTTCGCAGGCCTCTTATATTCACATTAACGACCCGGATTTTGATAAAGATTTCTTTAAAGAGGTTTACGCTATCCACACCAGTACATCGCCACAGTACCAGCTTATTGCCTCGCTGGATGTGTGCCGCAAGCAACTGGAAATGGAAGGCTTCAAAATTATTAATAATTTACTTCGACATGTTCAGGAACTGAAAGAACAGGCGGAAAAATTTACCCGCATCCGCATACTGGACGAAGACGACTTCAAGCAGATGTTCTCCCACTTTGAAACCGACAGTATCGGACACGACCCACTGAAAATTCTTATCGACATTTCAGAACTGTCTTACTCGAACCAGGAGATACACCGCTTTTTGATGGATGAAGTGGGCCTTGAAATTGAGAAGTTCACGCACAGCACATTGCTGGTTTTACTGACATTCGGCGGTATGCGTTCCAAAATTGTCAGATTATTCAATGCGCTGAATAAGCTTGATTCCGGGCACGTTTCGCTTCGGCGCAGCAACCGGCAAAAACCGTTGCCTGTCGCGATCCCCCCCATCCACCTGGCAACACTGCCCTCAGATGCCTTTTTCGGCAAGCGAGAGCTGGTTGAACTGAAAAACAGTGTGGGGCGTATCGCCGCCGCGCTTATCACCCCCTACCCGCCTGGGATCCCACTGCTGGTACCCGGCCAGAAAATTGAGCAGGCACACCTGGAGTATCTGGACGCACTGTCCAACCAGAAACTGACGATTCAGGGGCTGCATGACAGTGAGCTTTATGTGCTTGAGGAATAAGTGCCTTAAGTAGCAAGGCAGAGTGCGCAGCTTCAGTAAGAAGGTAAGAAACCGGTCGACGTATTACCTTCTAACAATTAGCTTATTGCCGGGTAACTCTGGGGGTTTCTGCCATGCCCCCAAAACCAGACCTTAGTACGTTACATTATAAAACCTAATTGATTATCTTCGTATGTGTCGTTGAAGGGATTCACCTAGTCGCGACATCAAATCATCAAAAGAAACTGAAATATAAAGAGATAACAAACACAGAAATTGCTCAGGTAGCTGGCAAAGACGTAAATTGGGGGGCTGTAGGCACTGGTGCAGGGCTTACGGCAATAGGCATTATGGTTGCAGCAAACACCTGTTGGCTGGGTCGGTGCGGCAGGAGCAACACTGTTTTCGTTCGCAGGCGGCTTTTCAATCGGCGCAGGAATAAAGGATGATATCGGTTACTGGCTTGTATCTTAAGCAAATCATATGTTGATTAATGAGGAAGCATTATTGGCTTCCTTAACGTTTCCACTTGAGTTCGAGGGCCAAGATCATGCCGTTTAAACCTGTAAAGCATACGAGCAAAATCTACCTATCAATTTTCATATTCGGTATTTTGGGGCTAGGGCTAGACTTATTTAACGGATCTTTTCCGGCATGTATGGGTATAGGGATGCTCGTGGGCGCGCTTTTCTCTTATGCCTACTACCAATATATTTCTGACTAATAGATTGATATCGCCAAGTTGTGGCTTTGGTATAAAAATGTTTCTGATGACTAGCGCTTGAGAATCAAGCTGCTAGCGGGGAAGAGAGAAGTTGGTCGGTGTGAGAGGATTTGAACCTCCGACCCCTGACACCCCATGACAGTGCGCTACCAAGCTGCGCCACACACCGACCGAAAGAGTCGACAAGTGTACTCATTTTTATTGCCAATGCAACGCTTTAGGAATGAAAAAGGTGCTTACCGCCGCTGTTCGAACGAAAAACGCCCAAAAGACGCGAACTGGCAAAGCTCTGGGTGTCTCCCTCACTGCAGATAACCCATATTTGAGTTATTCAAAGCTCACTGAAAAGAAACTTTTGTTTGCTCTTTTTTTCACCTCAAAACAAAAAAAGAGCCAGACTGTCAACTAAACGGCCTGGCTCTCGCACTCCTCTGCACATTGATAACGTAAGAGGCAGTGTCTGGGGAGGCGGTTACATCGCTCTGAAGCGGATGGCTGCCCCACCTGCAGCAGCCAGTTTCAGGGTAAGCGTGTCACTGGCTGTAACCTTTTTACTGATAATTTCGATATCGTAAGGGTTTGTCTTCCAATCAACTTTTTCGCCGTCCTGATAAATCTGTGCTTCATAGGTTTGCCCTTTTTCCAGAAAGCTCAGAGGAACCTCAACAGTACGGGACTCTTCATTGGTAATTGCGCCGAGATACCAATCTTTACCTGTATAATCACGGTGCGCTTTCTCCTGGCGCGCGATAACAACAAAGTCACCCACTTCCCCCTGCAGCGCCACTGATTGTTCCCAGTCAGTAGGTACATCTTTAATAAACTGGAACGGCTCAGGCTTTTCCTCATAATTTTCTGGCAAATCCGCAGCCATCTGGATTGGACTGTAAATAACCACGTACTCAGCCAGCTGCTTGGCAATAGTGGTTTGCGGGCGCATGTATTCGGTTACCCCGTGCTCTTCTGTACCGCCTTTAATTGGCGGATAGTCGAGGTCAAAAATGCCTGGTGTGAAATCCATGGGGCCAGAGAGCATACGGGTAAAAGCCAGCATGGGTACATGCTCAGGAGGGTTTGGTGCGGCCCACCCAGAGTTATATTCCTGACCTCGAGCACTCTCCCGCGCAATCCAGTTTGGATAGGTTCTGCGAAGGCCGGTGTCTTTCACCGATTCATGAGTGTTGATCGATAGCCCATAGTTGGCAGCTGTCTTGACGTTATGTAGGAAGTGATTCACTACATCCTGACTGTCTGTGTACTCAAAGCGCATTATGCCATTATCATCCTTGCGCTTCAGGCTTTGTCCGTGGGCAACATAGCCGGTTTTTATCTGCTCAACGCCCAGGCGTTCATACAGCTTGAAGCCATCTTCCATCTGCTCTTCGTAATTGGTGATCCCCCCTGAGGTTTCATGGTGTCCAATTAGTTTTACTCCCACTTTTTTGCCATGCTCAGCCACTTTTTCAATGTCAAAGTCCGGATAGCTTTCAGTAAAGGAGAATAACTCAGAGTTTTGGATCCAGTCACCGTCCCACCCCGTGTTCCAGCCCTCTACCAAGACACCATCAAAGCCGTGTTTGGCGGCAAAGTCCATATAACGAATGGTGTTCTCAGTAGTCGCCCCATGCTTGTCACCAGAGCCCCAGGTGTATTTCTGAATATGCATGCCCCACCAGATGCCAATGTATTTTCCGGGATTAACCCAGTCTACATCCCCCAGTTTGTTTGGCTCGTTCAGGTTCAGGGTTAGGTATGAATTAATCAACCCGGGCGCATCGCTGGCAATTTGGATGGTTCGCCACGGCGTAGTGAAACTGCCCTGCTTTCTTACTTTAACGCCATCAGCACGCGGTGCCAGATTGGCCTCAAACCTACCCAGATTCTGCCTGTCCAGACTCATGCCTGCATAATCCACCAGCGCAGCTTCATGAATCGCCAGGTGCACACCAGTATCCAGTTTCACTGTCATAGGGGTGCTGGCCAGCATCACGTCCTGAACCGGCGTTTCACGATACAGGTACTCTTGCCGGTCGTAACCCTGACCGGGGATCCAATAGGCAGTCGCGGTATGAGAATCGACGATAGAAAATTCAGTCATCTCACGCGCTATCGCGCGCGGGCCAGTGGCGTCCACGTGATAGCGGAAGCCAACACCGTCATTAAATACCCTTACCTGTAGCCTGAAAGCGTTACCTTTGTCCTGACGGTCAGTGAACTTCACAATCAATTCGTTGTAATGATTGCGAATGAGGCGCTGCTCTCCCCAGGGTTGCTCCCAGGTTGAGTCTTCACTGCTGCGGCTAACTTCTGTCAATGCCAGATCACGATAAAGTGGCTTGGCTTTTTCAAAGGCAAAGCCAAGCCGGGAAGGCCTGATCACTGGCTTCCCGTTATATTTAACCTGGTAATGGGAGTAGGTGTCAGAATCTGACAGTGTGAAGGTGATGTTGTCATCAGGTGATGACACTGAAAGCTCGGCGGCCTGTACCGACAAGCCCAGCAAAGCAAATAACAATAGGGCCAGACGCATAATGGATCCTGTATCTGTAGTTAAGCGACTTACTAAAAATACGAGACTTAATCGATTAAGTAAAGTACTTGAAACATTTTTTTTACAACATGGTTTAAAAAGCTGACCGAATGCTGATCTTACTATGATGTATTTCAGCAGGCCGCTGTTGCAGACAATAAAAAACCGGCTATCACTTGCGTGATGCCGGTGCTTCTAATGCGTTGCTGTAACTGGCGTGTGTTCGCACACGCCCTGATAGAAACCTACAGGGCTATGACTGAGAGTCAGAACTGATGCGGCTGGCATCGGCGCCCGACTGCCCTTTGTATTTTGCGTCCAGCCTTGCGTTGTACGGTTTCTCTGCAGGACGCGAGAGGGTTTCAAAGCTAAGCGCTCCAATTTTCATCAGCGGTTTTAAGGCGAGGGGCAATTTACCGCTGTTGAAAAATTCCAGTACGATATTTCCCGACCAACCCGGATCGATGCGGTGCGCTGTTACGTGCACCATCAGGCCAAGGCGGGCTAACGACGAACGCCCATCCAGCCAGCCTACAATGTTGTCTGGTAACGTCACAGATTCGTGCGTGACGGCCAATGCCAACTCCCCTGGGTGCAGGAAAAACGCCTTATCCGGCGCTATCGCAATTTCATCGCTCATCACAGTTTCTAAGGCAGCCTGCACCTGTGCTTTCGGGCCACTTAAATCGATATAAGGGGCCTGGTGATCTTCAAAAACCCGAAACTTGCTTCCCAGGCGGATGTCGACGGTGATCCCGCTTATCTGATCATAATCCGGACGCGGCGTGATGGTAATTTTGCCGCTTTCCAAATGTTCAAAAATGTCACGATCGCTTAATCGCATGATGATTCCTGTGTCCTGATGAGGGCGCTATTATGCGCGCTAAGGCCGTATCCGACAACGCTTTTTGCCAACGCTACACCGACTTAAAGCCGATAGGATCGCCTTTAAGGTGAGACTCATTTTCACTCACCGGTAGCATTAATGCCAGTTGCATAGACAGCGCCCGTGCCGCCTCGCGAAAACGCATGGAAATATCGTCTTCAGGTTCAGCCACGACAAACGGCTCACCCTCATCTGCATAGGCCCGAAGACGTTTGTCCAGCGGCATTGCCGCCAGTAACGGAAGCCCGTAACGCTCAGCCAGCGCTTCCCCTCCGTGCTCAGAGAAGATCGCATCTTTGTGTCCGCAGGCAGAACAGCGAAAGAAACTCATATTTTCAATAAGCCCCAGTACTGGCACATCGACCTTTTCGAACATCGAGATACCTTTTTGCGCATCCGCTATGGCTAAATCCTGTGGCGTGGTAACAATAACAGCCCCGCTCAGTGGCACCTGCTGCGCCATAGTTAACTGAATATCACCGGTGCCCGGCGGCATATCTACAATCAGATAATCCAGTACCGGCCACAGGGTTTCATCTAGCAATTGTTTCAGCGCACGGCTCGCCATCGGGCCACGCCACACGGCTGCATCTTCCGGTGGTACCAGGTACCCTATCGAGTTAGCCACAACACCATATGCAGACAGTGGCTGCATGTGTTTATTATCACTACTTTGCGGGTGCGCATCCGGGTTCCCCAGCATGATAGGGACAGACGGCCCGTAAATATCAGCGTCGAGGATGCCGACACTGGCACCTTCCTGCATCAGCGCCAGTGCCAGGTTGACAGTGGTGGTGGACTTCCCTACCCCGCCTTTGCCAGAAGCAACTGCGATGATGTTTTTAATGTTCTTCACGTGAGGTTGTTTAGTTTGTGCAGAACGTATTTTCTGGCTCACGCTTATGTTTGGGGTATGGCCCTGGGCGCGCAGTGCATCTTCAAGATAATGGCGCAGCGTTTCGGTTTGACTTCCCATGCAAAAAGGCAGCACCACTTCGGTAGAATCGCCGTTCTGACTGCACCACGACTGCGTTTGCTCGCGCTCTAAACTCAGATAATCTGCCAGTGCCTCTGCAGTCGCTTGTGTGATTTTGTCGCCCTTGCGGGAAAAAAACATACGTTACCCTCTAATTACAGGAATCTATTTGTAAGATTACGCGAATTACGTAATGCAAAAATGGCGGTTTTCCGCTAGTATTTGCTCCCATTTTTCAACGCGAAGAATCAAGTACAACGTCATTATGTCAGAAAACTCTTTGTCCACCGCTGCCAGCGGCGAGAACGCTAAACGCCGTATTCTGGTGACCAGTGCTTTACCGTATGCAAACGGTTCTATTCACTTAGGTCATCTGCTTGAGCACATCCAAACCGATATCTGGACGCGTTTTCAGCGTCTTCGTGGTAACGAATGTTACAGCGTTTGTGCCGATGATGCACATGGCACGCCGGTAATGCTTAAAGCTCAGGAGCTGGGGATCACTCCAGAAGAGATGGTGGCCAGAACCCGCGCAGAGCACCATCAGGATCTGCAGGACTTCTTCGTTGAGTATGACAACTACTATGTGACGCACTCACCGGAAAATAAAGAAATCTGTGAAGAGATTTATCATCGCCTGGATAAAGCCGGTTATATTTCCAGGCGTGTGATTAATCAGCTATACGATCCACAGAAAGAAATGTTTCTGCCCGACCGTTTCGTGAAAGGCACCTGCCCGAGCTGTGGCGCAGAAGATCAGAACGGCGACAGCTGTGATGTGTGTGGTGCTACCTACAGCCCTACCGAAGTGAAAGATCCTCGTAGCGTAGTCTCTGGCGCGACGCCGGTTTTAAAGGAATCTGAGCATTATTTCTTCGACCTGCCTCAGTTTGAGGGCATGCTGAAGGAGTGGATCCGTTCTGGCGCATTACAGGAAGAAATGGCCAACAAGCTGCAAGAGTGGTTTGAAGAAGGTCTTCAACAGTGGGACATTAGTCGCGATGCGCCTTACTTTGGCTTTGAAATTCCTGGCGCGCCAAATAAATTCTTCTATGTATGGGTAGATGCCCCCGTTGGCTATATGGCCAGCTTCAAGAATTATTGCGACCAGAATAATGTCGATTTCGACAGCTACTGGAATGCAGACTCGGATGCGGAGCTGTACCACTTTATCGGTAAAGACATCACGTATTTCCATTGTCTGTTCTGGCCAGCCATGCTGGAAGGTGCAGGCTACCGCAAGCCGACAGGTGTAAACATTCACGGTTTTGTTACTGTGAACGGTGCAAAAATGTCAAAGTCGCGCGGCACATTCATTAAAGGCCGCACATACCTCGACCACCTGAATCCGGAATACCTGCGCTATTATTTTGCCTCGAAGCTGGGTGACGGTGTTACCGATATCGACCTGAATTTTGCCGATTTCGCCCAGAAAGTGAATTCTGACCTGGTGGGTAAAGTGGTCAACATTGCCAGCCGCTGTGCCGGCTTTATTACCAAACGCTTTGACGGCAAGCTGTCTGACAACATTCTTGAACCCGAATTGCTGAAACAGTTCCAGGATGCCTCTGAGACTATCGCCTCGCTGTACGAGCGTCGTCGTTACCACCAGGCCATTCGTGAAATAATGACATTGGCGGACAAAGCCAACCAGTTCATCGACAGCAACGCGCCATGGGTAACTATCAAAGAGGAAGGCAAAGAAGCCTTTACGCATGACGTGTGCTCGTTGGGCATCAACATGTTCCGCATGCTGGTTGTCTATCTGAAGCCGGTATTACCGGTACTGGCTGAAAAAGCCGAAGACTTTTTAAACGACACTTTCACCTGGGAGTCGGTAGAGCACGCGCTTACCGGCCATGCCATTAATAAATTTAAGCCCATGATGCAACGGGTAGAGATGGAGAAAATCGACGCTATGGTTGATGCTTCTAAAGAAAGCCTGGCAGCGGCTGAACCTGCTAAAAACCCGGACAGTCCTCTGGCGAAAGACCCAGTGAGTGACACCATCTCATTTGATGATTTCGCGAAAGTCGACCTTCGTATTGCCCGCATTGCTAATGCCGAGCACGTAGAAGGTGCAGACAAATTGCTGCGTCTGGAACTGGATTTAGACGGTGATATCCGTCAGGTCTTTGCCGGCATCAAATCGGCGTACTCGCCGGAAGCGCTGATTGGTAAACATACCGTAATGGTAGCAAACCTGGCCCCCCGCAAAATGCGCTTTGGCATGTCTGAAGGCATGGTACTGGCAGCAGGTCCGGGTGGAGATGAGCTGTACATCCTTGAACCTCACGAAGGCGCGAAGCCGGGTATGCGGGTGAAATAACCCGGCCAGTGTAATGGTAAGAAAAAAATAGCGCCGGTTGGCGCTATTTTTTTCGCTATTAAATGCAAAGCCCAGCGCTATGTCGCCAGGGGACGCATATCGGTACCGCGCGTTCCCAGCATTGCCTGATGGCTTGTCCTCTCCACTTGCCGCCTGTTACCTGTCTTAACCGGATGTCGCTGCGAAACCGGATAGCGCACATCCCTGCTGGTATGGCAGCCTGCAATTGCGTATTCTTTGTAAATCTGATTTGTGCCCGGCGATGTTTCACTTTAAGAGCCCCCAGCATGCAGCGTAACACTGTCATAATACTAAGAGTCATCGCCGCCGTTGCGGTAATTACCAGCATTATTGCTTTCGCCCCCGTCAAAGCATTCTACGTTTATCTCATGCCTCTGTCTGATAATGTGCAAACGGAACTTGACCGCGCCGTGTCTGCCGGCCTTGTTGGCGTGATCGCAATCATCGACCAACCTGAACCGCTTCCCGATTCAGCGTATGCCTCCGGGTGGCATAATTTGCAGGCCAGCGTACCGGCGCGTAAAGATGCTCAGTTTAAAATTGGCAGTATCAGTAAATTATACATTGCGGCGGCGGTAACCCGCCTGGTGGCGCAAGACCGGCTGGCTCTTGAAAACACACTGCTGACCTGCCTGCCGGAACTGGCCTCACAAATTACGCATGCCGATAAGATCACCCTGCGTATGCTTGTCCAACATCGCAGTGGCATTCCCAGTTTCACTGACGATAGCGCGTTTCCCTGGCTAGCCCCTTTTGACGAACATGAGGACACGCAGAAGAGTCTGGCACTGATCAACAGTAAACCAGCTAGCTTCGCACCGGGAGAAAATTACGAGTACTCCAATACCAATTACCTGTTACTGGCCAGAATTATTGAAAAGGCCGTAGGCTATAACTACCAGAAGTATATTGACGAGCAGTTTCTTACTCCCCTGGGACTCACGCAGACCTTCGCGTCAGTAAAACACGCTGACACAGACCGGCTGATGAGCGGTTACCTTGATGGCCATACCGACGATGTAAAACATCTGGCGTTTATGAATCCGGCAGGCGCGATGGTGGCAACCGCAGAGGATGTCGCACAATTTATCAGGGCGCTGAATAACGGCACGTTACTCAATGAAGAAGAGCAAGAATTGTATTTCACTCTTTACTTCAATAGCCATGATGGCTGGTTGCCAGGCTATCTTAGCTTTGCACGCTATTTTAAGGACTCTGATACTGTAATTGTTCTGTTTACCAATACCAGTGGAGACGAACCGTGGATGATTGCCGATTTTACGCTTTCCCGCATCCACGAGATAATTGGCAAGAAGTGACTGGCTGTTGAAACGTAGCATGCACTTCAGCGGCCAACGGTATTCACCATGCCGTACAACGCTGTTCTAGCCTGAAGAGCCCCGCATGCTCGCACCCACAGGCGAAAACTGTGGCTTAAGTTTCATTTTTGGTTTAATTGCCGTCATCGGCATCACCCGCTTACGGGCAAGGATGACATACGCTGAGCTGCACCAGGGTAAGTAGTTTGCCAGCCACTGCTGGAGTTTAGGCGTATCGCGAAAGGTGTAATTCAGAAACAGCATCGAAAACAGGATATTGCGCTGCTCGATAATTTCAAACCCAAGTAATTGTAACCAGTCTTTTATGCGGCCGCTGGTAAAAAATCGCGCGTCGTGAAGCACATTACCGCGCTTCACCGGCAGGTATTTCCCCAGCCAGGTCAGGCTGAACGGATTAAATCCGCTGATGATCACATAGCCGCTTTGGGTAATAACCCGGTCTACTTCCCTTAATATCTGATGCGGATCCTGTGCGAAGTCCAGCTCATGGGCTAGCAGAAAACCATCGATACTGTTTTGTGAAAACGGCAAACAATGTGACTTACCTAGCAATGAGCTGTACTCGGTCACTTCCCGGGTGAGTTTTATATGATGTTTAATTGGGCTGGACGGCAGTGCCAACTGGGAGCTTAAATTTCCTAATCTGGCGAAATGGTAGCCAAAAATACGCTGCGTGAATTCATCACACACCGACTCGACAGCGCTTTTTACCAAATCTGAGGCTGGCAACTCATCCCACAACAGCGGATAGCGAGGTTGTTTATGTATAAATGCGGATCTCATTTAGGTGTAGTCTGATCCAATTGGTTGCCCTGTCTCTAACAAGTTTTTATAGTATCGCATTATCACCTAATCACAAGCAGGTACGCTATGACGCAGGATTTCATGCCCGAAGAGGTATCAGTATTTCCGATCCCGGCTTTTACTGATAACTATATCTGGTGTTTACACAACGCCAGCCACGCGGTGGTAGTTGACCCGGGTGATGCGCAGCCCGTGATGGCGTTTCTCAAGCAGCATTCGCTGTCTTTGGCGGCAATTTTGATCACCCATCACCATCATGATCATACCGGAGGCATTGCACGACTGGTGTCTGCCAACCCGAATGTACCGGTTATTGGCCCTCGCGGTAATCATATTCGCGGTATCACCAAGAGCGTATCACAGGGTGACACTGTTCACCTGCCCGTTTTATCGCTGACGTTCTCAGTTATCGAAACCCCCGGCCACACGCTTGACCATATCGCTTTTTACGGCCATGGCGCACTTTTCTGTGGCGATACCCTTTTCTCCGCGGGCTGCGGCCGCCTGTTCGAGGGTTCGCCAGAGCAAATGCTGCACTCGTTGAATAAGTTTAAACGATTACCTGATGACACCATCGTTTATTGTACCCATGAGTATACCCAGGCAAACGTGGCATTCGCCAAAGCCGTAGAGCCAGATAACGCCGAACTACAGGCATATTCAGACTGGGCGGACGCACAGCGTAACAATGACAACCCGACGCTACCCACCGATATAAAAACGCAAAAGGCCATCAACCCTTTTTTACGAAGTCACCTGTCAGGCATTCAGGAATCACTGGCGTCACACTGGGGGAAGTCTCCGGTAAATGATGTGGACGCCTTTGCTGGCGTAAGACGCTGGAAAGACGAGTTTTAATGCAATTATTGTTATTAATCCGTACAATGCGAAGTTTGCGAAACTCATAACGAGGTGTCTTCACAATGAAAACGCAGTTGTCCGTATTGGCGTCGATAGTGGCTGTACTTTGCCTCTCTGGCTGTCAGTCAACCACTGAGCCTGTCGTTACTGAAACTACGAATCAGCAAGCCGAGCCTTGTGAAATCGCACACACGGATATTCATGATGCCGCCGACTGTGACGTTGCGAAAGAAGGCGTAATTGAAGTTATTCATCCGCTAGAGGATGTTGCGGTTGATATCGCTGTGCCCAAAGAAAAAGTGACGGAAGCTCCGGTTGTCATTTCAGACGTATGGGCCCGCATCGCCAACCAGCTTGAGATGGCCGTTCCAGATGATTCCCGGGTAAATGTCCAGAAGAACTGGTACCTGAAACACCCCGAATACATGGCCCGTGTAGTAAAACGCGCGAAGCCGTTCCTGTATTTCATTGTGGAAGAAATAGAAAAACGCGAGATGCCGCTGGAGTTGGCCTTGCTGCCTATTGTAGAAAGTGCATTCGACCCTTTCGCCTATTCCCACGGCCGCGCAGCGGGTATGTGGCAATTCATTCCAGGCACAGCAAAACGATTCGGTATGCAGCAATCCTGGTGGTATGACGGCCGCCGTGATGTTATCGCCTCTACCGTCGGGGCAATGGATTATCTGAATTACCTCAACGAGTACTTTGACGGCAACTGGTTACATGCCCTTGCCGCGTACAACAGTGGTGAAGGTCGCGTTGCCCGCGCTATTCGTCGCAACGAGAAAGCGGGCAAGCCTACCGATTTCTGGTCGCTGGACTTACCGCGTGAAACCCGCGCGTATGTTCCAAAACTGTTGGCGCTTGCCGACATTCTGAAAAACAAAGCAAGTTATAACTTCTCATGGCCGGAAATTGAAAACGTGGCGGTGATAAAAGCCGTGGATATCGGTTCTCAGGTCGATCTTGCGTTTGCTGCTGAACTGGCAGGCATGACGTTAAAAGACTTACATGCGCTAAACCCCGGCTATAACCGCTGGGCTACCGATCCGGATGGTCCACACCGCCTTGTACTTCCGCTAGACAAGGCAGAAGCGTTTTCCCTCGCGCTGGCAAAAATTGACCGTACAGACCGCTTGAATTGGGTACGTCATAAGGTCAGACGTGGTGATAGCTTAGGCAAAATTGCTAATCAGTATCACACGACGGTAGATATTATTAAGCGTATCAACGAGCTGGATTCAAACATGATCCGGCTTGGCGATCACATTATGGTGCCTGTGGCGTTAAAAGAACTGGATAGTTATTCGTTATCGCAGGATCAGCGCCTGGCCTCGTTGCAGAATACCAAACGTGCAGACTATAAATTAACTCACAACGTCACCAGCGGTGATACGCTGTGGGATATTTCACGTAAATACAACGTCAGCACCCGGTCACTGGCTAAATGGAACGGGATGGCGCCAACCGACACGCTTCGGCCCGGACAGACACTCGCTATCTGGGTGAACAAAGTCTCCGATAAACAGCAAGACGATGCCATCCTGCGCACCCTGACATACACCGTCAGGCGTGGCGATTCGCTGTCACGCATAGCTAACAAGTTTAATCTAAAAATCAGCGACATCGCACAGTGGAATGACCTTAATGCAAAACGTTACTTGCAGCCGGGACAAAAACTCACACTGTACGTGGATGTCACGAGACTGAAAAACGTAGGATAAGACGATATGTTAAGGATTAACCGGGAGAACTTGCGTAACAGCCATGAGACGCCCTGGTTAATTCTCGACCTTGTGATGCTGGGGCTATTGCTGGTAAACCTGGCGTGGCTAATTTTCGATGCGCTGTATGCCACGGAGTTTGTCTTTAGCCAGTTAGCCACATTTTTTCCCGGTTTCACCGACGCCTACGATCCCATTCACCATAATTTTATATTGGTGGACTTCGTCTTCATCGCCATTTTCTTTGCCGAGTTTTGCTTTCGCTGGGTAGTGTCGATTATTCGCAAAGAGCATTTGCGCTGGTATTTCTTCCCGTTTCTGCACTGGTACGACATTATTGGCCTGATCCCACTGGGCGCTACCCGTATATTCCGCTTTCTGCGAATATTCTCGATTTTGCACCGGCTACACAAATTTCAGATTATTGATCTGAACCAGACCGCGATTTTCCGATTTTTCAGCTTTTACTATAACGTGTTTGTTGAGGAGTTAAGCGATCGCATCGTAGTGAAAGTATTAAGCGATGCACAAAAAGATATCTCTGCCGGCTCGCCACTGGTTGATGATATTACCCGACAAGTGCTGGCTCCACGGCGAGCTATCCTCACCGAGTGGTTAGCGGGAGTCATGAACCACTTTGGTCAGTCAATCAGCGACAGTGAACATGGCGAAGCCATTCGTGAACATGTACGTAAAAGTGTAGGAAAAGCAGTAAAAAGCAATTCTCAGGTATCAACGCTACAATATGTGCCGGTGGTAGGCAAAACCATCGAAAATACGCTTGAATCGGCGGTAACAGATATCGTTACCGCGTCAGTGATTAACCTGTTAAGCGACCTGGATTCCTCGAAAATTGACCGCTTCGTCGAAGCTGGCTTTCACGACTATACGCCTACAGCTGACGAATTGGATAAAGAGGTACTTCAGGTTATCAACGAGTGCCTGGAACTGGTAAAAGCACACGTAGCTCAACAACGCTGGAAAGACGAACTGGCTGCCAAAGAAAAGACGTTGCCGGTAACTGACATTCAGGCTCCTCCGCAGGACAACCCGGCAGTAAAGGACAAATAACCTACCTGTTTTACCGCTGCCACAGAGAGTTTCAGCCATCCTCCGCAAAGGCGCTGCCCAGGAATGTCAGCGAGTCGGTGTGATTACCGCACCATCCATACACTGAATCGTCTGCCAGTTAGCTACGCGCTGATTTAATAATCCCAGTCTTTGATAAACAGACTGAATTGCACCTTCTTCCCGTAAGATAGCAAGACCGCTATTGAGCTGCTCCTGCAATTCAGGAGTACCAGCGTTGTCCTTCCTTAATACAAAGTGCGATGTGTCTGGAAACACAAGCTTGTAGCCCTCCAGCGGATATAACGGTGTGTTAAAAGGCTGTCGCTGCATGCGAGGTTTATTGCTAAAAGTCAGAGGTATCAGTTCGCCTCTGCCGCGCGCCAGCATGCTGAACATGTACTCATACTGATTCACGTGGATTAGCGTAAACCCGGCGCATTTCATCAGCTCCCAGTCAAGGTGCCAGTTCTGATTTGTCAGTGTCAGCGCTCGGGTGATGTCGTCAAAAGTGGTAAACTTATCCACCATAGTGGAGGTGGTGTATAGCCCCTTAACAAATTCAAACTCGCGAAACAGCGGCGCCGCCAGGCTCAGTTTGTCGTCGGTTACCTCGTTTGACCATACCCCCACGGCTGTGGCATCCAGATTGCCTGAAGCGAGATCATCCAGCATGCGCTCATTAATGGGGTAACCGGTTAGTCGAATATCATAGTGTGCATCAACACGCGCCAGCGCATTGCAGAAAATCAGGTATTCAGTGAGGATTTGGTTTTCATCAATATTCGCGTTCTGCAATGACTGGCAGCCGTGCAAATCAATGAAGGCGTTGATCGTAGAAACGTGATCCTGATATGTGCCAAGTTGGAGTACAGGGAGCTGGGTGTCGTTGTCAGCGTGGGCGTCGGTAATGCAAAAACATAAGAACACGACAAACCATACTATTTTTTGTTTCATTGCCTGCCCCCCTTTCCTGCACTGACATGGCTAAAACGAAAGCGATACCAGTGCAGGTCTTATCGACACTGTTGTTACTGACGTCGCCAGGTCGTCCCTTGCGGGCCATCTTCAAGTACAATGCCCTTCGCTGTAAGTGCGTCTCGGGCTGCATCTGCAGCGGCCCAGTCTTTTGCTGCACGGGCATCGTTACGCTGCTTAATCAGCGCTTCAATTTCTTCTGCGTCATTATCACTGCCGGATTGCAGATAGGTATCCGGTTCCGACTGTAACATACCTAAAATACCGCCAAGTCCTTTGAGTACCCCCGCCAGCTTTCCGGCCTCAGCAGGATCTGATTTCTGCTTATTAAGGTCTCTGGCCAGATCAAACAATACGGAAAAGGCTTCCGGAACATTCAAATCGTCATTCATGGCAGCTTCAAAGCGCGCCAGATAACCACCATAGCTAAGCTCCACGCCGTCATCAACAGCAACGCCACGCAGTGCGGTATAAAGGCGCTCCAGCGCGGATTTAGCCTGCGTCAGGTTATCCAGCGAGTAGCTCAACTGACTGCGATAGTGCGCTGACATCAAAAAGAACCGGAGTGACTCGGCATCATGCTCTTTTAATACATCGCGCAGAGTAAAGAAATTCCCCAGCGACTTGGACATCTTCTCATCATTCACCTGCACCATGCCGGTGTGCATCCAGACATTCACATACGGGGTGTCGAATGCACAGCACGACTGTGCAATTTCATTTTCATGATGCGGGAAAATCAAGTCTGAACCACCACCGTGAATGTCAAAATGGGCGCCAAGGTGCTTGTGGTTCATTGCCGAACATTCGATATGCCAGCCCGGACGGCCTTCACCCCACGGCGATTGCCATGCCGGTTCTCCTGGTTTCGCGGTTTTCCACAGTACAAAATCCAGCGGATCATCTTTTCCTGCTGCCACTTCGACCCGCGCGCCCGCGTTCAGTTGCTCTAAATCCTGTTTGCTGAGTTTTCCATAGTCCGGATACTGACTGACATCAAACAGCACATCGCCACTTTGCGCCTGATAGGCAAAACCTTTATCAATCAGCTTCTGAATGACGTCGATGATTTCGTCCATGTGCCCGGTAACCGTGGGCTCGATGTCTGGCTCCAGCAGGTTAATTGCGCCAAAGTCTTCGTGCATCATGGCAATGGTGCGTTTGGTGAGACTCTCGGTGCTTTCGTTATTATCCTTAGCGCGCGCAATGATTTTGTCATCCACATCGGTAATGTTACGCACGTAATTCACGTCAAACCCAAGATGGCGCAGATAACGCACCAGAATGTCGAAGCTCAGGTAAGTGCGTGCATGCCCCATATGGCTTACGTCGTATACTGTGATCCCACACACATACAAGCCCACTTTCCCTTCTTCAAGCGGCACAAACTGTGCTTTTTCACGGGTACGGGTATTGTAGAGGTGCAACATGGGTATCTTTTCCTGTTTTGACAAATGGGCGCAAAGTGTAGCATTCAGTGTGACGCAGTCACAGCCTTTGTTTTGGCCAACATAACGTGTTGTGGTTTTCAGCCGGTGTATATTAGGCTACCATTATTTCTGAGTTAATCTTGCCATTCTGGGAATATATTAAAAATGGTTACATTTAAGACAAATTACGGCGACATCACGCTGGAACTGTTCACGGACAAGGCCCCTGCTACAGTAGAAAATTTTCTGGGTTATGTGAAAGATGGCTTTTACGACGGTACGATTTTTCACCGTGTTATCGATGGCTTCATGATCCAGGGCGGTGGATTTACAGAAGACATGGATCAAAAAACAACGAAAGCGCCAATCCAGAACGAAGCCAACAACGGTGTAAGTAATGAAGCGGGCACTATTGCCATGGCAAGAACGAATGATCCGCATTCAGCTACTGCACAATTCTTCATTAACATTAAAGACAACGATTTTCTGAACCATACCAGCGAATCAGTGAACGGCTGGGGTTACTGTGCATTTGGCAAAGTTACTGACGGCATGGACGTAGTCGAAAAAATCAAAAATGTTAAGACCGGCTCGCACGGTTTTCATCAGGATGTGCCGGTAGAACCGGTGGTCATCGAAAAAGCGGTAGTTACTGAATAATCGCTTTCTCTTTATCAGGGCAACATCTGCTTGCCCTTTCTCCTTTCCCTGTACTGAAATCGCCACATGCCGTTTACCTACTTTATTGCCGATCTCCATCTAAGCGAAGACAGACCCGATATCACCGCTTGCCTGAAGCAGTTTTTAGCTAATGACGCAAAACAGGCAGAAGCGCTCTATGTCTTGGGGGATTTATTTGAAGTATGGCTTGGTGACGATGATATCACCCCGTTTAACGAGGATATTGCGGCAGCGTTCAAAGCACAGAGTCAGCATTGTCCGGTGTATTTCATGCATGGAAACCGTGACTTTGCGATCCGGCAGACCTGGTTGAAAAAGGCGGGTATGACACTGTTACCCGAGCAGACTGTCGTTGATCTTTACGGCACGCCTACCTTGCTTACCCATGGTGATGAGCTATGTACCCGGGATGTGGCCTATCAGAAATTTCGCAAGAAATCGCGCGGGTGGTGGTGGCCCAGACTGATGCTGGCATTACCGTTATGGTATCGCCGACGGGTTGCCAGAAACGGGCGCGCAGAGAGCAAAGAAAATCAGCGCCATTTACGTCCGGAGATAATGGATGTCACCCCCCAGGAAGTCGTCAATGTGATGGAGCGCTTTGGCGTGAATCAGTTGATCCATGGCCATACGCATCGTCCCGCCATTCATGAGTTAACCATCAACAAGTCACCCGCGAAACGCATCGTACTGGGAGACTGGTATGATCAGGGTAGCGTACTGCTGGTCAGCCCGGACACCATCGATTTGCAGTCGCGCACCTTTGACTCTGAATAAACAACAACTTTATCTATAAAATTCAAAAGGTTAAGAACACACATCAAGCCCTGACTGTTTGGTTAACTTCTTCGAAAAGCCTTGCACGTGCACGCCGAACTGACATCGGAGCTTCACATTTCTGACACGAAGCATTAATACAAGTGTCAACGCATCGTCATTTTAACTCCCTACCCTCATTATGATTTTTCGGCTCGCCACGCAAAAAGTCAGATAAGGGATTATCGCTGTACCCATCTGCCGTCTCACCTGGCAAGTCATAGTAAATGGCACTCAGGGCACCACAGTCCCTGTTAATAATGAAAACTAGGAACTACACATGAAATGTAACTGGAAAGCAGCACTAAGCGGTATTGCGCTGGCTGTGTCTACCGGCCTGCACGCTGACGTGTTACCTGCATATCAGGCAGATAATGCCTGGTATACCGATGCGCAAAGCAGACTAATGACAAAGCTGGAAACCAATAATCGTTTCAAAGCAAAGAATGTGATTCTTTTCGTCGGTGACGGTATGGGTGTGTCGACCCTGACTTCTTCCCGTATTCACAAGGGGCAGCTGGCGGGTAACCCGGGTGAAGAAGGTTACCTGACGTTTGAAGCGTTTCCACACAGTGCGCTGGTGAAAACCTACAACGTTGATGCCCAGACTCCGGACTCTGCCGGCACCATGACAGCCATGATGTCAGGTCTTAAGACAGATGTGGGTGTGATTGGCGTTGATGAGGACATTGAGCGCGGCAATTGTGCAACCGTTGCCGGAAATGAAGTGGTCACGGCACTGGAGCTTGCGGAAATTAAAGGCTTGTCTACCGGCATTATATCTACTGCCCGAATCACCCACGCCACCCCTGCAGCCACCTATGCGAAATCAGCAGATCGAAACTGGGAAGACATTTCTGACATGCCTGAAGAAGCGGTTACCGCGGGCTGCGCAGATATTGCCGACCAGTTGGTTAACTTTGAGACCTACCTGGAAAGCCGTTATAACGGCGTCGATGTAGATGGCATTGAAGTGGTAATGGGGGGTGGACGTCGCCACTTTTTGCCCAATGATGCAGCGTTTAACAGCCCAGACGCGGTGAGTGAAGTGGAAGGCGATCGCACTGATGAGCGTGACCTAACCGCAGAATGGCAAACCCTTTATGAAAACGGAGTGTATGTGTATGACCAGGCTGGCTTTGATGCCCTGGACACCGAGTCTACCGAACGCGTTTTCGGCTTATTTAACGAGTCACACATGCAATATGAAGCAGACCGCGCTAACGACGTTGCCGGCGAACCTTCTATTGCACAAATGACAGCAGCCGCGATTGGCGTACTGGATAACAATGAAAAAGGCTTTTTCCTGATGGTTGAGTCAGGCCGTATTGACCATGCTCACCACGCGGGCAATGCTGCGGGTGCGTTAACTGATACTCTCGCGTTTGAAGCGGCGGTTAAAGCCGCGTATGAAAATACGGATCCGGAAGAAACGCTGATCCTGGTTACCGCCGACCACGGTCACGTATTTACTATCGCCGGCTACCCTAAACGTGGTAACCCCATTCTTGGCAAAGTGGTAAACGTTGGCAGTGAAGAGCCTGCCACCGCTGCTGACGGCATGCCTTATACCACTCTTGGTTACACCAACGGTCTGGGTCACATGAATCTGGGCAGTGAAACCGATTCAGATGCAGCGTACGCAATGGAAATTAACGCCGGTCGCATGGACATCACCAACGTTGATACCACGACGCCCGGCTATCATCAGGAAGCCCTGATCCCCATGAGCTCAGAAACGCATTCCGGCGAAGATATCTCATTGCATGCAACCGGACCGGGAAGTCAGCTAGTACAAGGCGTGGTAGAACAAAATGTTGTTTTCCACCTGGTTAACCAGGCGCTTGGCCTAATCAAAGAATAAGTGGAGAGCATCATGAAAATAGTAAAATACAGTGCAATTGCTATCGCAGTTGCCGGATTAAGCGGTTGTTTTCTGGAAGGTGATGACGGCGATACCGGGGCACAGGGTGCAGACGGCGCTCCTGGTGTAAGCAGTCTGACAGTGCAGACAGATTTGCCGGTAGGCGACGCAAACTGTCCAAACAGTGGCGTACGTTTTGACTCTGGCCAGGATGCTAACGACGACGGCGAGTTAAGCGAGGACGAAATTGCCGACACCAGTTATGTGTGTGCGCCAGGAACCCCCGACATCAATAACGGTGAGCTACTGACTTCACTGAACAATGACTGGTTTATTCAGGCAGCGGCTGAAGTAGAAAACAATAAGCAGGTGTGGATGGAAGCCACCGGTACTGCCTCGACCATGAGCAACGCCGGCGTTAATCAGTATCAGGTTAACTCGGAGGCGGAAATGCAGGCATCGGTTGCCGAATTGCGCGGTCAGGCGAAAAACGTGATCCTGTTTGTTGGTGACGGCATGGGCATTTCCACCGTAACGGCAGCGCGTATTTTAGATGGGCAGATGAAAGGCATGGCTGGTGAAGAAAACCAGTTGAGTTTTGATCGTTTCCCGTTTGCGGGCTTGTCTAAAACCTACAATGTTGATGCTCAAACCCCGGATTCTGCCGGTACCATGACGGCGATGATGAGTGGCGTAAAAACCGATGTCGGTGTCATTGGTGTAGATGAAGATATCGAACGTGCCGATTGCAGCACAGTTTCTGGTAATGAGCTGGTAACGGCGCTGGAAATTGCTGAAATCGCAGGAAAATCAACCGGTATTATCTCTACAGCACGTATCACTCACGCGACACCAGCGGCTACCTATGCAAAATCTGCTGACCGCAACTGGGAAGATATCTCTGACATGCCGGAAGCTGCGGTTACCGCCGGATGTACTGATATTGCCTCGCAACTGGTTAACTTTGAATCCAACCTGGAAAGTCGCTTTAGTGGCGTAGATGTTGACGGTATTGAAGTGGTGATGGGCGGCGGACGCCGTCATTTCCTGCCGCGTGATGCTGCGTTTAACAGCCCTGATGCGGTCAGTGAAGTGGAAGGGGATCGTACCGACGGACGCGATCTCACCGCAGAATGGCAAGCCATGTACACCAACGGTGTCTATGTGTACGACCAGGCAGGTTTCAATGGCCTGGACACAGAAACCACCGAACGCGTTTTCGCGCTGTTCAACGAATCGCATATGCAGTATGAGGCGGACCGTGGCAACGATGTTGCTGGCGAGCCATCCATTGCAGAGATGACGGAAGCGGCAATTAGTGTGCTGGATAACAACGACGAAGGCTTCTTCCTGATGGTCGAGTCTGGTCGCATTGACCACGCGCATCACGCCGGGAATGCTTATGGTGCGCTACACGATACCCTGGCATTTGCTGACGCCGTGGCGGTAGCGGATGACATGACCAATGACGACGATACGCTTATTATCGTCACTGCCGACCACGGTCATGTATTCACAATTGCAGGCTACCCAAAACGCGGCAACCCGATTCTGGGCAAAGTCGTTAACGTGGGCAGTGATGCACCGGCGACGGCTGCCGATGGTCAGCCATACACGACGCTGGGTTACACCAATGGCCTGGGTTACCGTAACCTGGGTAACGAGACTGACTCAGATGCAAGTTACGCTGCAGCACCAGACGCCGGCCGTAAAGACCTTACCGACGTAGATACCACAACACCGGGTTACCACCAGGAAGCACTGATTCCCATGAGTTCGGAAACACACTCTGGTGAAGATGTGGGCATTTACGCCAAAGGGCCTGGTGCGTTTCTGGTAAACGGTACCAACGAGCAAAGCGTGATTTTCCATATTATGGATTACGCGGGCAACCTGGTCGAACAGGCCAACACGGTTGTTGAATAAATTATTGTTGCACTCAGGGAGCCTGTAACGGGCTCCCAATTTCTGGAGACATAACCATGTTTGCACCTTTGCTGATTGCTTCACTTCTGTCGGGAACGTCGCTGCAGTGCGACGCCGAGGCAAGCGTGCTTCAAGCGCAGTATACTATCGACGTTTCCTATCATGGTGAGACGCAAAAAACCTTGTCAATGAACCTGTGGCGCAACAACAACAACGTAGCGCATCAATATCCTCAGACCCAAATCACTGAAGCCTGGACACTGGTCAGAAATACGTTGATCAAGCCTACCCGCTACTTTGATGCTCATCAGCGCGCTATTGAATATCAACCAGGAGAAAGTATCCACGGAAAAGTCGAGTCAGACTGGCCTTACCGTTACCAATTGGTCAGTGAAACCTTCTTCGACCAGCTAACCAAAATCAGTGAAACCGGTAGCGGCTGTGACGTCATACAAACTTTTGAGAAACAATCTGATGACGGCAGGATTTCCCTCAGTTGGCTACCTGCGCTGAATCTGATTAGCAGTTTTACTGTCAGCCAGTCTGGTATGGAAAAGCGCTGGTCGCTTCATTCAGTCAGTCATGACCAGACAATGATCGAGGCGTTCTTCGATGCGCGGGCAGACTTCAAAAGCACTGACTATGCGGACATTGGTGATGATCACACCGATCCCTTTCTCACCAACATGGTTAACCAGGGCTTTATTGAGGCCGGAGCCAGTGGATTTTACAACCAACATGGACAGGCCCTTCGTGGAGACCACGCGCACTGAGCTCGTCGATATTGCTTTTTGGAGACGCTGTTGTCTCCTTTCCTTCCCTTCCAGCCAAAAGACTTGTGTATATAAAACAATGCATTGTCTAAAAACTGTTCTTTTTTGACTGGCAACATCGCTCGCTTATGGTATAACTCAGGAAGTGTTGTTTCATCAAGGATGGTGATCATGTCAGATTTTCTATTCAACGACGCCAATTTCTGGTTCAGCGTGGCTATCGGTGTCGTCATAATTCTTTTCATTATTGAGTTCATCGGGCTGGTTGTTGGCGTTTCTGTGTTGGGCGTTTTCGATGATATCGCTGGTGTCGATGCCGATGTTGATATGCCCGCAGACAGTATGATGTCGATGGCCAGCTGGCTGAGTCTTGATAAACTCCCATTGATGATCTGGGTAGTCATCTTCCTTACCATCTTCGGTATTTGCGGATACCTTACTAATTACGCTTATGCACAGTTAATGTCTGGCATGACTCCGCCCTGGCTTTCCATTTCCGTCTCTCTTGCTGCCGCTGTCATACTTACCGCCCGCTTTGGCGCGTTGATCTCACGTGTTCTTCCTAAAAGCCAATCCAGTGCCCTCGCAGATGATGACTATGTCGGTACTACCGCCAACATCACCATTGGCATTGCCAGACAGGGAAACCCCGCGGAAGCGAAATTCACGGACAAATTTTCACAACCACATTATGTGTTAGTTGAGCCCTTTGAAGCGGATGAGCAGTTTAACCAGGGTGATCGCATCATTCTGGTGAAAAAAGGAATGCGCAGTTGGTTAGCCACGCGCTATAGGTAGATTACAAAAAGAGAAGTAACATGGAAACGCTATCCACATCTAACCTGCCAATGATGTTAACTATCATCGGCATAGTCGTTATTGCCCTTTTCACCATGGGGCTCATTTTTGCCAAACTTTATACCCGCGCCACCAAAGAAACGGCCTTCGTACGCACCGGCCTGGGTGGGGAGAAAGTGATTAAAGACGGCGGCGCCATTGTGCTGCCAGTGGTTCACGAAGTGATCCCGGTCAACATGAATACCCTGCGCATCGAAGTGGAAAAAACGCAAAAAGACGCACTCATTACCAAAGATCGCATGCGCGTAGATGTAAAAGCAGATTTTTATCTGCGGGTTGCACCAAATGCCAGCGGTATCTCCATGGCGGCGCAAACGCTGGGAACGCGAACCACGCGCGCTGAAGAAGTGAAGAAACTCATGGAGTCGAAATTTGTCGATGTGTTGCGCGCTGTTGCTGCAGAAATGACGATGACAGAAATGCACGAGCAACGTGCCGACTTCGTGCAGAAAGTGCAACAGAGCGTGGCTAACGACCTGGAGAAAAATGGTCTGGAACTTGAATCGGTCAGTTTAACCGGCTTTGACCAGACCGATCTCGACTTTTTTAACGAGAACAACGCGTTCGACGCTGAAGGTCGCGCACGCCTGGCGAAAATCATTGAGCAGAAACGCAAAGAGACCAATGATATCCAGCAGGAGAACCGGATTTTAATCGAACAGCGAAACCTCGAAGCGGAAAAACTGTCGCTGGATGTAAAACGTGATGAAGAAGAAGCCCGCTTACAACAGGAACAGATCCTGGCATTTAAACGCCAGGAACAAAAAGCAGAAATCGCCAAGCAGCGCGAGATGAAAGAGCGCGAAGAGCGTGAAGCCGCGATTGCCAAAGAAAAAGCTATTGAAGCAGCAGAGATTGAAAAATCCCGGGAAATCGAAACCCAGGAAATTGCTAAGCGTCAATCTCTTGAGCAAGCCCGTATTCGCCAGCAACAAGAGGTGGAAGTTGCTGAGCAAATGAAGCAAATAGCAGTTGCCATTAAATCCGAAGAGGAATCGGCTGCAAGAGCCAAGGCTGCCGAAGCCGAGAAAGCCAAGGTAGAAAAAATGGAAGCGGTCACCACCGCAAAACAGGTGGCCGAAGCCAATCGTCGTAAAGAAATCGAAGTGATTGATGCACGCAAAGAAGCAGAGCGGGAAGCGGTAAGTATTACGGTAGAAGCTGCTGCGAAAAAAGAAGCTGCAGAAAATGCTGCCGAAGCCATTTTGACTGAAGCCAAAGCCAGCGCGGAATCAAAAATGTTACAGGCCGAAGCCGATGAGAAAGTGCTGGCTGTGGAAGCTGCGGGTAAACAGGCACTTTACGAAGCAGAAAACTCGCTGAAAACTGAACAAATTGATCTGCAACGTTCGCTTGCCATTCTCAAAATTCTGCCCGAGCTTGTGGCTAATGCCGTTAAACCGCTTGAAAATATTGACGGCATTAAAATTCTTCAGGGGTATGGGGTTGCCTCAGGTAAGGGCGATGGCAGCGCATCAATGTCTACGTCCGGTTCAGGAGGAATGGCTGAACAGGTTACCAATGCTGCGCTTCAGTATCGTGCGAATGCGCCAATCGTTGATGCGATGCTGCGTGAAGTTGGCCTCGTTGATGCGAAATCGGGCACTTTGCAGGATTTGCTCAATGGTGACAGCCCTATTATCGCTTCTGCATCGCGCACGCAACCTGATGCCCCAGAGGTGGAAGGCGTTGAAGTGCATCCGGAAATCCCCGGTACTACCGAACCTGCGGGCGATCCCGAAGACTTACGATAATGTCTTTCGCGCCATCTTGCTGATGGCGCCACACTCTCAAAATTCGCAAAGTACCTAAATTTGAACCTTGACTAATAAAAAACGAATAAAGTAACCAATAAGTAACTTTAACGAAAATTGATAAATATTCTATAACGTCCTAATATAGACACTTAATACTAAAAATCGTCAGCAAAGTAACTATGCAGGAACTTTATGAGCTCAATTAGCCCGCACGCATTGTGTGAAGAACTTGGTGAACGGCTGAAACAAGCGCGACTGAATCAAAACCTCACCCAGAGCGACGTGGCGCTACGCGCAGGTGTTGCCCGCAAAACAGTGCTCAATGCAGAGAAAGGCAAAGCGCAGTTAGAAAATTTTGTGGCAATCATGCAGGCCCTCTCACTTACTGAGCACCTGGATTTATTTTTGCCTAAACCACAACTCTCCCCGATTCAGTTAGCAAAGCTACAGGGTAAAAAACGTCAGCGAGCATCCGGTCAACGCGAAGAAAACACCGGAGATAGCACCGAATGGTAATGGAGGTCACACAGGTTGCTTACCAGCACCATGATATCGGTGCGCTGAGTTTTGACACCGAAACCGGACTGGGTGCGTTCGAGTATACGCCATCATTCATTAAAACCGGTATTGAGCTAGCGCCACTGAAAATGCCATTGTCGACGCGCATATACAGTTTTCCCGAATTGTCATATGAGACATTCAAAGGGCTGCCTGGGATGATTGCCGATTCGCTGCCTGATGACTTTGGCAACGCCGTATTGAATGCCTGGGTGGCGAATCAGGGCAAATCCCCAACAGATATCTCGCCATTACAGCGCCTGCAATATACCGGAAGCAGAGGTATGGGAGCCCTGGAGTATTATCCCGCAACCCGACTTCGCCGGCTCAACGCCTCTCAGCAGTTAGAAATAGAATCGTTAGTAGCTATTGCACAGGATATCCTCGATACCAGAGGAGATTTTGAGGTGAAGCTGGGCGAATATGGCCATGAAGATCGTGAAGCGATGATGGAGTTACTTTCTGTAGGCATGAGCGCAGGCGGTGCCCGACCAAAAGCGGTACTGGCATTCAACAACGACTTCACGCAGGTGCGTTCAGGACAAACCACTATCCCCGAAGGATTTACACATTATTTGATGAAGTTTGATGGTGTAAATGAGCACAACCAAAATAAGGAAACATTCGGTGACCCGTTAGGTTTTGGTGCAATGGAGTATGTCTATCATTTAATGGCAACGCGTTGTGGCATCGATATGATGCCGTGCAGATTACTGCAGGAAGGCGATCGACGACATTTTCTTACCCAGCGTTTTGACCGGACCGGCAATCAGAAAATCCATGTTCAGACACTAAATGGTATAGCCCATGTCGATTATAGGAAGCCTGGGGCATTCTCGTACGCCGAGTTGTTTGAAACCGCCAGACAATTGCGATTGCCAGCCAGTGATGCCATGCAGTTGCTACAACGAATGGTATTTAATATCGTCGCCCGCAACCATGATGATCATGCCAAAAACGTCGCCTTCATGCTGCAAGGCGATACTTGGTCGCTAGCCCCTGCTTATGACCTGGCCTACAGTTACAAACCCGGGAGCAAGTGGGTAAACAGCCACTGGATGTCATTAAACGGAAAACGTGACGACTTCAGTCGGGACGATTTTTACAGCCTCGAGAAGTTAAGTCCGTTGTTTCGCAGGAAGAAAATCGATGCGGTAATTGATAGCACCGTAGAACATGTCTCGCAATGGAACAGCCTGGCAAAAGCGTGGCAGGTACCTGACTCGCTGCGAGAAGAGATTGCGGCAAACCTTCGCTTACATCTATAGCATACTGCAGGCTGCCCCCTGCCGGCTAGCGAGTAACTGCTATATATCCGGCTATTGCTTCAGTGCACCTAACCATTCTCTATATTCCGGCGTTTTACCTCCTCGACAAGTTGGGGAAAAAAGACACGAAAACCTTCTCTTAGTTCCTTATCATGGTGGGCAATTTCCTGCGTTATTCGTGCAAACTGATTCGGAAATCTCACGCGCCGGGCAAGATTCTCAATGGCCTGCAACGTGCCATCATAGGTGGCATAATGTCCAAACCAGTCACGTTCAATAACCGACGTCATGACAGGCTGCATGGAAGGGGGCATTGCTTGTAATCGCAATGACAGACGGCGGTAACACTGCGCTTTGAAGCTGTCAAAGTCCTCGGTGTGATAATGCTGCCATTCACTTATCAGGTAATGATCAAACAAAACATCCAGGGCGACCCCGGAAAAACGGCGGGTGTCACGCGAAAACAGAGCTCTGCCACTTCTTACCGCTGGATGGTTGTCGGTAAGTCTGTCCACCAGAAGGTGATTTTGCACACCGGCCTGAACTGCCGGCGAATAGAGGTTGGTGTCTTCACCTTTACGAAAATCGCCCAGCAAATTGCCCATAAATGAGTCATTGGTAGGCTGTGCAAGATAAAGGTGCGCAAAATAATTCATGTATCCATTATGCACCAGCCCGAGTAGGGTGAAAACCCACCCTACTTCGTGGCGGAACCAGCGAACGTGATAAGGCTGTAGTCAGACAGTGCTGATATAAACGCATTGAACTGGTCAAATTCTTTTGCTGTCAGTTTTCTCGCTGGGATCTGAAGCCTGGTTATGACTTTCAGAACTTCCTGTCCATCACGCGGTTGCTGATGCGAGACATCGCGATGCATGGTTCCAAAAACATGTTCAAAATCGAGTTCAACGGGCTTGCGGCTAATGCGCCAGGATGCCGGAAAAGTCATAGCGTAAGTCGACGTGATATGCGCTCCAGGGAAATGGACATCATACCGTGTATTTTCAATCTTCGAGGTCGCCAGCTCGTGTTGGATCCACGCATCTGACTCTTCCAGTAAAAACCCGTCCGTAGCCGAAAAGTAAGGCGAGAACGTGGTTTTAGACTGGCTTCGCATGTCAGCAGTCAGTTCATTAATGCCATGAAACGAAAATTCCGGATTGGCCCCCTCAGAAACAATACTCTCGTACAATTCTGAGGCCCATTTCTGACGTTCACCCTCTCCGAGTCCGGCAAGTTTGCTGCGGATCTGCCCCTCATAGGCATTCAGATAGGTTACCGTTTGCACTTCCGTCTGACCACCGTCAGAGGTAAAAGCAATTTCGGAAGACGCCTCCAGTTTCCAGCGATACTGATCCGCAGGTATAACGCTTAACTGCGGCTCACCGTTTAGCGGTAATGCCACGCGGTTCTGGATCCAGTCTGAAATATCCGTCCATGGCGTGTAGGCATCTGTCGGATCAAGACAACGCATGGCGTCATTCTCAAAGCAAACCACAACGTGATCAAAGGTTGAAACCGAAGGTAATAATACGTTTTCGGGCTCACGCCGCTCCGTCGCCACCAATACCGGGTTAGCTTCTATACCAATTTCCCGCAGTAGTGCCAGCAACAAGACTGACTTATCCTTGCAATCACCATAACGGTTAGCAATGGTGGAATCGACATGATGCGGTACGATGGCGTGCCCGGCCTCAGACATAGAAACGTAACGCACATCCCGGGCCACAAACTCGTAGATAGCGGCTATCTTCTCTTCTGTCGTAATGGCATCTTTGGTCAGTGTTTGCGCCAGCGACGCCACTTCAGCACTATTTTCCATGGCATCGTTGAACCCTGATAGCACAATATCCTGCACCGCACGCCAGTCATCCAGCGTACTCAATGCAATCTGGCCCAACTCATCGCTCCAGCTAACCTCTTCATCCGGCGCGGCTGGTAGTATGTTTTCACCGGCACAGCGAAACGTATTACCCGCCTGTTCGCATGTAACCTCATTGCTGTTGCTCGCTACCACGAGCGGCCTTTCATCTGTCCACGAGGCCTGCAGTTCATATTTCAGTGTGTTGGCGTGTAATTGTGGCCGGAACAAAGACGACCAGTCGTCGTCTGCTGACAGCGGATGCACAATCTGATACTGAATAACAGAGGCTCCACCAGCCTGAAGCCCGGGATACGAGATAATCTTTTGCCTGGTATCCGTGAAGGTGTTGTAAGTATCAGATTCAACGTCTTTCACGCTCTGCGCGTCTACTTCCCGCACCTCGCCACGCGGCGAAATACTTCCGGCAAATAAGATATCCAGTGTTTCAATGTCAGGGCGGTAGTAAACCGACTCATACCCTGAGTCCTGAACGGAAGACTTCGTCGGATAAAACCAGATTGTGGTTACGGTAGTTATTGCCTTATCCTGCTGAAGGGTAATATCAATGCGCTTTTCCAGCGCAGTGAGGACATCAAGCTGCTTATCGGCTTCAGACAAGGAATGTATTGCATGTTCTGCCACTGGCGGCATTTGCGCATGAGCCGGTAGCATCATGCATAGTAGCCACAAACCAAGACCCCGGTTTATCCCTCTACTTATCAAAACCGAATCCTTTTGCGTCATTAATGAAATCGTCTTTATATTTTTCCATTATCCCTGCGCTGGCTTCAAAAAAACCAACCAACTCAATAATTTGATTATTATCCCCCTCCTTTTGACTGGCGAGATATATGACACGTTTATCATTCGCTACCGACTCACAAATCGTCCAGGTCCATACGCGAGTCGTGTTGTCGATAAAGGTACGCGTAAAATCACATTCCGGAGAGGACAAACTGCTGACGAATCCGTCATAGCGGTTATTACTCAGATTTTGCATCGACTCTTCGTCGTTATATATAAATACGGCATACCACATGTCAGATAACGGTCCTACCAGCTCAAATGCCGACGTGCCGTCAGTGACTGTACCTGTATCTACTTTCTTCCAGCCGGTCTGACTAAGTGGCAAATAAAATGGCAGGCCATCCTTTTTGACTGAAGTGTGAGGAGCATATTCTTCCGTCATCGCCAGTTTAATTTCTTCGTGCAGAAGCAGAGTAAAGACCGTCACCAGAACGGGCGTAAATAAAAGCACCGCTATCCACTCCGGCACATTGTAGCCAGCAGATCTGGGCATTACCGGTTTGTGACTGACGCGACGACGAAGGCGGTTCACTCTTACGTGAAGCGGAATAAACCAGACGACAAGCACGAAAAAGAGCCCCAGCTGGGTAAGTACATCCAGCTTCACAACGGTCGCAAGGTTAGAGGCCACGGTTAACCCGAAAAAAGCCGCCATCCAGAGATAGTCAAAAATAGCCGGCCAGCGCGGACAATCAAGCCGCTTCTGAGCATCCCGCAACGCATTAAAAAACCTGGGCAGCGCAAATGGCTGTAAAAGCGCAAAGAACGGAACGAATATCCATAGCACCGGTGTAGAAGGTTGACCGGCGATCCGCCGGAAATCACGTGCTGCCAGATAGAACCAGACCCCCAGATATAAACCGGCGGTAGCGAACACCAGCAGCGCTTCCAGTAAAAAATGGCGTGTAGGCGCTGTTACCGGCGTAGCGTCGGCATCCTGCATACTTCAATTCCTTCTGTCTTGACGTACTGCAAACCGAATAATTATTCGTTCGCGCCGTGCAGATGTATATTTTTTGATTCATGCTGAAAATGACTACAGCAGTTACGTTTTATATCAGAATTTTTCGGTGATACCAATTGCATCCGGCAAGCGCGACCCGTCATTGTTATCCGTTGCAGCGACGATGTTGCTGAATGACAGTGCCACCAATAACTGTTTTTCCTCTCTCACACCAATTATTGCTTGAACCCTACTCTGAGATCCGTACTATGCGACGCGTATATTTTGCCCGTTGTTTAGGACGCCACCATGACTGATGTGCATTCGGAAATTTCAGATTTATTAACGCCCGTGAGTCAGTTTCTGCGCTGTCAGACCCCGAAAGACTGGATAACGGAAGCAGTGAAGCCTGAAAACTTGCGCGTCTTGCTAACAGATCATTTAATTTGTGAGTTAAAAGCGGCTCAGTCGGCGATGTATTTGCTTCGCCGCTATATCGCCGATGATGCTACCAGCGGGCAGCTACTGAACTGGCTGCGTCCTTATGAAGACTTTACGTATCGTCATCAGGGCAACTGGCAGGACTTGCACACAAAGAACTTGTCAAAATCGCTGTTTCCTGTCACCCACCTTGATGCGTTCCAGTCGAGTCTGCTGGATAAAATGGTATTACTCATAAAAGAAGAGTTACACCACTTCTATCAGGTGCTTGAGATTATGCACGCTATGGGCATGGAGTATCGCTCTGTAACTTCAAGCCGCTACGCTAACGGCATGCTTAAACATGTGCGTACTTATGAGCCTCAGAAGCTAATTGATAAACTGATTTGTGGTGCCTATATAGAAGCACGCTCTTGTGAGCGTTTCGCCAGCCTGATCCCCTATGTCGACAACACCCTCGGCAAATTTTATCTGTCACTATTGCGCTCTGAAGCACGTCATTTCGAAGATTATCTGACGCTGGCAAGTGCCATTGCTGACCATGATATTCAGGAACGCATTGACCACTTTGGTGACGTAGAGAAAACGTTAATCTTATCTCCTGACAACGAGTTTCGCTTTCACAGCGGCCCACTGGCGGCCTGATTCTTTCTGCCAAATAGCAGACTTCGCCGTCAGTCACTCTACACACTCCGGGCATCACGTCGCCAGCTATCGGGCGCTTGTTTTTGTATTCGAATCAACACGTTGAAGACCTGATCATATTTTCACCAATAATTGTTGACGAAACCATCAGCTTAAGACAGACTGATGTAAAATACTTGTTAATTACCTGTAATTAACATTGCATCCTGCAACATCAGTAACGGTAAAATCTATGATCCTGAATCACCTTGTGGGCATTTATACCCATCCAAAAGAAGAGTGGCAAAGCATTGATCGTAAACACGAAAACTATTTTTATGCGCTTAGCCACATTGCAGTAATCGCGCTTATTCCGGCAATTGTTGCCTATTATTCAGCCGCTTATCTAGGCTGGAGTATTGGCGCCGGAGATTTGATCAAGCTCACTCCACAAAGCGCACTGGGTATGGCCGTAGGCATGTACCTTGGATTAATTGCTGGCGTTGTCGGACTCGCAGTACTTATTCACCAGTTGGCGAACGCCTTCGATGCACAGCCAACTTACACGCAATCATTGGAACTGGCAGCGTATACCGCTACGCCGCTGTTTATGGCTGGCTTTGCAGGACTCTATCCCGAACTTTGGTTTGTGATGACAGCCATACTTGCAGGCGTAAGCTATTCCGTTTATTTACTGTATTCTGGCGTGCCAATACTGATGCATATCCCTGAAGAGAAAGGGTTTATCTATGCTAGTTCAGTGGTTACCTGTGGCCTGGTGCTGATGGTGATCCTGATGGCGTCATCCGTCATTATGTGGAGCATGGGCTTCGGTCCGGTATATGTCCACTAAGATATGCACGTCACTGCATATCGACACTGACTGCTAAAGCAGTCCTTTATACTCACCAAAAGTAAAAAAGCCGCAATGTGCGGCTTTTTTTATTGTGTTCGCGCGAAGAACAGTGACGGCTTAGTCGTCATTGTTATCCATATTGTGCAGATCCAGATTGGTCAGCTCTGCCTGAACCACCGGCGCTTTGCGAGACTGCTCGCCACGGGCCATGTCGATTTTTTCCAAATAGCTTTGATCAACATCACCGGTAATATAATTACCATCAAAAACTGAAGTTTCGAATCGCGGTATCTCCGGGTTCTCTTCTCGAACGGCATCTACCAGGTCGCTGATGTCCTGAAATATCAAACCATCAGCCTGAATCAGATCAGAGATTTGGTCGATTTCACGACCGTAAGCAATCAGTTCATTAGCTGATGGCATATCAATGCCGTACACATTCGGGAAACGAATTTCCGGTGCAGCTGAAGCAAAATAAACCTTCTTCGCTCCCGACTCCCGTGCCATTTCGATAATCTGACCTGATGTCGTTCCGCGAACAATTGAGTCGTCTACCAGCAGTACGTTTTTCCCTTTAAACTCAGAGGAGATAGCGTTCAGTTTACGACGCACTGACTTTTTACGCATGGTCTGGCCAGGCATAATGAAGGTACGCCCAATATAGCGGTTTTTCACGAACCCCTGGCGATACGGCAACTCAAGCGTATTGGCAATTTGTAAGGCCACGTCCATTGATGTTTCCGGGATGGGAATAACCACGTCAATATCAAGATCAGCCCATTCGCGGGCGATTTTCTCACCCAGCTTACGCCCCATATTCACGCGAGACGCGTATACGGAAATACCATCAATAAAGGTATCCGGACGGGCAAAATACACAAACTCAAAGATACAGGGTGACGTCATGGGATTTTCAGCACACTGCTGGGTGTGCAGCTCCCCGGCTTCGGTAATATACACCGCTTCACCAGGCGCCACGTCACGGATAAAGGTAAAGCCAACCGCATCAAGTGCAACACTTTCTGACGCCACCATCCATTCTTCACCAAGCTCAGTTACGCGCTTTCCTAATGCCAACGGGCGAATACCGTTCGGATCACGGAATGCCACAATACCCTGCCCGATAATGGCTGCAACAACGGCATAGGCGCCACGAATTTTTTTATGTACTTTGGTAATTACTTTGAAGATATCGCTCGCACGGACAGTCAGCTCGGTACATTGCTGGAGTTCATGTGCCAGGATGTTCAAAAGCAGTTCTGAGTCAGACGTCGTGTTAATGTGACGGCGGGCAATTCGGAAAACCTCTTCCTGCAGCTCGTGAGCGTTGGTCAGGTTACCGTTATGCGCAAAGGCAATACCGAAAGGTGAGTTCACATAAAATGGCTGGGCCTCTGCCGAGCTTGACGTGCCTGCGGTAGGATAACGAACATGTCCGATGCCCATATTGCCAGTCAGACGCTTCATGTGGCGCGTATGGAATACATCGCGCACCAGGCCATTGGCCTTACGCAGGTTGAACATATTCCGGTCAATGGTCATTATACCGGCAGCATCCTGGCCACGGTGCTGTAGCACGGTCAGGCCGTCATACAACGACTGCGCTACCGGGGTTTTACCAACTATTCCGACAATACCACACATGTGAGTTACCTATTTCAAGCGGGTTTTAAGAAACTTGAGCCGTCTTTCACAAACGTGAAAAACCATTCAATGATAATGGCGAATTCAGGTATCAATACCGAACTTTGCCACCATTGTGACGACGCTGAGGGCGTGAAGGTGTCCATAAAAAACAACAATGCACTTACGATAAGCGCCCCACGCAGAGCCCCAAAAACGGCCCCGAGCGCACGATCCGTACCAGATAATCCGGTAGCCTGAACCAATTGCCCAAATGCGTAATTGAGCATGGCTCCCATGATCAGCGTCGCAATGAACAACACCGCAATCGCGGCGCCATTACGTAATAATTCGTCTTCAATCCGTGTGAAGTATACTGCCAGATCGGCATAAAACTGACTTGCAATGAAAAGTGCGCCAAACCAGACGACTAAAGAGATGGCTTCTTTAACAAAGCCTCTAATCAGGCTAATTAAGGTAGATACCGCGATGATACCCAGAATGGAAAAGTCTACCCAGTTCATTGTCTCATAATCAGCTCGTTGTGCCCGAATTTGGCCTTCGGGGTGCCCATGGCGAGATGGCGCGCATTCTATCAGAAGCCTGAATGATTACCAATCAGTATTCCATTTTCTGAGTCTGAGATTTGTAAAGGAATATCGCTGATATTAGCAGACAATAGCCCATCTGCGGGGCACTGTGTAAACTCTGGCAATGTCGGCACGTTGACTGATGGGCTTAGGCGTTCTCTGGTGAGTTTCATCCTTCCCCGGTTCAACGCGAATAAGTATTAGTGCTTAATCAGCGTTAAACGTGGTCACCTTGCCTTTAAGACCGGTAACTTCTTTCAGATGAGGCAGCGCCGACTCCAGCTTTGCGCGGTCTAAATCCGGGCCTACAAAGACTTTGGTAAGTGGTCCAGAACGGGTTTGAATAGGACGACTAAATGCGCGATAGCCGGCATTTTCCAACTTTGTCAGTAACTGCTTAACGTTTTTTTGATGACGAAAACTGCCAAGCTGCACTACCCAACCTGCATCCTCTTGTGCGACTTGTGGTTCACTTACCACTGTCTGGCGGGCCAACTGATCTTCCTCAACTGGCACCGAAGCTGACCGCGACGTTTCCGGATCGGATGACGCTGCAGGCTCGTCGTCCAGAGCCGGCTCTTCAACAATTTCAATCGGCCGTTGTGCGGCATTAGCAACACGTTCAGCGGGAAAAGGTTCAGGGTTCACTATCGGCTTTTTTGCAGGCGCTGCCGGAACACTAACAAAGGCTTCTTCCTGGCTTTCTTTCTTTCCATCGAGAAAATCTGGAAGGAAAATTACGGCCAAAGCAACAATGATGATGGTTCCTACCAGCCGGTTTTTTAGTGCCGACGTCACGTTAAGCTCCTGTCTATACTACTGGTCAGTATGCAACGCTAATACATCTGCTACGGTAAGGAAAGAGCCAAATACAAAAATCATGTCAGATTGCGCGCAATTCGAACGCGCAAACTCATATGCCTCTTTAACACTGGCAAAAGTCTGGCTGTGTTTTCGCTGTCTGACCGGCAATCCGGATTGTAGCGCCTCAGCAGATAGTCCTCTGGGGCCCGATGTCGCCGCCAACAACCAGGTGGCATCCAGTGATTCAAATGGTGCCAGTGTCTCCACGATGGATTTATCTTTTAACATGCCAGCCACGATGTACAGATTGTCATACTGATATTCTGACAACCACGTCATCATCTGGCGGGTAGCCTGTGGATTATGACCGACGTCCACCACGACCCTGGGCGCATTATTCAGTTGCTGTCGGCGGCCATCCATCACGGTATTCGCGATGATCCTGGCCACATCTTCTGCATCAGGCAACCAACCCAGTTGATGCAATACCGCAAGAGCGGTTGCCGCATTTTGCAGCGGAATAGCCGGCTTGGGTAACGCGTTGAGACTCACCTCTTCGCATTGCCAATCCCATGCGTCGTGGTATTCTGTAACGATGAAATCCCGCTCTGCCCACATTGCGTTTGCCTGAAACCGCACCACCTCTTCCTGCAGTGTTGAAGGCGGCTGCCTTTCACCGATCACGGCCTTAATACCCGGTCGCAGGATCCCGGCCTTTTCTACCGCAATTTTTTCTCTGGTGTCTCCCAGCCAATCCTGATGATCTAAATCAATTGTTGTGATCACCGCGATATCGGGATTAATGATATTCGTCGCATCCAAACGCCCGCCCAATCCGACTTCAAGGATCACGACGTCAACCTGCCAGTCCATCATCATTTTCATGGCGGCCAGCGTACCAAACTCGAAATACGTCAAAGTGGTGCCGCCTCTGGCTTCTTCCACGCAGGAAAATGCCTCACAAAAAGCGGCTTCTGAGGGTAATTCACCATTGTAACGAACGCGCTCGCGATACGTCAGCAAATGCGGAGAGCTGTATACCGCTACGGTTTTACCCTGCAAGATAGCTGCCTGCTCAAGAAACTTACAGGTTGTCCCTTTGCCGTTAGTACCGGCAACCGTTATTACTGTGCTACTGGCAAACGCAAGCTGCAGGGCGGCGGCGACGGATTCGACACGTTCCAGCCCCATATCAATGGCAGTGGGATGAATGGATTCTAAGTAGTCAAGCCACTGCGCCAGGGAACGATCTGCCGGCGCCGGCATGGTGCTTTGATGAATTTTCACTGTCGGGATTATTTATCGGTTTGGGAATTCATAATGTTGGAAGATATCCGGGTTTGCTACCTGGCGCAAATCTCGATAGCACGATGACGTGATGCTATCGATAACCGGGAGAGGTTAGCTCGGGTCGATCAATTCATCACAGAGTATATCGCTGCGCATGCTATCGCAATGATTACTCGGACAGCAGACAGGGCGGCATTCCGGCGTTGCCAGAAACTCTGCGCCCCCTCTTACTGCGGCTAACCTCGTTATCCGGGTTTAGTTTGGTCGATGCAGCTTCAGTAGCACACCGTGCAGTTTGTTCCGCATCTGACGACGATCGACAATCATGTCAATGGCGCCTTTGTCCAACAGAAACTCACTGCGCTGGAAGCCTTCCGGTAGCGTTTCACGCACAGTTTGCTCGATGACACGGGGGCCGGCAAACCCGATCAGCGCTTTAGGCTCAGCCACGTTGATATCGCCCAGCATCGCCAGACTTGCTGATACACCGCCCATTGTCGGATCGGTCAATACAGAAATATAAGGCAGACCCTTTTTACTGAGCTTCGCCAGTGCGGCAGACGTTTTCGCCATCTGCATCAGTGACATTAAGGCTTCCTGCATACGCGCTCCGCCACTGGCAGAAAAACAAACAAGTGGCATATTATGCTCAAGACAGGCTTCAACCGCTTTCACGAAGCGAGCCCCTACCACTGAGGCCATAGAGCCCCCCATAAAAGCAAACTCAAAACTGGCCACCACTACGGGCATGCCTTTCAATTTGCCCTGCATAACAATCAGCGCATCTTTTTCATTGGTGCTTTTTTGTGCCGCTGAGATACGGTCTTTGTAACGCTTTGAATCTTTAAACTTCAATATGTCCTGAGGTTCAAGATCCGCACCTATCTCTTTGCGGTCTTTTTCATCCAGAAACGCATCAATGCGCTTGCGTGCACTGATCCGCATGTGATGGTCACACTTCGGACAGACTTCCAACTGCTTTTCCAGGTCTGTTTTGTACAACACTGCCTGGCAAGATGAACATTTGGTCCAGATACCTTCCGGAACGTTCCCTTTAGTAGAAGTCTGGGTACGTGGGAGGATTTTTTGAATCCAGCTCATGAAAAACGAATCCTTTTAACTGTGTCACTGCCTGCCGTGCTTAGTCTGTGTAGTTTGTGCACGGTGCATTGTGAGTCTTAACGCATGTGTATAGCGCGGTATTAGACCACATTACATCAAAATGCAAAAAACAAAACTGGTCTAAGAAGTTATACCTGAGCATAATACGGCTGCGCCGGAATTGCGAGCGAATGTCGGCTAACCTTTCTGATCTTACGCCCTTTTTTAGGGGAAGCCTGGCTCGGCATGGGTAATAAGAGGCCGTTGAACAATTTGGCAACACGATAGACAAGAGGAAAAGGAAATGCTGTCGCCGTGGTTGCAATGCGCTTGGATTAGCCGTTCAGACCGACCTGAAGATTGACTACAGAAAAGCGCTCGGTGCCTACCGCCTCCCAACAGCACATTTCAGTGCGTTTCAACTACCGACGGCGTAATTGTCCTTTTCCATCTGCCAGGTTTCGCGCTCCAATTTACGTCTCCGGTAAGAACAATGGTCCCAATGGCGCACGTGGAAGAGCAAATTGTTGCGGATACGTAACATCGACCAGGTACAGACCGTTTGGCTTGGCTGTAGCGGCAGCGGACGTTCTGTCTTTTAGCAGCAATAATTGAGCAATCCAGTCTGTAGGCTGTTCACCGGCACCAATTTCAATCAGTGACCCCGCAATATTGCGCACCATGTGATGTAAAAAAGCATTGGCCCGGATATCAATAATAACGTATCGGCCCTGACGAGATACATCGACGTGAGTCACGTTACGGAACGGCGTTTTCGACTGGCACAACGCCGCCCGAAATGAGGTAAAATCCTGTTCGCCCAGCAGTGCCTGCGCAGCCTCGTGCATTTTTGCTGCATCCAGCTCACGATATACATGCGTCACACCACCATGCAGAATGGCCGGGCGTAATTTGGCGTTATAAATCACATAGCGATAGCGGCGGTGAGTAGCCGAAAAGCGGGCATGAAAAGCTTCATCAACCTGTTTACACCAGGTAACCGCGATAGAGTCGGGTAAGTTTGCGTTAACCCCCATTGTCCAGGCACGCTCGGGCCGGGTGGCGTCGCAATCAAAATGCACAACCTGACCGGTGGCATGAACGCCTGCGTCAGTTCGCCCAGCGCACTGGACATCAATCGGGGTATTGGCAACGACAGAAAGCGCTTTTTCCAGATATTCCTGTACGCTGGGCACTTCCCGCTGACGTTGCCAGCCATAATGCGCCGCTCCATCGTACTCAATACCCAAGGCGATACGCGCCATTGCTCTACTCCCGTTCAGAAAAATCGGCTAAGTGTAGTCACACCGCATGCCAAGTGCAACCGTCTACCCCGGACTTGAGCAACAGCGACCAGATATCCTGAATCAGCCTGCTATTGATGTATTCGCACAGCATATCTTCCTTGCTCCACTTGTGAACAGAGCAATGGCTCCTGAGAAGCCCGCAGTAATACAAAATAGAAGTGACCGGCAAGCGTTGGTCGGCGCCTGATTGAAAATAATGAATTGCGGGCTGAACACGCAAAGTCCGCCGACAACGCACGCCGGGCGACAAATCAGTTGATGGATTTTAACAGTGCTGCCGCTTCTTCCTGCTGATCGGCACTGCCTTTTTCGACAACTTCTGCTAACAGCTCTTTTGCTGCATCCATGTCATCCATTTCCATATAGACCCGCGCAAGGTCCAGATTGGCGCTTTGACCGGCATCTTTGTCAATGTCGATAGCCTCGTCACTATCTCCTACTCCCGTGAAGTCAGCCAGACTTACATCGAGATCAAGAGGCATATCATCAATGTCACTGTTCTGTTCCTCATCGGACTCATCCATCAGCGACTCTATGTCCAGATAATCTTCACTGTCGTCCTCTTTGCCGTCTGAGATGTCGTCAGCATCCGCGAGAGGATCCGTGGTGTCATCACTGTCACTTAGCAGTGCATCCAAATCTAAATCTGGATTATCCAGCTCAAACGTTTTCTGAGCATCATCCTGCTTATCTGCATCGATAGCGTTGAGCAACTCATCAAACTCGGTACTCTCCAAATCATCAAGAATTTCATCGTCGCTGTTTTCTTTGGAGCCACTGAGCCAGTCGTCAAGTCCAGGAACGTCTTCAAGTTCATTGATATCACGCTCAGAATCTGACGCTACCTCAACACCGTCTTCTTCTTGCTCCAGTTCAAACTTGTCAACATCATCGTAAGCATCATCCAGAAGACTGTCATCAAAATCGTCACCGTCGGTATCTGGCTCGTGGTCAGCGTCCTGAAACTCGCTCGTTGATGTTTCACCGAATGCGGGAATATCGTCCATCATCTGCTTGTCGAACGCATCCAGCGCCTCTTCAAGCGGATCTGTCGAGGCTACTGCTTCGGAATCCTCAGGCAGTTCAGGTATCTCGCTATCGTGCTGCTCTGTGTCAGACTCGACGTTTTCGTCCGCAGCGACCTGTGGTTCACCCGTGTCGCTCTCCTCATCGTCGGATGATAATGTGCCGGCATCCTCAGACACCACGCTGTCATCTTCGGAGTCAGTGTCCGGTTCATCCGGCGTTTGTGTCGCGGCTTCAGATACATCATCGTCTGGCTCTTCGCGTGCTGCGTTCTCATCGGCTTGCGGCTGCAAGGTCTCATCCGACACTGTCGTGATGTCTTCGTCATCAACAACGCGGGCAGGCTCTTGTGCCGACTTCTCAGAGTCTGGTGCTTGCAGGTCCTGCGTGGGAGGGTCGTCACTGCCGTCGGTATCATCAGCACTGTCTGACGTATCAAGGACTGCCGAGGTGTCATCGCCATTCTTTTCATCTGCTTGGTCAAGAATGGCATCAATATCAAGGTTATCATTGTCGTCTTCAGACGCTGAAACGTTTTCGTCAGAACGCCGTTGTTCAGCCTCGCTGCCACTCTTGTCATCGAGGCCGTGATCGTCCTCTTCCTGATCTGATTCCAGTTCAGCAAGCAACTCGTCTGTTAACGGATCATCAATCTCGTCATCAGATTCTGTTTGTTCGATAGCATCACTGTCATTGTCCTTTCCGCTTGCATCTGACTGATCAGTGTCCTCAGCATCGCTGTCTGGGTCAGGTTGAGTTTCCAACTCCGACAATAATTCATCTGACAGAGCATCTAACTCACTACTACTGGCGCTGTCTTCCTGTTCAAGCTCGGCCAGCAGTTCATCGCCCAATGGATCGTCTATGTCTTCAGCAATGTCAAAGCTGTCATCGACATCGTCGCTATCAGGCGCATTGCCTTCAGACAGGCTGTCCATAACATCCAGTTGCACATTATCTGGCTGCTGCGCTTGATCTTCTGCCTGCAGTTCAGAAATAAGTTCATCGGAGAGCGGATCGTTAAATTCCTCCGCGTTCTCCATGTCTGCAATGTCGATTTCCTCAAGGTCGTCGGTGATGCTATCCAGATCCTGAATCGCTTGCGGAGAGGGTTTGGCGCTGGTGAGCATGTCTTCTTCATCGGCAGCATCCACCTCTTCATCGTCTTCCTCAATCAAGCCGCCCATCATTTCCAGCTGCTCAATTTCACCAATAATGTTGTCTGTCAGACGGTCAAGCTGCTGATTCTGGTCATGGATTTCTTTATCCAGCTTTTCCAGCATCTCTTCATTAACAGTGTCGTCATCCATTCCCAAGGTGGCAGCAAGCGACTCTTCTTCTGAATCTTCTTCGAGCAACTCATCTATGCTAATTTCAGGCTTTTCTTCTTCATCAGCAACGGGCGTAACCGGAATCGCCGACACTTCTTTATCCTCTGTAGGATCGTCAGCTCCACCATCCTGGTCGCCAGACACTGAATTATCGGTCACGCTGACTTCAAATTCGTCCTCTTCATCTACCTCTTCCGCCTGACCGGCTGACGCCAGAAGATCATCGATATCGTCTGCAGATACGTCTTCCGATGGCAGCTCTTCATCCAGATCTTCGCCAAGATCAGCATCGTCTTCAGAAGCCAGGTCAATTCCGCCAAGCTCATCACGTTCAAGATCGCTTTCGGCATCTGTGTCAGTAAGATCTTCTTCATCAAACAAACTGTCCAGGTCATCCTGATCCAGTTCGTCGGCACCTTCTTCAAAGCTGTCGTCTTCATCACTGTCCGGCACCAGCATGTCATCGTCGAGATCGGCAAAGTTTTCAAGCTCGTCATCCAACGCTTCTTCCAGTTCGTTGGAGAGCACATCATCAAGCAGATCATCATCGTTAAACAGTTCATCATCAGACAGTTCTGCACTATCATCCAGGTCGTCTGAGATCACGCTGGCCAGATCATCCAAATCATCTGTTGGTGCTGGCGCCACATCTTTGACAGGTTCAGGCGCTGCGGCCACTGGCGCAGGCGCGTCTTTATTTCTGCCTAGTAACCAGGCGACAAGCCCTCCCACCAGCAATAACGTGATCACGCCGGAACCAATAATCATGGCCATTGGCGACGTCAGCATGTTGGTAATTGAACTTTCTTTCTCGGCCAGGCGCTGACGTTTTTCTTCTTCCATCATCGCCAGCAGTTGTTGCTGAAGTTCTACCTGATTATCAATCTGAGACTTAACATCACCTTCCAGTTGTGCCCGCAAATTTTGTAAATCGTCATTAACCCGCTCTATCCGCTCGTAAAGTTTGGAATTGTTGTCGAGTAATGTCTGCACATTCGTGATGGACTCGGCAAACTGTTGCCGCAACTCATCGAATTGTCTGGATTGTTGGGAATCCAACTGGTTTATTTGCTGCTCAATGGCGGACTTTGTTTGCGTAAGGTCTTCCTGACTGGCCAGAGGAACCGGTGGTTTGATATTTTTTTTCGGATCAGGGTCCTCCAACGCTTGCGCAAAGCTTTTATCATCCTGCTCTGCGCGCACGCGGGCACGCTCCGCATCAATTCGCGCAATATATTGTTCTGAAGGGAGTTGCAGAGTTGCGCCATCAACCAAAAGGTTGAGGTTGCCCTCTTCAAAAGCATCAGGATTTAGCTCATAAATCGCTATCATTACCTGATAAATCGACAGGTCTTTATTTTGACGGTAGCGCTCGGCAATACGCCACAACGTGTCCTTTGCGTCTATTGGACCATAGGTGTTTCCTGAAAATTGACTGGTGGCATCTTTAGGCCCCCGAAGCTGAGTCGCTCGCTCCTGCGCATCAACTACTGTTGGGAATACCGACACCAGTATTGTCAGTAAAAGTAAGCCCGATAAATGCAATTTCATAGCGTTCCTATATGCCCTCAAGCGCCCTGACTATCACGCATTTTCGATAGTCCGTCGCAGGTGATGTGTGTTGCTCTGCATCAGAACATCACCGTTTATTCTTATTCGCGCTATGCATCTGAGATGAGAAATGAAGCCAGATGCTGTCTACTGCCCAACGCGATACATTGTTATTGTGTATGTGACGAGATTGTCTGCGTCAAAAAAACCACCATCCTTATGATATGCAAAGATTAATCCATAAATCATTGCCTTGCGCATAATTATCTCAAAACTATAAACCAGTTGCCTATGGTGATCTAGCTGGACAGACAAAAAAGCCCCACCACCTGTTTATCATAACGTGGCAACCGCTGGTCTGCGAAAAATAAACAGTATGAAAGAGTATCGGCAGAGGCGTAAAAATGTTTACGCCTCTGATTCTGGCAGGAAATGGTGGGCTTACAGGTAATCGCGGATCAACGTTTCTGCAATTTGTATGCTGTTGGTTGCTGCGCCTTTACGGATGTTGTCGGAAACCACCCACATATTAAGCCCTGTTGGATGGGTGATATCATTGCGGATACGCCCCACATGAACTAAATCATTGCCACTGGCATTGCCTACCTGGGTAGGAAACTTCTCGCGATCTTCATACACGGAAACGCCAGGTGCATCGGCAAGCAGTTGTTTCACCTGCTCGGCATCGATCGGTTGGCGCGTTTCCAGGTGCACCGCTTCGCCGTGACCGAAAAACACTGGCACACGAACCGCTGTAGCATTAACCAGAATGCTGTCATCCCCCATGATTTTCTGGGTTTCCCAGGCCATTTTCATTTCTTCCTTGGTGTAATCATTGTCCAGGAAAACGTCGATTTGTGGGATTGCATTAAACGCAATCTGACGGCTGAAGGCTTCAGATGTCACTTCACGGGAATTCAGTAAATCAGCTGTTTGTCTGGCCAGTTCTTCCATGGCCGACTTACCGGCACCAGACACAGACTGGTAGGTGCACACGTTAATTCGCTCTATACCTACCGCATCATGGATAGGCTTTAACGCCACCAGCATCTGAATGGTTGAACAATTTGGGTTGGCAATAATATTGCGATTTCTAAAATCTGCCAACGCGTGCGCGTTCACCTCTGGCACCACTAATGGAATATCGGGTTCGTAGCGGAAGTGGGACGTGTTATCAATCACGATACATCCGGCTTCTGCAGCCTTCGGCGCATACTCAGCAGAAACACTGCCACCAGCAGAAAAGAAGCCAAACTGGGCTTGCGACCAGTCAAACTCGTCAGCATCCAGCACCGTAATGTCTTCACCTTTGAATGTGACTGTGCCGCCTGCAGAGCGTTTACTTGCCAGCGGGTATAGCGTCTTAACGGGAAAATCGCGTTTTTCCAGAATATCGATCATGGTCTGGCCGACCAGACCCGTTGCGCCAAGAACGGCGACATCAAAGGCTTGTGACATGTTGCGTGAAACTCCTAATCTGGGCAACGCGCTCCGCACGCTGCGTTGTCGGTTTGGGTTAAGGAAATTGTAGCGTAAATCCTAAACACTGCAGTTGAGCGCGGATCCCATCAGATACCGCTGCATTCAGTTGTAATGTGTAGGCTGAACACTCACGGCGAACCCTGTAGGCTTTCCTGAGCGCCGCAAACTGATTGGATTCTGCCATGGCTTGGCGAAAATACCTATCATCTTCATTAATATCATATATCGAAAAAAACAAATGCCGCAGATCAGTTCGTGACAACCTGTCACGCTGGGGATGTTCAAGTGTCACAGCAAGCGGTGCCACCGGTTCCAGGAAATCATTCAGCGCGAGCGCAACCGGCTTTTCCATTAGCCCGCACAACTGCTCGTAAACCATCTGCGTACCCCGGGTTTTCCCTTCAACCGAATGACCCGCTATGTGAGGTGTTGCCAACCAGGCAGCGTCGATCACCGCCATATTGATGTCAGGTTCCCGCCAGTACACGTCTGTGACGTACACCGGGGCTGCAGGTTGCGACAAACGCGTTAATAATGCCGATTCATCGACGACCTCGCCACGACAGGCATTAATCAACACCTGTTTATCCGTAAGCGTTGACAGCGCAGCGTGATCAATCAGATTCAATGTCGGGTGATCACCGTTGGTTATCAGCGGTACGTGAAGTGAGATGATGTCACAAGTGAGAATGTCGTCCAATGTACAGAAATCTCTGGCATCGCCTGCATCTTCAAGCGGCGGATCGCAAAGCTGGTAGGCTATTTTCAGACAATCCAGACGGGATGCGAGTGCAGAGCCAACATGCCCTGCCCCGACTATTCCCACTGTCGCAGAGGACAAGTCTACATGGCCTGCCTCTTCAGCACGCAACAGGGCGCTGATGACGTACTCGGCGACGGCCACCGCATTGCATCCGCCAGCGGAGTCCCATTGAATACCGGCTGCCTCAAGGCTCGCTTTATCCAAATGGTTGGTTCCGGCCGTTGCGGTAGTAACAAACCTCAACGTGTCGGCATGCTGCAGCAATGTGCTATCAACTTGTGTCGTCGAACGTACGACCAGATAGTCTGTGTTACCAAGCATCTCCGGCCGTAATGATTGCCAGCTGTAGAGGACGGTATCACCCAATGTATTCATGTATTCCCTGCCAAAGGGAATGGTATCTTCAACGAGTATTTTCATGCGCCATAGTGTAACCGAAGCAGGTCAGTGTGGCGATCCTCTCAACGACAATTCATGACTCCATAGCAAGGTATATATCGTCTCTTCTAAGCTTCTATCGGATTATTGCGCGTAGCCGGCGTTGATTCTGTCCAGTTTTCGAAGGATCCCCGGCCAGGCCAACGCCCCTCCTGCTTGTTTAGTAACCGTGGAAGCCTGCGCACGAATACCTTTTAATATGGGTTCAGGAATAGGGATGAGTTTTTGCCCGGTCGCCTGCGCTTTAATCTGAATCTCACAGGCGCGCTGCAAAATAAACATAAACAAAAAGGCATCAGGAATATTATCAGCGCAGGTCAAAAGCCCATGGTTCCGCAGGATCATAAACTGGGTACTACCCAGATCTGCTACCAGCCTGCCCTTTTCATCCGCATTCAGCGCCACACCTTCATAGTCGTGATACGACAGTGATGCCAGTGGAAACAGTGATTGCTGTGAGTAAGCCTGTAAGCCCTCGTCCAACACAGACACCGCCACGCCATCCACTGTGTGCAAATGCATCACGCACTTGGCATCTTCTCTGGCTTCATGAACAGCGCTGTGAATAGTGAATCCGGCGGGATTGATATCATAATCAGACTCCATTACTTTCTCACCGTTCAGGTCGACCTTCACCAGGCTCGATGCGGTGACTTCATCAAACATCATGCCGTAAGGGTTAATCAGGAAATGGTGTTCTGGCCCCGGAACTCTGGCGGAGATATGGGTAAAAACCAGGTCGTCCCATCCGTACATCGCTACAGCGCGATAGCAGGCCGCCAAATCGACGCGTGTTTGCCATTCCGCTTCTGATACCTGAGATTGAATTGAAGAGGTCATCGTGTACTCCTGTTCTGGCACTGATTATCATGGTGGACGTAACGCCCTAATTGGGCAGTACAGAAACGATTGCTTTATCAGACATCGCTTTACCCGGTTATTTATCATTACACTACGTAAAAAACATAAGGTAGACTGTCGTAAAGCCGACAATGTAATAAAAATGTTAACCTCCACGCAATACCACATACTGTCCAGCAGCGCCTGGCTAGCGAGTGTCCCAAAAGAACTTAAACGTTTGCTTTTACATAATGTGCAGGTAAAAAACGTGCTGAAGGGACAGACAATTCATCGTACGGGAGACAAACCCACTGGCTTTTATGGCATTGCGGATGGCCGGGTTCGTATATTTCAGCCGGGTAAAGATGGCAATGCGTTACTGCTGGCGTTACTTACACCGGGCACCTGGTTTGGTGAAATCTCACTTTTCGACGGGCTCCCCAGAACCCATGATGCGGTAGCCGAAACCCGCACTGCACTTGTGCTCATTCCCACAGCCAGCTTTCACAGCCTGCTTGAAGAGCATCCGGCCCTTTACCCTCACTTTACCAGACTACTCTGTACCCGCGTCCGAAGTGCATTCCAGTTTATTGATTCCACTGCCACGCTCAGTCTTTCGCAACAACTGGTGCGTCGTTTATTAATGCTGACCTCCGGGTATGGCCAGCAGAGCCCGCAAGCCGGCGCTATGGAAGTTACTATATCGCAGGAGTCGTTGGGCCAGATGATCAACAGCAGCCGTCAGACCGTAAATCAACTGTTGCAAGCGTTACAACGTCAAGGGTTGTTGCGTGTGCACTACGGCAAGATTGTGATCCCTGATTGGGAGAGGCTGTCGCATTGGCTTTCTGCATCCCCGAGTCACGGTTACGGCAACAGCAACTAAGATAAATTGTGTGTCAGTAAAAACAACGGATATATTGACCACAAACCACGTAGTGACATATACATACCGTTGAATCAAAAAAGACGCTATCCTTGAGGTAGCCAGCAACCAATGCAGAAATGGAATGACGTCGCAGCAATCACTGACAGTGAATCAAAATCTGACTATTCGCCTGCTCAGGGTATTGCGCTACAACAAAGCGAGAATTGAGCGGTCACTGACACTGCTTCCGGAAAGCCGACGGCCATTATTTCATGCATTGCCTTTTCTCCTGCACATTAATCATCCAGAGTTCCCCGGTTTTGTAGATGGTGATTCGGTACCTTTTGGCCTGAACAATTTCACCTACCGCGATCAGATCAAAGAAGCCCTGAGTCTGTGCTTCCCGGCTCAGCAGTCGTTGCTGGATGACGTTAAACAACTATGGCCACGCCAACGGGCCATTGATGCACTGGTTTTGATGGGAAGCATCGGCACGATTGCCCAGTCGGATAATTCAGACTTCGATTACTGGGTGTGCGTTAACGGTGAGAACCTCACCGATGCGCAACTGGCTGCGCTGCAACAAAAACTAACCCTTATCGAACAGTGGGCAGAAGATGCTCACCAACTCGAAGTGCATTTTTTCCTGTCAGACATTAATAAGGTCAGAGCCAACGACTTTGGCGTTGCTGAGGGTGAAAGTGCAGGTTCGGCGCAGGCCGTTTTACTTAAGAACGAGTTTTATACCACCAATATCGTGGTGGCAGGAAAAGCCCCGTTCTGGTGGCTGGTACCTGACTCAGTGTCTGAGCAGCAATACTATTCACTGATGGGACATCTGAAAGAAGGCAGCTCACTGGAACCAGGCTGGTTTATGGATCTGGGAGCGCTTGAGCATCTCGATCCAAGCGAGCTGTTTGGCGCTGCAATCTGGCAGTTGGGAAAAGCCATGGACTCGCCATTTAAATCGGTATTAAAAATGGCGAAGCTGGAAGTGTTTCTGGAAAATGCAGAGCACGAACAGCCATTATGTAACTTGCTTAAAAAACGTGTGCATAACGGCGATGAAGCCCCCGGTTCGGTGGCGACTATCGATCCTTACGCACTCATGTTCGATCAACTTATTGTCCACTACACTTCCTTACACCAACCGGAAGTGGTGGAATTACTGCAACAGTGCCTCTATATCAAATGCGGTACCCGCCTGAGCCAGCCTCTGGATAAAGAAAAAGTTACGTTTAAGCGTCGAATCATCGCCGGTTACGTTAAGCAATGGGGCTGGACACGCGCTGAGCTTCGTCATCTTGATAATATCAATAACTGGTCTTTTCAGGAGATGGTGCAACTCTCGCGGCGTATACACAGTTTTCTTATCCACTGCTACAGGCGAATGTCCGCAAAATTATCATTAGACAACCAGTCTGTGAGTAAAGAGGACATGACCGTGCTGGGACGCAGGCTGGATACCTTCTATTCTAAAAAAGACAATAAAATTCCCTTCTTGCGCAGTGGCTTCGATGACAAGGTGTATTGCCCTCAGATCACAGTAAAGAAACATCGCAAAAAGGGAGGTGGTGAGCTCTGGGTTGCCTATTATGGTGATCAGTTGGGTAAGCTGGGAAAAGTGCTGGACAGAACCCGGATGATGCAAACCCTTTGCCCGGTGCAACTGATGCTGTGGTGTGTATGTAATCGACTTGTCGATAACCACACGCAGATCCTGCTGGATTATGACACCGACCCGGTAACCGATTATGATCTCACCCAGTTCGTAAAACATGCGCTAGCACTCTTTCCACCTGTCAAAGTGAATGCGCTGGCCCGCGATGCACTGCTATCGCCACAACAAATAAAAACCTGCCTGGTCGTGCTGAACTTTACTACCATTCGTCTGAAAGCCACGGTTGAGGAAGTGACGGTTATTTATTCAACCACCTGGGGGGAAACGTTTGTGACTTCTGGGGTTGAAGCCCTGGATAGCCTGTGGTTTGAACTACAGGAGGTCAGCCCCGCCCCGCCCTGCTATCTTTTCGTACCTCGTAGCAGCCATAGCCGACGCATCGCTCATGATTTTCAGCAGTCCAACGAGCAGCCATTTACCGTGCTCGACTAAAATAAAAAAGCCCCAGAATATGCTTCTGAGGCTGTCGTTTTGGTTTAACCTGAAGTAAGCATGAAATGCTAGCGATTGTAGCGCTGCATCACCAACGTTGCATTGGTGCCACCGAACCCAAAACTATTGGACATAATAGTATTCAGAGTCGCCTCACGGGTTTCGGTAACAATATCCAGCCCTTCCGCCTGCTCATCTAACGTCTCGACATTGATAGATGGGGCAATGAAATTATTTTGCATCATCAGCAAGCTGTAAATCGCTTCGTTAACACCAGCAGCCCCCAAGGCGTGACCAGTCAGTGATTTGGTAGCGCTGATTGGCACGCTTGTGTTACCAAACACCTCTCGAATGGCCCCCAGTTCTTTCACATCACCAACCGGTGTAGAGGTTCCATGAGTATTAAGATAGTCGATAGGGCCATCAAGATTTTGCATCGCCATCTTCATACAGCGGATCGCGCCTTCTCCGGAAGGAGCTACCATATCAAAGCCGTCAGATGTCGCGCCGTAGCCAACCACTTCACCATAAATTGTGGCACCACGCGCAAGTGCATGTTCAAGCTCTTCAACCACAACCATGCCGCCGCCACCGGAGCTGACAAACCCATCACGGCCAGCATCGTAAGTTCGGGATGCCGCTGTCGGGTTGTCATTGTACTTGGAAGATAACGCTCCCATGGCATCGAACTGACTGGACAGCGACCAATGAAGTTCTTCACCGCCACCAGCAAAAACGACGTCTTGTTTGCCCAGTTGAATCAATTCCAGCGCATTACCAATACAGTGCGCACTTGTGGCACAGGCTGAGGCGATGGAATAGTTCACCCCTTTAATTTTAAACGGCGTCGCCAGACAGGCTGATACCGTAGACGCCATGCAGCGGGGAACCATGTAAGGTCCGACGCGCTTTACGCCCTTCTCGCGCAAGATGTCTGCGGACAGTACCTGATTCTCTGACGAAGCCCCGCCGGAGCCGGCGATAATACCGGTGCGCTCGTTTGAGATATCGCGTTCTTCAAGCCCCGAGTCAGCGATGGCCTGTTGCATCGCTACATAAGCATAACCCGCAGCATCGCCCATAAAACGCATGGCTTTGCGGTCAATATGCTCTTTTAAATCGATATCAATACTGCCCCAGACCTGGCTTCGCAGGCCCATTTCAGCAAATTGTTCAGAAAAAGAAATACCTGATTTACCGGCTCTCAGTGACGCTAAAACGTCCTCTTTTGTGACACCAATGCTAGACACGATGCCCAGACCGGTGATAACTGCTCTTCTCATAATTTACCCTTTGCGTTATTGCGGCCTATGGTAACCATTTTAAATACAAAAGTGGTCTGCTCTTTTACGCTTTTTTCAGACACCTTTTCACCAGCCCCACTCGCTTGATATCTGTGGCGGGTATTATGCATGATGCATGACATAAGCCAGTGCACAGATACCTGACTCTGGTTACACTACCATATCGCAGGTAATATGCCTCGCCCTGCGTCGCATATCATGATGGTGGCACTCCGCCCGTACATATCTGGTCTGAGCGCGTCGGTTTATTTCGAACCGCCGGAGAAAGCACCTGCGCGATATACGCCCTCGTCAGGCCAATGCGGGCATCGTTCAGCACCGCGTGAATGACGCAGGCAGTTAACGTACAATCATTGCCGGCAGCGACCGCGAACAGGGCTAAGCATGGCACAAATTTGTGAACCTGCCATGACGCAGCACCACATTATTGAGCAAATAACATCGATTACCCAGGGAACAACACACCGTGAAAACTCAGACAGCAAGCGTACATTTTAATGACAATGGCACGCCTGTAGCCGATCATTTTGATGATGTTTACTTTTCTAATGACAGCGGTGCGGATGAGACCCGACACGTATTTATGGCAGGAAATGACCTTTCCGCCCGCTGGTATACTCACTCCCGTAACACCTTTGTTATCGCAGAAACCGGTTTTGGAACTGGCTTGAATTTTCTGGTGGCAATGCAGGCGTTTCGCGCGTTTCGAGAGGCAAACCCAGCACACCCGTTAACCCGTTTGCATTTTTTAAGCACTGAGAAATTTCCGCTCACGCAGGCGGATATGCGACAGTCATTGTCGTGCTTCACCGACCTTAAGAAAGAAGCGAGTGCCCTTGCAGAAAAGTACCCAATCCCAATGCAGGGATGCCATCGGCTGCATTTTGACGACTATGATGTGACCCTGGATATCTGGATGGGGGATGTGCATACGCTCTTACCCCAGTGGCATTCACCGCAGTGCGGGCTGGTCGATGCCTGGTTCCTTGACGGCTTTGCGCCGAGTAAAAATCCCGACATGTGGACAGAGGCGCTGTTTGCGCAGATGGCCCGGCTTACTAGAGATGGCGGCACCTTTGGCACTTTCACGGCTGCTGGCATCGTTAAACGTGGTCTGGCATCCGCCGGCTTTGAAGTTAATAAAAGAAAGGGATATGGCCGCAAACGCGATATGATCGCCGGACGTTACATTCGTGTTCACAACCATGCTTTATCCTCCCCCCCGCATTATCGCTACCATGCGCCCCGGCTCAGCAACGATTCCCATGTCGTTATCGTTGGTGGTGGGTTGGCTGCGGCTGCCTGTGCCCTGGCTTTAGGACGCCGCGGGATAAATACCACCGTGCTGATAGCGGATCACAAGGTTGCATCAGGCGCTTCCGGTAATCCGCAGGGCGGATTTTATCCTCAGCTACATGCCCAACCCAGCCATGCCAGCCAGATTCAGGCGCACACGTTTTTATATGCCAGTCAGATTTATCGCTGGCTGGTCAGAGAGTGTCCGCACATCGCCCATGATTTTTGTGGTGTGCTTCAACTGGCCTTTAACGAAGAGACCGAAAAACGACAGACGAAACTGTTAGAAAATGGGATCTGGCCATCACAACTGATACGCGGGCTGTCTCCAGATGAAACTGATAAAGCGGCTGGTGTCCCCCTTGGCTGCGCCTCCTTATCAATACCTGCCGGAGGCTGGCTAAGCCCCCCGGATATCGTCAACGCTATATTAAATCTGGCCGTAAGTTCACATTGCAAAGTGCTTACCGGGCATCGCGTCATTTCTGCGACACCCACAAACGCAGGTGTAGACGTGTCATGTGAAAACGGTACACGACTTTCGGCGGATCATCTTATTATGGCCACCGGCCATGACGCCTGTGATTCAGCATTGTTTAGTGAAATTGCGCTTCGCCCAGTCCGCGGGCAGGTGGAAGCGATAGCGACACAGGCACCGCTGGGAGACCTTAAACAGGTGCTTTGCCACAAAGGTTATATGACACCGGCGCTTAACTCCCGGCATGCCCTGGGCTCTACTTATATCAAAAACGATACCCACACGGATGTGCGTGCAGAGGAATCTGAAGTCAATCTGCAAACCCATCAACACGCGCTCAAGCATGCCAGCTGGGTGCAGTCTCTCACGCATGATGGCAATGCAAGAGCTGCCATAAGGCTGGGCGTTGCCGATCATCAGCCACTGGCTGGCTGTATTGGTACATTGTCGGAACAGCGTGAACAATACCGACACTTGTCACAGGGGCGTCCGATAGCACAGGCTGACATCCCGCCGCAGGACCGTATCAGTTGCCTTACTGCACTGGGTTCACGCGGACTAACGACTGCCCCTCTGCTTGGCGAACTCCTTGTAAGTCAGTTGTGTCACGAGCCCTTACCTTTGCCCGAGCCGTTGCTCGACGCAGTAAACCCGAATCGCTTTATTGTCCGAGAGAGTCTGAAAGGACAATCTTCTGTGCAGCGCTCGCTGACAGATTCATCTTCATGATTGGGTTGAGTCGTTACCGGCGGTGCAATGGCAATAATGCAGAGGGTGAAAGCGGCCGCCATCGCGGCGCGCTCAATTTGTTAAAGCGTTAGTATTGAGCCATTGCGTTTTCAGGGCGCTGGCGCGGCATGCTGGTTGAGGCTGGTTACCATAAAGGCAGGAATGTACAAGGTTGCGCTGGCCACAATTTGTCTGTTATCTACGGCAATAATTCTGGCATTGACTCTCACGCCACGGGCGTCTTCAATCAGCGTCCCCGTCACTATGTGGTCCATTGCCACCTGCCTGGCCAGATCTACGCCATCCCGGCTCAACGCCAAGTCGCCATAGGGGGTAACTGCCAGCCCGCTTGCCAGTTTGAAGTCAACCACGGACAACCCAAACGTTTGCAATTCGGCAATAAGGTATTCAGACAATTGATTGCCTAACACCGTAGTTTCCTGAAGACTGCGATTAAGACGCACAAAACTGGCAACACCAATCAAGTCCTGATGCGTCAATCGGGTCGCGTTATCCATCAGCGACATCGCAAGTTGAGAAGCGTAATCGTTCAGACGTTTATGTGTTTGTGCAGGAGAGAAACCCGAGCGAATCGGATCGCGATAGCCACGATCTGTCGTCTCTTGTTGCGCACCCCGTTCCGCCTGTACAGTTTCAATATCTCTGGAGTCAGGACGGTATTCAAGGCCCGATGAGACCGGTACCTGCACCTGTTGTCCGGGTACAGCAGCATCGTTTTCTTCAAACCAGCTTGCCCACCCCTGCTGCGATGCACTGCAGCCATTGAGAACAAGGGCTGCCAGTACAACGAGTAATGTACGTGACATCATTATTTAACCCCTGCTTAGCTTAACACCGTCGCGCATGCCTTCACGATGATTACCATCGCTGGGGATCAGTGCATCTACCACATAAAACGGCACCAGCATTTGCGCTGTTGCCACGACGGCGCGCGACTCCATGCCAAGGATACGGGCATTGACCAGCACGCCTCCCTGATGCTTCGTCATGGTTCCGGTAAGCACATACTCAATCGGCATGGCCTCATTCAGTTCCAGATAGTCACGAGTCAGTACGAAATCGCCGTCGGTGGTAATACGGATGTAATCTGTCGCCTTAAAGTCGATGACGGGTATGCGGAATTTGTGCAACTCGTGTACAAACGACTCGGCCATTTGCTGACCCAACAGATTCGTTTCCTGAAGATCCGAATCCAGCAGCGCGAAGTTCGTCACACCAACCGGCGTTTTCTCACTCACAAATTCCATATTCGCGATGAGATCCTGCGTCATATTCTTTACATAGTCACCAATGTGCTTGGTAAGTGGCCGGCCCTTGTAAGCGCCCTGCACACTGGAATAAAGTGGTGGCTGTCCAATGGCACCGAAGCTGTCGACATCATCCTGCTCTGCTTTTACCGGGGCACGATCAACTGCCGTGACATCCACTACGTTCAGTCCGGGCTTGACCGGCTTTTTCGCGACAGACTGTTGCTCGCTGTTCATAGCGCAGCCTGATAAACACAGTAGTGCCAGTGATACCAGACTTACCTGCGTATTCTGAAATTTCATTCCCCGTTACCCCTTATCTGCGGTTCTGTATAAGCGACCCTGCCGGTCTGTCACCCTTTCTTCTTCCCAAAACAGTTCAGCCGGAAAGAACCGCGTAGCTGCGGCGACAATATCTTTGTTTCTGGCATTAATGACTCTGGCGTTGACGACCGCTCCGGCCTGTTGCATGACCAGCGTTCCGGTAATGTAGTAATCTACCCGTTCAATGTCTGAAAGCTGTTCAATATCCCGGGACAATACCCGATCGCTGTCTTCACTCATTATTATATCGTTCGTTAAGGTAAACTCTTGAGTGGTATAACCGCGTTTTGTCGCTTCGGTAATCATTCCCTGCTCTAGCTGATGACCCAGCATCATCAGCGGGTGCTGATGCTCACGGTTGAATCGCATGGTATCGGCAGGAACAAAGCCGGTAACCGCATAACGCGCCTGTCGGGCCGGACGAAGGTTGGCAAACAATTCGTTTGCCAACACATAGGTGTGATATTCAACATTGCCCAACGGCGGTACGGGTAATGCGTCGGCCTGAGCAACATCCTGACCGGCGGGCTCACTGGCACAGCCGGTAATCAGCAAAGCAGAGATAAGAACGCCTGGCAGACAACCCAAACGCATAAATTGACTTCTTCGTTTTTTCATAACAGGTACCCTGAGATAACGTCGCTTCCGGCCGTCGCCGGACGTTTGGGTTTACTTTCGCAAGATATGTACCACCACAACGATTATTCAGGCATTGCGGTTCTTTCTCGCTCCTGAGCAAAGAAAACGTGTCGGACGGCGCGACATGAGGTGCGATGAAGTCAGCGCCTCACGCCGTCTTAAATTCCGGGACTTCCAAGGTTAGCCTCATTCATCCAGAGCTTATTTTTCGTGGCTTCCGGCAGAAACTGGCAACAAGTATGACAACCGAAAGGTTGTGTTGTCAGTCGCGACGTCGACGGTCATTTTATAAGCTGGCTGAGCTGCGAGTTTGTCAGCTCTCGATTGCCACGCTGTTGCACACCCATATAAGTGCGGGTGTCACGCCATTCGCAAATACCAAAAAAGCGGCAAAGTCTCGCCGACTGTTGCCGCTTTTGTAAGCCGCCTGGGCGAAGTCAGCCACGATTAGCTTGCCTGACTCAGCAATCGTGACCACAAGCGGGTAACGGCTCCCTGGTCATCACCTTCCAGTTCCTGATTCGCAAAAGCCTGATTAAGGCTGTGTCGCATCTCACTATCAAGACGGTCAATTGTCGCATCAGGCTCCATTTCAAGCTGACGCGCAATAACAGCAAAGTGCCCCTGCAGATAACTTGCCGTAAACAGCTCATCATCGCTGCCATGATCGACCACATTGTCCAGCGCGTCTTCTATTTGATTAATGGTATTGATAAATGTCTCTGGCGCGGCAGCCGGTGGAAGCACGTCAAATCTCCTGTTTGTGGTTTAAATAGATAATATACGGGTCGCAAGCAGCAATCATATGTCGTCTCGGCAGACTACACGATTCATTGCAGGTTCCCCTGATTCATCCTGTTATACATTCCGGCAAACGGCACTATTGTGCCGGATACAATACTTTATCCCGGTATCCCGTGATAATTGTAGTCGGGCCTGCTAATGCCTTATCCAGTGTGGGATCACCTGAATCAAGTCGTAAGGGTCGCCCATCCAGAGACTGCAGCTTTTGTTTGGTTGCCACAATCAGCAGGTTTTCTTTGCCCACCTGTCGAATAAGCTCAGCACTGAGTTGCTGATTACCCCGCCCCAGAATATGTCCCTGACCACCGATTACCGTTAGTATAATTTTTACCGTTCCTTCTGCTGTCAGCTTTAGCAGTGTATCGGCAGTCACATCACTGGCGACAAGCGCACCGTTTCTTACAACATCAACGCCAAGAAGTGTGTTTTCAAGTCCAAGAGCGTCCATGACACAGCCAACGGTCGAGCCGGAGCCCATTACAAATGTGGTCTCAGGCTCATCTTCCATTAGCTCAGTCACGTACGCAGCAATGTCATCCAGAACCAGCGCTTCATCCTCACGCCCCCCCATTTTAACAGCCTGCACGTAGGTGAGTTCGTTTGGCACGCGCATCTCACCAAAATGGCGGGCGATGACTTTGCCGTCACGAAACGCATCTTCGTCAATATCGCGGACTTCGGCATCCATTGCCGATACCAGTTCGCCACGTATCATCATTGCCACCACTTCGCCCGCAGCCGTTGGTGTCACCGAATAGACGCCCGAGTGAATCTTGCAACCCGCTGGTACCCCTAATACCGAGACGTCACTGCCCACACTGTCACAAATGTTTCGCGCCGTACCGTCTCCGCCGGCAAAAAGCAATAAATCAATACCGTCATCAACCAGAGCTCTGGCAGCAGACATGGTATCTTCAGGCTCAGTTTGATGTGCAACAGGCTGGTAAATGACATTACAGGCAAGACCAAGGGCTTCACATACGCTTTGTCCCATCTCGCCACCTGCAGTTTTAATTTGAATCTGCTCGTTCATCGCTGTGATCACGCTGAGTGCACTGGCCATTTTCTCGTTGGCCTGCTTTTTTGCGCCCATCGCCAGTGCTTTCTCGCGGATCGCTTTGCCATCACTGCCTTTGAGCGCTAATGCGCCGCCAATACCGGCATAGGGGTTCACAATGACCCCCAACCTGAATGCGGGTGTGGTCATGCGGCAGCCTCTTCGGTTAATAATGACATGGGCCGGGTCCCAAACATGTCTTGCAGCGCACGAATAAACAACGCAGCTCGTTCAGGAAAGCCATTTTTTACGTAGTGATATAACTGTGCTTCAACGTTACGGGTAAACCCTTCTCGGTCAGGCTCTGCGCCATTCAGGTTGTCCGTACTCACCTGAAAGCGACGTCCACTTGCCCTCGTAAACGCCCACTCAATTGCCTGGGGCTTCACTTCCACCTGCTCAAATTGCGCCTGTTGCTGTTCGTTACGGCCGTCCGGGCAATACCAGTAGCCGTAATCTTCTTGCAACCGCCGGGCCTCTCCGGCAATACACCAGTGGGCAACCTCGTGTAATGCACTGGAAAAAAAGCCGTGAGCAAACACAATTCGGTGATATGGCACACTGGCATTTGCTGGCAGATAAACGGGTTCATCCTCACCACGCACAAGCCGGGTATTCCATTTGTCAAAAAACGTGTTGTCAAACAGTGCCATGATCCTGTCGACATCCGGATCCGGCGCATTGACTGAGTACGGATCAGCAGAATATTCACTCACGAAGGTTACCCCTGAACTGCGGTTTAACAAATACAGACTGTCACATAGGTGTGGCATATGTTGCGCGCAGTGTACCAAAATCGTGCTGACCCCACCACAACGTATAAGGCTTGCATCCGCTGATTTGCGGGGTAAGCTACAGTGACGAAAGCAACTACGGAGGCAAAGGGTGTCTCAGGCAATTATTGCGCATATACAACAGGTTAACGCCCGTCGGGATCTTGCTGAAAAAATGGGGCTGATGCAGACTATCCACCAGCTTCAGTCATGGCAATGTGAGCGATTACTGGCCACACACAGTGATTTAGCCGCTCAGGAACGCTATCAAAAAGCGATGGCCTTTTTCGTGGATGAGTTGTACGGCCCCAAAGACTTTAGTCAGAGAGATGCCGATATCGCCAGAGTTATTCCGAAACTGGCCAGAGTGCTTCCGGCAAAAGCCATGGACGCGCTGGACGATGCGCTGGCCTTAAACGCGCTGTCCTTTGATTTGGATATGCAAATGTCGCAGGCACTGAACGGCGCCGAAATTACCCGAGACAGCTATGCGCGTGCATACCGCGAAGTTGGTCGCAGAGAAGATCGCGAACATCAGATAGAGATAATCGCGCATCTTGGTCAACAACTGGCTGACGTGGTCAATATTCGCGGTATTGGCATGTTAATCTCACTGGCTCGCCGACCTGCAAAACTGGCAGGGTTGCTGACGTTACATGAGTTTCTGGAGCGCGGCTTTAACGCTTTTAAAGCGCTCGGCGATGTGCATTCATTTATCGATCCGGTTATCACCCGAGAGCGTGAATTGATGCATGCCCTGCTCGCTCCCTCGTTACATATTGAAAAGGACAACCCATTACCCGATGTCTGACCAACTATCCTGGAAATACGCTTCCCCTTTTGTCCAGCACTGGACAATTGATGAGACACATATTGATCATTATCAGCATGTAAATAATGTGGCTTATCTTACCCGGCTCGAACAGTTAGCCTGGGCACATTCGCATTCGCTGGGCCTGAACTTTGAAAACTATCGCGCCGCGGATCGTGGCATGGTGATCCGCAAGCATGAACTTAATTATCTGCTGCCGTCCCACTTAGGTGACGAATTGTACTGCGCGACCTGGATCACAGAGTGTGACAATGTCGTCACGCTCAAGCGAGAGTTTCAGTTTATCTGCCCGCGCAGAAATAAACCCGTATTTGAAGCCGAAACTCAGTTCATTTGCGTAAGCATTAGTAGTGGTGCCCCCAAACGAATGCCACCGTTATTCCGCGAGACCTATGGCGGAGCCTGCATAAAGCGCACCGCCGAGTGATGAAACGCCTGCTGCTGAGCGCGCTGCTGATATCACTGGGAATGAACATCTATTTGTTCGTTGCCCTGCAACAGGTTCAGCCACAGGAGCGAACAGCATCGCAGGTGTCACCAGTCAGGCAGCCTCTCAATCACAAGCCGTCACCGCTTACGTCATCGGCGCCCACCGGTAATTCAGCGGAAAACGCGGGTATCCCGACGTTGGCAGCACTACAGACCCTACTGGAAAAAGGGCACTTTCGGGAACTTGAGTCCCGACTGCAGCAAGCATTGCGTGTTTCACCTGACAACATTGACTTATTGCTGCTCGAGGGCCAGTTGATGGTGCGCACCCGCCCACTTTCAGAGGCAGTCATACACCTTTATTCGTTGCGCGATTTGCCACTTTCACAATCACAGCGGGAGGCGCTCAGGCAACGCATTAATGAACTGGTTTCCACGGCTGTAAATCAGTTAAAAGCGGCAGAAGACTGGGATCTGTTGGCACAATTACTGGAGCCACTATTTCAGATTATGCCTGCCCACCGTCCCTATATCTTGCAGCTTGCGGAGGCTTACGCCCGCCAGAACAAGCCAACACTGATGGAAGATGTGCTTGCCTCGCTGACGCCAAATGACCCGCAGGCAAACAGGATCCGTGGGCTGTTACCAAGTGCAAACATAGAGGTCCCCGGGATCTCTGAAGATACTGCTTCCATTGAACCAGATATAAGCAATCAACAGGGGATCACGATTCAGTTGGAAGCAGACGGCTCGCATTTTATTGCCAGAGTCAGTTTCGCTGACCAGCCTGCACGACTGATGCTGGATACCGGTGCAACCACTACTGCCATTACCCGTGAACTTTACGATCGGTTACGAGTGCGTCAGCGACTGGTATTTGTCGGCAATTTTGAAGTAAATACCGCTGCAGGCCGCGTTTCCGCAGCCATGGTTCAGGTGCCAGTGGTTACCTTTGGGCCTTTGCGTTTCACAGATTTGTCAGTGCTGGTGCTGCCTGACGGCGTGATGCAAAATGCTGATGGCTTGTTAGGAATGAATATGATGCAAAATATGGATTTTAGATTAAATCAGCAAACCGGTGAACTAACGCTATATCGACATACACCTTGAATCAACTCAGATAAATTTAATGTTGTCAGACAAAACCTGCCCGGTTTACGGTGCGTAGCAAGCTTGTTTCACACACTTTTCTAACGCACAAGGAGACGCAAATGCAAAATATCTCTGGTAAACGTGTGGCATTTCTGGCCACCGACGGATTCGAACAGGTCGAGCTGACCAAACCCGTTGAGGCCGTGCGCGAAGCCGGTGGCATCGCAGAGATTATTTCACTGGACGCAAACGATATTCAGGGCATGAACCATGACGAAAAAGGCGATACCTTTAGCGTGGATCATGTCGTTGCAAAAGTAAAAGCCGATGATTTTGATGCCCTAGTCCTTCCCGGCGGTGTCCAGAATCCGGATTCGCTGAGAATGGATGCTGACGCTGTGCAATTTGTCCGCGACTTTTTCACACAGCAAAAACCGGTTGCGGCAATATGCCACGGTCCCTGGCTGCTGGTTGAGGCGAATGTAGTGAAAGATCGCGAAATCACCTCGTTCCCCAGTATCAAGACCGATATTCTGAATGCCGGAGGGCGCTGGGTAGATAAAGAAGTGGTGATTGATGCCGGCATGATCACCAGCCGCAATCCCGATGACATTCCTGCGTTTTGCGACGCGCTCCTTGATGCGGTAAACAAAGGCACGTTTGCCCGCCAGTCTGCCTGATTAACCCGCGATACGGCACAGGTCTGACAGTCAGCATATGACTGTCAGTAAAGATATCATCGATCCGCTGTGTGCCATGTCGCGACCACGTTCGCCCGGGGCAAAAACAACACCCACTAGAAAGCGTTAAAAAAAAGCGCCGGTAAGAGTAAAAATACGTCTCTCACCAGCGCGTTTTACTTTATCCCTCTATCAGGTTGCGTCGTCTCAATACCCGTTGAGATTTCGAAAAGCCATCCCTTATGCGTGTCAGGCCAGACTTTTGTATCTCAGGTGCGTTTTTTAATCACGGTTAAATGGCAGCGCACACCCGGGTGCCCTGATCAATGGCGCGTTTTGCATCCAGCTCCAATGCTTCATCAGCTCCGCCAATCAGATGATATGGCACATTAAGGCCTTTCGTCAGCTCGCGTAATGGTTCCTGTCCGGCACAAATGATGATGTTATCTACCGGCAGCACTTTAGCTTCACCATCGACAGTGATGTGAAGGCCCTCGTCATCAATGCGGTCGTAGCTAACCCCTGGTATCATTTTTACGCCTTTCATCAGCAATCCTGCACGGTGCGACCAGCCAGTGGTTTTCCCCAGACCTGCACCCACTTTGCTGGTTTTACGCTGAAGCAGGAAAATCTGGCGTGGTGACGGCTCAGGCTGTGGCTTCATTCCCTCGACACCGGCGCGAGCTTCAAGCTTCATGTCGATACCCCACTCACGCATAAACGCGGCGATATCCTGACTTGGCGTCGCTTTGCCATGGGACAGATATTCTGCGGTATCAAAACCAATACCGCCCGCACCAATAATGGCCACGGCATGACCGACAGGCTTTTTCGCTTTGATTACATCCAGATACGACAATACTTTCTCGTGATCGATGCCAGGGATATCCGGGGTACGCGGCAATATTCCCGTTGCCAGCAATACCTCGTCGAATCCCCCCTCATTCAACATTTCTGCATCTACGCGGGTATTCAGTTTTACTGTGACGTTATGCAATTCAAGCTGCTTTTTGAAATAACGCAGCGTTTCGTAAAACTCTTCTTTACCCGGAATTTGCTTGGCGATATTAAACTGTCCGCCAATCTCACTGTCCGCATCAAACAGCGTAACTGAATGTCCACGCTCTGCTGCAGTCACGGCTGCGGCAAGCCCCGCTGGCCCGGCACCGACAACGGCAATATGCTTTTTCTGCGACGCAGGCTCGATATTCAGTTCCAGTTCATGACATGCTCTGGGATTCACCAGACAACTTGTCAGCTTGCCGTTAAACACGTGATCCAGGCAAGCCTGATTACAGCCAATACAGGTATTTATTTCGTCAGCACGGTTCTGCTGGGCTTTACGCACAAAGTCGGCATCAGCGAGGAAAGGCCGTGCCATTGATATCATGTCGGCATCGCCTCTTGCCAGCACTTCTTCAGCCACTTCCGGCGTGTTAATGCGGTTTGATGTAATAACCGGAATCGATAAGGCGTCACGAAATTTTGCCGTCACCCAGGTGAAGGCCGCTCGCGGCACCTTGGTATTGATGGTAGGAATACGCGCCTCATGCCAGCCAATCCCGGTATTGATAATGGTCGCACCAGCTTTTTCGATTTCTTTCCCCAGTGTTACCACTTCATCGTAGCTTGAGCCGCCCTCAACCAGGTCCAGCATCGACAGCCGGTAAATAATGATAAAGTTTTTGCCTACGGCCTCTCGCACGCGACGCACAACCTCGATAGGCAGACGAATGCGATTTTCGTATTCACCGCCCCACTGATCGTCACGATGGTTGGTTCGCTTCGCAATAAACTGATTAAGGAAGTACCCCTCAGATCCCATAATTTCCACGCCATCATAACCGGCGCGCTGCGCCTGTTTTGCGGTGAAAATAAAGTCTCCAATCTGCTTTTCTATTTCCTCGTCAGTTAACGCTTTTGGCTTATAAGGGTTGATGGGCGCCTGCACTGCTGAAGGGGCGACCAGCTTTTCACTATAAGCGTAACGGCCAGTATGCAGAATTTGCATACAGATTTTACCGCCTGCAATGTGCACGGCATCCGTGACCTCTTTATGATGAGCGACGGCTTTATCGCTGTCCAGACGACGCGTCATCGGATGCGTAGAGCCCTCTTCATTCGGCCCAATCCCCCCGGTCACAATCAAACCTACGCCGCCTCGCGCACGTTCTGCATAGAATGCTGCCATGGCTTTGTGTCCATTCGGCATTTCTTCCAAACCGGTGTGCATCGAGCCCATCAGTACACGGTTTTTCAGTTCAGTAAAACCTAAGTCCAGAGGGCGAAATAGATGAGGGTAAACCGGATGATCTGTCACTGTGCTGTTCATAATCGGTCCTGATAATGTTGTTTTAATTGGTTTTAGACTGCATACGGCTTACGCAGTCATGTAAGTCGTCGAACGACGCAGGCGTGCCTGTTTTTTGTGCCTGCATCGCTGCTTGTATATCCGGCATCTGAAACATGCCACTTTGCCACGTCGCCATATGATTCAGGCTGTCAGCAAGGCTGTGATCCAGTGCATAGTTGATCATTTGCTTGGTGCCGGTAACGGCCATTGGCGATTGCGCTGCAATCAGACGGGCTATTTTCATCACGCTTTCGAGCATGTCATCCTGTGAAGCATAGACCTGATTCACAAACCCAGCCTCCAGAGCTTCATTGGCACCAAAGTTTCTTCCGGTGTACGCAAGCTCTTTGACTAATCCCACGGGCATCAAACGGGGCAGACGCTGTAATGTGCCTAAATCAGCAGTCATGCCTATCTGGGTTTCTTTAATGGTAAAAAATGCATCCTCAGTGCAATAACGCATGTCACAAGCGCAAAGTAAGTCAACAGCACCTCCGATTGCCCCGCCCTGAACCGCGCCCAGAACCGGCATCCGCACGGCTTCTAATGCATTAAAACTGTCTTGCAGTTCGAACACCAGCCTGCGTAAGCGTTCTGCCCGACGGGCAGGTTCACCCGAAAAATCTTCTGCCATCGAGGTGAATACCGAGAGATCCATTCCTGCAGAGAAGTGCTTACCCTGAGAAGAGATAACAATGGCTCTGGCACTGGCGTGATGATCGATGCTGCGCACCGCATCGGGTAATTCCTTCCAAAATGCCGGTACCATTGAGTTCATAGCATCTGGCCGGGAGAGCTGAATATGCGCGACCTTGTCGGCAATCTCTACAGTGAGCGTTTCGTACTGCTTTTCATTGACAGGCGCGGTCATGTCAGGCGTTCCTTTTAACATTATTGCAAACTAGACAGTGTCAAGATAAGCGGATATATTGACACTGTCAAGATGTCAACACGATGAAGAGTTTAAGATGGGTATAAAAGGATGAGTACTGCCTCGCAAAATTATCACCACGGCGACCTGCGTGCCACTCTGCTTCGGGTTGCCACCGAGCGAGTGGTCAAGGAAGGAATAGACAGTCTGAGCTTGCGAAAGCTCGCTGAAGAGGCCGGCGTATCCCGTACCGCGCCCTACCATCATTTTAAAGACAAAAACGCGTTGTTAAATGCGATTGCCGCACATGGCTTTGCCCAGTGGCATGATAAGGCCAGCGAAGTGTTTGATGACGAATCGCGCACACCCCAGCAGCGGTTTAAAGACTTTATTCGTAATTATATTAGCTGGGCGGCAGACAACCCGCAGCTGTATGAACTCATGTTTGGCCGCACCATATGGCAGGCGGGCAAAGCGACAGATGATCTTACGTCAATTGCATTTCCCAGCTTTCAGTTTCTGGTAAAAATCACTGCCCACTGGCAAGAAAAAGGGATCCTGCCCGCGAACCAGGATCCGCTTCGCCTGACGCAGGTAACCTGGGGCACGATGCACGGAATCGCCCGTCTGGTAATAGATGGTATTTATGCTGAGAGCAGCCACATAAACGAAATGTGTGACTGTGCCGCCGAAATGTTTATGCAGGCCGCATCAGCCAGGCTGGACGAATAAACGCGCAGGCGGTCAGCCTAAAGGCTAACCGGCTTTCCGGCATGCTCGGCTTTGATAAACTCTGCAGCCCGTTCTGCAATCATCACCGTTGGCGCATTCGTATTGCCGCCCACCAATGACGGCATAACAGAGGCATCCACTACTCTCAGCTTTTTCACCCCTCTCACCCGCAACTGGTTATCGACAACAGCCATGGGATCTTCATCAGTCCCCATTTTGCATGTGCCTATCGGGTGATAAATGGTTTCTGATTTTTCGCGGATAAAGTCGATTATGGCTTCATCGCTTTGTGCATCTGCTCCAGGAAATTTCTCGGTGATCCCGTATTGCTCAAATGCCTTGGTGTTGGCAATTCGGCGTGCCAGGCGCACTGCCTCAACCATCACTTTCACGTCATCTTCATGGCTGAGGTAGCACGGATCGATAAGTGGATGATCTGAAGGGTGATTACTCTGTAGCGAAATTCGTCCACGGCTTTTCGGATACAAACAACAAACGTGTATGCCAAAGCCATAGCCGTAAACCGAACGCCTGCCGTGATCATCTAAAATCGCGGGCAAAAAGTGTAGCTGAATATCCGGACCATGCTGCGCCAATGATGAACTTACAAATCCGCCAGCCTCTGCGATATTAGAAGAAAACAGCCCCTTGCGGTGAAAAAGATACTGGAAGGTGCCTTTGATATATGCCGGTAAAGCGCCGGCGGCAATCGCATAGCCCTCACGGGCCTCACACTTATACTGCACGATGGCATCGAGATGATCCTGCAGGTTTTGCCCGACCCCAGGTAAATCCACCTGCACATGAACGCCAACGTCCTGCAACTCCTCTTTAGGGCCAATGCCGGAAAGCATCAGTAACTGCGGTGAGTTAATTGCCCCCCCACAAAGGATCACTTCTTCTTTGGCGTTAAGTCGCTTGATTCGCCCCTTCTCACGCACCTGAACACCGGTTGCGGTCTTATCCTTCAGCAACACACGTTCAACCAGGATCTGCGTCATCACAGTGAGGTTATTGCGGCTGCGGGCTTCCTGCAGATAGCCTTTCGCCGTGGAGCAGCGCTGACCGTTTTTCTGCGTGACATGATAAAAACCAAGCCCTTCACGATCGTCACGATTGAAGTCGCTGATAACGTTTAGTCCGACCTCATCCGCAGCCTTAACAAACGACTGCGACAGCACATTGGTATGTCGCAACGCTTCAACACCCAGTGGCCCGCCAACGCCGTGGAAATCATCTGCACCAGCGGCAAAATCTTCGGAGCGTTTGAAGTACGGCAGTACGCTGTCGAAATTCCAGCCCGCTGCGCCCTCTTGCTCCCAACGGTTATAATCCTCGATGTCTCCCCGGATATAACACATGGCATTGACTGAGCTTGAGCCGCCCAGTGTTTTCCCGCGTGGCCAGAACAGTTCACGCTCAAACAATTCCTGCTGCGGAGCGGTGTGATACCCCCAGCCTATACCATCGAAGCGGGCCAGCAAGGATAATCCAAAAGGGATGTGAATAAGGGGATTGGTGTCTTTCCCGCCTGCCTCTATCAGACATACTGTGACAGCGGGATTTTCCGACAAACGGGTAGCCAGTGCAGCGCCAGCAGAACCTGCGCCTACAATGATGTAGTCAAATTGTTCAATCGATTCCTGCATATTCCGTCCCCCGACTTCGAGCGGATAAGTTACCAGCCTCGCAGCTTAAGTTCGCGCTCTGCGCCACTTTGCTGTGCTTTACCGGCAAATATTGGTATGACCAGTCTAGCAAATTTTGCACAGCATTCGGTAGAACTATGTTAATGTTTACATGCACTATTATGATGAGAATCAATTCCACATGCAGCAATTGGGATGGAAGGCACGGTGGCAAGTGCTGCTTGCTGCCGTTCTGATTAAACTGGGTAAACTGACACACGATAAATTCACTGAAGACGAGCTAACCGAGCTTGCCGCTGAATTTTATCCTCACGATTTTTCTATCAATACCCCAGTCGGCCAGGGCAATGTCACCCTCCAACGCGGGAAGGTGTTTTTCAATCAGAACGAGAACCGGGTGTGCCTGCAGTCGCTAGCAAGCATCGATATTCAGGCACTTGGCTCCCGGCTCTACCGGGCACATCTTGTCGTGATTGTCAGTGCCACACCACGTTACGAAAAAGACACTGCGACACTGCATTTTGAACACATTGATGTCGATGACATCAGACTCATCAATGACGATTATTCGTTAATCCAAGACACTCGCTTTTTAATCAACAAGCTGGTTCCAGGTGGACTTGCCGGGTTATTCAGTAACTCGGTAAAAAATGTACTGTCGCTGGTCTCTGCCGGCACCAGCGATCAGGCGGTGTCATATCTGCAGCTTTACCTTGACGGTAGCAAGCAAAAAATCCTCGACTATCACCGCCCGCAAATAGCCGCAAAACTGATTGCGATGACCCACAACCTGCCGCTACATCATACTATGCGTGAAGACGTCTGGCGCGAAGTGCTGTTCAGACGATATGGTGAAAGAGTGATCGTTGCGAATAACACGCTGGAATTTCAGTTCTGAGTGAGATTACTCACTGTGGTTGTTGCACGTGCATCTAAATGAAAGTGAGCGGCGGTCGGGGTATAACAGCAGGACATCCTGAATGCCCTAAGCCGCTGAAACCTGAAATCACGACCAGTGTCGATGACGTGCACATGCTAGTCACTGACAATAGACAGAGGTACGCGCTCGACATGCTCACCGATATCATCAATATTCAGTCCGGGTTTATCAACGCTGGCCTCCAACATGTCGAAGGCTTCCTCAAAGTACTTCGCTAACGGCTCCAGCGATTTGATATTCTTGTTGCAACATACCATGCCGATATTGGCGTTTCCTGCATAAGTCATCAACGTGATATTCACACCGCCACCTGGCGTCATGGTGGAGATGGGGTAACAGGCAAGCAGCTTGGAGTCTTTCAGATAGCGATACTCTCTGGGGCCGGGTACATTAGACACCAGCACATTGGCAATGGGTTTCACAAGGTTGGAAAGGCGAAGCCATTCAAACACCAGCGCGAAGCTCTGGATCACTATGGTATAGGCACTGAACGCGCCCGGACTGGCATGCTGCGCAGCATATTTCACTATCCGGTGATTAATAATAATCTGGCGTAATCGTAAATACGGATCCTGTTCACCGTGGGCCAGGGTAACAGGCACGATCGCGATTTTGTTCCCCGTGGTTTTCTCTCCGGGTTTTCGCAAATTGATTGGCATATTGGTGTACAGTGCCTTTTTAAACACGTGACCATGGTCCTGCAACAGGCGGTGAACCCCGATATCAAAGGCACACAGCAAAATTTCATTGGCCGTAGCCCGCGTCCGCTTCCCCAATGCCTTGACCCGCTCAAAATCCAAATCGGTTGTTGCCACCGCCCTGCCCGGTTTTACCTGACCGGTTAATACGGTTTTTGTTCCACTGAAGGGAATTGGCATGTAGTGCGGATTAATCCGACAAATTTTGAGAAACAGCCTCAGGAAAATGACCGAGAGATCAAACGCAATGCGCAAGGCACCCACCAGCGATTGCCAGAAACGTTTTATTTTTCGTGGTTTTGGTGAACGGTGACGCAACCGTTTCACTGCCCACACCGGAATAAACTTATCGTTATCTGGCGTTGACAGATAGCCTGCCTGAAACCAGCGTACCAGCGTTGAGCCGTCTCCATACATATGATGGACACGTGCATAAATGGCGTATTGACGGTGCGTCGTGTCATAAATGAAATGGTATTGCCACAGTGGCTTATCAGGATCCAGTCGCGATTCATGTAATCTTGCCACGAACTCGTCCAGGGCATCACGGCAGGTTGCATTTTCTACCTTGTGGATCTGAATGTGGTAATCCATGTTCATGGACTTAACCGGCTGTAACCCTAACGGATAGCCCAGAAACGCCTTCACCCGACAATTAAACGGTGGTGTTGCCCTGGAAAACCCTTTTACTTCCTCATATAGCGCATGTACATACTGTGAGCTGTCCGCATCTTCCGGCATTTCCAGCAATTGCAGACAGGCTACATGCTTGGGATTAGCATCTGATTCAGTGAGCCAGAAAGATTTATCCAGAAAACTCAGACTACGGGACATCAGCGGGCCTCCAGGTAATCAGGTACTGACGAAGACAGGTTCGCCATCGTATGGCTGTTGATAGCATGTTGAATGGCGTCGATCTCGGGCTTTGGCAGTGAAAGTCTGGGCAGTACAATCACCATGACCATCGACAGCGCATGATAATGAATAGATTCCGCGTCCTGATGAGGTTTGCGTTGATCGGCCTGGCACGTCTGAGTAAGAATTAATGTGATGGTCTCTGCCAACAAGTTTTTCTCACTCTGGCTGGCGTCCAGCGAATTATCCTCTATTAACCGGTCCAGCATCGCCCGTAATTGATTATCGACTGTTAGCAACAGTTGCTTGAGCGGCCTCGCGACGCCGGGGTACTTTTCCAGTAAGTCAGCCTGACTGCGGTATAAAAAGCGAAATAAGTGAAGTTTCTCAATTAAAATATACAGGTAGTAAAACACATCCTCAGCGCTCAGAGCGCTAACCACATCCCGTGAGAGAACATTCATCATCTGCTTTTTGTGCAATGCGACGAGTGCCTCAATAAGGACCTCTTTACCCTTATAATGGTAATACAGGTTGCCCGGGCTGATATCCAGCTCCATGGCAATATCCACACTGGTTACCCCATTCTCACCGTGTTCATTAAACAGTTCCAGTGCGGTGAGTAATATCCTCTCTGCTGTTTTCATAAAATCAACTAAACACCAGGTACAGTTGCGCAAGGCCGGCCAAGCCGCCCAGAATCGCGCCGACAATGATAAGTTTCCACTCGTCCTGTTGATAAGCGGGTCGCAAAACGCCTTCAAATTCAACAGCAGACAACGCCTGCATACGTTCTGACAAGTCTTCACCGATACGCAGGGCGCTATTGGCATAATCATAGGCGTACAACAGGTATTTGTCAGAATTCTCAAAGATTTGCTTCACCGCCAGCGATTTCATGCGGTGATAATTGTCTGAGCCCACCCCCAGCGCAAAGTAGGGTTGTGCAACCGCGACATAACGCTCAATGGCATCGTTAACGTGCAGCTCAATGAGCTCCAGTAGCTGAGCGGAGCCAGACCCGTGAAGAATGATATGGGTGATATTACGGGGCGTAATCAGCTTCTGTTCAATGATGGCTGAATACACTTCAGAGACTTCTTTTTGCCTTTTCAGAAACATTCCCTGAAGCGTGACGGGTCCGAGGCGAATTGGATTTTTGGGCTCGAAGATAATTTTTATCGCTATCCAGTTTGTCGCATACCCCACCAGTAACCCACCAAGCGGAAGGATCCACCAGGACTGAAAAAAGTGCCACAGCACCATGGTGGGTAACCCGAATAAAAAGCCAAAGTAAAAGCCGGAGCGCACAATAAAAGGAAATTCTTTCTCACCGGCAGTGAGAAAAATTTCGTTGATTAACTCCGGCGAATTCACTAACTGCTCGACCACCAGCTCTTTGATATCGAGGATCTCATTGACGTTATTCTGAAAGTCCTCCACCATCTTGTGAACGACGTTGGGAATATCATTCTCTATGCGTTGATAAACCAGATTTTTTCCCTGAACCGGGAGTGCTGCCCATAATTGCGGTGCTGACTCAGTCATCACATCATTAATGACCTTGCGAACCACTTGCTTCAAACGGCGTTCGATGGCTTCAGTTAGGGCATCAGGATCCAGCCGGTTCGCCAGTTCCTCCACGCTTAGCAGCTTGCCAAGCACCAACTCGACTTCGATTTCCGCCATTTGACGACGCTTGGCCGGAATGAGCCCCTGCCAGCCAAAGATGGGACGAATACCCACAAACTCGATGGGGTAAAACATCATTTTTACGGCCAGATAATTGGTGGCCCACCCGACGATTGCGCTGATAAGTGGTATCGACAACAAACTCAGCGTCTGAATATTCCATTCCATGCGGCGTGATACGTGCCTTGCTGTTATTCTTTTACTGGTTCAGGCTACTGACTGCACAGCCTTTGGTCAATCTTTTCTCTTGTCTATCTTGATCAGCCACAAAAAGACATGATTGCTGTCATGTGCATATTTACAGGATTGTCATACTTCCCGCAGATAACCACCTTGTAGCGGGCACAACAATCCGACATAACGCTATCGACGTAAATTGGGTAGTAGATTCTAAATTCGTTTTTTACACTACAATGACCAAAATTGCGTGAACCTGCCAATGCAGTCAGGTTGTAGGGGGAAGTATGGCGTTATTTAACAGTGCTCTGGGCAGGCTGGAACAAGACATCAAGCATGCAACCAGCTATCAGGAATATCGTGAGGCCAGCCTGGCACATGATGCCCTGTCAGGCGCCGATGAATGGAAAGCCAAAGATCCATGCCGCGATTACGACTACCGGCTGATTCGAAAACGCGTACAGCGCTTACAGCTGGCGCGGGGAAAAGGCGACAGTCTCGCATTGATGTCCATTCTTCACGAGGGGCTGCACGGTAATCTGGGGAATATCGCAAACCCCGTTTTACAGGAAAAGTGCAAGGTTGGCACAAAAGCCCTTATCGAAACCTTTATCAACGAGGTTAAGCTCACGCTTGAGCACATCTATCATGCAGACGAAAGTGAGGTCGATTTTTACGAAAAGCTGTCTTTCTTTGAAGAGACAGCACATGCGTTTGGTCGCAGTTGCCTTATGCTGTCTGGTGGGGCTGGGCTGGGTTTCTTTCACTGTGGTGTGGTCAAGTCGCTGAATGAAAAAGGCCTTATCCCCACGGTGATTTCTGGCGCCAGCGCCGGTTCAATTATCGCGGCGATGATAGGCACACGCACCCACGATGAACTGCTGGAAGCCTTATCACCTGAGTTTATCTTTGAAACGTTTCAGAACTGGCGACACTGGGCAGGGTTCGGCAAAAAAAGTTTGTTTGACAGCCAGGCGCTTGAAAATGCGCTGATCAACCTTTTTGATGTCATGACCTTTGAAGAAGCTTTTGAAAAAACGGGTCGTCATGTGACCGTGTCGGTGTCTCCTGCCGACTTACACCAGCATTCACGGCTGCTGAATGCCAAAACGTCGCCAAACGCGATTATTACCCAGGCTGTCAGAGCCTCCTGCGCGGTGCCGGTAATCTTTAGTCCGGTGCAATTGCGGGCAAAAACCGCCACAGGCGATATCATACCGTACATTCCTAATCGCCGCTTTGCCGATGGCTCGTTAATGGCTGATCTTCCCTTTGACCGGCTTTCGCGACTTTATGGTGTTAATCACTCGATAGTCAGTCAGACCAATCCTCTGGCGGTGCCGTTTTTATCTTCCAGCCGAACCCATGCATCCAGTCTGACCGGCCTGGCATGGCGACATATGGGGCAGCTAGCGAAATCAAACAGTATTTTTGCGATTGATTTGGTCGAGCGCCTGGTTGACCATAAAGGGGCAAAACTGGCAATTCACAAGGTACGTTCTATCATCGACCAGCAATATGTTGGTAATATAAATATATTGCCTGACAAGCAGTTAAGGAATTTAGCCCAGGTGCTGGCCAACCCAACACTGGAGAGTATCACCCACTTGATCAGAAGTGGCGAGCGAGCAACCTGGCCTCACATTGATGTTATAGAAAGAAATACCAAAATTAGCGAAACTTTACGGTATTATCTGGCGCGCCTGAAGCGGCGCGAAGCCAAAGAATTTGGCCATACACAATCCTGGGCCGATGAGCAGGCGGTGTCTTAATCAGACCATAGCCTGTATAAGACATAGAGAAAGGAACACAGTGAGTACGTTCGAACATCCTGATAATCACTACACACAGCAAGTAAAACAGCTTATTGAACAGGTGTATCCAAAAGACAGCGGATTGGGCTCAGTGTACGAAGATGCCCGACACTACTTTACATTGACGCCTGATTTACAGGCGCATATTGCTGAACTTCAGGAAAAGCTGGATGTTGCTGAGAAAGCGTCAAAAACGGACGGTCTGGTAGCCCAGTTAAAAAAGAAACTGAAGCTGGCCAAAGCTAAGCTGGACAACGAACGACTCGAGCGTATTGATCGCTTAGAATCCATAGCGCTGAAGCTGATTGCGTTGACCGAAGATGAAAGTTATGAAGAAACGCAGTTACTAAGCTCTAAATTTCTGGGCACAGTGATGCTACTCACGCGTGGTCCTGAGGGCAATTTCGCTAAGGTCCACCAGCGGCTCAAACCGCTTTATAAAGCGGTTCTTGCTTTACGCCTTACTGATAAAATTATTGAAGGCAGCCTGATCCAGGATCCGTACCTGGCTGAAATGAAAGACGCTATGCTGCGCTTTAAAGGCAACCGTCACTGGCAGGAAAGATGGCAAACCGAAATAGCCATTCCTATCATATCCTGCGCAGTATTACAGGATATCGGCCTGCAATCGACGGAAGCGCGGGAGATCCTTGTAGGTCCGGAGAACGACTTAGATGAATTTCGCGTACTTGAAAACGAACCTCGTAAAGCACTGCTCAAAATTAACTACAGCCGAACCATGGATTATCTGAAAAATGGTCTGGGGATCCCCGGGTATGTGGGCAACGACAGAGAAGAACGGGCTCGGTTCATCCATCGTCATAAAGCCATTAATCACTTTACTCAGAACGTCATGAAGGACGCGTTTATCTCTAAAACCGGCCTTGGTGAGATAATTAAAATACCGCAGATTTACGTATCGATCGTGCTGTCAACCAAGCCAGATTATTCGCGGAAGACGCTGCCTAAAGGCTATATGTTAATTGAGCAACTGGCGAAAAAGGGCGCGCTGAACGATAAACTGGCAGAAGCATTTATCAAAATCGTTGGTTATTTTCCGCTGGGTTTTGGTATTACTTACATACCGCAAAACGAAAAAGGCATCGACAGGGAACAGTACGAATGCGCCATTGTTACCCGACTTAACCCTAAAAGCCCTGCTGAGCCGGTATGCAGACCCGTGACCCGCAACCTCACCTATATCAGTTTTGGCAACGACGAGGTTATTAAAAAATCCACCAATCTGTTTTTCCCGGCAAACCGAAAAAAACTCATGCGGATTGGGCGCGAGCGCTTGATAGAAATAATGAGCCAGCTTTCTGACAATTTCACGCCAGACGCCATTGATGATTTGGTTCCAAGCTTTTGGGAACCGTCAGATTACTTCTCGTTTAAAAAGAACCAGAACCTCTGGAATAAGGCCCGCTAGCAGCCATCTGATAGTCACAAATAAAAAAGGCCTGAAAACAGGCCCTTTATTACTCTTCTTTTGTTGATTTCGCTGCGCTGTTTGCGCCCGAGCTCTTCGCTGGCGAGGATTTCTTAGCCGCAGAGGAGCCGCTTCGGGTAGTACGCTTCGGCGTCGATTTTGACGCTGCGCCTGCACTTGATGAAGTCTTCGCTGAGGTCTTCGTTGCCGTCGACGTCTTGCGCCGGGCAGACGTACGCTTTGGCTTCGCCGCCGGTTTTTCTTCTGCTTTCTTTTCAGCAGCCTGTTTGGCTGCAAGCAGTGCAACCTGTTCTATCAGCAAGTCGACCTTGGCAGACAGAACGTCAATCTGCTGTTCACGCTTGTTGTGTCGGTTATCAGAACTAAACAGGGAAAATACGGGATTTGCCATTACCAGCTCCTGAAAAGACGAAAACATGTGTGACGGGGAAAGCTGAGTTTTAATTTGCTTGTCCATCACCTCACCGCGTGCCTGAAGTTCTTCAAATAACGCATGCGTTTCATCAATACGTTTATTTACCGTATCAGTTACCTGTGAAAGCTGGGCTGCCATCATATCGCTTCCCGCTTCCAGCCAACCAAATAACGGGGAACCTGAACGTTTACTCGTTGCCATCGTTACCTCCCTAAGTGCGTCACTACGCGCAGGCAATCAAAATAGAAAGGGCCGCTACACGGCCCTGACTGCGATTACTTGCTGGCTGCCAGCTTCGCTACAGCTTCAGTCAAAGCGTCGACCTTCGCTGATAATTCTTCAATTTTCTGGTCTGAATGATCAACATCCAGCCCAAGCTTTTTACGAACATCAGCGACACGACTCTCAACATCGTTAGTCGTTGACTTAAACTTGTTACGTGCGTCATCTTCAAGGGTTTCACCTTTAGAGACCAGCTCGTCAAACATTTTGCTCGCTTCTTCGCTTAGCTTGTCATAACGACCCTGCGCTTCTTCAACGCTTTTTCCGTAAGCGCCTAAACCAGCAAGCCACACTTTACGTGCAAAATCTTCGGCTTCATTAATTTTTGATTTGATAGTTTCTTTGTTACTCATAACAGCTCTCCTCACAGGGATGATTAAGTTGATATGTGCACAATACGCGCGTCAATTAGAAACCGCATACTAAAAACAAAAAAAGTTACTGAAGTGAATGCAACCCCACCATATTCCCTTCGGTATCCTCAATGAGCGAAATGAAACCGTACTCGCCAATTGACATCTTACTGCGCTGAATCCGTCCGCCCGCTTTCTCTACCCGGCTTTCTTCTACTGCACAATCCTCACACGAGAAATACACTATTGTACTATTCGATCCTGCAGGAAAACCGTCCACACAAACCAGTGCACCAGAAGCGCCGTGTTGTTCCATGTCAGAAGGAAATGCATACATCGTAAGAGAAGACTCTTTGTCTTCGGTAGGGTCAAGCAATGAGGTCAGCGTAACCTGAAGAACGCTCTCGTAAAATGATTTCGCTCTGGTGATATCATCGACATAGATTTCAAACCAGACTATTGGGTTGTGGTCCATCTTCACGCTCCTGTTATTGGTGTCCTAATGGGCATAACCAGCCAGAGAAAGTTGAACACGAAGAAATGCGCCCTACCGAATCAGCAATATTACCTTATGCTGTACGGTGGGCATCAGCCTGTTGGAGTGAAATGGCAAGTCGTTACCCAATGATTGTCAGTTGTGGCGTACTTATACGCTACCACAAAGGTATAGCACATCGGTGGAATAACAGGTGTAAAAAAAGCCGCGTCATGCGGCTTTTTTTGAATTAGTCGACCAAATCCTTTGGCATACTTTCCCGTACCTGCTGCCAGACTTTGCCACTTTCTATCCCATACTTTCTGACAACCTGAGGAACCTCATCGTGATCACCCTTTTCCGCAATGTCCAGCAATTCCTGATAGAACTCACGCGCTACTCTGCGCGCACTCTCATGAGAGAAGAAGTATCCACCAATGCGTGAATACAATCCGCGGAAGCCGTTCATCATTAATACAAACACGTTATTATTGGACGCCAGCGCCAGGTCATGGTTCATCTGGTAGTCAAACTGCGCAAATGCCATACCGTCTTCCTCTACTTCTTTATAACGTGCAATAATTTCTGCAGAGGCTTCCGGATTGTTTCTGATTGCGCCACGGATAAAGACTGCGCTTAAATTCGTACGGGCGGCAAGAAGATTATCGACCAGCTCAGGAATGCCCTCCTGATCCAATCTTGCGAGTGTCTCAAGAATATTCAGGCCACAGGTTTCCCAGAAGTTATTCACCTTGGTAGGTTTACCGTGCTGGATAGTCAGCCAGCCGTCACGAGCCAGACGCTGCAGTACCTCACGCAAGGTTGTGCGCGTCACCCCAATCAGCTCAGAAAGTTCTCTTTCTGCGGGAAGAATGGTGCCAGGCGGAAATCTGCCGCTCCAAATAGATTCAACGATGTATTCTTCTGCGAATCCAGCTGGACTCTGTGCCTTATAAATCATAACTTGCTCGCCTGCACGTTCTTGTTATTTTGCAACTGATTGTACCAGATGGTTGCCCATTAACAATCAATTAATGTTTGTTCTTGTATAATGTCATTCAAATCGGGATTTTGTGTCTTGTCAGACTGAAATCAACCCCTGAGAGTAAAAAAGCGGTATCGTTGCGGTCGTACATGTACGGATTGCCAACAGCCAGCGATACTCCTACTTTGGGCAATTTTCAGCCATTCCCGTCATTGTATCAGGGCTGCACAATGACGTTGGCTGAAAACCTGCATTTTACGGCTTCAGCACATCAGCCTGAAAACATCGACGTGAGATAAGCGTCACTGCCCGTGTCTGATCTTCCACCTGAATTAACACGTTTATCAATTATCACTATCTGTTTATAAAACACTTATGAAGCATTTCGCGATTAACACAGAAGTCGAATGGAAATGGGGCAACGGTACGGCAACAGGGAAGATCCGTAAAAAGTACACGAGCCAGGTATCAAAAACCTTGCAAGGTGCAGATGTATCGCGTGATGCATCAGATGACGATCCCGCCTATCTCATCGAACAGGACGACGGCAGTGAGGTGCTGAAGTCTCACAGCGAAATCTCTAAGGCGTCGTAGCCAGGTGTTGTTGTAATCTTCGTTATGAAGATCTTTCAATTCGGGCCTCTGACACTGTTCATTCGCACTTAAAACTGATTACGGCACTATTTTGGCTTTCTTAAGAGAATCTGCCAGCGACCGGAAGATGGCACCGCGTATACGATAGGTTGATTTGATAGCGGCCACCTTTACGCACCTTGCGCCCCCTGAATATGTTTCTGCGCTCTCGTGTGATAGCGCAGTGACGCTTAACTTTTCTGTGCAATCAGAAAAGTGTGAAGCTCAGGGTATTGATCAAATTCCAGGTGCTTGCAGATGCACCCTGCCGCTTTTACGACGTCGAGGAAGCCGGTAGTTCCCAAAGAGGAATAGCTAATGGTAGGCCCCATCGCATTATTTTGATGCTCGCCTGGCTCATCAGTGCCACCGAAGGAAAAAATGAAGATTCCACCAGATACCAGGCCAGACATCAGTTTATGTAAAACCGGAGCCTGCTGCGCAAGAGGCAAATGCCAGAGGCTGTCCCAGCCGGTTATAAAATGGTATTGCTTTGGCAGTTGCCAGGTACAGATATCAGCATGATAAAACGGAATGTCAGGGTGTCTTTCTTTCGCCAGTTGCAGCATTTTTGCGGAGATATCGATGCCTTCTGGGGCGTAACCTTGTTCCAGCAACAGAGATATGAACCTCCCCGTGCGACCGCAACCGACATCCAGCGCCGCGCCTTTCCCTTTCGCAAATTTCAGCGCAAGCTGATGTTGCCTGATACCGTTATTCATATTGAAACGGTCCTCTGCCCAGCGGTCTGTGATAGTGTCGTAGGCCCTGCCAGTTTCTTCAGGCTTCATCGTGCTACACCGCTCGTACGCAATGCAGACGGGATAATTTCTCTGGTCAGGTTCGGCATCTGAAAATCACCATTTAGTTCTCCTCGCGCATCGCGTCCTGCAAAGACTGATTATCTACCAGCACCCGTTTCCATTGCGCCACAGTTTTGATGTTGTAATTATTTTCAGCCAAAAGCCCATCTGCATCCACCTTAATCAAGTACGGTAATGCCTTCACACCATTTGCAAACTCACGTTGATGAAGTGGCTGAGCGCCGTCCACGGCTTGCCATACGACGCCGGTATATCCGGTTTGCTTCAGCATTAACGATACCGCCTCGGTATCTTCATCCAGTGCCATTGCGACCAGGTTCACGGCAAGTGGCTGCTGCTGGCGAACCGACTCAATATTTTTTAGCGCGCCGTAGCAAGGGGAGCACCAGGACGCAAAAAAATAAATAACGGTTTCTTTTCCTTCTAGTGAAGACATTGAAACGGACTCTCCGGAAAGCAGTTGCACATCAATATGCCTCAACGGCTTTCCTATTGCCTCTTGTGCTTCACGAACTTTTTGTTCGTAAGAAGAGGCGTGAGACAGCGCACTAAAACAGAGGCTTGCCAGAACTATCCATGCTTTCATTAGTTTCTCCTTAACTCTTTTTACGGCTACGTTTCGTTTTATATAACCGGCTTACAACGCGATGGCTGAGAGGGTAACGTCTTCAGATAATTCCCAGCTTATATTCCGTTGATAACAGTGCGCTGATCCCGGGTTAGTGCAACCACTGTTCTCTACAATGCCAGCCTGAAAAAACAACTATATGGATCAAGCCGATAATCACCAAAGGGGCCACACTCATCAAAGCCAAAACGTTTGTAGAGTGCAATTGCCGGGTGAAATGCCTCATGCGTCCCGGTTTCCAGACTAATGCTTGCGTAGTTTCTCTTTCTGGCTTCATCAATGATCATGGTTAAAATGCTACCCGCAATTCCCTGCCGTATATACCCGGGATCCGTTTTCATCGATTTAACTTCTCCGGAATCATCGGAATAGTGTTTGAGCGCGCCACAGCCAACCACCTTAATGTCGCTTCTCGCCGACCAGAAGGACAGCGAGGGGTGTCTCAGTTGTTCAGGCGTAATTGCATGGATACTCTCGGCAGGAGAATATTTCCGCATATCAGCCAAATGCTGATTCAGCAACTGGGCTACACCAGCGTCCGTGAGGTTGTCCCGTCCGATAGTAACTGTCAATGCGTTTCCCTCTTTCCTGTTTTTTAATCTCAGACCATGCTGGTTTTTTCTTGTCAGACTACCTGAGTCACTGTCTGCGAGAAAAGCGTTTCAGGCCGAAGTGCCTTTGGTGTTGTCGTCAGCTATGACTTTATTACATCATCAGCGTTCAAAATCCAACATCCAGGGATGTTTCGTGAACCACAGATTATCATCGTAGACATCAGCCTGCGCGGCTATAAAATCAGCTTACAAAGCAATCCCCAGCGGCTTCTGGTTATCGTCTGTAGTTAACGCCCTGTCTTCTGGCTCATGCAACCAGCTTTTTGGGCACGGGTTACCCGCCGCGATGTAACCTTTGCGCCGGATCTCAGCACAATGGTACACCTGCGCGTTTATTTTGTGGCTTTCAGACGATTGCCGATAAAATACGCTAAAGCGGGGTATTTCGGCTGTCCGGTGGATGTGAGTATCAGCAAACAATTATGCATGTCGTGCGTTTGCCGGAAATACAGGCTTCCAGAAGGATTAGCCTAGGGTTCTGCTTTCTCAGATGGGCATTTTCATGTACGCTCTAGCGGATAACGCCCGAAGTTTAAAAATCGCTATAAATCGATAACTTGGCGTTCTCACTTGTTACGCTAAGTGACTATAACAACCACAAGACATAACACATAGTCTACTTCGAAGTAGAAGGAACAGGAACCCGATGCAGACCTCTTTGACCGCTGCTGTTTATCAGAATTTTCTAGGCCACGCTCCCGACTGGTACAAAAAAACCATCATTGCCTTTCTCATAGTCAACCCAATGCTGTTTATGGTTGACCCTTATCTTGCAGGATGGACGCTGGTTATCCAGTTCATTTTCACGCTGGCGATGGCATTGAAATGTTATCCGCTGCAACCGGGTGGCTTGTTGTTAATAGAAGCCATGTTCATCGGCATGACCTCACCAAACCACATGATGCACGAGATTGAAGTTAATCTGGAAGTATTGCTGCTGCTGGTGTTTATGGTGGCTGGCATTTACTTCATGAAAGATCTGCTGTTGTTCCTGTTTACCAAGCTGGTTATTAAAGTAAAAAACAAGATGATTCTGTCACTCTCGTTTATTTTTGCCTCTGCCTTTTTATCTGCGTTTCTTGATGCGCTGACCGTGGTAGCGGTAATCATCGCGGTTGGGCTTGGCTTTTACTCTATTTATCACAAGGTTGCCTCAGGCAAGGAGTTTCATTCAGATCATGATCATGACCACACCAGCGACCAGGGCGTGCAGGATATGGGACGTGATGATTTGGAAAATTTTCGTGCCTTCCTGCGAAACCTGATGATGCATTCAGCAGTAGGAACCGCGCTAGGTGGCGTTATGACGATGGTCGGAGAACCGCAAAACCTGATCATTGCCGACAAAGCGGGATGGAATTTCATCGAGTTCTTTGTGCGTATGTCTCCGGTCACCATTCCTGTCTTTTTTGCTGGCCTGGCTACAACGATCTTATTGGAAAAAACAAAACTTTTCGGTTACGGCGCACAATTACCTGGCAACGTTCGAAAAATTCTGGTCGACTACAACACACACATGAATGACGCCCGAACCCGTCGCGACACGGCGAAACTGGGAGTACAGGCGCTTATAGGGGTTTGGTTGATTGTCGGCCTGGCACTGCACATGGCCTCAGTCGGGCTAATTGGGTTGTCGGTTATCATTCTTGCCACCTCTATGAGTGGCGTCATTGAAGAGCATGCACTGGGTAAGGCGTTTGAAGAAGCATTGCCCTTTACCGCACTGCTATGCGTATTCTTTGGCGTGGTAGCCGTCATTATCGATCAAGGCTTGTTTCAGCCCGTTATTCACTGGGTATTAAGCTATGAAGGCGAAACACAGATGGTATTGTTTTACCTGGCCAATGGGGTGCTATCAATGGTTAGTGATAACGTGTTTGTAGGATCGGTATATATTACCGAAGTTACCGCAGCACTGAATGATGGGCAAATTACCCGTGACCAGTATGACATGCTGGCTGTAGCCATCAATACCGGCACCAACCTGCCAAGTGTAGCGACACCGAATGGTCAGGCTGCATTCCTGTTTTTGTTAACGTCAGCAATTGCACCACTGCTGCGTCTCTCTTATGGTCGCATGGTGGTGATGGCACTGCCCTACACCATCGTACTGACGATAGTGGGCCTGCTTGCCACCTATTTAGGGCTGGCCGACATTACTGAATGGTTGTACGAGATGCACTGGATAGAGCATCACAGCGCCACCCAAACGTTGAGCAATGCCACTGAGCACTGAGGATCCAAAAATGAATGTAGTACGCGCGATAAGTCGTTGGGCAGAGCATAAGTCGTCCTGGTTTGTGCTATTCGCTACGGCAATGGGGCTGGAAATTGCGGCACTGTACTTTCAGTACGGCATGGGGCTTGAACCTTGTATTATGTGTATTTATCAGCGTACCGCCATGTACGGGATTGTTTTATCCGGCTTGCTCGTGTTAGTCATAAACAACGGCCTGACCAGACTATTGGGCTTTGCTGGCTGGGCGGTTTCGGCAGGCTGGGGATATCTACTCGCCTCTGAGCATCTGGAAATTCTGAATGCGAAAAATCCGTTCTTTGCCAGTTGTGGAATTGTGCCAAACTTTCCGCAGTGGTTGCAGCTTCACGAATGGCTGCCTGCCGTTTTTGCAGCCAAGGGGGATTGCATGGAAGACAGCTGGCAGTTTATGTCTATGGGCATGGCAGAATGGATGCAAATCCTGTTTGCTGCCTACTTTATTGTTTTTGTCATCGTATTCGCCTGTCGTTTGCTGGATAAGAAACCCTTTTGATTGATCTCAGCATCCTGCCGGCGCGACTGCCACCAATACGCACAGAGCAGGGCCCTATCAATATCGAGCGAATTGGAGCGAAACACACGGAAAGTCTGTGCGAGGCAGGACAGGCATCGGCACAGCATGTAAAACCCTGGTTGGGTGCATCGTTGTGCCCGGTCACCCTTGCTGCCACGAAACACTGTATTGAGGCATTGGAAAAGAGCCGCCACGCAAACTATGGCATCACTTATCTGATGCTTAAAGACAACAAATGCCTGGGCATGGGGATCATCAATTACCTCCATCCACTGCACTTAACAGCGAACCTTGGATACTGGATACGACCCGATGCGTGTGGGCAAGGATTGGCTGTGGCCTTGTGTCAAAGCCTTATCAAACTTGCCTTTTCACAAATGAATCTGCATCGTCTTGAGTGCTTTATTGAACCCAATAACAAAGCCAGTCTGCGGGTAGTTCATAAGCTAGGTGCAGAAAAAGAAGGGTTGTGCCGCAAGCGGATTTTTGGACGTGACGCCCTGCTATACAGTATCACTGCCTGATACGAGTGACGTTAAATGCCGTGCAGACACGATGCCTGCACGGCCGGTTTCTGCTAATCAATATCTTCCAGCGGCCAGATTGCGATGTAGTCTTCAAACTCGTTTAAGTCTACATCACATTCAAATACTGTTTTGTTGCGCACTGACATGCCTTTTTGATGCATGACGTGCTTTTTGCCTTTGTTCAACAGCGGATGCCAGGAAGGTAAGCCCCGCCCTTCGTGAAGACGCCGATACGCACAGCTTGGCGGCATGAAAAAGATATCTTTAAGGTTATCTTTGGTCAGTTTTACACAGTCAGGCACGAGCTCGGTACGGCGCTCGTACTGCGAACATTCACAGCTTTTCGTATTAAGCAGGGAACAAACTATGTTGGTGTAATGCACCTGTTCTTCGGCATTGATGGTATCGGTAGGCGCGGCCTCTTCAACTTCATCATCTTCGATAAACTTGTGCAGGCAGCATTTTGCACAGCCATCGCATAACGACTCCCACTCTGCCTGGGTCATTTCGGACAGTGACTTACTCTCCCAAAAACGTTCACTCATTTTCCTGCTACCGTTGTCGATACAGACACGTGCCCGTCCAGCGCGGCAGTAAGCTCGTCTCCGGGCTTCAGTGCTTCAACACCTTTGGGGGTGCCGGTAATGATGATATCCCCCGCGTCCAGTGTAAACACCTGTGACATATGAGACAGTAAATCCGCAACCTTATGCAGCATCAGCGCCGTATGACCCGACTGGCGCTGCTGCCCGTTTACCGTCAGAGAGAAGGTAAGATCCTGCAAATCGGCAATTTGTGATGCCGGCACAAAGCCCGACACCGGGCAACTAAAGTCAAAAGACTTGCAACGCTCCCACGGTAACCCTTTCTCTTTAAGATCGCGCTGTAATTCACGTAACGTGAAATCCAATGCCAGCCCTACTCCCCAAATTGCTTTAATGGCCTCTTCCTGGTCAGCTTTGCATAACGGGTGCTTTAACAATACTGCGACTTCAAGCTCATTCTGGCACTCCCCTTTATCCAGCGGGATAACCAAAGGCTGAGACATATCACACAGTGCCGCTTTGGGTTTCATGAATAACAGGGGCTCGTCCGGCACCGCTGAACGCATCTCATCAATATGATCAAGATAGTTTCGCCCTACACACACCACTTTTCCTACTGGCAGGTCGATCGGATTTCCCAGATTATCCTGGTGCAGGTACATAATTAATAGCCTCGCTTAATTCTGTCAGAAAGGTATCCCACGGAAACCCCAAAGTAGGAAGAACGATTCCATTTCATGAGTGTATGGAAATTATTGTAGACCAGATATATACGACCATCCGGGCCATCAGGCATTATCAACGATGCGTTGATGTCAACATTCGGCAACGCGCTGCCGTTATAACGGCGAACGCCAAGCTGCTGCCACGCGTCGAGGCTCTGATAATGGTTTTTACTCAGGCCCGCCTGGTTGAGAGCGTCATTCTGCCGAACTTTGACCTGCCTGCCCCATGTATGGTCACCCTGCCACCCCTCCGAGGAAAGAAAATGGGCAATGGACGCAAACACATCGGCGGGCGTGCCCCAGATATCCTTTTTTCCATCTTGGTCGTAGTCCACAGCATAGGTGAGAAAAGACGTGGGCATAAACTGGCTTTGTCCCATCGCGCCTGCCCAAGAACCTTTGAAGTCGGCAAGGGCGATATGTCCCTCTGCCAATATCGTCAGCGCCGCCATAAACTGCTTTTTAAACAAGGCCTCACGGCGCCCCTCATAGGCTAACGAGGAAAGCGCGGAAAGCACATCAAAGCTGCCCTGGATCCTGCCAAAATTAGATTCATTACCCCATAAAGCCACAATAAACCGTGGCTGCACGCCGTATTTCGCGCCAATCTCTTTCAACAGCGCTTGGTGTTCGTTCATTTTCTCAACGGCTTGTTTTACTTTCCAGTCTGGTACCCGGGTTGCAAGATAATCATCCAATGTAATTTTTCGCTCGGGCTGGTTCTTATCAGACTTAACCACGGTAGGTCTGAAGGAGATCCCTGCAAAGGCGTCATCCAGCAACGACGGTGAAAACCCGGAGGCTGCCGCTTCCTGCCTCAGCGAAGTCAAATATTCTGCAAATCCTGCTTCCGATTTATCCTGTGCCAATGACGCTGGTGAAAAAATCAAGGCCATGCAAAGCCCGGTAATTAGTCGTGCCACCTTACCCATTTTTTTTATCATCCGGTCTGGCAGGAAGTCCCATCGCGACTCTGTGCGATTCCAGTAAATTTTCTTCCTTTGGCGGCATTTGCAGGTAGTACCCTTGCTCAGTCAATGCAGCTATCAGTTTTTGCTTTTCCACACTGCCAAGATGCTCCCGCTTGTCCAGCGGCAACATCATCACCAGCTCAGGATGCCCAAACTGTTTCATCAACGCGTCTGGCACCTCGTCGAAGTCATCTTTTTTAGGCACATAAAGGAACATGCCCGACTTTTTCTTCGTTTTGTAAACTGCACACAACATAGAAAGGTCCTGTCAGGTTTTAGTTTGTAGGGGGCTCACCAAGAATCCGGTGAATACCCGATTTAAACAAAGGCGCGCGCCAGCCCACAAGCAAATCGGGCAATAGCCCCTGCGCACGGGTTTCGCATAAATCGAACCACCACCATTTTAGCAACTGATTGAGTTGTTTTTTAGACGCCAGCACATCGGGAGTCACACCATTCTCCACTGCGATTTTAGACGTCATATCTTTCAGTGCCGATAATGTTTTCTTGTATTCGGGGACATCAATTAAGCGTTTAATAACTAACGGGTGCTCGGCATCAGGCATAGCGTCGAATTCATCCAGCGCATCGCAGACGATATTAACGACGACCTCAGCATAACGACGAAGAGTGGGCGGACTTATCCCCTGAATGCGGTTCAGCGCGCTGCGACTGGTGGGTAGTTTTTGCGCAACATCAAACAGGTGATTCTCTTTAAAAACGAAGTTCAGCGCCAGGTCTTTCTCTCTGGCTTTTGCCAGCCGCCATGCTGCCAGGCCTTTAAGCACATACAGCTGCTGAGAAGACAATCGCCAGTTATTCTTAATGCCGAGATAAGCATACTCCAGCGGCATATCTGCGCGCTTTTTCGCTGCCAATCCCTCGACTTCTTCTAGCACCCACTGACGCTTACCTCTGTCGATAATCATGTTATTTAATTGCTGATAAGCAGGCAAAAGGTACAGCACATCATTTGCCGCATACACCAGCTGGCTGGCACTTAAGGGGCGGGCCAACCAGTCGGTACGCGACTCGCCCTTATCGAGTACTTCCGAGCACAGTTCTTCCACCAGCTTGGCATAACCTAAGGTTGGACCTAACCCAAGAATACTGGCTGCAATTTGTGTATCGAAAACAGGCGATGGAATAACGCCAAAAAAGCTTAAAAACGTTTCCAGATCTTCCGAACAGGAATGCAACACCTTAGTCACACCCGGATTTTCCAGTAAGTGGATAAAGGGTTCAAAGTCGCTGATGGCCAGCGGGTCGATAAGCACCAGTTGATGACCGTCGAAAAGCTGAATCAGCCCCAGATGCGGTGTCAGTGTGCGGGTTCTGACAAATTCAGTATCCAGTGCCACAGCCTGATGGCGTTGCGCGCGGGCACAGACCTCAGCGAGATCTTCATTTGATGTGATCAGTACATAGTCCATAATACAAAAACAGCCGGCGTAAAGGCCGGCTGCTGAAACTCTCCTGGGTTAGCGTTCGCCTTAGTCCCGTAGCTCGCGACGTAAAATTTTACCCACATTGGTTTTAGGTAATTCTTCTTTAAATACCACATGCTTAGGTACTTTATAGCCTGTCAGGTGCGAGCGACAGTGTGTAATAACGGCTTCTTCCGTCAGTCCGTCGTGTTTGCGAACCACGAACAGCTTGACTACTTCCCCGCTGACTTCATGGGGAACCCCTACCGCCGCGGCTTCTACTACGTCATCGTGCATAGCCGCAACTTCTTCAATCTCATTCGGGAAGACATTAAAGCCTGAAACCAGGATCATATCTTTTTTACGGTCAACAATATAGAAATAACCTTGATCATCGACGGTAGCGATGTCACCGGTAGCAAGCCAGCCATCCTTAAGTATCTCATTCGTGGCTTCATCGCGGTTATAGTAGCCCTTCATTACCTGTGGGCCTTTTACCCACATCTCGCCTGGTTCCCCTTTAGGCACTTCGTTACCGTCGTCATCCAGTAAGCGAATGTCGGTAGACGGTAACGGCATACCAATAGCCCCTTTGTACGCTTCGATCTGAGGCGGATTCACCGTCACCACGGGCGAGCACTCTGTCAGCCCGTAACCCTCAAGCAAAACAGTACCAGTGACTTTCTGCCACTTTTCAGCAACCGGACGCTGTACAGCCATACCGCCGCCTAATCCAAACTTGAAGTTTGAGAAGTCGAGTTCATCGAATCCTGGTGTGTTAAGTAATCCATTAAACAACGTATTTACACCAGGTAATATGGTGAAAGGATACTTGCTTAATTCATTCACAAAAGCAGGCATGTCGCGCGGGTTAGTGATAAGCAAATTCCGACAGCCGTATTTCACAAACAGCAGGCAGTTCGCCAGCAATGCAAAGATGTGATAGAGCGGCAGTGCCGTTACCACGAAGTCCTCGCCAGGTTCGATAACCGTTTCCAGAATACCCGATACCTGTTCCAGGTTTGCCACCATATTTCGGTGCGTCAGCATGGCACCTTTTGAGACACCGGTTGTTCCGCCGGTATATTGCAAAAACGCCAGCTCATCACTACTCACATCAGGTCTGGAGTACTTCAGATTTTCGCCTTTTTTAATTGCTGACATAAAAGCGGTGGTATCGGGCAGAGAATAAGAAGGCACCATCTTTTTCACGTATTTCAAGACGAAATTGACAATCCAGCGCTTAGGCGCCGGTAGCATGTCGCCGAGTGACGTTAATAATATCTGCTCAAGCTTGGTCTCTTCCCGCACTTTTTCTAATGTGCATGCAAAATTTTCAACAATAACGATGGCCTTGGCGTTGGCATCATTGAGTTGGTGCTTTAACTCTCTCGCTGTATAAAGAGGGTTTACATTCACCACCACCATACCCGCACGCAAAATGCCAAACATCGCCACTGGATACTGCAACAGGTTGGGCATCATGATGGCAACGGCGTCACCGCGCTTAAGTCCTGTATTTTGAAGGTAGGCGGCAAATTGAGCAGACAACGCATCCAACTCCGCAAATGTCATCGTCTGGCCCATGTTGATGTAGGCCACTTTGTCGCTATACTTTTTTACGGACTGTTCGAAGATGTCCAGAATAGAGCTGTAGCGGTCCGGATCTATCTCCGCTGAAACGCGAGGGTTGTAATGCTCAAGCCAGGTTTTATCCACCAAAGCCTCCTTCCGTTATTATTATATTACCCGGGAACACGTATTGCCTGAGGCGTCGCATTCTCGTTAACTGGTCTGATATCTTGCGAATAGTATAGGATGCGTTAAAGAAAATAAACTTTGCAGTTTACAACTGGTCAACAAATTCCCGAATTACCGGCCCGATTTCGTCCGGTTTTTCCATATGAACATGGTGTCCACCGTCAAACGCCGCGCACCGGCTTTGCTTAAACCACTGTTTTCGCTGAGAATAAACCTCTTCGACCTGCTTAAAGCTAGTTTTTGCACTGGTAAATAACACCGGACAGTCTATCTGACGCATAATATTTTCCGCCTGTCCTTCGGTTAACCTGACTGTAGAGCGCGTTCGTAATCGCGGGTCGCTGGACCAGAAACAATGACCGCTGGCGTCCTGAGTGAGATTTCTTTGTAAGATTTTGCGGGCGTCTTCCGAACGCGTATCCGTTACCATACAGCGCGCTTCTACCGCTTTATCCAAATCGACGGTGCGCAGCCGGTTGCGGCTTTTTTCATAGCGGCTGAGCACAGATTCCCGCATTTGTTTTGCGGTGGTATCTTCCGGTTTCGTCAGCGGTCCACAGGAGTCCAGACTAATTACCCCTTTGACTTGCTCTGGAAACAGCCCCGCATATAGCGTGCACAAAATGCCTCCCAAGGAGTGCCCGAGTAGCGTGACGTTACTCCACTGATTCTGAGCGAGAATAGCGAACAAATCCTGAAGGTAGTCGACCTGATTATAATGCGCAGCCAGAGGGCGGTGAGACGACTTACCGTGACCGGCAAGATCTAAGATGATGAAACGATAATCGTCAAGATAGGGGGCTAGCGGACGTAAACTCTCCGCGTTATCGAGAAAACCGTGCAGGCCGATGATAACATCGCCCTGCACCTGATTATCCAGCCCGGCAATTACCGTGCTGCCAACGTGGAACTCTATTTCTTTCATGCCTGTCATGTCCTTATTTGGCGGATAAATATTGCCGCCAGACAGGCAAAAATTTACCGCTATTGTTCGATTGTCTTCCGGTTGTTCTGTCTACCCACAGGAGTTGTATTGTGATTACTGCTGCGAGTTGGAGAGTAATTTCTGTTTGGCCGGTTTATCGGCGATTTAGGCGCCGCATTTCCGCGCTCGATCACTCTTATACGGGAGTTATAAAAACCCCAGCCTGGACGATAATACGGGTAGAAAAACGGCGAGTACCACCCGGTTCGGTAATTAAAATACAATCCCGATACATCGTACGTACTTTCCTTGCGCCACAGATGATAATCCATACCCTGGATTGTAGGGTACATGTACGGCTGCTCACCTACCATTCCTGATGTCGGCGCGATCAGATTTCCAACGAAAGTAACTGTTCTACCTTCTTCAAACACAATCGGATCGACAAATCCGTCAATCATAACCTTAAATCGGCCAACCGTTTCAGCGGAAGTATTAGGTTTGCCGTAATTATTCAGCGGAAAATGGACGATTTCAACGTAGGTTTTTTGTGGCTTATTTTCCACACCAACGATGATCCCTCCCCACCGGGCTGTTTCACCGACCATCTCATTGCCTGTCGTCACCGCACGCGAATAACTCACGAGCTGCGTGCCCTCTTCTACCTCAATGGCATCGGGTACAATTGCACAACTTGTCAGGGTCAGCACGCTTAGTAACCCAAGTATTCTCAGTAACATACACTATTTCCAAATTGACTTATGGCATATTGCCTACAGTATCTCATCTTTGCCTGAACAAAAGCTGAATCCGGCGGCATGTGTTGGCCTGCGTATTTTCTTGCGCACCGTCTTGAAACGTGAAGCCATTCTGCTTACCGGACATTCTTAGTACTGGTATCAGGACAGACTCGTTCACCGTCCATACAACTTACACTATCACTGTTGCTGTGAAAACAATGTGTCAGTCTGTAACCGGCAGACAATCTGACAAAAGCGACAGGTAAGTGAGACGGATGGAAACCGGAATTGCAGCCCAGTGGCTAAATAAAAGCAATTATTGATATTCAGGCGGGGAGCGTAAAATTAATTAAATATTCTCCGCTCAGGCGTAAATGTCCACACCAAACATTTCACGGACATTATCGCGCTGATCTGCTTTCGCTAGCGCATTGTAGGTGGCGATGGCAGAGCGCGACTGGGTATTGCTCTCCTCTCTGATGAACTGTTGGTATTGTTCCGCCTGTTCGTAATCTTTATCAGAGCTGGGGGCTTTAACAATTTGCTGCTGACTGTTTTTCGTTTGTTGCTGTTTATCCGGCTCAGGCTGTACTTTTTCAATGACAGACTCAACCGCAGACGCATTGGGTCTGTTCTGCAGCTGATCAGCAGAATTAATTGAAAATGACGTATTGATAATCATGTCTTTACTATAGCAACAAAACTTCCGGTTTTCTCATCGCGATGACAGGCGCGTAGTATACGTAATTAGTCAGGATCGCTGTCACGTCTACGGTTGTTGTAAGCCTGTAGTACCTGCAAAATTCTCGCCAAATCTACTCTCTGCCCGGCAACTTCTTCCAGGTCACTTTATCTCGTAAGTATACAGGCTCTACATCTACTGCCGCGACCGCTTCATTGCGCAAAAATGTCATCTTCGCTAAAGGCAACATTGCCTCAGCTGCAGGATACAGTACGCTGACTTGCGCTTTTTCGTTCGCAGTAAAGTCTGAAAGCACCTCATAAGCCGCCCACCCGGTTCCCGCCAGTGCAGCGTCGCTTTCAGTGCAATGGCTGTACGCTTCTTCAGGCGGGCATACTTTCTCGCCCACATCGGGGTCGAGGCCTTCAGGTGTGACCCGATAAGAAGCAAAATACACTTCTGCCATTCGCGCATCAATTGCAGTATATATCATTGTGGCTCCACTGGCCTTTGCCGCCTCCCAGGCCATAGCAGCAAGGGTGCTGACACCAACGACAGGTAAACCGGAGCCTAACGCCAGCCCCTGAATCATGCCGGTGGCAATGCGCACGCCGGTGAAGCTTCCGGGACCACGTCCATAAGCCAGGCAATCGAGTTCACCGAGCTCTAATCCAGCTTCTTTCAATACTTCATCAACCATGGGTAACAGCTTTTGACTATGCTGCTGTGGGCATACTTCAAACCTGCTATACACCTTATCGCCATCCTGCAGGGCGACGGAACACGCTTCTGTAGCGGTGTCTATGGCTAAAATTCGGGTCATCGTTTACTGCTCATTGTCATCAATGGTGGAAAGGAAAGATTCTACCTCGTCGAGGCTGCGGGTGCGACGCATATCCGGCAGACTCGCCAGAAAGGTCTGGGCGTAATGCCGCGTGACCAGGCGATTATCGCAAATCACCAACACCCCCTTGTCAGACGGGTCGCGGATAAGACGCCCGGCCCCCTGCTTGAGGGTAATGACAGCCTGCGGGATCTGGATCACGGCAAACGGGTTAGCACCGCGCTTTTTCACGTCTTCAATGCGCGCCTGCAGCAACGGGTCGTCAGGCGAAGCAAACGGAAGCTTATCGATCATCACACACACTAAATCATTCCCGCGTACGTCCACCCCTTCCCAGAACGCGCCAGTTCCCAGCAACACGGCATTTCGATCAGCAAGATAGGCGTCCAGCAATGCCTGTTTGGTGGTGGTTCCCTGCACCAGCAGCGGGTTATCTACCTCGTGCTCAAGCTTTTCTGCAATCAGTTTGAGCATTGCATGACTGGTAAACAATAAAAAGCAGCGTCCCTTACTGGCTTTGATCAAGCGTTTAGCGGTATCGAGTAAGGTGTTGCGCATGTCAAAACTGTTTGGCTCCGGCAGATGACGCGGCACACACAGCATGGCTTGCTTCTGATAATCGAAGGGGCTGTCCAGCCCAAGCGTTTTTGCATCTTCAAGACCCATTCTGCGCTGAAAATGTTCGAAGCCACCATTTACCATCAGTGTCGCGGAGGTGAAGATCCACCCGCGCGGTGGTGATGAGACAAAGTGACGGAATTTCGCTGCTATGGATAACGGTGTTAAATGCATAATGAGGTGTCTGGGCGTCGTTTCATACCACAGGCTCACCCCGGTTTGCTGGTTGTCACTGAGCGCAGCAAGCGTTTCCCGTGCCTGCACAATTCGTTCGTACAGGTTGTCCAGATCTTTATCGCGTCCTATGTGCAACTTACAGACTTCGTGCAGCACCCCAAGAGACTCAGCCAGTTTACCGACCTCCGCCCGTACGTCCTCTCTGTCCAGCGCTTCAGCCCAGTTCCCACGCTGTGGATTTTCCGGGAACAGCAACCGTAAATCCGAGGCAATCATGCGACATTTGTCTGCCGCTTTGTCCAGTTGCTCTGCATCTTTAAGTACGGTTCTGTATATCAGCGTCACATCTTTCGCTAAATCGTGAAGCTGGCGCGTGGAAATGGATTCACCAAAATAATCGCTGGCGATATCCGGGATCTGATGCGCCTCGTCAAAAATGATCGCGTCAGCTTCCGGTATCAGTTCACCAAATCCAGTATCTTTTAGCGCCATGTCGGCGAAAAACAAATGGTGATTCACCACGATGACGTCCGCATCCAGTGCTTTTCGCCTCGCCTTAACCAGATAACACTCTTCGTAATCGAGACAGTCTCTGCCCAGACAATTGTCCACAGTTGAGGTTACCAGCGGCAGCACCCGGGCATCTTCAGGGAGGGCCTTCAACTCGCCCATATCGCCGGTTTTCGTGGTCGTTGCCCACTGACGGACAATAGAAAGCTGTCCGAGTACGTCTTTGTCCACCAGCGTGGAGTTGCCACCATGCTGCGCTACCCGGTGCAAACAGAGGTAATTTGCCCGGCCTTTTAGTAACGCGGTTTTACGCCGGCTCGCCAGCGCTTTTTTCACCAGCGGTAAATCGCGGTGATAAAGCTGCTCCTGAAGGTTTTTGGTGCCGGTAGAGATAATCGCTTTACCTTCAGACAGCAACACAGGGCCGAGGTAGGCGAAGGTTTTACCCGTACCAGTACCGGCCTCGACAATCAGGCTATGTTCATTGTCTATTGCAGACTTTACTGCTTTAGCCATGTCGGTTTGCGCCTGTCTCGGCACAAATCCGGGAATGGCTTTCGCAAGTTCACCGTCTGCAGAAAAGAGTGTCGACACCGACCCCATAACGACCTTCTTCGCGTTGAAAAACCGGCATTATGCCAAAACTCTTCAGGTAAATCTGAGAAAATCGACATTTCCCGGCGAAAGATCAGCCCGGATGATTAACAAACAACCGATAATCCCAGGGCGCGAGTGAGAGCCGGGTATCTGCATCCAACTGGCAGCGTTGTCCGCTAAAGAAATCGTCAAATTCTCCGTGATAAAGCCTTTCACTGAAGGTTACCTCTACTGCCTGGTCTCCCAGGTTTAGCACCACAAACACCATGTCACGGTTCTGCTGGCGAACGAAACTAAACACTTCCGGCTGCGCACTGTTTGGCACCTGGATCATGGTTGCACCGAAAGGGCCATTCCATAACGCCGGGATTTGCTTTTTCAAACTAATCAGGCGCGAGTAGAGGGTACCAATTTCGTGCGGTTGCCAAAGGATGGGATCGCGCTCAAAAAAAGCCAACCTCTTACTTTCTCCAGCTTCCTGGCCGTTATGGATCAGCGGCATACCCTCACCGATAACAGACAGCACGATTGCCGCTTCTAATGCTTCACCGAACTGTTCGTGTTGTGTGCCATCCCAGGCATTTTTATCGTGATTACTGACAAAGGTCATGCGATAAGCCTGGCGAGGCCAGGCGCGCTCGTTCCACGAGTAATACTTGCGCAATTTGTCGACCGAACATTTGCCATGCGCAATATCGTGCATCACTTCATTCCACGTCCAGGCATAGGTCATATTAAATGCCTGTTCATGCAGGTCACGGTCTTCCCACTCCGCTAACATGAACACAGGCTTAACCTTATCTAATGCCGCTCTGGCCTGGTGCCAGAAATCGTTGGGTACGTAACCTGCCACATCACAACGAAACCCGTCGATATCAAACTCGCTTACCCAGTAACACAATGCATCAATCATGTAGTCGCGTAATGCCGGGTTATCATAATCGAATTCAATGATGTCGTCCCAGTCCCACCATGGCGATGGCCGGAAGTCGCCTTTGTAGTCTCGGGCGTACCAGTCAGGGTGGCGTGTTACCAGCTCGTTATCCCAGGCACTGTGATTAGGTACCCAGTCGATAATCACTTTCATGCCTTTGTCGTGAATAGCGCGAATAAGTCTGCGCAGCGACTCGCTGTCACCGAACTCAGGATTAATGCCATAGTAATCTTTTACCGCGTACGGGCTACCCAGCTCGCCTTTGCGATGTTTTTCACCAATAGGATGAATCGGCATCAGCCAGATAATATCCGCACCCAACCCCTGAATATCGTCAAGCCCTTCCGTGACACCATCGAAATTACCCTTGTCACTAAACTGTCGGGTATTTACCTGATAAATTACGGAATCTTTCGACCAGTCTGGCTGCTGCAATATATACGGAGAATTTGGCGTGTGGCGGGGTGTAGGCATGACAGCTCCCGAAAATTTATTGAAGTGATATTAATACCTACTCACCTTAAATAACGTTCAGCCGCCCTTCAACTAATTCACGTAAACTGGCATCGTTACCGAAAACCTCAAAATACGGGCAACCCACTCAGGCCCATGATGAAAACCCAGCTTGCGAAAAACAGCTTAAGCCTGGTTGGAGAAAACGCCAGCACAACCCGCTTGGCGAGGATCCCACCTATCACTGCACCGAGTCCAGCAAACAGCACCACTGCCCACATTACCGCGTGTGAAAAAAAGATATGATAAACCACTGCGCCCCATACCGATGCGGCAGAAAGGATCACGGCGAGAGCAATTGCCATGGTGACGCTGAAGCCGCGAATAATCAGATACACTGCCACCAGCTCCCCCACGCCCACTGACAGCCATGCTGTTACCGCGCCGCCGACGAAGGCAACAACAGGCAAAGCAAGGATATCGAACTGCGTAAATTTGCTGGAAAAAACAGTACGTTTTAACAGCGGTATAGATGCAAAAATAGCCAGCGCAAGCAATATTGAAAAGACACCAAATCCAAGGTGCAGCGCCTCCATATTTCCCTGCAGAGCATCAAGACGAGGCGTAATTACGGGCCCATACTGCGCCAGCCAGATACCACAAAGAGATGCCGGGACTGTCAATGCCAGACCGCTTTTAAGCCCCTGCCAGGCTGTCGCTTTCTGGCAATGATCCTGGTAAAACCGCCACCAGGTGATAGCCCCCGCGGTCATGCCGCAACACTGGATCGCGAAACTCGTGGCGACTATCGCTTGCGGCTCAAATCCTAACTGGTTGAAAAAAGGCACGAACACGACACCGCCCCCGGCGCCAGTCGCGTTGGCGAAAATAGCGCCCACCACACCGAGAAACAAAAAACCGGAAAAGGTACTGATAAGTTCGGGCAAGTTCTCCTGCCAGCTTACTAATACCAGCCAGCAAAAAAACAATGTAAATCGATAGGGGTGATGCGAAACCAGGGACTTCAGGCTATTCACAAGAAAATATCCAACTTTGTATTGACGCTAAGGTTGCCAGAACCCCTCACAAATTTAAATCTGAATATGCTACGTTTTACGTTTAAGTGTATATAACAGAGTAACTCAGATTCCCTCATGCTTATTACTCGTGTCTCTGAACACGCGCTATCAGTTCGTCTGTATCCCAACAGAAGTGCTACCTGGCAACAGACCAAATGGTTAATCGCGCTAATGGGTGTGGTAATAGGAATTATAGCGCTTGGCTGGCTCATAGCGGGTGTCTGGGTGATCCTTCCTTTTGCCGGTGTAGAAACCGCGCTACTTGCGTATCTGTTTTACCGCGTTTCCAAATCCACTTATCAATATCAGGATATCATTATCATGCCTGACGCCATTCAGGTTTCTGTTGGTAAGCGGGAACCGCTGCTTACGCTGCCCCGCCATAGTAGTCATCTGGCATTTTACGAGGGTGAAAACGAGTGGCACTTGCCAGAACTTCGACTTATCTCACCGTCCCGAACCATTGTAATCGGCGAGTTTTTGAATCATGCTGATCGGCATCGTTTACGACACATTCTGGCTGATGCAGGGATTATGGTTTGCCGCAAAAACTGGTGGAAACATGACTGAGAAACGCAAATACGACATTATATTGTTCGGCGCGACAAGCTTTGTAGGTCAGATTATTACTGGCTACCTTGCCGAGAGATTACCGCCTGAACGTTGGGCTGTAGCAGGAAGAAACGAAGAAAAATTGCGTACGGTTCTGTCGCAACGAGATGCCTCAGACACTGACCTTTTGGTGGTGGATGCCAATGATAACAGCGCATTGCATACCATGTGTGAACAGGCGTCGGTCGTCATTACCACTGTCGGCCCCTATGCACTTTACGGTGAAGGCGTCGTCGCAGCGTGTGCGGAAACCGGAACAGGCTATGTCGATCTAACTGGTGAGCCGCAGTGGATCAAAAAGATGCAGGACAAGTATCAGAAAATGGCCCACCAAAATAATGCACAAATTGTGCATTGCTGTGGTTTCGACTCAATCCCATCCGACATGGGCGTGTACTTCCTGCAACAACATGCGCAGCAAGAATTTCAGTCAGTCTGCTCAACCATCGCCATGCGGGTTCATCGAATAAAAGGCGGAGCTTCAGGAGGCACGGTTGCCAGTATGCTCAATCTTGTGAAAGAGGCAGGCAAAGACAAACAGATAAAGAAACAACTGGCTAACCCGTACTTATTGTGTGGTGAAAACGCGAATAAGGTACGACAACCAACGGTGAAAAAAGCGTGTTATGACCCAGTATCCGGAGCCTGGATAGCGCCTTTCATTATGGCTGCAATTAATACGCGAGTGGTTCACTGGAGTAATAGTGCGATGGCCTATTCCTATGGCGAAGATTTTCGCTATGAAGAGGCTATGGTAACCGGTAAAAAACGTAAAGGCGCCATGCGTGCCTGGACGATGACGCTGGGCCTCGGCGGTTTCATGGTGGCCGCTTCTGTCTCGTGGTTACGCACACTGCTTGAGAAATACTGGCTGCCAAAACCTGGTGAAGGTCCCTCAGAAAAGGCACAGCGACAAGGTTTTTATGATATTCGATTCTATGGCGAAACCCGCAATGGGCAAAGGGCAGTAGCACGCGTTACCGGCGACCGCGATCCGGGGTACGGTTCCACTGCAAAAATGCTTTCAGAATGTGCGATTTTGTTAGCTTCCATGCGCGAAGCGGGTACGGCTCCAAGCGGACAATTTTCACCCGCAAGTTGCTTTGGCGATGCGTTAATTCCCCAATTAAGTCAACATGCCGGCTTACGATTTGAGATTGTTTAGGTTCATCACTAACGGCGCACGGGCAAGCCAGAGGCATGCTTTTTCAGTCACTGTGTTCAGGCTAACTGCCGGGCATAAGCAACACATAGAGTCAGGCATCATTACCTATCTTTAATGATCATAATTTATAGCACAACGATACTTAGTAGAGTTATCGCGGAGGAAAGCTATGAATTTATACATTGAATCGATAGAAGGTGGAAACTATGTTGTCGCCACAGGTGAACCCAACATGCAACAGCCACTAATGGCCGCGGAAGGCAAACCACGCACGTTTCATTGTCTTAATGAAATTCGTACGCATTTTGAAGGTACACCTTTTGATAAGGTATGGCTTCGGCAAGCCACGCCTTACGAGGAAATGGTCGGCCAGACCAGTCAGGACACAACGCTGGATATGGAAATCGACTGGTAGTGGCACTGGCATCGACAGTTGATGAGTGACCCACTTCACAGTACAGTGAGTTTTCGCGTCTGCGCGAACGGATTACCACTAGTTGAAGGAGTCACCCATGCGTCGTATCGCATCTATGGCGTTAGCTACTTTGCTAACCCTCCCCGCTTATTCTGCGTCAGTCTGGAAGGTGACTGATGGTGAAAATACCATGTACCTGGGCGGTACACTGCATATCCTGAGTCCACAGGACTACCCTCTTCCTGAAGAATTCAAAACGGCATACAGTCAAAGTGATGCTCTGGTTTTCGAGACAGATATTGCGGCACTCAGTACGCCTGAGTTTGCGCAAAAATCTCTGCAAATGCTTACTTATGGCGAGGGCGCTTCATTAAAAGATGATGTAAGTGACAAGACCCTGAAACAACTTGAGGCGCATTTAGCGGCTCGTGGTGTGCCTGTCGACAGGTTTATGAATCTGCGCCCTGCGCTGGTTGGGATTTCGCTTAGCATGATCGAATTTCAACGACTTGGGCTCACCAGTCAGGGAGTTGACAAATATTACTACACGCTTGGTATGGGAGATGGCAAAGCCATGCATTTCCTTGAATCTCCCGAGCAGCAACTGACTTTCATTTCTAAAATGGGGGAAGGAAATGAAGATGCGTATGTCAGCTATGCCATCGAAGATGTAAAACGGATGCCAGAGATGTTAGGCGATCTTAAGGACGACTGGCGCGAAGGTGATATGGCAGGCTTCTTCAGATTATCTATGGAGGATTTTGCCAAGGAGTATCCGGATATTTATGATTTACTCTTAACATCCAGAAATAATAACTGGATGCCGGTTCTCGCAGACCTGATGGCAACACCGGAAACCGAATTTGTTCTGGTTGGTGCAATGCATATTCCCGGTGATACCGGGTTAATCACGCAACTCAAAGCAAAAGGTTATAGCGTAGAGCAAATGAAGTAACGACTTCCTCTGTCTGCCGTGCTGTTCTACTCAGTAGCACGGCAAGCTGCTTAGCCGTATTCAGCAACGCAACGATTAACACTATTTTATTTGACGCTGGGCCCCGTTATGTCGCTATTGTTTGGCAGTGGCTTTGCACCGTTGTGTATGAGAAGAAATTGCAAACAAGCGTAATTAATCGTCAGGGCCGGCATACCGGCTTTTGATTGTTCTACACATATTTGTCGATATGCTGTCGACGCTTAGGCAACTTGTCTTTTTTCTCTCTCCGCGCATCGCCAGATTCATCATAGCTGACAACGGCGTCTGAATCTGACTGTTCTGAGGCATCTTGAGAAGGCCCATCGTCTTTAGTTCCTTTGCCTCCTGAATGTTGATGCTCGCGATATTGCTCCTTTTCAGTGACCTTACGCTCTTCATTATGCAACGCCCGCTCTTCATCGTTTAACGTCTCGGTGCCACCCATTGCATCAATTCGCTTAATCTGACCACGATCTATCACCGGTACACGATTATTTGCACGGGGTATTATGGAAAACAGTAAGTCATTACTCATAGTGAAAAGTTTTAAGTTATATCCATATAGTTAGACCACTTTACAACAAAGGGTTCAATGGGTGTTGCAAATTGCGGATCTTTTAGCTACTGTTTCTGGCGTTGAAAACAGGAACATCTGTAAAGAATATATGAACTATACTGCGCAAAACCATCACCACCACCATATAGCATAGCCTTTCAGGTTTGTGCTGGAAGGGTATTGTTTCCTTCCAGTGGCGCAGATAAAAGATTCTCGACCCCCGGAAGGAAACTTCCGGGGGTTTTTCGTTTTAGGGCGCTACATTAATGAAATTTAAGGAAAGTTAGCTATGAGTGACAGCAGAAGACTTCGCATTGCGGTACAAAAATCAGGCCGCTTGAGTGACGACAGTATTGCCTTACTGAAGGCCATTGGCATTAAACTGAATATTCGCGACCGCTTGCTGATTGCTCATTCAACCAACCAGCCTATCGATCTTCTTCGGGTGCGAGATGACGATATTCCGGGCCTGGTAATGGACGGCGTTGTGGATATGGGTTTCATTGGTGAAAACGAGCTGGAAGAAAAAATGCTGGAGCGCCGCGCATCAGGCAAACCAGCCGACTACGAAGTGCTGCGCAGACTTGACTATGGCGGCTGTCGGTTATCTATCGCCGTCCCTAACGAAATGTCATACGACAGTGCAAAGGTACTGGAAGGTAAGAAAGTTGCCACGACCTACCCTTTCTTACTCGAGCGCTACTTTAAAGAGCAAAACATTAACGCCAAGGCCGTCATGCTGACGGGGTCGGTAGAAGTCGCGCCCCGCGCCGGCGTAGCGGATGCTATTTGTGACCTGGTCTCTACCGGCGCCACGCTGGAGGCCAATGGCCTGGTGGAAAAAGATGTCATTTTCCGCTCAAAGGCGGTGTTGATTCAGCGCGCTGACGGCGAAATTACGCAAGAAAAAGCCGAACTGATTTCACGCCTTGTTCCCCGTATTGACGGGGTCATGCAGGCCAAGGAAAGTAAATACATCATGCTCCACGCGCCCAAGGCTTATCTGGAACAGGTAAAAAGCCTGCTCCCTGGTGCAGAAAACCCAACGGTCCTCCCTTTGGCAGGCGTTGACGATACGGTTGCGATCCACGTTGTTAGCCCTGAAAACCTGTTCTGGGAAACCATGGAAAAACTAAAAGCCCTGGGCTGCAGCTCCATTCTGGTCATGCCAATTGAAAAGATGATGGGATAACCCAAGATGATCACCTGGTCTGAATTATCCAATGAAGCCAAACGCGAGGCGTTATCTCGCCCGGCTATGAAAGACAATCAGAAATTAAAAAAGACGGTTGAAGATATAATTCGTGCCGTGCGGGCGAAAGGCGATGCCGCGGTATTATCTTTTACTCAGGACTTTGACTGCTCGACGCTGACAGCACTTGCGCTTTCGCAAGGTAAATTGTCTCAACTTGCCGATGCAGTAAGTCAGGAAGTGAAGGCGGCAATAGATACCGCCTATGACAACATCAAACGGTTTCACGACGCGCAGCAGCCGGAAAGCATTACGCTGACGACCACAACCGGGGTGACTTGTGAACAGCACTTTGCCGCACTTGATGCTGTTGGGTTGTATATTCCCGGAGGCAGTGCCCCGCTCCCCTCTACCGCTCTGATGCTTGGCATACCCGCATTAGTGGCAGGCTGCGAGAGAAAAGTACTTTGTACGCCGCCTAACTCCGAAGGGTTGATCGCCCCGGAAATCGCTTACGTGGCAAGAAAGTGCGGTATCAGCGAAGTTTATTTGTGCGGTGGAGCACAAGCCATAGCGGCAATGGCATTTGGCACCGACACCATCACCAAGGTGGATAAAATTTTCGGACCAGGCAACAGCTTTGTCACCGAGGCCAAGCAGCAGGTTAGCTTAACTGCCGACGGTGCCGCCATTGATATGCCGGCTGGTCCCTCGGAAGTGCTGGTACTGGCTGACAATACCGCCCGCCCCGATTTCGTGGCCTCGGATTTACTGTCTCAGGCTGAGCACGGTCCGGACTCGCAAGCGATATTGGTATCAGACGACGCCGACCTGATTGAAAAGGTGAAAGCTGAAGTCAAAAATCAACTGGCATTGCTCTCCAGGGGTGCCATAGCCAGCGAGGCGATGGAGAACGCACGTTACATTCTCACTCGCGACATCAATGAAGCCATTGAGGTCAGCAATCAGTATGCCCCGGAGCATCTTATCGTGCAGGTGAACGAGCCTCGCGAGGCACTCAAACGCATCAAGCACGCGAGCTCTGTCTTCTTAGGCCCATGGACACCAGAGTCGGCAGGTGATTATGCATCCGGCACGAACCATGTATTACCAACGTATGGCTATGCCCGCAATTATTCCAGCCTGGGTTTGCTGGATTTCATGCGCCGCTACACCGTACAGCAGTTAACAGAAGACGGTATGCGCCAACTTGGTCCGACGATCATGACATTAGCAGAGGCAGAAGGCCTGGATGCCCACAAGAAGGCCGTGGCGCTTCGTATGGACGTGCTCACTTCACAGGAAGATAGCGACAATGAATGATTTAGTGGCCAAGCTGATTAATGAAAACCTGATCCCACTGAAGCCCTATGAGTCTGCCCGTCGTTTATATTCTGGTGGTCAGGACTGGCTGAATGCCAATGAGTCGCCATTTGCCAATGACTACCGTGTAGACAGCAGCAACTTCAACCGCTACCCGTCATGCCAGCCTAAGCGCGTTGTCGACGCTTACGCGGGCTATGTGGGCGTGAGCCCGGATCAACTCATCGTAACCCGTGGGGCGGATGAAGGCATCGAGCTGCTCATCCGTACTTTCTGTACGCCCGGTAAGGACAATATTCTGATCTGTCCTCCCACGTATGGTATGTACGCGATTAGCGCAGAAACCTGTGATATAGGCGTTAAGACGGTACCGCTCACTGATGGCTTTGCATTAAATACAGAGGCAATTTGCGACCAGGATGATGTCAATCTGGTATTTATCTGCTCACCTAATAATCCCACCGGCACCCGTGCTGCCATCAATGACGTAGAAAAAGTGCTTTCGCATTTTAAAGACTCGGCGCTGGTAGTAATGGATGAAGCCTACATTGAATTTGATTCGGAAGGTTCCTGGGTGGACAAGCTTTCACAGTATCCGAATCTGGTGGTCCTGCGCACGCTCTCGAAGGCCTTTGGACTGGCTGGATTACGCTGCGGATTCACACTGGCATCAGAAGAAATTATTCAGTCATTACTGAAAGTAATTGCCCCCTACCCCATTCCTGAGCCTGTCGCGCAAATTGCCGCACAAGCATTAAACAAAGAAGGATTGGCGCGGGTTGCACTGCAGGTTGAAACACTTAACAACCATCGTCAGGCTTTAAAATCTCAGTTGGCGAACCGCCCCGGCATTACTCTGGTAGGCGATACCACCGCTAACTTTGTGTTGTTCCGGTTCGAAAAGAGTCAGGCGCTAATGGCGTATCTGGTGGAGAACGGCATGTTGATCCGCGACCAGTCTAAACAACTAAACCTGAAAAACTGCCTGAGAGCCACCGTGGGCAATGAAGAACAAAACGCCCGCCTACTTACATTAATCGATTCATTTATAGAACAAACAGGAGTGTCGGCATGAGCCAGCAAGCCATACTTTTTATTGACCGCGACGGCACACTCGTGGAAGAGCCGCCTGTCGACAAGCAACTCGACAGCCTCGAAAAGCTGGTGTTCGAACCGGATGTCATCCCGGTGTTATTAAAACTTAAAGCTGCAGGCTTTTCGCTGGTGATGGTGAGTAACCAGGATGGTTTGGGTACAGACAGCTTTCCCCAGGAGGATTTTGACAAACCGCACAATGCCATGATGCAGGTATTTTCCTCCCAGGGTGTAACCTTTGACGACGTATTAATTTGTCCGCATTTTGACAGTGACAATTGCAGTTGTCGCAAGCCTAAACTAGGCCTGGTAAAAGAATACCTTCAGCAGGGGCGCGTGGATTTCACCCGCTCTTATGTCATTGGCGACCGCGACACCGATATGCAACTGGCAGAAAACATGGGTATTCGCGGATTGAAATACACGCCCGACGGCAACAACTGGAAAGCGATTGAAAAAACGCTTTTGGCGTCTTCCCGTATCGCCGAAGTCGTGCGAAAAACCAGTGAAACCGATATCACAGTGCGTGTCGATCTGGACTCAACAAAGAAATCCGAGATTGCCACAGGCCTTGGCTTTTTTGACCACATGCTGGATCAGATCGCCACCCATGGCGGGTTTGAGATGCAGGTTTCAGTGACGGGCGATCTTCACATTGACGATCACCACAGCGTAGAAGATACGGCGCTGGCGTTAGGCGAAGCGCTGAAAAAAGCATTAGGCGATAAACGCGGCATTGGCCGCTTTGGATTCGCGCTTCCCATGGATGAATGCAGGGCGGAGTGCATTATGGATATTTCCAATCGCCCTCACCTGAAATTTGAGGCTGAGTTTTCCCGCGATCAGGTAGGCGAAATGGCCACCGAAATGGTGCCGCACTTTTTCTATTCGCTGGCACAAAGCATGGGCTTGTCGTTGCATTTGTCCACCAGCGAAGGCAATGCTCACCACCAGGTAGAAAGCCTGTTTAAAGTATTTGGCCGGGCGCTGCGACAGGCTATTACCCGTCAGGGGGACGCCCTGCCAAGTAGTAAAGGAGCGCTTTAATGAGTCAGCGCATCGTTATCGTTAATACCGGTTGTGCCAATATTTCATCGGTACGCTTTGCACTGGAACGATTAGGCGTCAGTGTGGAGGTCTCTTCTGAGAACAGCGTAATTACATCGGCAGACAAAGTTTTTCTTCCCGGTGTCGGTAGTGCATTTGCCGCCATGCAAAGTATTGAAGCTAAGCGGCTTACCGACACCCTCCGGCAATTGACCCAACCCGTGCTCGGTGTATGTCTCGGTATGCAGCTAATGGTAGAAAGCTCTGCGGAAAGCCGCGATGGCAATGTCAATTGTCTCGGCCTGATGCCGGGTCGCGTAGAGCGTCTGCAGGCGGGGGACCTGCGCCTGCCCCACATGGGATGGAATACGGTGAAATCCAAGCCTGATTCGCCTCTGTTTACCGGCATTCCTGACGATACCTACTTTTATTTTGTGCATAGCTTCGCTGTGCCTGTCTACGAGCGCACACTGGCAAGTTGCGAGTATGGACAGCCATTTTCAGCGGCTCTGGAATATAACAACTATTTTGGTGTGCAGTTTCACCCTGAACGATCTGGTGAAGCCGGCGCACAACTTCTAACTAACTTTGTGAACATGTGATGATTATACCCGCAATTGACTTAATCGACGGCCAAGTCGTCAGGTTGTATCAAGGCGATTACAACCAGAAAACCGAGTACTCACTAGACCCGGTCGACGTGGTACACAGTTACGCTGACCAGGGCGCACAATGGCTGCATATTGTCGACTTAACCGGGGCAAAAGACACGTCCAGGCGACAGCTTGAACTCATACGCCGTATGGTCGATACCAAGCGCATGGCGTTTCAGGCAGGCGGCGGTATCCGTTCTGAAAAAGAAGTTGAGCAACTGCTTGAGTCTGGTGTTAGCCGCGTCGTGGTGGGCTCGCTGGCGGTGAAATCTCCACAAACAGTGAAGCAATGGGTTACCCGTTACGGTGCTGAACATATTGTACTGGCGCTGGATATCAATATTGATGAAACAGGCAACAAATTTATTGCCACCCACGGCTGGCAGGAAAATTCCGGCGTGTCGCTTGAGGCAATCCTTGGTGACTTTGCCGAGGTGGGCGCCAAACACGTATTGTGCACCGATATCAGCCGGGACGGCACGTTGCAGGGCCCCAATGTGGATTTATACCGGGAAGTCGCCAGTACATTTCCTGATGTCTCATGGCAGGCCTCTGGCGGCATTGGCGGTCTGCACGATATCGAAGCACTTAAACCCACACAGGTAGGCGGCGTGATCCTTGGCCGGGCTTTACTGGAAGGGAAATTCACCGTTGAGGAGGCAATCGCATGCTGGCAAAACGCATAATTCCCTGTCTGGATGTTCGCGACGGCAAGGTTGTCAAAGGCGTCCAGTTCCGAAACCACGAAATTATTGGTGATATTGTCCCACTGGCTGAACAATATGCAAAAGCCGGCGCGGACGAACTGGTGTTCTACGATATTACCGCCAGCTCTGATCAGCGCGTGGTAGACAAAAGCTGGGTGAGCCGTATCGCCCAGGTCATTGATATTCCTTTTTGTGTGGCCGGTGGTATTAAGTCAGTAGAAGATGCGGGGCGCATTTTAGAAATGGGGGCGGACAAAATCTCCATTAATTCGCCGGCTCTGACCACCCCCTCATTAATAAATGAATTGCATGACGTGTATGGTCAACAATGTGTGGTAATTGGAATCGACAGCTTTTTCAACGACGCGACCGGGCAGTATGAAGTGTACAAATTCACTGGTGATGAAAGCCGCACTCAACAAACCCAGTGGCAGACCAAAGACTGGATAGTTGAGGTGCAGCAACGCGGTGCCGGGGAAATCGTACTAAACTGCATGAATCAGGATGGCGTGCGCCAAGGCTATGACATCACCCAGCTAAAAGCGATCCGCGACGTGTGTGACGTGCCCCTCATCGCTTCTGGCGGAGCCGGTGCCATCGAGCATTTTGCTGACGTATTTAACCAGGCCGATGTGGATGGCGCGCTGGCAGCCTCAGTATTCCACAAAGGCATCATTGACATGCAGGAGCTAAAAAATGCATTGTCAGCACAAGGCATACCCATGAGAAAGCGCCACACACTGGGAGAAGGATTGTAATGATTACGAAAGAGAACATCCGCGAACTGGCATGGGAAAAGATGGATAATTTGCTGCCCGCTATTGTGCAGGACGCGCGCAGTGGCAAGGTGCTGATGCAGGGCTATATGAATCAGGAAGCCCTGCAAGCCACGCTGGAATCGGCAAAAGTGACATTTTACAGCCGCTCTAAGTCGCGCCTCTGGCAAAAAGGTGAGACCTCGGGCAATACGTTGAATCTGGTTTCTGTCAGCGCCGATTGTGACAATGATTCGTTACTGGTATTGGCAACCCCCGTGGGCCCTACATGCCACACGGGTGCCGAATCGTGCTGGTTTAACAGTAATACCACCGACTTTACGTTTCTCGCCGATTTAGAAACCCTTTTAGCTGAACGTAAATCAGCAGATCCCGACTCTAGCTATACCGCGCGTTTGTACAGCAAGGGCATAAAACGTATAGCCCAGAAAGTGGGCGAAGAAGGAGTGGAAGCCGCCTTAGCAGCCACTGTAAAGGATAAAGAAGAGTTGCTGAACGAGTCTGCAGATTTGCTTTATCATCTCACAGTGCTATTGCAAGCCAGCGATCTGGAATTAAGCCAGGTTATTGCGGTGTTGCGGGAGCGCCATCAACCGTCTGAATAGCCACCCGTAACGCTGACTGCTGTAATGCTATTACCCGCGGCTTTGCCATTTTTGGTGAGGCCGCTAAAAAGCCCTCCACTTTTAGTTCAGGTATGAACATGACGGTCTCTACGTCTTTCTCACTCATGGAAAAGGCACGTGCTGAATAGGGAATTAACGCAGGATCTTCGATGATCATATCCACCGTTCCTAACGATAACTGCTGCCACGAACATTGAATATCAGGGCAAGAATGCAGATTGTGACCTTCACGCAGTCCGTTAGCGATAAGCCAGTTGAATCCAATATCATCACGCTGTGCCGAGAATGCATAGTGCAGAATATCTGACCGGGACCGGACCTGAATATCCTGACGTTTTGACAGCTTTACCAATGCCAGCTGAAACTCGCTAACCGGGGCTATCCAGAAAAACTGCGACTCACGTTCCGGAGTACGAGCCAGGGAATATACCAATGCGTTCTCTTGTTGCGACACCATGCGCAGTGATCTTGCCCACGGCATCAAATAAAATTCCACGTCGTACCCTGCGTTTTCGAGAATTTCTCTGACCCGATCTGTCGAGCTGCCAACAACGACGCCCCGCTCGTCTGTGTAGTGATAGGGAGGAGACGATTCAGTATAAACGTGCAGCGTTTCTGCAGTCGCAACAACACTCAACAGCCACAACGTCGCGCCAAAAATGAGTTTCACAACAGGCACCCTGAAGGATTTTCACGTAAATGTAGCACACCGTTTTTGCCAACCGCCACACGCATCTTTGCATTTCGTTACATTTGTACGGGAACTGCGCGAAGAAACCGGACTCTACATAAACACCTCATCGCATTATTTGAAACAGGAAATCCATGATGATAAAAGGGAAACTGTCCTCATTGTTTAAAGAAAACAAGCAGCTTTTATTGTTTATCGTACTGATGTTCACCTTCCGAAGCAGCTTCGCTGATTGGTATGACGTACCTACCGGCTCTATGAAGCCGACGATTGTTGAGGGTGACCGTATTCTGGTAAACAAGATGGCATACAGACTGGACATCCCGTTTACTGACATTGCACTGCTGGAAACCGGCAAACCGCAACGTGGCGATATTGTTGTTTTCAACAGCACAGCCGCTGACAACCGGCTGGTAAAGCGCGTGGTGGGTATCCCGGGTGACGTGGTCAGTCTGGATAATAATCAGCTAATTATTAATGGAAAAAGACTGGACTACAGCAGCACACAAACAGCTATGACGGAGACTATCGACGGTAATGCTCATGCTATGCAGCTGACCCCTCCGCGTGCTGAGCGACACAGCTTTGCACCGGTCACGGTGCCTGAGGGACATTTACTGGTACTGGGAGATAACCGTAATCACAGTGCTGACTCGCGTTATTATGGCTTTGTTCCGCAAACTGAGTTGCTGGGAAGAGCCTCCCGGGTATTATTCTCGCTGAATCCAGAAGAGTATTACCTACCGCGTACGGAGCGTTTTTTTACTGCCATGCGGTAGCATCCCATGGCAGGTCAGGTGTCCGGTTGCAATAACACCGGCCCGGGCCCTCTGTCTGCGAGCTTGTCATTCTGATTGTACAACGGGCACTGTTTCATAGATAAACATCCACAGCCAATGCAGCTGGTGAGACTTTTCTCAAGCTTCTGAAGCTGCGTTATCCGAGCTTGCAACGGCACCTGCCATCGCTTGGCCATTGCCTCCCACTGGGCTTGCCTCGGCGCTCCGAAGACAGGCAACTCTGCAAATACCGTTTCAATTTCCTTTAACGGGATCCCCATCTGCTGGGCCACCTTAATGATGGACACCCGCCTGATAGTATCGCGCCCAAAGCGACGTTGGTTGCCTGTGTTTCGTCGGCTGTGGATGAGCCCCTGACGCTCATAAAAATGCAGGGCAGACACATTCACTCCGCATCGCGCTGCGACCTCTCCAACAGTAAGCTCGTCCATAAAAACAATCCTTTACCTCAACCTTTGTTGAGGTTTTATCATAAAAAGGAATGCAAAAACAAGGAGCAACCAATGAACGCAATAGTGACCCGCTATGCACCATCAGACATCACCAAAACAATGAGCAAAAAGCGCACACAGAAAATGCGCAAATGGCTACATGCTTACAGGAAACTCTTTAATAACGCGATGACAATGAAATAATCGGTATGCAATTATCGCGATGACAGCGTCGCTTCCCGGTCATCGCGGTAAAGCAGACGATAGGGTAGCGCAGACATTGTGAAGCCGTCGCGATGTGATAGTTGCGACGGCCAGTTACCACCTTACCAGCCGTTTATCCGTGTCCATGTCTCACTAACTGCACTGCCAGTGATAACATAATAGCTGGAAAACTGTGCTGCCGTGGCGCAAGCGTGTACCGGGAGGATCCGAAGACGCTGTCCATAGGAAAACGCATCGATACTGGCGTCGGGATCATCCATATGGGTAATAATGCCATGTTCCTGATTAGTCTGGCTTACACGCCAACCTTCAAGGATATTGCCATGCTCATCACAAACCAGGCCATAACCACAATCGAGGTCATGGGAGGCTGTGCCCTTGTCTCTTGAGAGCGCCATCCAGCCCGCATCAATAAGGATCTGCCCTTTTTCCGGCTGAGTGCCGATTACGGTGGTTAACACAGACATAGCGATGTCATCGAAACGACACACTCCCAGCCCCGCCATCACACAATCAAATGTTGCATAAACACCCGCGCGAAGTTCGGTGATCCCGTCCCTTGAAACATTTGCCAGTGCAGTGGGTGTCGAGCCGATTGACACCATAGCACAGGCAAGGCCAGCTTCGGCTATACGAGAGACAGCCTGTTGAACCCGCGCCACCTCCTGCTGTGCCATCGCGATACGCGCACTTTCGGTAAAACACCCGTAAGACGCTCCCGCATGTGCTACGACCCCGGCGAATTCAAGACGTTCTGCATTTGCTAACCGCTGTGCAACATCTACCAACGTATTCGACTCTGATTTTAAGCCTGCGCGATGATCGTCAACATCCACTTCGATGGCAACTGGCAGGCTAAAAGAGCTTTGCCACTGAAACTCCAGCATCTGACAGGCATCTGCAGAGTCGATAAGTACGGTTAGTTGTACTCCCTGATCGAGTAAAGACTCCACCATCGCGAGTTTGTTTGGCGTCAGGGTAACGGCATATAAAATATCGCGATAGCCGGCATTCGCGAAGTATTGTGCCTCCACAAGCGTAGAAACGGTGATGGGCATATCGGGCGGCGCATAATAGAGTGCCGCCTGCAAACTCTTCAATGTTTTTACATGAGGACGAAAGCCGGTACCCTGCCCTTTTACATGCTCGCTCATGCGAACAGCATTGGCAGAAAATTTTCGCTCATCGATAAGACAAGCTGGGGTAATTAATGTATCAAGATGCATTAATTACAAGCCAAAATGAATGACAACCAAATTGGCGCATGCGGAAATTAAAATTGCCAAGAATGTGGAAATCATTCCAACAAAACGCTGCCAGCTCGCCCCTTCATGCTGGCGCAATCCATAAGCGTGTAGTAACCGACCGAATAGCAGAAGACAACTGATACCGTGAATGATCCATGTGTAATCACTATTAGCTTCCAGACAGGCGATCATAATCAAGGTTAACGGGACATATTCGCTAAAATTGCCGTGCGCACGTGTCAGTCGGCGCAAATCTTCATTATTTCCGTCGCCCAGACTGATACGGTTAGTTCGTCTCACACTGATCACAAGCAACGACATGTAGAGAAAACACAGGCCTAACAAACTGGCATAAAACGCGGTAATCGGGAGTACCATAAGTTCCTCTTTTGCGGGGCTTATTATTTATATTTAGTATTTATGGACCATTGTGGCAAGAGAAGGCCCGGCGAGCAAGATCAAAAAAGGCCGCTGTCGCGGCCCTTTTGAGGATCACACGGAAAATCATATTATCCGAGCAGTGACGCTAGCTGCTGACTGACTTTCTCTACCGGCTGCGTACCGTCTATCTTGTGGTACTGGCAGTTACCTTTTTCGGCCTCTGCACTGTAGTAATTTACGAGCGGTTTGGTTTGCTCGTGATAGACCCCCAGACGTTTGCGCACAGTCTCTTCTTTATCGTCGTCACGAACGATGAGTTCCTCACCGGTCTCATTATCTTTGCCTTCTTCTTTAGGCGGATTGTAAACCACATGATACACGCGACCAGAAGCTGGGTGCACGCGACGCCCGCCCATGCGCTCTACAATAACATCGTCAGGGACGTCAAATTCAATAACGTGGTCGACATTAATGCCGGCTTCTTTCATGGCGTCAGCCTGAGGAATGGTGCGAGGGAAACCATCCAATAAGAAACCATCTTTGCAGTCGTCCTGAGCAATACGCTCTTTGACAAGACCAATAATGATATCGTCGGATACCAGTTTACCTTCATCCATAACGCGCTTTGCCGCCAGGCCCATTTCCGTGCCAGCTTTAATCGCAGAACGAAGCATGTCACCTGTCGAGATTTGGGGGATCCCATACTTACCCATCAGGAACTGCGCCTGAGTTCCCTTACCGGCACCTGGTGCGCCGAGTAGTATAATTCGCATGTGTGCGCTCTCCGCTTTATTTTATTTACTGACGGCACTTTACACATTCAATTTCAGGGTGACAAGTGCAAGGCCCGCATTCACAAGGTTCTTACGACTAATAGCGCATAGTTTATGCACCTAAGCAGCAGGCCAGTGAGAAAAGGTTAATTTTATGTATTTTGGTCATTCACCGCGCGAATTGTATCAGAGATAAAAATGCTCTGGGAGTGAAAAAGAATAACCAAAGCCAGATAGCAACGCACGCTATCGCTCACAACAACAGAGTGTGAAACTTAGGCATAAAAAAACGGGCCGAAGCCCGTTTTTTTGTCGACTGTTACTGGCTTATTTTGCCAGACTCATCAGCAAGGTGTTCAGGTTTTTCACAAAGCTGGACGGGTCTTTCAGACTGCCCTGCTCAGAGAGTGCAGCCTGGTCAAACAATACCTCAATCCATTGTTTGAATACCGTTTCATCCTGCGTATCAGATAGTTGTTTAACCAGTTGATGTTCAGGGTTCAACTCAAAGTGGTACTTCACATCAGGCACCGGCTGACCAGCCGCCTGCATCAGTTTCATCATCTGTGTCGTCATACCGTTTTCATCAGCGACAATACACGCCGGTGAATCTGTCAGACGATGCGTGAATTTCACGTCTCCGACCTTGTCGCCCAAAGCAGTTTTCGCACGTTCAAGAATACCTTCAACTTCTTTCTCAGCTTCTTCATGCGCTTTTTTGGACTCTTCGTCTTCAAGATCACCTAAGTCCAGGTTGCCTTTTGCAATCGACTGGAATGACTTCTCTTCAAACTCAGTCAGGTGTGACATCAGCCACTCATCAATGCGCTCGCCCATCAGCAGCACTTCAATGCCCTTCTTGCGGAATATTTCAAGATGCGGGCTGTTTTTCGCGGCTGCATAGCTGTCAGCGGTCACATAGTAAATCTTGTCCTGACCCTCTTTCATACGCCCGATGTAATCGGCAAGCGATACCGTTTGCGCATCTGAATCGCTGTGGGTAGTTGCGAAACGCAGCAGACCGGCAATCTTCTCACGATTAGAGAAATCTTCAGCCGGACCTTCTTTAAGTACATTCCCAAACTCGTTCCAGAAAGACTGGTACTTCTCCGCATCATTCTTTGCCATACGCTCAAGCATTTGCAGTACACGTTTGGTACAGCCCTGACGCAGGGTTTGTGTCACTTTGTTATCCTGCAGAATTTCACGCGACACGTTCAGCGGTAAATCGTTTGAGTCCACCAGTCCTTTCACGAAGCGCAGGTAGGTCGGCATAAACTGTTCGGCGTCGTCCATAATGAATACGCGTTGAACATAGAGCTTTAAGCCATGGTTCTGGTCGCGGTTCCACATGTCGAATGGCGCTTTTGAAGGCACGTACAACAGACTGGTGTACTCGTTCTTACCTTCTACTTTATTGTGCGCCCATGCCAACGGATCGCTGAAATCATGAGAGATGTGCTTATAGAACTCTTTATACTCTTCATCAGAAATGTCTGACTTTTCTCGAGTCCACAGCGCGGTGGCTTTGTTCACTGTTTCCCAGTGACCTGGCTCAGCAGGGATCTTTTCACCATCTGGACCATCACGCTCTGGCACTTCTTCTTTCCACATCAACACTGGAATGCTGATGTGATCGGAGTATTTATTGACGATGGAGCGCAGACGCCAGTCGTCGGCGAACTCTTTTTCATCATCACGAAGGTGCAGTACGATTTCCGTACCACGTGTCGGCTTATTAATTTCAGCGATGGTAAACTCGCCTTCTCCATCGGAGATCCACTCTACGGCCTCTTCCGGTTTCGAGCCTGCGGCACGGGTGCGCACGGTAACTTTGTCAGCCACGATGAACGCTGAGTAAAAGCCAACACCAAACTGACCGATCAGTTGTGAGTCTTTGGCCTTATCGCCAGATAACTGACTGAAGAAATCTTTGGTGCCTGATTTAGCGATAGTTCCCAGGTTTGCGATAACCTCGTCGCGATTCATACCAATACCATTATCAGAAATGGTAACGGTACCTGCGTCTTTATCGACGCTAAGCTTCACGCTCAATTCGCTGTCACCGTCATACAGGGCATCGTTTTCCAACGCTTTGAAACGCAGTTTATCTGCGGCATCTGCGGCGTTAGAAACAAGCTCTCGCAGGAAGATCTCTTTGTTCGAATACAAAGAGTGAATCATCAGACTTAATAGTTGTTTTACTTCGGTCTGAAAACCATGAGTCTCTTTATGGGCTGCTTCAGCCATAATCCAGGATCTCCTCGTTGAATGGATCATTAGTCACATTCCGAGGTAGGGTCTTAAAGGAGGCTTTTCAAGCGTTAGTGTAATAAATTTTTAGCGAGGGAGACGGAATAAGAAGCAGGAACTCAGACTTTCCTGCGGCCGGAAAATGCGTGCGTCAGCGTATTCCCATCAATATATTCAAGTTCACCGCCCACTGGCACACCATGGGCTATACGGCTGGCATCCACGCTGGCATTGTTACAAAGCTGAGCAATGTAATGCGCCGTTGCCTCTCCTTCAACGGTAGGGTTAGTTGCCAGAATCACTTCGCTCACTTTGCCTTCCTGTAATCTGGCCTCGAGCTCGTCCAGCCCAATCTCATCAGGGCCGATGCCATCAATAGGCGACAGATGCCCCATTAACACAAAGTACTGCCCTTTGTAGGAAAGTGTCTGCTCTATCGCCAGCACGTCCTGCGGGCTTTCAACAATACACAACAAACCGCTGTCTCCCCGCTCTGGATGACGGCAGATTTCACACACCTCGTCCTCGGTGAAGGTTCTGCAGCGCTGGCAATGCTGGATATGCTCCATTGCATTATGCAGCACATTACTCAGACTAAGCGCACCTTCCCGGTTTCGCTCTAAAAGATGAAACGCCATGCGCTGGGCGCTTTTATTGCCAACGCCGGGAAGACAGGTGAGGGCTGAGATCAACTCAGCCAGAAGCGGACTGAACTTCATCGTGCGATGTTAAAATGGCATTTTGAAGCCAGGAGGAAGCGGCATACCACCTGTCACATCGCCCATTTTCTCTTTACTGGTTTCCTGCACGCGACGAACGCCGTCATTAAATGCAGCAGCAATCAGATCTTCCAGCATGTCTTTATCATCGTCCATTAACGAGGGATCGATTTCCACGCGACGAACATTGTGATTACAGGTCAGCGTAATTTTTACCATACCTGCACCGGCTTCGCCGGTTACCTCAATGTTACCCAATTCTTCCTGGGCTTTCTGCATGCGCTCTTGCATTTGCTGCGCCTGCTTCATGATGTTTCCCATTCCACCTTTAAACATGATGCTTTCTCACTTTTACTTGATTTGAAACTGTCAGCCTTAGCGCGCTTTTACCGAATCAGCCACCACAGATGCCTGAAATACGCTCATTAAAGACTGAATTTTGTCGTCTGTACTAACCACATGCTCAGCATGCTGTTGCCGCATGTTTTGAATACGTTGCTGAATTTGAAATGGAGTAGATTCAGGTTGCCCCATTTTGATTTCCAGCGAGATTTCCCGCCCCAGTCCTTCATTCAGCGCTGAGGTGAGCTGTGCTATTGCGCTTTCATTCACTAGATGCGCCTGACTCTCATCTAATTCAAGGGTGATGTTATCGTCTTCTCGATGAAATGCCGCATGCAGTGCAATTTGTTTAAGTAATCCCGCTATCGGCATATTCTCAACCAACTGACTCCAGCTATCAATCTGACTGGCATGCACCAGCTTGCTTCCGTCTTCCAGGTAAGCACTGAGCGGCGCACCATTATAGCTTTCTGTAACCGGTTGAGGCTTTGCATCAGAAGCATCGGCTTCTTCATAAGCACTTTCCTGCGCAACAATCTCTGGCTGCGCCTCGCCATGTTGCGACGGGGTTTGCTGACTCTCTTCATCGATATGAGTTTCAGACGCTGGCGCTGCGGTATGCTCCGCTCTGGTTTCTGTCGCCCACGGTGGGGGGTCATTATCAACCGGCGCTGGTGAGGACGCCGTCTCTACAGAATGTCTGCTTGCGGCCGGCTCCGGCATGTCAGTTTGCGCATTGTCGGAACTTGAACCCGCCGGCATCTGACGTGTAGGCAGACGCACTGGGGCTGACGTTTCAGGCTTTTTTACGCCGGACTGGCGAGACTCCTCTCGGGCTTTTTTCAGCCGTTGGCGAAGAGCCAGCATTTCTTCTGTCGAAGACAACTGATGTTCCGCACTCTGCTGCGGGGCAGCCGCAGACGAGTCATGAACGTTATGCTCAGAAGCAGGCTCATCATAAGACGCCTCCTGATCTTCCATCGGCATATCTTCATAAGCAGAGAGGGGTGGACCGTCTTCAAATGGCGGGGGACCACTGTCGTCTTGCTGATGCTCATTATACTGCGCAGGCGATTGCCGTTTAGCCGTGTCATCGCGAAGTTGCTCTGCGTGACTTTCTAACGCGGCTAACTCCTGCGCCAGCGCCGGGTCACCATCTTCATCAGCGCGTTCCTCGGAATGCTCATCTGCCGCCGGCGTCGACTGCGGTGGTGTAGACGCACTCTCATCCGGTACAGTTTGCTGATTATGGTGCTGCGGTGACGCGACGTTGTTTTGGTGTGCGCCTGTGGTCTCTGCTGGCGCAGTCGATGCACTTGCAGGAGACGCTAGGTTAGCGGCTTGCTGTTCAACTGGCGAAGGAGATTGAGGCTGCTTTAATTCGCTGCCTGCTTCAGGCTTAGTGGAACCAGAAGTATTACCTGGCGTAGTACTGTGTACCGGCAGAGGTTGCGCGTCATCCGGTGCTGCGGATAAAATATCGTCAAGCCCTTCTACCGGACCAGACGGTGCAAATGACATCATTCTGAGTACGGTCATTTCGAGCCCGCTTCGGCCATCTGGCGCGTAAGGCAAGTCTTTCTGACCCTGCAACGCTATTTGATACAGCAGTTGAACCTGCTCGGCTGGCAACGATTTGGCAAGTTGATATATCGCTTTTGCGGAAGTTGTCTCCAGCTTGCAAACATCAGGGATCCACTGCGTGAGTGCAATCTGATGCAGAAGGCTGCTAAGTTCAGATATCACCTGCGCATAGTCAGGCGCCTGCTCGGCCATTGCAGCGATAATATCCATGGCGCTCTGGGGTTCTTTTTTTACCACCGCGTGTATCAGGCGCAGCAACTGATGCTTGTCCATCAAGCCGAGCATGTCGGTAACAATAGCTGCCAGTACCTGATTGTCGCCCTGAGCAATCGCCTGATCGGTCAGACTCAGAGCATCACGCATACTGCCCTGAGCCGCACGGGCGAGTAGAGACAGCGCCGGGGCCTCATAGGCCACTGCCTCTGCGTCAAGAATATGTGCAAGCTGCCCGGTGATTTGCTCGCGAGACAAGGCTTTGAGGTTGAACTGCAAACAACGCGATAAGATAGTTATAGGCAGTTTTTGCGGATCGGTTGTTGCCAGTAAAAATTTTACGTGCGGCGGTGGCTCTTCCAGCGTTTTCAATAAGGCATTGAAACTGTGCTTAGAAAGCATGTGCACTTCGTCGATGAGATAAACCTTGAACCGACCACGGGTAGGCTTGTATTGAACGTTATCTAACAACTCCCGCGTATCTTCTACCTTGGTTCGGGAGGCCGCATCGATTTCCAGCAAATCAACATAGTTGCCGTGCTCAATTTCCTTACAGGTATCGCATTGCCCGCAAGGATTAGCGCCCTGCCCCTGTTCACAGTTCAGGCTTTTGGAGAAAATACGGGCGATGGTCGTTTTTCCCACGCCGCGGGTGCCGGTAAAAAGATAAGCGTGATGTAGCCGATCGTTGTCCAGCGCATTAGAAATAGCTGAGACAACGTGTTCCTGGCCCACCAGTTCGCTAAATTTTCCGGGTCGCCACTTTCTCGCAAGAACCTGATAACTCATGCTGGCTTTATTCCTTATTCGCCTTCAAATTCACAGATGGTAAAGGAATCAATACCCAGTGCTTCCAGCTTTTCTCTACCGCCAAGATCTGGCAGGCCAATGACAAAACCAGCATGTTGCACTTCGCCGCCGAGGCTGCGAATTAACTTAGCAGAGGCGCCAATGGTTCCCCCGGTAGCCAACAGATCGTCAATTAGAAGCACTTTATCGCCAGGTTTGATAGCATCTTTATGGATTTCAAGGGTATCCATGCCGTATTCAAGCTCATAGCTTTCGCTGACGACTTCGCGGGGCAGTTTATTCGGCTTCCTGACAGGCACAAAGCCTATTCCCATTTCAATAGCCAGCGGTGCACCAAACAAAAAGCCCCTGGCTTCTGTTCCGGCTACTTTGTCAAAGTTCATTGGCAGATATTTTTCCAGCAGCAACGAAATACAGCTACTGAATGCCTTATGATCTTCTAATACGCTGGTAACGTCCCGAAACATAATGCCGGGCTTTGGGTAATCAGGTACGGATTTAACAACGGATTTAATATATTCTGCAGTCACAATAAAACCTAGTTATTTAGCCTTACAGCCAAAACGTGAACCAGCCGCAGATAATATGCAGAAGCGGAAACGCCACTAGCGTTACCAGAGACGCAAGAAAGTACCACTTATTGTAGACTTCTTTGAATTCAGAATTGTCAGCCATGAACACTACCTAAAACAATTTTATGATCAAAAAATGGTGGTAAATGGTAATCGAATCGGTTCCGGAATGACAGTCTAATTACCAGTGATAGCGGTTATTCGTATGTCTGATGTGCGATTTTTACTCGCCAGCTATCAGGATCCCACTGTCCAGCATCTCAGAAATAGTCTTAAAGGCACCTGACTCCACTTGTTGTGGCGAGAGAGAAGGCACTTGTTCGCGGAGTCCTGTCACTATATCTGATACCGATATTGACTCTTCTGCCATATTCACAAGCATTGCCGTTAATGGGTTTACTACCATAAAAGCTACGTCCTCGTCCCGGTTACGATAGACGACGTAGTAGTGACGATGCTCATTAATTTCAGGAGTGAGGAAGTCCGGTCCGAGCAGATGAACCGGGTAAATGTAGGAAACTAATGACGCTAAAGGCGATACACAAACTGTCTCAGGAACCTCGTCGCGGTCCCAGAAGGCAACCGGAGTGGGAGTCTTGCGGATACTGACATCCAGTTCCAGCCATTCGTAATGTGCCAACTCAGGAAGCCAATCAGGGTAATCCGACAGACATTTGGGGCCGGATGATAAAAACTCGACAAACTCCTGACTTATCTGCGCGAAATAAGGCGAACGACAGTGGTGCTGTGCAAAAAACTGTCTGGCCAGGGTCTCACTTTGTTTTTCACTGAGGATATCGAAGATAACCGGAAAGCCTGATTGCAGAAAATTAAGAATATTATTAAAAAACAGTGACTGATAGACAGCCAGTCTCCTGGCTTCGTCTGGATTGGCCGGTGTCGCTGACTCCGGATTTCGTATAGCCTGAGTAAATTGTCTTTGCGTCGCCTGAAAAGACTTCATACGACAGCCCTTGACGGTGATTTCGCCGACAGATATTTACCCTGAATTTTCTTGATGCGACGCACTTCCTTCAAAAGATCTGCGATTGGCGGTATATTAAAATCGCGCTCAAGCAAGGTGGGGAATACGCCGTGTAACTCGTATGCGCTCTCAAGCAATGCCCACACTTCATCGATGACATCTGCACCATGGGAGTCCACTTTCAGATCGTCAGCTTCATCAAAATGCCCTGCTATATGCCCATAAACAATGCGCTGTGAAGGCAGCGACTTGAGAAATGTCTGCGGGTCATAGCGATGATTAATGCTGTTTACATATAAGTTGTTCACGTCCAGCAGCATCTTACAACCTGACTGTTCAAGCACCTCCAGTGTAAAGTCCAGTTCTGTCATCTCCTGACCAGGCGCGATGTAGTAAGACACATTTTCCAGTACCAGAGGGCGCTCCAAAATCTCCTGCACAGTCTGTATACGCTTTGCGACATGGGTTGCCGCTTCTTGTGTAAAAGGGATCGGCATAAGGTCATACATATGACCTTCGCCTGAACAGTAGCTAAGATGTTCGCTATAAAGAGCGATGTCATATTTATCTAAAAATGCCTTAACCTGCTTCAGAAATGTGATATCTAGAGGATCGCTGCTACCAATAGATAACGATAAACCGTGAGTAGAAAATGGTGCCTGTGACAAGCACTGCTTGAACTGACTCTCAAATTTTCCGCCAAGCGGGATCCAGTTTTCAGGCGCCACCTCCCAAAAATCGACGTCGTCAGGAAGTCGTGGCAATAGTGTTGAAAGCATCTCCCTGCGAAGCCCCAGCCCCGCTCCGCTAATACCCTGTTTCATACTATTCACTCTGATAATGACACGCTGGTAAATTCACGCTTCTGTTACCCTACTCTGCTAAAGCACAGGCTGCAATTCTGAAAGGACGAACAAATAACTGTACTTTGCAGCGAGAAAATTATGGGATTGTTCTGCCTCGAAAAGAAAAACGGCCACATAAAAGTGGCCGCAGGTATTAGACGCGGCTTACATGCTACCGCATTTACCTTCTTTCTCAGCCTTCGCGGCTTTATCACCACCGCATTTGCCTTCGCCGCACTTACCTTCTTTGGCTGCCTTGTCGCCACCGCATTTGCCTTCACCGCACTTGCCTTCTTTGGCTGCCTTATCGCCGCCGCATTTGCCTTCGCCGCACTTGCCTTCTTGGGCAGCCTTGTCGCCACCACATTTGCCTTCGCCGCACTTACCTTCTTTGGCAGCCTTGTCGCCACCACATTTGCCTTCGCCGCACTTACCTTCTTTGGCAGCCTTGTCGCCACCGCATTTGCCTTCGCCGCACTTGCCTTCTTTGGCAGCCTTGTCACCACCGCATTTGCCTTCGCCGCACTTGCCTTCTTTGGCAGCCTTGTCACCACCACATTTGCCTTCAGCAGCAAACTGGCTGTAACCGGATTCCAATGATTGCATTCCAAAGGGGTTCGCGTCAGCAACCGCTATCCCCGACGCCAAAGAGCCAATCACCACTGCACCTAACGCACTTGCTACACTTGATTTCTTAACCTGTTTCATTTTATAACCCTCTTATCTTTATTTACACAATGACTGCGCATGTAATTTCTAAGACCTTACCCCAGGCATTTTAATTTCATTTAAATTACTTTAAATAACATTTTTAGTCTTCTGCCTGATAACCTATCCGAAAACCACCCCAGTGCTTCCCGTTCACAAATATAGGCGCTGAAAGATCATGCATCACTTCGCCGGTATCTCTTTTGTAGGTCTGTAATAAAAATGACTCTGTATTTTTCGCACAGCGAATACCCGTAGGGTCATTAAAAATACGCTTTGTTCTGCTGGCAGCCAGGTCTTTCTCGTAGTTTCCTGTGATTGGCTGGCTAAACTTCTTGTTATGCGTGGGAAAATAACCATTTTTATCAACGGCCCCCGCGTAGATAATGAAGCTGTTGTTGTCCAATATCGGCTCCTGAATATCAGGCAGTACATTATCGGTGAAACGATCAAAGGCCGATGAATACTTTTGCGGATTGGTATTTGGCACCGGCTTATAGTTAAAATCAAACAACGCGCGTTCAGCTATTTTGCCGGCGAGAATAGCCTGTTCGAATAGTTCACCAATCTGGAAAGCAGCCTGTTGTGCTATGCGCTGCACTTCAGAGTTTCTGTCTGGCAGAGTAAATTTTCCAAGTTGCCGAAAAATATCTTCTGTTTGTCGACTAAGGCCAAGTACCTTTTCAGACACTTCAGTCAAATCCGCTTCAAGCGATTGGGTGGTTTGATGAAGTTGCATGATATTTGTGCTGATACCACTGCTGTTTTCTCCATGCAGATTAACCGTATCACGCACCTCAGACATCGCTGAAGCTGCTTGTGAAGACGATTCGGATGTTGCTTTTATTAAAGTAGAAGTCTGATTGATAATTTCAGACATCTCTTCCCCGGCTAACGCAACACGAGCAATGGAGTCCACAGAATCTTTGCTGCAACGGTTAATATCAGTAAGCACGTCATCAATGCCTTGAGTCGCATCCGTCGTTTTCTTAGCCAGGTCTCTTACCTCATCTGCAACAACAGCAAACCCACGTCCCTGCTCACCTGCGCGTGCCGCCTCTATGGCGGCGTTCAGTGCCAACATATTGGTTTGATCAGCGAGCTGGTTTATTGTCGTGGTAATACTACTAATTGCTTCTGCTCGCTGCTTTAACGTATCAAGCATATCCTTTGTCAGGGTAATCTCTTTACTAAGAGAAGTTTGTTGGGACAGTAATCGTTCCAGAAGCTTATTGCTTGACTGTGTTTTTTCATCAGAATCCAGGATCTTACCCTGCGCGAGTTCGGCATACTGCATCAGTTGCGCATTTCCGTTTTCGAGTGAGGAGATCCGGTCAGCCATCTCACTTACATTATCAACCTGTTGCTTGAATGAGGCTGAGAGTTTGTCTAAAAAATGGGAAACGGTAGCGCCACCGATTGCTATCCTGCTGGCAGAGTGACTGACAGATTCGCCAATTTCAGTACATTGAGGGCTACTGAGTGGATCGTCAACAATCAGATGACTGTCTCCTAGCGATCTTGCGTTAACTCCTAAGTAGGTAATGGTCAACGACAATACTGCAGCAATAAGCCCTGTTAACCACCACGGTAATGACAGTATCGACATAACACTCACTGCGACAACCAAAACCATAAACTGAATAATTGCTAACTTCACAACTACAATTCCCTATTCTTAATGACCCAAATATAAGCGATACAAAACTGAGTGGGATAACCATAGTCGTAGATAAAGAAAAAGCCTATAAGAATATAGTCTTACTACTATGGCTCTGGTTAGGCCTTGGTATGCCCACTTGTATGATGTGGCCGCGATAAAAAGCACACCTGAGTATCGTCATACGACTTAAGTTGCTTGGCCACTTTTTTAAGAAATTTTAGACAAGACATAAACGAAAAAAGCCCGCTCAGTTGAGCGGGCTTTTCGAATGGGAGCTTGGCGGTGTGCTACTCTCACATGGGGAGACCCCACACTACCATCGCCGCTAACGTGTTTCACTTCTGAGTTCGGAATGGGATCAGGTGGTGCCACGTCGCTATGGCCGCCAAGCATAAACTGTGTGCAGAATTAACGAAGCGCATGCTGCTTTCTGAGTTAACGTCTGCGCAAGGAGGACTTAAAGTACACTTTACCGTGTGTTAAGTCAGCCTCGCTTAAATTAGTAACAATTTGGGAAAGTCTGATATTCAATCGTGTTGAGTAACTTATCTACTCTACTTTACTATTTCTTAGCTTGTCTCACACAACTCTCAATGCTTATAACTCTTCCCACTTTAGCGAGTAGAAAAATGGCCAGTCGATTTTACATCGACGGTGAAGCCATTTTGCACGCCCACTTGCAAAGCAAGTGCTTGTAGGTAAAGAGCTAAAAAGCTTCTTGGGCGTTGTATGGTTAAGCCTCTCGGGCAATTAGTACAGGTTAGCTTAACGCCTTACAACGCTTCCACACCCTGCCTATCAACGTCATAGTCTATAACAACCCTTCCAGAGCTTAAAGCTCAGGGATGACTCATCTTGGGGCTCGCTTCCCGCTTAGATGCTTTCAGCGGTTATCGATTCCGAACTTGGCTACCGGGCAATGCCTTTGGCAAAACAACCCGAACACCAGCGGTTCGTCCACTCCGGTCCTCTCGTACTAGGAGCAGCCCCCCTCAATCATCCAACGCCCACACCAGATAGGGACCGAACTGTCTCACGACGTTCTAAACCCAGCTCGCGTACCACTTTAAATGGCGAACAGCCATACCCTTGGGACCGACTTCAGCCCCAGGATGTGATGAGCCGACATCGAGGTGCCAAACACCGCCGTCGATATGAACTCTTGGGCGGTATCAGCCTGTTATCCCCGGAGTACCTTTTATCCGTTGAGCGATGGCCCTTCCATACAGAACCACCGGATCACTATGACCTACTTTCGTACCTGCTCGACGTGTCTGTCTCGCAGTTAAGCTAGCTTATGCCATTGCACTAACCTCACGATGTCCGACCGTGATTAGCTAACCTTCGTGCTCCTCCGTTACTATTTGGGAGGAGACCGCCCCAGTCAAACTACCCACCAGACACTGTCCACAATCCCGATTAGGGACCTATGTTAGAACATCAAACATACAAGGGTGGTATTTCAAGGACGGCTCCACATCATCTGGCGACAATGCTTCAAAGCCTCCCACCTATCCTACACATGTAGGTTCAATGTTCAGTGCCAAGCTGTAGTAAAGGTTCACGGGGTCTTTCCGTCTAGGTGCGGGTACACAGCATCTTCACTGCGATTTCAATTTCACTGAGTCTCGGGTGGAGACAGCGTGGCCATGGTTACACCATTCGTGCAGGTCGGAACTTACCCGACAAGGAATTTCGCTACCTTAGGACCGTTATAGTTACGGCCGCCGTTTACCGGGGCTTCGATCAAGAGCTTCGCTTACGCTAACCCCATCAATTAACCTTCCGGCACCGGGCAGGTGTCACACCCTATACGTCCTCTTTCGAGTTTGCAGAGTGCTGTGTTTTTAATAAACAGTCCCAGCCACCTGGTCACTGCGACCTCCAAAAGCTTACGGAGCAAGTCCTTCACCTTCAGAGGCGTACCTTCTCCCGAAGTTACGGTACTATTTTGCCGAGTTCCTTCACCCGAGTTCTCTCAAGCGCCTTAGTATTCTCTACCTGACCACCTGTGTCGGTTTGGGGTACGGTTTACATAATCATAAGTTTAGAAGCTTTTCCTGGAAGCAGGGCATCAACAACTTCACTCCCTTGGGAGCTCGTCTCGCGTCTCAGCCTTAAGAAACCGGATTTACCTAATCTCTCAGCCTACTCGCTTTCACTTGGACAACCAACGCCAAGCTTGCTTAGCCTTCTCCGTCCCTCCATCACTGATTATATAAGTACGGGAATATTAACCCGTTTCCCATCGACTACGCATTTCTGCCTCGCCTTAGGGGCCGACTTACCCTGCCCTGATTAGCATGGGACAGGAAACCTTGGTCTTCCGGCGTGGGGGTTTTTCACCCCCATTATCGTTACTCATGTCAGCATTCGCACTTGTGATACCTCCAGCATGCTTCTCAACACACCTTCAACAGCTTACACAACGCTCCCCTACCCAATACGATAAATCGCATTGCCGCAGCTTCGGTATATTGCTTAGCCCCGTTACATCTTCCGCGCAGGCCGACTCGACTAGTGAGCTATTACGCTTTCTTTAAAGGGTGGCTGCTTCTAAGCCAACCTCCTAGCTGTCTGTGCCTTCCCACATCGTTTCCCACTTAGCAATATTTTGGGACCTTAGCTGGCGGTCTGGGTTGTTTCCCTCTTCACGACGGACGTTAGCACCCGCCGTGTGTCTCCCGGATAGTTCTCATTGGTATTCGGAGTTTGCAAAGGGTTGGTAAGTCGGGATGACCCCCTAGCCTTAACAGTGCTCTACCCCCAATGGAATTCGTCCGAGGCTCTACCTAAATAGATTTCGGGGAGAACCAGCTATCTCCCGGTTTGATTGGCCTTTCACCCCCAGCCACAAGTCATCTCCTAACTTTTCAACGTTAGTGAGTTCGGTCCTCCAGTTGATGTTACTCAACCTTCAACCTGCCCATGGCTAGATCACCGGGTTTCGGGTCTATACCTAGCAACTAAACGCGCAGTTAACACTCGCTTTCGCTACGGCTCCGCTATTCGCTTAACCTTGCTACTAAATATAAGTCGCTGACCCATTATACAAAAGGTACGCAGTCACCCCATCACTAAGCACCCTGCCTGATTTTGTCGGTTTACCGTTGGCTGCTTGCGCAGGTCAACGTTACTCGCTTATCAAGCTGTTGCACTTTGTGAGTCTCACCACTAAAGGCACTTAGTGATGGGGCTCCCACTGCTTGTACGTATACGGTTTCAGGTTCTATTTCACTCCCCTCACAGGGGTTCTTTTCGCCTTTCCCTCACGGTACTGGTTCACTATCGGTCAGTTAGGAGTATTTAGCCTTGGAGGATGGTCCCCCCATATTCAGTCAAGATAACACGTGTCCCGACCTACTCGATTTCACTACAAAGGTTTCTTCGTGTACGGGGCTATCACCCTGTATCGCGCCACTTTCCAGAGGCTTCCACTAAATCCAATGCAGCTTAAGGGCTGCTCCCCGTTCGCTCGCCGCTACTAGGGGAATCTCGGTTGATTTCTTTTCCTAAGGGTACTTAGATGTTTCAGTTCCCCTCGTTCGCCTCACTTACCTATGTATTCAGTAAGTGATACCTGTAAACAGGTGGGTTTCCCCATTCGGACATCTGTGGCTCAAATGCATTTTGTCGGCTCACCACAGCTTTTCGCAGACTTACACGTCCTTCATCGCCTCTAACTGCCAAGGCATCCACCGTATACGCTTTGTCACTTAACCATACAACCCCAAGCAGCCTTTTGACTCCTGCATTGAGTGGTAATTCAATACCTGCTGTATGATGACAAGCTAATCGGAAGAATTGCCTTGTCATCAAACTTAATTGATAACAAGCAATTCAAGTCAAGTAGAGTAGTTACTAGTGCAAAATTTCGATGCGTAGCATCGGAACTTTTGCGCAAGGAGGACTCACAGTACGCTCAGTTGCGCACTATAAATTCTCAGTTACTCAATTTTGATTGATTACTATTAATATCAGCTTTCCAAATTGTTAAAGAACGTTCGTAAAATGACGAGTCATTTCACTTTAGAGTAAAAAACCCTAATCAATGCTTACTGTTTTCAGTAAATATTCATTAGGATTTCAGTCCGTTTTGACCAAATCAGCATCCCATGCTGTTAGCGTATTTCTTTCTTAGGCAAGGCGGGGGAATGCGTAGTGTGCGACTAGCACATGAGCATTTCTCCAACGCAGCATAAGGAAGAAATGGTAGGCTTGGGCAGACTTGAACTGCCGACCTCACCCTTATCAGGGGTGCGCTCTAACCAGCTGAGCTACAAGCCTCCAGCTTTCTGCGCATTTAAGCATTATGCTGCGGCTTGGTTCGGCGCTCTTTCAGTCACATACTGAAGTATGCTCCTTCGCTCGCTTCTCAGTCGCCTTGCCTAACACTCAACTGCTTGAAATCTGCCTCTTTTTGAGTTTGATTTCTTGCGAAAGTGGTGGAGCTAAGCAGGATCGAACTGCTGACCTCCTGAATGCAAATCAGGCGCTCTCCCAGCTGAGCTATAGCCCCATAATTGGTCGTTCTTCTATTTATAACAAGACTATCTGTGTAGGCACTGCATCAAGTGTGTCACGTCGACTTTTGGTAAGGAGGTGATCCAACCCCAGGTTCCCCTAGGGTTACCTTGTTACGACTTCACCCCAGTCATGAAACACAAAGTGGTAATCGTTCTCCCGAAGGTTAAACTAACTACTTCTTTTGCATCCCACTCCCATGGTGTGACGGGCGGTGTGTACAAGGCCCGGGAACGTATTCACCGCAACATTCTGATTTGCGATTACTAGCGATTCCGACTTCATGGAGTCGAGTTGCAGACTCCAATCCGGACTACGACATTCTTTAAGGGATCCGCTTACTCTCGCAAGTTTGCTTCCCTCTGTAAATGCCATTGTAGCACGTGTGTAGCCCTACACGTAAGGGCCATGATGACTTGACGTCGTCCCCACCTTCCTCCGGTTTGTCACCGGCAGTCTCCTTAGAGTGCCCAACTGAATGCTGGCAACTAAGGACAAGGGTTGCGCTCGTTGCGGGACTTAACCCAACATCTCACGACACGAGCTGACGACAGCCATGCAGCACCTGTGTCAGAGTTCCCGAAGGCACCAATCCATCTCTGGAAAGTTCTCTGCATGTCAAGTGTAGGTAAGGTTCTTCGCGTTGCATCGAATTAAACCACATGCTCCACCGCTTGTGCGGGCCCCCGTCAATTCATTTGAGTTTTAACCTTGCGGCCGTACTCCCCAGGCGGTCTACTTAGCGCGTTAGCTTCGCTACGCACGAATTAAATTCACACACAGCTAGTAGACAGCGTTTACGGTGTGGACTACCAGGGTATCTAATCCTGTTCGCTACCCACACTTTCGCACATGAGCGTCAGTCTTTGGCCAGGGAGTCGCCTTCGCCACTGATGTTCCTCCAGATATCTACGCATTTCACCGCTACACCTGGAATTCCACTCCCCTCTCCAAGACTCTAGTCTGCCAGTTCTAAATGACCGTCCCAGGTTGAGCCCGGGGCTTTCACATCTAGCTTAACAAACCGCCTGCGTGCGCTTTACGCCCAGTAATTCCGATTAACGCTCGCACCCTCCGTATTACCGCGGCTGCTGGCACGGAGTTAGCCGGTGCTTCTTCTGTTGCTAACGTCACGGCTGGCAGGTATTAACTACCAACTTTTCCTCACAACTGAAAGTGCTTTACAACCCGAAGGCCTTCTTCACACACGCGGCATGGCTGCATCAGGGTTTCCCCCATTGTGCAATATTCCCCACTGCTGCCTCCCGTAGGAGTCTGGGCCGTGTCTCAGTCCCAGTGTGGCTGATCTTCCTCTCAGAACAGCTAGAGATCGTCGCCATGGTGAGCCTTTACCTCACCATCTAGCTAATCTCACTTGGGCCTCTCTTTGCGCCGGAGCCTAAGCCCCGTTTGGTCCGTAGACATTATGCGGTATTAGCAGTCGTTTCCAACTGTTATCCCCCTCGCAAAGGCAAGTTCCCAAGCATTACTCACCCGTCCGCCACTCGTCAGCGATGTGCAAGCACATCCTGTTACCGTTCGACTTGCATGTGTTAGGCCTGCCGCCAGCGTTCAATCTGAGCCATGATCAAACTCTTCAATTAAAATCGAAATGTTAGTTTTAAAAAACTAACAAAATATGAATCGTCGTTGTTGACACTCTTAACGAGTGCCCACACAGATTGTCTTGTTATAGATTGTTAAAGAACATTTTTGCCAATCGAACTTGCCGATTGACGCGCCTCAAAGCTTTGCTTTTCTGCGCTCTTGAGATTCGCTTAATCGCTTGTCTCAAGCGGGATGCGTATGATACTCCGCATCTTTTTTTTGTCAACCAAATTTTGAATTATTTTTTCTAAAACTTGGTAACTCATCGCTTCTCAGTTTCTGCGTTTTTCCGCTGTCCCTGTGAAGGAGGCGCGCATTTTACGCAGAATTTATTCGTCGTCAACAGCAATTTTTAATAAAAATAAAAAAAGCGGCCTAACAGACCGCTTTTTGCACAATACGATTATTAAATGCGCTTTTTACTTGCTTTTCTGCTCTTTCTCATCCGTTTCATCTAAGTTGCTATCTTTATCAACTTCTTTTTCGGATCCAAAATCAGCGTCTTCCTCGTGGTCGCCCACCACATCATTCAACGTCACTTTATCAACAGTTCTGAATGTATTGATAGGGCCAGCTAAAGCATAAAGAGCAAAAACAATAAATAAGACCAGAGCAGGTTCAGTTGCCACAACAACGAAAACAAGAAGAATGAGTAGTAAGGCAACGAATGGCACCTTCCCGTGCCAGTTAACTTCTTTAAACGAGTTATATTTAAAATTACTCACCATCAACAGACCTGCAGCACTGGTCACCAGCGCAACAATCAGTCCATAGTCGTTCCCATTTACATCATATTCTACCCCAACCCATACTAGTCCAGAGACTACAGCCGCCGCAGCTGGACTTGCCAACCCCTGAAAGAATCGTTTGTCCGCGATACCAACTTGCGTATTAAAGCGCGCCAAACGAAGTGCAGCACCAGCCACATAGATAAAGGCAGCCAACCATCCTAACTTACCCAATTCGCTTAACCCCCAGTTATACGCCACGAGTGCGGGAGCCATGCCAAAGGAAACCATGTCAGCCATGGAGTCGTATTCCGCACCAAAATCACTTTGCGTATTAGTCATTCTGGCAACGCGTCCATCCAAACCATCAAAGAGCATAGCAACGAATACTGCGACAGCCGCGGCCTCAAATCGCCCGTTCATAGATGAAACCACTGCAAAGAAACCGGAAAACAGCCCAGCCGTGGTTAACAAATTAGGTAACAAATAAATACCTTTTCTTTTATTGTCTGACATAAATCCTCATTGTCGATTGCGACGCTTACCCGATTATTTCATATCTGAGAGGTCGAGCCTACCTTAATCACGGCGCATGCATGCGTTATAACAAGGTATAGTAATGTATACACAACAGCATGACGCAATTTTATACACTTCCTACACCATGTTGAGTTCATAATAATAAATTCCGCGCCTTATAAAGGCGGCGTTGTCGTGGACGCAACTCCAAAATAATTGCGGTATATGCAACTAGTGACGGAGTAATAATAATGAATTTTTTGTCAGTAATTTTTACAAAGCATCTAATAATAAACCCTCAGAAAGCTACAGTACGTTGATTATTATACTAAATATGCATTTGGCATAAAATTTGATAACCACCGAGCTATATTGTAAAAATTACAAGAGATCATAAAAATGAATAAACTGTCGTACTTTGTATGCGCAAGTGCGCTGGCTGTTTCTACCCACTCTTTTGCCGATAGTTCTCTAAGTGAACACGTCTACAACTATGACCTTTCCAGCGGGATTAATTACACCACTGATGCAAGTTCCGGGGTGATGATTAACGGCACAACTTTGAAAGTTGGTTTAACTGTGTGGTCTGACACCCAAGGCTCGGGTAATGATACCGGGGTTGAGAATCAAGGGAGTTTAGATCTTTATTCTGGTGGTTACGGACTGGTAAACAACGACAGCAATTACGATTCTCATACTATTGATAATTTTCAGACTTCCGGTACCGAGTGGTATTGTAGCTTTAGTTGGGGACGCAATTGTTACGGTTGGTCACAAGAGACTGTGCAATACCAAAACGACTTCGACATGATTTTACTATCGTTCAGTGAAGATGTTGCTCTGAGCGACGCCAGCTTTGGCTGGGTAGAAGGTAAACAGGATAGCCACGCGGTAACGGCAGTGGGTCTCGACAATATCGATTTGTTTACACAAAACAGTGCGTCGTTTAGCTGGAGTGATGTTAACTTTGGTTTAGGTTCAGGGTCATCCAAAGACCATACAGGCATGTCGTATGTTGGCAACTCCACCTATAAATCCGCTTTCAGTGGTTTATCTGCTGCGAAGTATTGGTTAGTCGGTGCATACAATACCTATTTTGATGACAATGCCATTTCTAATTTCGGCACGGGCTTCAAGCTTGAGTCAATAGGGTTCAAAATTGCCCAGAACAATCCTAAGGATCCGGACGATACTGACCCTACTGAAGTCAGCGAGCCAGGTACGCTTGGAATTATGTTATTAGGTGGCGCTTTAGTGGCACTTCGCAGAAAGCGCCGTAGCTAATAGTTTTATCTGACGATAAAAGCACGTATCTTAAAGGTGGCGAAAGCCACCTTTTTTGTTAGATATTTTACTGGATGTATTATGGATTTTGGTAAGTCTCCACGTCTCTCTTGGATTTTAGCTTGTCTTACGGCAGTTTCGATCAACTGTGCAAGCGCATTCGCAACCACATCAGAGGACTATGAAAAAGCTCTCGCCGCGTATAACACAAACGAGTTTGACGAGGCTTACATCCACCTCAAAAACAGTTTACAGAAAGACCCCGAAAACCTCGTTGCAAAAATACTCATGGGTAAAATTCTGCTGACCAATGGCTATTTGATCGCGGCTGAACTGGAGTTAATAGAAGCGCTCGAACTTGGAGCTGATATTAATCTGGTATCCGAAGCGCTTGGAAATACCTGGCTTTTTCTTAACAAATATCAAGAGATTATTGATTTTCAACAATCCACGAAGCTAACCGGCGAGCCTCGCAACCACTGGCTTGAAATCCGTGCAACGGCATGTATCAGAATGGATGATTTACCATGTGCGAAAAAAGCCTATAACGACTTATTGTCTATCTCTAAGGGCGCTGTGGCCGCCTACAATGGACTCGCGGGCCTCGCAATCCGAGAGAACCAACTCGCTGAAGCTGCTTCGCTGCTATCTGACGCGATGGCGTCAGATCCCGAAAACGCTGTTACCTGGCGCTTGCGTGGCCAACTCGCCTATGAAGAGGGCGACAGAGAACTGGCAATGGAATATCTGCAAACCGCGCTGTCGTTAAATCAGGAAGATCCTATTGCGCTGAGAAATCTGGTCGATCTCTATTTGGAAGCAAAAGATTATGAGCGCGCTAAGGTCTTCGTTGATCAGGTAATAGCTGATACCCCCAATGACCCGCTTGCCATACTGTTGAGTAGCTGGTTAGAAAGTCGTGAGTCGAATTCAGCCATTGATAATGCGCAATTGCAACGACTAAATGAGTTTATGACTGAGCTCACGCCGGAAATTATCGCCTCACAACCGACGCTGTTATATATCAGTGGATTGACTAACTTTTTCAATAATAACCTGGAACAGGCATCAAAGGATCTCGTCGCATACCTTCGCGAGCAACCTGAAGACCTTCAGGCTGTATTGTTATTGTCACAAACCTATCTTGCTACCCAGCAAGACAAACAAGCTTTGCTACTGCTTGAGAAATATCAGGACGCGCTACTTGAAGATTTAGATGCAGCACTGATTCTTGGCGATTTGCTAATCAGACAACAACGCGCCTATAAAGCGGAAAAACTGGTAGAAGCCCTAGAACAACGGTATCCAGGCGCAGCCAAGCTGCAACTGTTCAACATAAAATTAATGGCTGCACGCGGCAAGCGGGAAGAGGCGCTCGCTATTCTTGATAACAATTTTCAGAAAAATAAAGAAAACCCGGCGTTTATGTTTACCTACGCCGTACTGAAGCTACAAAGTGGTAATTACGATGACGCCAAGCAGGCTGCGGACATTTTGATCACGATATTTCAGGACAAAGCCGAGGTTTACAATCTGAAGGCGGGGATCCTGATTAAGCAAAATGCCCTGATAGAAGCAAAACAGGTGTTGCAAAAGGCACTAGATTTGGAGCCCATGCTTTTTCCTGCAAAATTCAACTTGGCTGCTACGGAAAGTCGACTCGGAAACATTAGCAACTCTGAAGCACTGGTTGATGAACTACTCATACTTTCCCCACAGCACATGGAATCCATGATGCTCAAAGCATTCAACCAGGCTCGCATGGGCAATATAAATGATGCCATCGCGCTGTATAAAGATATCCTTACTCTGAATCCAACTGCGGTTTCTGCGCGAGAGCGCCTTTCTCAACTCTACTTAAACCAAGGCGATTACAAGAATGCACTTTATCACCTCGACAGGTTACTAAAGGATGACTTCGACAACCCTGACTACCTGATGTTAAAAGTCGATTTGTTGCTAAGACAGAACCAGTCATCAGATGCAATCAAAACGTTGAACGTCGTAGACAACTTTGTGAAAGATGATCCGGAAAACCTGGTTAGGCTTAGCAGCCTTCAAATGCAGATTGGAGATCAAAACGCAGCCCTCAGCTCGCTGGAACGGGCACATCAGCTACAACCAGAAAACCAGAGGCTTACTCTGCAGCTGGCGCAATATCAAATCGCAACAGGTCGTCTTGAACAAGCCGATACCATTGTAAAGCAGCTCCATAAGTCTGGTGTCAACAATGCAAACCTCTGGCTAACACAGGGGCTGCTCGACGCTGCAAAGAATAACAACAGAAAAGCGGTAGATAACTACAAGAAAGCCTTGAAGCAAGATCCCTTCTTTATTAAGCCACTGATTGAGTTATACAACTATGCACTTCAGGAGCAATTCGTCAGTGACTTTATTACTACATCCCGTGAGATTGTAGAAAATAACCCTCAAAACTTACTGGCCAAAAATCTTCTGGCCCAATATCTCTTTTTTATACGTGATTTCGAAGAGTCCACTGCACTTTACGAATCGCTTCTGACTGAACAAAGTGTGTTGAACCGTGAAGTGGTATTAACTCGCTTGGCCCTCATGGCAATAGAGGAAAACTTAGAGACAGCACGCAATTATATTGATGAAGCCTTTTCTCTCGCTCCGGGGAACCCCGAAGTACTGGACACTTATGGCTGGATTTTAGCTCAGCAGGGAAACTTGGAAGAAAGCCTTACCCGACTGCGAGAGGCCTACGCCCGCGACGCATCGAACCCAAATATTCGCTATCACCTGGGGTATACGTTGGCGAAACTGGGAAGAACTTCAGAGGCAAAAAAAGAGCTGGAGTATGCTGTGAATGTGAAACGCCCGTTTTTCCGTCGTCCCCAGGCTGAAGCGCTGCTTAACTCACTGTAGCTTTACCGGTCTCGAAGCGTCTTTAAGATAAAAGTCTTTCACCGGCGTTTTTTAATTTCATACTACATAAAAAAGCGCTGCCTGTGGCAGCGCTTTGTCATTTAAATAACAGTAAGATTTTCACCATCTACATCGATGCGAATGGTTGATTCGGGCTCGATATCTCCTGACAATAATTTGTTTGCCAACGGGTTCTCTATCTGAACCTGAATAGCCCGCTTGAGCGGCCGCGCACCGAATACCGGATCAAATCCCGCTTCAGCTAACTTGTCCATTGCTGCACCTGAAAGCTCAAGCTTGTATCCTTTATCTGCAAGGCGAGCGCGCAATGACGCCAACTGAATTTTGGCGATGGATTTAATTTCATCTTTGCCAAGGGGGTGAAATACCACGATATCATCAACCCGGTTGATAAACTCAGGCCGGAAGTGTTGTCCAACTACTCCCATCACCATCGCCTTCATTTCGTCATACTGGCTCTGTTCGTGTTTATCCTGAATCACATCTGAGCCCAGATTCGATGTCATAATCACTACGGTGTTTTTAAAATCCACCGTACGGCCCTGTCCATCGGTCAGACGACCGTCATCAAGCACCTGCAGCAAGATATTAAATACATCCGGATGGGCCTTTTCCACTTCATCAAGCAGAATGACGGAATACGGTTTACGACGCACGGCCTCAGTCAAATAGCCGCCTTCTTCATAGCCAACGTAGCCCGGGGGCGCCCCTACCAAACGCGCAACCGAATGCTTTTCCATGAATTCCGACATATCAATGCGAACCATGGCATCTTCGGTATCGAACATAAATCCGGCAAGCGCTTTACACAGCTCTGTTTTCCCAACCCCGGTTGGTCCGAGGAACAAAAAAGAACCGATAGGACGATTCGGATCCGCCAGGCCAGCGCGAGAGCGACGAATGGCATTTGATACTGCATTCACAGCTTCTTCCTGCCCCACTACCCGCTTGTGCAAGACGTCTTCCATCCGAAGTAACTTGTCGCGCTCGCCTTCCAACATCTTGGCTACCGGAATGCCGGTCCAGCGTGACAATACCTCAGCAATTTCAGCATCTGACACTTTGTTTTTCAGAAGCAGTGTCTCACGGGTTTCATTTTCCGCAGCACGCTCTAATTTTGCTTCCAGCTCAGGAATACGGCCGTACTGCAGCTCAGACATACGGTTTAAATCTGATGCTCGGCGTGCAATCTCCAGGTCCAGCTTGGCCTGCTCCAGTTCAGACTTAATCGTCTGCGTGCCCTGCATCGCACCTTTTTCGTCTTTCCAGATTTTATCCAGCTCACCGTACTTGTTTTCAAGCTGCTCTCGTTCAAGCTCTATCATTTCCAGCCGCTTATGACTGGCATCGTCCGTTTCTTTGGCAAGCGCCTGCTCTTCCAGCTTTAACTGAATGATGCGCCGCTCCAGACGGTCCATTTCTTCCGGTTTAGAATCGATTTGCATACGAATGCTGGAGGCGGCTTCGTCTATCAAATCGATAGCCTTGTCCGGCAGTTGCCGATCACTGATATACCTATACGACAGGCTTGCTGCGGCCACGATGGCCGGGTCCGTAATGTCCACCGAGTGATGCAGCTCGTAGCGCTCTTTCAGTCCGCGAAGAATGGCAATGGTGTCTTCTACGCTTGGCTCTTCAACCAGCACTTTCTGGAAACGACGTTCTAAAGCTGCGTCTTTCTCTATGTATTGCCGATACTCATCCAGCGTGGTGGCGCCCACACAATGAAGTTCACCGCGCGCAAGTGCAGGTTTAAGCATATTACCGGCATCCATCGCACCATCAGCTTTTCCTGCACCGACCATCGTGTGAAGCTCATCGATAAACAGGATCACCCTGCCCTCTTCTTTTGCCAGCTCATTTAGTACGGCTTTCAGACGCTCTTCAAACTCGCCGCGATACTTAGCCCCAGCTACCAGCGAGCCCATATCGAGTGACAATACGCGTTTGTCTTTCAGTCCTTCCGGCACTTCGCCATTAATGATGCGCTGTGCCAGACCTTCCACAATTGCGGTTTTACCCACACCTGGCTCGCCAATTAATACCGGATTGTTTTTCGTTCGGCGCTGCAGTACCTGAACAGTGCGACGAATCTCATCGTCACGCCCGATTACCGGGTCAAGCTTGCCCTGTTCAGCACGCTCTGTGAGATCCGTGGTGTACTTCTCCAGTGCCTGTCTTACATCTTCCGCATTCGGGTCTGTAACTTTCTGCCCACCGCGCATGGTATCAATGGCATTTGCCACCTTCTCTTTGGTGATATTCAGCGATTTAAGAATATCACCCAATTTGCCTTTGTCCTGCAATGCTGCCAGCACGAAGATTTCAGACGTGATGTATTCGTCTTTTCGTTGCTGGGCAATTTTGTCACACAAATTGAGCAGAATGCCGCTCTCTTTACTGAGTTGTACATCGCCTCCCACACCTTCAACGCGCGGCAACCGCTCAATGGCCTCACTCAGAGCCGAGCGTAATGAATTCACATTCACATTAGCCTGATCCAGCAGCGGACGGACACTTCCGCCCTGCTGATTGAGTAGTGCGGTCATCAGGTGAACCGGCTCAATAAACTGATGATCCCGCCCCAGTGCCAGAGACTGAGCGTCAGAGATCGCTATTTGAAATTTACTGGTAAATCTATCTAATCGCATGGTTGCATTTCCCCTGCAAAAACCTTGCTTAATTTATGGGTACTGCTTCTTCGCGATTCAAGTCAGTCGATGAAAAAGTCAACAAATGTTGATTTAGCGCAAACCGATGACGCTAACAAAGCGGCCCGTCGCCTGTAAGCCCTGATGGGTTGCATAGCGATGAGAATAGAAAGTCAGAGGTTCGCAGTAGGTGCAGCGGTCACTCGCTACCACATTGGTCACGCCGGCTTCTTTTAGTTGAAGTTGCGCGATGCCAGGAAGATTAACCAGATATTTCTGCGTGTTTGGAGAAGGCTTGATAACATCAGAAAAACTACGGAATACCTGCGCAATTTGATCCGGCACCTCGTAGTGGTCTCCGCAGATAGCCGGTCCAACCCAGGCGCACAATGACGAGGAAGGCGATACCATCTTGCTGACAGTTTCAGCAATGATATTACTGGCAAGCCCCTTCCAGCCTGCGTGGATCGCTGCGACTTCGGTTCCGCGAGAATCGCAAAGCAACACCGGAACGCAATCTGCAGTCATTACTGCACAAAATTGATTGGCTGAACGGCTGATAGCTGCATCGGCAGTGGTATCATCAGAGGGTAACGTCAGTACCTTTTTGCCATGTACCTGATTGAGCCAGTGAATGCGTTCGTGAAAAGGCAATATTTCTCGGTTTTTTTCAACAGCCGGCGCACTGTCTCCAACATGCATGCCGACATTCAAACCATGATAGCCCTGCGTGCTAAACCCGCCGTGACGGGTTGTGCAGTAGGCCACAACATTTTCCGGTGCCGCCCAGTCCGGGCTGAACCAGCTTGTCATTTAAATCGCCTCGTCCGGGTGGGCCTTGGTATCTTCCCTGACGGTATTAATAAGTGCCACCATATCGTCCGGTAGCGGCGCTTGCCATGTCATCCACTCCCCGGTTGTCGGGTGATATAAAGACAATTGTGCGGCATGCAGTGCCTGACGATTAAAACGCCTTAACATTTCCACCAGCTCGTCGGTTGCGCCTTTGGGTAGTCTTGCTCGTCCACCATAAGCCGGATCGCCCACCAACGGATGTTTAATGTGTGCCATGTGAACACGAATTTGATGGGTGCGACCGGTTTCCAGCTTCAGGCGCAAGTGGGTATGCGCCCGGAATTTTTCGATGACGCGATAATGGGTTACCGCAGGCTTGCCAAATTCGCGAACGGCCATGTGCGTACGCTTAGTCTGATGCCGCCCAATTGCAGCCTCGACAATTCCACCGGCAACCATAGTACCAATAGCCAACGCTTCATATTCACGACTCATGACACGATTTTGCAGTTGATCGACTAAGTGGGTTTGTGCAGGCAGCGTTTTCGCCACCACCATCAAACCGGTAGTATCTTTATCGAGTCGATGAACGATGCCGGCGCGTGGCACTTTATCAATGTTAGGAACATGATTTAGCAGCGCATTCAGAACGGTTCCGTCCTGATTCCCGGCGCCCGGATGCACAACAAGATCAGCGGGTTTATTGATCACCAGAATATCGTCGTCTTCATAGACAATATCAAGCTTAATGGCTTGTGGCTGACTGGTGGTCTGCACTTCCATTTTTGCAGATATCTGAACGAATTCATCGCCAAGAATTTTATGCCGGGGAGCGGTGATAACCTCGCCGTCCAGACGGACATTTCCATCCTGGATCCAACTTTTTAGCTTTGAACGGGAATATTCGGGGAACAAATCAGCCAAAACCTGATCTAAACGCTGACCGAAGTGTTCCTGACTGGTCGACCCTTCCAGGTTGACTGTGTTTTCTGACTGAGTCATAACACCTTATTACTGAGTAAAAAGCGTATTATAACAAGGTTTACGAAAACGAGTCGGATACTTTCAGGATTTTGTGTGGGCATTCGCCCTTCGAGTGCGCTAGAATAGCGTGCAAAATACGCGTAGACAGCGATGTTTAACAGACTGTTTAGCAGGAAAATACCAATATATGAAATCATTTCGTAAAGTGGCGCCGCTTGTGGTTGGCGCTATGATCTCGCTGACCGGATGTAGCTCATCTGACAACGAAGAGCAGGTCGTGCTGGCTAATATGGGCGCTCAGCAGCTCTATGAAAAAGCCAAGACCAGCATGGAAGCAGGTAATTTTAGTAATGCCGCGGCTACATTAAGCGCGCTGGACTCCCGCTATCCGTTTGGTCCGTTGAGTCATCAGGTCCAGCTGGATCTTATTTACAGTTACTATAAGTCGGGAAAAACCGATGAGACTTTGGCCACGGTTGACCGCTTCATCAGACTGAACCCGAATCACTCTGATATCGACTATGCATTCTATATGCGTGGCCTGACAAATATGGAATCAGACAGTAATTTGTTTCAGGAATTGATGAACATTGACCGGGCGGATCGCGATCCGGCAAAATCCCGCGAAGCATTTAATGACTTTCGTCGATTAATTCAGCAATATCCAAATAGTAAATATGCAGTCGATGCGCGTAAGCGTATGTTGCATATTAAAGAGCGCCTGGCTCGGTACGAAATTGCAATCGCACGCTTTTACATGCGTCGTGAAGCGTTTGTAGCTGCAGCGAATCGCGGTAGGTATGTGATTGAGCACTTTCCTGATTCGACCCAGGTTCAACAAGCCCTTGAAATTATGGTTTCAAGCTATGAGCAACTGGGGCTGGAAGAGCTAAAGCAGAATGCGATGAAAACACTAAAACTGAATTATCCAGACAGCGAATTCATCAGCTGATTTACGCATTGTTTGTAGAGATTGAACAAAAAACGCACCTTTTACGGTGCGTTTTTTTGTCTTCTTGTTTCGGGTTTACGTTATTTTGAAGCTAACGATCACCTGAAAAATAAATGACTGAATGGGTTCAACAACCGGGCTAAGCCGGAGGTAAAGTGGAGAGGCTGGTCTACAATACTAAATACCAGACACCCTTCAGGCGCGTCAGAACGTGGCGCGTGTGTCTTCTCGCCATCCATAAAGATAAAGTCGCCTGAGTCATAGGCATTAAGCCCATCACTGAATTCACCGTTTATCACCAACGTGAATTCCGTACCGCGGTGCGTGTGTTCTGGGACACTCCCGCCTTTCTCCATATAAATAAAATTCGCAACTCCTTGGTTACCTAAGTCAACCGGAGCCTGCCATAACCTTCCTACCAGACTCGACCAGTTACCTGTCTTATCAGCAAGACGCTGCAAAGTGCGTGGTAGTGGAAACTTTTTGCCATCGAGTTCAATAGCCTGTACTCGATCAACATTTGAAGCCTGAATGGAATCCGCTGCAGGAAGCTGCGTAATTCCTGCTAACATTGAATCAAACTCATAGTGGTGTTCGGCTTTGTGCGTGTCTAACACATCTTCGGCCAAACGCTCTGTCTCTGCCGCTACCCGATTCTGGCATCGTTCGCACATGTCGCAATGCGCCGATACCATTATCGATTCAACAGCAGACAGAGTGCCCTCAGCAAACTGCGATAATTGCTCAGGACGAGGGTGGAACTTAATCATGACTGTTTAACATGCCTTTTAATCTTTGCAGCGCCAGTCGAGTGCGGGATTTAACAGTACCAAGAGGAATTTCAAGCTCATCGGCAACCTCTTGTTGAGATTTGCCATCGATGTAAATCGCCTCAATTACTGCTTTTTGCTTTACTGGCAATGCTTCAAATAAAAATCCAATTTGTTCCAATGTAATCTGTTCATCCAGCGACGTCTCATTGGCGTCTGCCGTCTGTTCACACAGCACTGGCCACAAATCATCTGAACATACATCTTCCTTACGATTCTGCAATTTGCGTAACATATCGAAACGAATATTACGTGCTATCGTAAAGATCCAGGTCGATGGTGAACCTTTTTCAGCGTTAAAAAGATGCGCTTTCTGCCAGACATTAGACATTGTGTCTTGTACCAGCTCCATTGCTAACGCCTCATTTCCCATTTGTTTCAGTGCATAAGAACGTAGGCGAGGTGCGAAGTAACCAAACACGCGTGCAAATGACATCTTACAACGCTTCTCTGCGACGGCAACAATGTACTCTGACATTTCGCCTGCACACTCTTTCGGTTTAACTGCACTGTTACTTTGTTCCAAAGGAATTCCAACTAACATATGTTTCGTCCGTATTTTCCAATTTGGTTACCTGAATCACTACGCACGAATGATGAAAATTGATCTTACAAACAACATTAAGAATCTGTAATGTCGAAATCTTTTCCGCCTGGCGTGTAACTTTTACTTACTGCACCAGCGCTGATAGATAGTTTAGCAATTTTTTACAGTCTTTTTGGACCAGAAAATGTTGCTTTTGCTTTGCGTCTACGGGAAGTAGTTCAAGCCAACGATGAATCACCCAAATCGGGTCGTCAAAGCTCGGCTTGTCGTACATGGCTCCCAAGTCAGCATAGCGATCAAATATTTCTTTCAATCGTTCGTCCATAGGGGCGATCTGTTCAGATGTGATATCGCAGCACCATGGCTGAATTTTTTCACATTGACCGACGCGTAAACCGTCAGGCTCTGTACTGATATCTTTCACCTCAACACCATAGAGACCAGCAACCTTTATGCCAAGCAACCCATCTTCAAGCTTATCGAAGTCGATTACTTCGGCAAATGTACCGATTGGATAGATGTGTTCGTTGTTCTCTTTATCCCCCTGCGCATTAAGCATACACAGTACGAAGCCGCTGTTCTGAGCGCAGGCCTCCTTTACCATTCTGATGTAGCGCGGTTCAAAAATACGTAATGACATACGCCCCCCCGGAAGCAGGTGTGCAGAGAGCGGGAAGAGTGGAAGTTTTTCTTGCTGCATATGTCAAATTTACACTGTTAGGATGTTTGCCTGTTACGCCAACCCTGAATATTTGGATCGAATGTAAGTAATAATTACCCAATGTGTGCTGATCCTGCAAAGTTAGCCCACCGTAGATAATTGAAAATCAAAAACTAATAAAATGATGCCCGTAATAGAGCGTTTCAAATCATTGTATTCGGATCTTACTCTGATTACTCCGTCAGACCTGGAAAAGGTTTACACTGACGATGTATTTTTTGTCGATCCTATCGATTCTCACACCGGCATCGAAGAGGTTAAAGCGTACTTTTCCAGGTTGTCCACAGAGGCAGAAAGCTGTCGGTTTGACATCCACGTCATCGCCGGATGTGAAAAGAACGCAGAAAGCCTGAGTTATTTGGTGAACTGGACAATGTATCTGGTTCTGCGTAGTTCCGGGAAGACAATTGTCCTACCCGGAACAACACAGCTAAAAGTTCGCGACGATAAGGTCTGTTATCACAGAGATTATTATGATCTCGGTACCATGGTTTACGAACATGTTCCGGTACTGGGTTGGATTATAAAAAAGATCAAGGCGAAATTGTCATCATGAAAACAATGCTCATCACTGGCGCGACATCGGGAATAGGCAAGGCACTGGCAAAGCATGTGGCTGAAAGTGGCTATAAGGTAGTTGCCTGTGGGCGCAACCAGGAAGCACTGGATGAATTGTCTGCATTTGAGAATATATCAGGTTTGCAGTTTGATGTTTCAGACCTGGAAGCGACGCGCACCGCACTCGCTGATGTTGATTTTGATATCGCGGTGTTAAATGCCGGAACGTGCGAATATGTTGATATTGATGAATTTGAGCCGGATATGTTTCGACGCGTGTTTGAACCAAACTTTTTCGGTATTGTGCACTGCGTAGATGGTCTGATGCCGAACCTGTCGGAAGGCAAACAGCTGGTTATTGTCGACAGCATGGCGCGGTTATTCCCATTCACGCGCACAGAGGCTTATGGTGCAAGTAAAGCGGCTGTCCACTATTTTACGAAAAGCCTGGAAGTCGATCTGGAGAAAAAAGGCGTTCGTGTGCAGGCTGTGTCTCCCGGCTTCGTAGAAACGCCGCTGACTGACAAGAATGATTTCGAAATGCCGATGAAAATTTCCGCCGATGAAGCCGCCAGAGCATTACTCAAAGGCATAGAAAATAATAAACAAACAATATTTTTTCCTACTGTATTTGGGTGGATTATGCGTTTAATGCATATCTTACCGGTAGGAATTCAGTGCAAACTCTCACTGTCAATGCGAGACAAGCAGTAAGGTATAATAAGAATGAAGAAACGCATTGCCATTATCGGAACGGGTATTTCCGGACTTACCTGTGGCTATCTGTTAAATAAAAAACACGATATTACCGTTTACGAGGCTAACGATTATATTGGCGGCCATACGGCAACCAAGAAAGTGTCAGTTAAGGGGCGGGACTACAATATAGACACTGGCTTTATTGTTTTTAATGACTGGACTTATCCTCACTTCATCACCCTGATGGACCGCCTTGACGTTGAGCGCCAGCCGACTGAGATGAGCTTTTCGGTGACCAGCGACTCTGCCAATCTGGAGTATAACGGGAATAACTTAAATACCTTATTTGCGCAGCGCAGAAATATTCTTCGCCCTCGATTTTGGCGGATTGTACGCGATATTCTTCGCTTCAATAAAGCCTGTAAGGCGCTGGTTGCGAGCGATGAAGACACCAGCGGCAAAACGTTGTATGGCTATATTCAAGAGCTTAACCTTAGTGATGATTTTGCTCATTACTACATTCTGCCAATGTGCGCGGCTATCTGGTCTGCCAGCCTGGCGCAAACCCGCCAATTTCCGCTGACCTTCTTCCTGCAGTTTTTTAATAACCACGGGCTGCTGAACGTCAATGACCGTCCACAGTGGTATACCCTCAAAGGGGGGTCACACAGTTATATTGAACCAATTACCCGGGCATTCAAAGACAACATTCTGCTGTCCGCGCCAGTCACGTCGGTCTCCCGCGCCAACGACACCTGGTCAGTAACATCGGCTGATGGCAATGTAGAACAATTTGATGACGTCATTTTTGCCTGTCACAGCGATCAAGCCCTGAAAATGCTGGCCTCACCTACACAAAAGCAAACAGATATTCTGAGTGCTATACCCTATTCGACAAACGATGTTGTGATGCATACCGATTCCAGCATCTTACCCAAACGCAAACTGGCGTGGGCTAGCTGGAACTATCAGATAGAAGATGTAGCAAGTGAGGAGCAGTCACCAGCGACGGTTACCTATGACATGAATATTTTGCAGCGCATTGAGAGTGAGACAACATTTTGCGTGACACTAAATAACACCAGCGCGATCAAGCCTGAATGCATCCTGGGTCAATACCGGTATGCCCACCCACAATACAGTGAAAACATGGTTGCAGCACAACAACGACGCGCAGAGATATGTGGAGTAAATGGTCTCCACTTTTGCGGTGCCTATTGGTATAACGGTTTTCACGAAGACGGGGTGAAAAGCGCCATGGATGTTTGCGCCCGTTTTGGAGAGTCACTGTGACGGCAACAGAAAGTGCCATTTACACCGGAACCTTATTTCATAAGCGGTTCCGGCCAACGACGCATGCTTTTGACTATCAAATTTATCTTTTCTGGCTGAAGCTGTCCGAGCTGGAAACGCTGGAAAATGAAATTAAACATTTTTCATGTTCTCAGTTTGCACTGGCGCGCTACAAGCGTTCAGATTATCTTGGTGACGAATCGCAACCGCTTGAAAATTCAGTGATTACGAGAATGAGTGAGCTTAATGGGTCACCTCTTAGCGGAGAGGTTTTTATGTTGGGCCAATTACGCATGCTGGGGATGTATTTCAGCCCGGTAAACTTTTATTTTTTACGCAATGCTGATGGCGAGTACACTCACATGCTGGCTGAAGTCAGCAATACACCGTGGAATGAGAGACATCACTATCTTGTTGATTTTAATGAACAAAAAGACACGGAGAAAGCGTTCCATGTGTCGCCATTCAACCCGATAGATATGACGTACAAATGGCGCATCGGCGCGCCGGAAGAAACGTTTTCACTGGTGATGGATTGTTTTTCTGCTAAAAAAGACTTTTCTGCAGGCTTTGCACTCAACCGGTTACCGATGAACTCTGACACTTTGGGTTACGTAATGAGACGTACACCGAGTATGACGATAAAAACTGTAGTAGGAATTTACTGGCAAGCAATTAAGTTATGGATTAAACGCACGCCAGTTTATTCGCATCCTTAGAAAGACAGGAACAAGAAATGTCACAAGGCGAAAGTTTAATTACCGCACCTGAACAGATTCCCTTTACGGTGAAAGCCTGTCGAAGTGCATTTTTAAAATGTCTGTCACACCTGCCGGAAGGTCAGCTGACCATTCGCGAGAGAGGTGAAGATGTTGGTACGTATGGCGATCCTGCGTCAGATCTTCACGCGGTTGTGGATATTCAGGATCTTAGCGCTTACAAGCGGCTATTGTTTGGTGGAAGCGTTGCTGCAGGCGAAACCTATATGGATGCGCAGTGGACAACCGATGATCTGACGGCGGTTATTCGTATTTTCGCCAGAAACCTGCCCACCCTCGATTACTGGGAAAACAAATTCAAATGGCTCACGATGCCGTTGCTGAAGTGGCAGCATCTTATGAACAGCAATACGACCAATCAGGCTAAAAAGAATATCGAGGCACATTACGATCTGGGTAACAAGCTATATACCCGGTTTCTGGATAATACCATGATGTATTCTTCCGCGATTTACCCTGACCCTAATGCTAGCCTGGGGGAAGCGCAGCAACACAAGCTACAGACCATCTGCGAAAAGCTTCAGCTGACTGAAAATGACCACCTGCTGGAAATTGGTACGGGCTGGGGTGGATTAGCGGTATATGCGGCAAAGCATTTCGGATGCCGGGTTACTACTACTACCATCTCTGAAGAACAATATGCCTATGCGCAGCACTGGGTTACCAAAGAATCACTAAACCATAAAATTACGCTTTTGAAACAGGATTACCGGACGCTGGAAGGAAAATACGACAAACTGGTGTCGATAGAAATGATAGAAGCAGTTGGCAAACGGTTCATGGGTAATTTTTTTGAAAAATGTGCATCTTTGCTCAAGCCGGATGGGCTAATGTTGCTGCAATCTATTACCATCGACGACCGCCGTTTCGATAGTTATGCTGACAGCGTCGACTTCATTCAGAAATACATTTTTCCGGGTGGCTTCCTGCCGTCACAATACGAGCTCAATGCACATATGAAGCGGCACAGTGATTTGATGATCCGCGATCTTCAGGACATTGGTCTGGACTATGCGAAAACCCTCGATGACTGGTATCAGGCATTTGTTCAGGCTAAAGATGCTTTACTCAAAGACGGCTATGACGACCGCTTCGTCAGAATGTGGACCTACTACCTTAAGTATTGTGAAGGTGGTTTTCTGGAGCGCACCATCTCAACGGTGCAGTTGTTGCTTAGCAAACCGGCTCACCGTGCGGCACTCTTCCGCTAATTCCACAAACTCATTTGCCTTACGTAAAAAACCACGGTCATGACCGTGGTTTTTTTAATTCTCTGATTAGTCTCTACCAGTCGGGTTTTACCCGTTACTGCCCTCGCCATCAATGACTGATATCGGCTTAGACAACATTGGTTTACCCTGATTAATATTAATCTCCACACGACGGTTCCGGGCTCTGTCATCCGCTGTAGTTGCGTTTTCAATCAGCGGCACAGTATCCGCCTTGCCCACTACTGCCATACGCTTCTCGTCAAAGCCAGGCGCTCGGCGAAGCTCTTCTGCGACAGCGACTGCGCGTTGAGAAGATAAGTCCCAGTTGGAGCTATAAAGCTCGTTGGCAATGTGCTGACCATCACTGTGTCCTGCAATCTCAATCTCTCCAGGCACTTCTGCCAACAACTCGCCTATCTGCCTGATGACAGGTTTAAACTGAGGCTGTAGAAATGCTGAACCCGCTGAAAATGAACCGTTTTCACGGATACGTATCGTGATTTGCTGACCCAGCGATTCCATTTCTATCGAGCCGTCCAGGATCTGCTTCTGCAGCTGTTGAGCCACTTTTTTCATCAGCTCGTTATTTTCGCTTTGATCGGCACTCTGAGCCGCTGACGAAGCCTGCTCGGTAGCCGTCTGCTGCGCCTGCCCACCGCGCTGGTTACCTCGCTGTTTCTGTCGACCGCCTGCGGAGTCCTCATCGCCTGCCTGAAACTCAAGCATTTGCTGCGTCATCTCTATGGTTTGTTGCTGAATAGTTTCAATAGGCGTTGGATCGGGACGTCCGGGCCGGAACTCCATTGCAATCACGCTGGTGCCCTTCGGAATATCCTTTACTTCAATTTTATTTTGCACGCCAAAAGCAAACTTCATCGACCCCGCAATCTGCTTAAATTTGAGTACATCCATTTCCGAGAATGCCAGCAACAGCACGAAGAAGCACATTAACAGCGACATCAAATCAGCGAACGTCCCCATCCACTGAGGTAGCCCCGGTGGTGGACATTTAGGACATTCTTCTTGCTGCTCAGCCATGCTTATTCATCCTCAGCGCCGGTCGCCCGCTTGCTGGCCGCCAGGTAGTTCTTCAGGATCCCTTCGATAACCCGCGGGTTTTGTCCATCAGCTATCCCCACAATACCGTCGAGGATAAGTTTTTGATTCAGTCTTTCTTCCTGAGCACGCACATTCAGCTTGAACGCAATAGGCAGGCAAATAACGTTTGCAAAAAAGGCCCCGTAAAGGGTCGTCAGAAGGGCAACCGCCATGGCAGGACCGATGGCCTTCGGGTCATCCATGTTCGACAACATCGCTACCAGACCAATCAGCGTACCGATCATACCCATGGCCGGGGCAACATCCCCCATACTTTTAAATATTGTAGCACCAAACTCGTGACGGTCTGTCGTCATGGCAATATCTTTTGCCAGTGTCTCGCGCACCACCTCAATATCGTGCCCGTCCACCAGCATGTCGACGCCCTTTTGCATAAAAGGACTCTCAATCTCCGCCTCTTCCAGCGCCAGAAAGCCACCTTTACGTGCTGCATCCGCCATCTCTACCACTTTTTCAATCAGTGATTCCGGCGAATCGATTTTGAACATAAACGCTTTTGCAGCGATTTTGCCGGCACCAAAGAACTGCGCCAGGGTAAACTGTGACAAGGCCACGAAAAGGGTACCGCCGAATACAATCAGTATAGATGGGACGTTGATAAACATCGCCATACTGCCGCCCATGACCATCCCCATGACAACAAAGCCAATTGCACCCAACATGCCTATGACGGTAGCTAAATCCACAAACTCTTCCTCATGCTGTGCCAACGGGTAATGTAACGGTGGCAAAACTTGGTTGTTTTGCCTTTATTGTTCAAAACGTTACATCACAATTATTCAAAAAGTGACAGCTATTCTATCGGCATTCCCATAGAATTCTATAACCTATTTATCGCAGAAGGTTCTCATATCCCCAATAACCTCGTTGCAAACCACATTAAAAATGCTGCATACGACAGGGTATCACTGGACAAACCATTTGACCCGTCGCCTACCCTCGGTTAATGTGCGCCTATCCTTTTACCAGCCAATTACCGGGTAATACTGTGACGGAAAAATCCACTCCCCTCACCTTTGAAGAGAGCCTGTCAGAGCTAGAGTCTATCGTCAATGAAATGGAGAACGGCGATCTGCCTTTGCACACTGCGCTGGAAAAATTTGAACGCGGTATCAGCTTATCTCGCCTAAGTCAGCAATCGTTAGAAAAGGCTGAGCAAAAAGTAAAAATCCTACTTTCTGAGCAGGGTCAGGAAACACTGACGGATCTCAATACAGACGACAACGATTAACAGGCTATGCAGTCTACCGTGACTGCGCCTCTACAGGTCCTATTATGGAATTTACGGTCCTGCATCAGCAGATAAAAGATCAAACCGACGACGCACTGTTGCACTTGCTCAGCTTGCTCCCGGATCACGCACCCAGGCTAAAAGCCGCGATGCGACACGCACTCCTTGCCGGCGGCAAAAGAATGCGACCCTTTTTAGTCCATCTGGTGGGAAATACACTGGATATCCCGCGCTCTGACCAATTGACTATTGCAATGGCAATAGAATGCATTCACGCGTATTCACTGGTTCATGACGACCTACCCGCTATGGACGACGACGATCTACGTCGCGGGCAGCCTACCTGCCATATTGCGTTTGACGAAGCCACTGCCATTCTGGCTGGCGATGCCTTGCAAACACTGGCATTCACCATTTTGTGTGAGCACCCTATGAGCGAGTCTGGCAGTAAAAAGCGCGCCCAACTGGTGTCTGTGCTGGCGAAATCATCAGGGTACCTGGGAATGTGTGGCGGTCAGGCCATCGATTTAGCCTCTACCGGTGAAGCGATTTCGATTGCTGAGCTGACACGCCTTCATCAGTTGAAAACCGGGGCGTTACTGTGTGCGTGTGTTGAGATGATCACCTTAGTGAGTGACACGCTTGAGCAACACGACAGAACGACGTTTATCGAGTTTGCGCGCGTCATTGGCCTTGCTTTTCAGGTTCAGGATGACATTTTAGATGTGGAAGGCAGTGCTGAGCTTATTGGAAAGCCACAAGGCTCTGATGTTGCGCAGGGAAAAAATACCTTCCCCGCACTGTTAGGTATGGAAGGCGCTAAAAAAGAATTAGCGGCACTTTATGACAGCGCGCTTCAAGCATTGGACAGTTTGCCCTACAATACCGATTATCTTGCTGCGTTCAGCGAACTGATGGTTAAGCGTGACCATTAAGGTCTGACGCGCTCACGTATTAAGAATAATAACGCATGACTTTAGATTTAAAGCATTATCCGACTCTCTCACAGGCAGCAACGCCTGAAGCTCTTCGGACATTGCCACAAGAAAAATTGAATGCCCTGTCAGACGAATTAAGAGAATATCTGTTAACGTGCGTCAGTCAAAGCAGCGGGCATTTTGCTTCAGGCCTGGGCACGGTTGAGCTTACCGTGGCACTTCACTATGTCTATAACACACCATTCGATCGTTTGTTATGGGACGTGGGCCATCAGGCATACCCCCACAAAATCCTGACCGGTCGCGCCGGGCGTATGTCAACGATTCGTCAGAAAGACGGACTGCATCCGTTCCCGTGGCCACCAGAGAGTGAATATGACACCTTTGCTGTGGGGCACTCCTCCACTTCAATTAGCGCCGCGTTGGGCATGGCCGTAGCTGCTGAAAAAGAAAATGCGGGACGTAAAGTGGTTGCTGTCATTGGTGATGGCGCGATGACGGCAGGTATGGCGTTTGAAGCACTTAATCATGCTGGTGACATCAACAAAGACATGGTTGTTGTACTAAACGATAACGAAATGTCGATTTCCGAGAACGTCGGTGCACTCAACAGTCACCTTGCCCGTTTGCTTACTGGTAACTTTTTTAACACCATTCGTGATGGTGGTAAAAAGCTGCTAAGTAACGTACCGCCGATTAAAGAATTTGCCAGCCGTGCTGAAGAGCACCTTAAGGGCATGGTGGTTCCCGGCACTATTTTTGAAGAACTGGGTTTTAATTACATTGGTCCCATTGATGGTCATGACGTGAACGCGATGGTGGATACCTTGCGCAATATGCGCAAATTCAAAGGGCCGCAGTTACTGCATGTGGTGACCAGGAAAGGAAAAGGCTATCCGTCAGCGGAAAAAGATCCGATAAAGTTCCACGCTGTGCCGAAGTTCAACCCGGCGGAAAATGCACTGCCGGCCTCAAAACCTTCAGCCCCCTCGTTTTCTGCGATTTTTGGTCAGTGGTTATGTGACATGGCGGCGCAGGATCCCAAGCTCATGGCTGTAACGCCTGCTATGCGTGAAGGCTCTGGCATGGTAGCGTTTTCACAACAATTTCCCGATCAGTACTTCGATGTCGCCATTGCCGAGCAACATGCGGTGACGTTTGCGGCAGGTTTGGCGAAAGATGGCTATCACGCCGTAGTGGCGATTTACTCTACCTTCCTACAGCGCGCTTACGATCAGCTAATCCATGATGTCGCACTACAGGATCTGCCGGTACTCTTTGCTATCGACCGTGCAGGCGTTGTCGGCGCTGATGGTCCTACCCACCAGGGTGCGTTTGATATCGCCTACCTGCGCTGTATACCGAATATGATCATCATGACGCCATCTGACGAAAACGAGTGTCGTCAAATGCTGTATACCGGCCATAAGGCCGCCAGGCCCGCAGCTGTTCGCTACCCTCGCGGCGCCGGAAAAGGTGTGACGCCGGAAACCGCAATGGCTGAAATCCCTTTGGGTGTCTCTCGCGAGTGTCGACGCGGTGAACGCGTTGCTATCCTCAATTTTGGCACCCTGCTACCGTTTGCCGAAGAAGCCGCTGAATCACTAAACGCCACCTTAATTGATATGCGTTTTGTAAAACCGCTGGATACTGCGGCAATAGACAAAGCCTGTGAAGCTCACGAGCTGATTGTCACGCTGGAAGACGGCTGTATTGCCGGTGGTGCAGGCTCTGCGGTGATGGAGCATATCCAGTCTTCAGCAACGCTTCGACGGGTGCTGCCGATTGGCCTGCCCGATGAATTTATTCTTCAGGGTACGCAGCAACAAATGTATGAAAAACATGGACTGGACGCGAAAGGCATAATCAACAGCGTGAATGCAGCCTTATCCTGAGTTTGCGCTGTCCGGTTTCAAATTACCTGAAATAATAAAGCCAGCAACATTGCTGGCTTTATTGTATCGGTGTTGTGATATCGACAGTGCGGGTATGAGACTTTATCTAATCAGTCATCAGCAACTGCACCGCTCGCTATCATCGTCACGTCGCTCATCAAACACGGTAAAGACTCGAACGGTTATGTCTGCCATAACCTCAGGATGCCAGACCTATCAGCCAGTGAGGCCACAGAAAGGTAATCACGTGCAATGACAGACACGCCATGGCTCCGGCCAGGATATCGTCTAACATGATGCCTGTACCGCCATGCAGGCGCTTATCGATAATGCCGATGGGCCAGGGCTTCAGAATATCGAAAATACGAAACAGCAAGAACCCTGCAACGAGGTATGGCCAGGAAAGTGGTAAGAACAAAAAGGTGACGAACATACCTGCCACTTCGTCCCATACAATCGAGCCATGGTCGTGTACTTGCATATCGTCAGCCGTTTTTCCGCAAAAGTAGATGCCTGACAGACAAGACAGTACGGTCAGTGCAATGAAAGCGGTCTCGTTAAGCGTGCCAGCAAGAACCAGTAGCGGGATGGCTACCAGAGAACCGAAAGTCCCCGGCATAAAGGGTATTAACCCACTCCCAAACCCCAAAGCCAGAAAGTGCACGGGGTTTTTCATGCTAACCCGCTCGCGATACTCCCTCTGCATCAGAAGGTATGCTCGTAGCCATTTTTATCAGGCTTATCATAGGGGGCATTATGCAGTTTTAGATCAAGCTGCTCTTTATGGCCGGTTATCTGACCAATACAGGTCGCTTTCACATTGGTACTTGCCAGCGACGTTTCCAGGTTACCACGTTGTTCTTCACTCACTGTGAAGATAAGCTCGTAATCATCGCCGGCAGTCAGCGCATAGTTATAGGCTGTTTTGGCATCGACGACGTGATACAGCGCACGGGAAATCGGCAGTCGGTCAACATGAATACAGGCACCACATTTTGAAGCACGCAGAATATGAGATAAATCTGCCAGTAGCCCGTCGGAAACATCGATACACGCATTTGCCGTCCTGCGCAAAGCTGTGCCTGCGGCAACACGTGGCGTGGGATACAGATGGCGTTTTATAAGATAATCCCGCTCTTCACCAGCGGCTTCAAGCTTATCCTGCAATATATCCAGCCCTGCTCCAGCGTCGCCCAGCGTACCGGTAACATATAACCAGTCGCCCGGCCTGGCGTGAGAGCGCTGTAGTGCTGCTCCCGGTGGCACAAACCCCTGCGCGGTGATTGTCATCGACAACGGGCCTCGCACGGTATCCCCCCCGATGAGCTGGACAGAGTAATATTGGGTAAGGTCGTAAAGACCGGAGACAAACTCCTGCAACCACACCTCGTCAACTTCAGGAAGCGACAGTGACAAACTAATCCAGGAGGGTTCAGCTCCCATCGCAGCCAGGTCACTCAGATTCACCGCAACCGCTTTGTATGCTACTGATTTAGCAGGCGCATCCATCAGAAAATGAACACCTCCCACTAATGTGTCTGTCGTGACTGCCAGTTGCTGATTTTCGGCTATGGTGGTAATCGCACAGTCGTCGCCAATCCCTACGACAACATCCTTGCGTTGATGACCGCCTTCAGAGAAGTAGCGGCCTATAAGGTCAAATTCTTTCACAGTAATCAACTATTGCGTTACGACATGGCACGAACGGCCACGTCGGAAGCGCACGGATTAACCGCGCTCGTCTTTACGTAAAGTACGAACGGCTTTGTCCAGTGCACCATTGATGAATTTATGACTCTCTTCAGCACCAAATGTTTTTGCCAGTTCGATAGCTTCATTGATGATGACACGATACGGCACGTCCATACGCTGGGTAAGTTCGAAGGTAGCCAGGCGCAGAATTGCTTTTTCGATAGGATCCAGTTCTTCCGGCAAGCGTCCCAGATAAGGACGTATTGCGGTATCCACTGCATCGACATCCTTCGCAACCCCACGCAATAATGACTGAAAATAAGCCATATCAACTTTTTGCATATCGTTACTGGTGGCCAGCGCCAGCTCTACCTGCTCAATGGCATTTTTACTCATTTGCCAGGAATAAATCCCCTGAAGGGCCAGTTCCCGTGCTTTATGACGTGCTGAGACTTTCACTTAAGTGACCTTATAATTTATCGACAGCGTCGATGACATTTACCATTTCAAGCGCGCCAAGTGCAGCTTCTGCACCTTTGTTACCGGCTTTAGTGCCAGAGCGCTCGATGGCTTGTTCAATAGAGTCAGTGGTGATAACACCGAAAGACAGCGGAATACCGTATTCCAGAGACACCTGCGCCAGACCTTTATTGCACTCGCCCGCAACAAAATCAAAATGCGGCGTGCCGCCACGGATCACTGCGCCCAGTGCGATGATCGCATCGAAAGATTTCTTTTCAGCCAGCTTCTTAGCCACCACAGGCAGCTCATAAGCGCCGGGAACACGAACCACAGTAATATCGTCATCACCCACTTCACCATGACGTTCCAGTGTATCAAGCGCCCCTTCAAGCAAGCTCTCGACAACAAAACTGTTGAAACGGGATACGACAATCGCGAATTTCTTACCGGTCGCTCTAATGTTACCTTCAATGACCTGCATGATTTCTTTCCTCGAGAAAAAACGGCGCGCAGTATAGCACAACTACGCGCAAACTAAATCGAATGTTTATTCAGGTTAGGGGCGACCCAGTAGATCGTCGCCCTCTCTTTACGTTCAGCCTCACTGTTCGTGGATGTATTCCACTACTTCCAGCCCGTAGCCTGATAACGCATGATATTTTATCGGTTTACTCAGCAGGCGCATCTTCTGTACACCGAGGCTTGCCAGGATCTGACTGCCAACGCCGATGGTACGTGACGAGCCCTGCCACTCTTTACCGGTTGGCTGCTCGCCGCGATCTTCTGCGGCAAAACGACGAACCTGGCTTTCAATCTGCTCCTCTTTACCCAGGATCACTACCACACCGCCTTCGTTTGCAATGCGTTGCATTGCTTCGGGCAGTGTCATCGAACGGTTAATACCGCGCGTGGACCCCAACAGATCGCTGAAGGTGTTGTGCAAATGAACCCTAACCAAGGTTGGGTCGTCGGCTTTCACCTCTCCTTTTTTCAACGCAAAATGGATCTGATTGTCGATAACGTCTTTAAACGTGTGCAACTCGAAATCCCCATACTCCGTGGGTAAATGACATTGCGCCACCTTTTCGATAGTCGTTTCGTTGAGGTTACGGTATTCAATAAGGTCGGCGATGGTGCCAATTTTCAGCTTATGTTTTTCAGCGAACGCTTCTAGTTGTGGACGACGGGCCATGGTGCCATCTTCGTTCAGGATTTCCACGATGACGCCAGCCGGTTCGCAGCCAGCAAGACGCGGCAGATCAACACCTGCTTCGGTGTGTCCGGCGCGGTTTAGCACCCCGCCATCTTTGGCAATCAACGGGAAAATATGGCCAGGCTGCACAATATCTGTGGCTTTTGCGTCCGGCGACACTGCCGCTAAAATCGTGGTGGCGCGATCGGCTGCGGAGATGCCAGTGGTCACGCCTCTTGCAGCTTCAATTGATACGGTAAAGTTGGTGGAAAACTGCGCTTCGTTTTTATCTACCATTAGCGGCAGATTGAGCCGTTTACAGCGTTCCTGCGTCATTGGCAGGCACACCAGCCCGCGGGCGTGGGTTACCATAAAGTTAATGGCTTCCGGCGTTACATGCTCGGCAGCCATAATCAGATCACCTTCGTTCTCGCGATCCTCATCATCCATCAGAATAACCATTTTACCCTGACGGATGTCTTCAATAATTTCTTGCGGAGTGTTCAGTGCCATAATATTGCGTGCTTCTTGTAGGGTATTATTTTTTTAAAAAACCGTTCTCTGCCAGAAAAGCCATACTAATCCCGCTCTTGGCGTCGGGTTCTGCGGCTTTCTCTCCAAGCATCAAACGTTCCAGATAACGGGCCACCACGTCAACTTCAAGATTGACCGACGTGCCGGGCTTGTATGTGCCGATTACCGTTTCCTGCAGCGTATGGGGAATGATCCACAACATAAACTCTGCGCCATTCACATCATTTACTGTCAGACTTACGCCATCCACAGTGATACTGCCTTTGTGAGCAATATATTTCGCTAGTGATGTGGGTGCTTTCACCCAGATTTCAACGTAATCGGTGTGCTTTTCAATTCGCGACACTGTTCCCACGCCGTCGACGTGACCCGAAACAATATGACCACCAAAACGGTCCACCGGACGCATCGCTTTTTCCAGGTTCACTTTCGATCCTGACTGGTAATGTGCAAAACCGGTGTATTTTATTGTTTCTGCCGACACGTCGGCGCAATAGTAATTGCTGCCCATATCCGTTACCGTCAGGCATACACCATTAGTTGCGATGCTGTCGCCCAGTGCCACGTCAGACATATCCAGTTTGTCTGATGATACGGTTAGCCGAATATCTTCACCACGGCGCTCCAGTTTCGTTATGGTTCCCAGCGCTTCGATAATACCAGTAAACATTCCGGCTCTCCTGTGAATACTTAAACGTGCCCTTGGGGCATTACGTTGAATTGCATACGAATATCCTCACCAAGCTGGCGACAGTCCGTCCGCTGCAATGAAATGGTCTGACTCAGAGCTGTGAACGATGGTAAGTCCACCATCGACTTTGCTTTGTCACCTAACAATTTCGGTGCCTGATAAATAATAAGCTCATCGACCAGGCCAGCATGCAACAGTGCACCACTCAGACCAGGACCGGCCTCTACCCAGACTTCATTAAACTGCATGTCGCCCAGGCGTACCATAAGCTCAGCAAGGTCTACTTTGCCCTGCTTTTGCGGCAACGATAACAAATGTGCCACGTTTTCAGTCTCGGCGGGGCGTTTCACCGTCGCGATAAATGTAGGCTGGCTGTCGGTAAATAACTGAAGATCTGCTGGCAGGTTACGATTACTGTCAACCACGACGCGTGCAGGCTGACGCAGTGTCTCCGACGGATATTCTGCAAAGTCCGCCTCGGCAGGACGCACCAACAAACTGGGGTTGTCTGCTAACGCCGTGCCGGATCCGGTAAGAACAGCGCAACTTTGCGCCCGGAATCGTTGTACATCTCGACGGGCATCGGGGCCTGTGATCCACTGACTCACGCCATTTTCCAGCGCTATTTTGCCATCCAGGCTTATACCAAGCTTCAGGCGCACATAAGGATTCCCGGTTATCATACGTTTGATAAATCCAGGGTTCAGCGCAGCAGCTTCCGCTGCCATGACATCAGTAACCACGGTAATGCCATTATCCTGCAAGCGTTTGATCCCATTCCCACTGACATTAGGATTAGGATCAGTCATTGCCACAACCACGCGTTTCACCCCGGCCTGAATGAGTGCGTTTGCACAAGGCGGTGTTCTGCCAAAATGGCTGCATGGTTCCAATGTGACATAGGCAGTCCCGCCTTTGGCCCGCGTACCAGCCTGGCGTAATGCATGTACTTCAGCGTGCGGAGTCCCCGCCTGAATATGAAAACCTTCGCCAGCGTATTGCTTTTCTGCATCGAGGATAACACACCCTACGCGGGGGTTTGGCGACGTAGTATAAAGGCCCCTGCGGGCTAGCTGAATGGCTTTTGCCATCCACTTGTAGTCGTCTTTAATAGCTTGAGGCATGGTGTTATTCCCTGCCGAAGTGATCATTTTTCGCCAAGTCGGGCAATTTCTTCACCGAACTCACGAATGTCTTCGAAAGAGCGGTACACCGAAGCAAAGCGTACGTACGCCACTTTATCCAGCTCTTTAAGTGCATTCATGATGAGGTTGCCCAAAAGCTCGCTTTCGACTTCGCGCTCGCCGGTAGCTCGCAACTGAGATTTAATTGATAAGATACATTGCTCGACTTTCTCAGTGCTGACCGGGCGCTTTTCCAGCGCCCGTTGCAACCCTGCGCGCAACTTATCTTCATTGAATGGTTCTCTTGATCCATCGCGCTTGATAACCCGAGGCATCACAAGTTCCGCACTTTCAAAGGTAGTAAACCGTTCGTGGCAATCCAGGCATTCACGGCGGCGTCGTACCTGATGACCTTCAGCGACAAGCCGTGAGTCGATTACCTTAGTTTCCTGGGCGGAGCAGAACGGACAAAACATGCGACTAACCTCTTGAACGGGGGCGTTGCCCCCGACACAGAGAACAACGCGACTTTACTAGTTAAGCGTAAACCGGGAATTTAGCGCAAAGATCAATCACTTCCTGCTTAACTCGCGCTTCAACGCTTTCATCGCCCAGATTATCCAGTACATCACACATCCAGGTTGCCACCTGCTTCGCTTCGTCTTCTTTAAAACCGCGGCGGGTGATTGCCGGGCTACCAATACGCAAACCACTGGTAACAAACGGAGAACGTGGATCATTAGGCACGGAGTTTTTGTTCACGGTGATATTGGAACGTCCTAATGCAGCATCGGCGTCTTTACCTGTGATGTCTTTATCAATCAGGTCCAGCAGGAACAAATGATTTTCTGTGCCGTTAGACACGATTTTGTAACCACGCTCCTGCATCACAGCAACCATTGCTTTGGCGTTTTTCACCACTTGCTGCTGGTACGTTTTAAACTCTGGCTGTAACGCTTCTTTGAAGGCCACGGCTTTCGCCGCTATTACGTGACACAGCGGGCCACCTTGATTTCCCGGGAATACCGAGCTGTTAAGCTTTTTATATATCGTTTCATCGCCACACGCTGACAATATCAGACCACTACGAGGGCCAGCCAAGGTTTTATGCGTTGTCGTGGTAACCACATGGGCATGCGGCAGTGGGTTTGGATACACGCCCGCCGCAATCAGTCCGGCAACGTGGGCCATGTCCACCAGCAGGTAGGCGCCGACTTTATCCGCAATCTCACGGAAACGCTGCCAGTCAACAATTCCGGAATAAGCAGAAAAGCCGCCTATGATCATTTTCGGCTTGTGTTCCATTGCCAGCGCTTCGACCTGTTCATAGTCGATTTCACCGGTGTCATGATTCAGACCGTACTGAACTGCATTATAGGTTTTGCCAGAAAAGTTAACGTGAGAGCCATGTGTCAGGTGACCACCTTCTGACAGGCTCATACCCAGTACAGTGTCGCCGGCATCAAGCAGCGCCATAAAAACAGCGGAGTTAGCCTGCGAGCCTGAGTGCGGTTGCACGTTGGCATAATCAGCACCAAACAGTTGCTTAGCACGATCTATCGCCAGTTGCTCAACCACGTCTACGTATTCACAACCGCCGTAATAGCGCTTGCCCGGATACCCTTCCGCGTACTTGTTGGTTAACTGAGAACCCTGCGCTTCCATCACTCGTGGGCTGCAATAGTTTTCAGACGCAATAAGCTCAATATGCTGTTCCTGACGAACAACTTCTTTGGCCATAGCATCGGCCAATTCAGGATCAAAATCAGCAATATTCGATTCGCGAGGTAACATGGAGGCTCCTTAACTGCGGTTTAGATGGCATTATCGAAGGCATATTCTAGTCATTTTGGGCGCTATGTATACCGCTTTATAGCTGATTTATGAATATCAAATATCCACTTCTCTTTTCATTTGGGAAAATCACCACAACTTTACGCCATCATGCTGCGATTTGTTTTAAATATGCGTAAAATTTCGCAGCTTTGATGTCAGCGGTGACTGCTTTTTGCGGTAGTAGTGTTCATGGAACAATACAACTGCCCCTGGCCCTGAATCGTTCGCGTTGACATGTTGCCCCTAAAACCGGACAGGATAATCCGTTAGGGAAGCGTAATTTAGCAGAGCAACGTTGCTTCAGAACAAAAAAAGGCAACTCTCGCTGCCCTTTTCTCAACACTGTCAGTTGGCTTTTTCCAGCGCCTTAACTCTGTCATACAGACTATCAATTTGCTTCAGACGCACTGTGTTTTTTCGCCACTCGCGGTTTTTCATTGCGGGTTGCCCCGACGAGTAAACGCCAGGCTCGGTAATATCCTGCACAATCATGGTATAGCCGGTCACCTGTACATTATCGCAAATACTGATGTGTCCGTTTACGCCGCAACCGCCACCCAAAATGACATATTTGCCGATATGACAACTACCGGCTATTCCCGTGGTGCCGCAAATGCAGGAGTGATCGCCAATAATGCAATTGTGACCCACCTGAACCTGATTATCGATAATGACATTCTTTCCGATGATGGTGTCTTCCATCGCCCCACGGTCAATACTGGAACTGGCCCCTATCTGACTATCGTCGCCAATTTGCACACTGCCGGTCTGAGGAATGGGCAACCACGTGCCCTTATCATTGGCGTAACCAAAGCCGGCAGCACCAATCACAGTTTGACTATGAATACAGACTCGCTTGCCGATTTTAACATCGTGGTAAATGGTCACATTAGGGTGAATAGTTGTGCCTTCTCCAATGTGTGTGCCTTTGCGAACTACCGTATTCGCACCGATGCTAACGTTGTCGCCTAACACCACGTTATCTTCAATGATAACGTGCTCACCTAAGGACACACCGCTACCAATATTGGCAGAAGCCGCAATGACAGCCGTGTCAGCAATGCCTGATGCCACTTGAGGAGTGGTATCAAACAACTGTGCGATGCGTGCAAATGCCGCATGGGGATTATCTACCACCAACGCGTTGCCGCTGACGTCATCACGCATTTTTTCATGAACAATTACCGCGCCAGCATTGGTTTCTTTTAATTGCGGTTTGTATTTAGGGTTGGTCAGAAATGAAATTTGCTGAACCGACGCCCCTGAAAGCGTCCCTACGCCCGACAAGACGTGCTCACTATCTCCTACCCATTCACCGTGAACATGCGTTGCAAGCTCTTCAAGCGTAAAGGTGCGCTTATTTAATGCTGTCATCAGAGTATCCTAACCCGCTGTTTACTGGCGACAATGCTACTGCATTTTTTCGGCCCAGTCCTTACTGGTTATCTGAAAAATCTGTCAACTGATGAATGAATGTACCAAAATCGCCTCGATTCATGAAAAAAGCAGGTTGCCATCGCTTTTGCTTAAGGCTGATTTCAATTTCACAGGAACGGACAAGGCACTTGCGACTGGTTATCGTAGGTCACAATTCGAAGACGCGTGTTTCTAACACTTCCCCTGTGAAACTGATATGCTCTAAACGAGCTGCCACCCATGGTATGGCATAACGCATTTCCCGGGACGGGGCATCTGAAAACTGACTATCACTTTATGGCAGTGTTCCTGCCTTCAGTGAAACGCCATCATTCAAATTAAGGAGAGATTCCCATGCGTTCATTTTTTTGTGTATTACTCGTTCTGCTTCTTAGCGGTTGTGACAGAAACGAAGTGGGTGATGTCTCGTTGGGCGTGTTCACTACCAAAGACATTAAGTTAGATGCCTTCACCGACCCTGTGATAACCGGCGTCACCTGCCATGTGTCCAGTATTGAAGCAAACCTGGACTTTTCTGATCCGTCCGACAGCTCTATCGCCTGCCGTCAAACCGGCCCGATAACACCGGACATGTTGTCTCAGATAGATAAGAGTGATGATGGCGAAGTGCTTTTCACCAAATCCAAAAGTATCTTTTTTAAGTCGATGAAAATCAGACGGATCCTGGATGCAGAAAACCAGACGCTGATGTACCTGGCGTATTCGACGAAAGAGACTTCAGGTAGCTTCAAGCACAGCCTCTCCACCGTGCCGTTATGGGGCACTGATGCTTATAGCCGCTCGGCCACAACAACAGACTAACGACAAGCACAGCCTTCCTGTGAACGCCAGTGAGTAAGAAAGAGAAGCGGCATTCCGCTTCTTTTCTTGCATAATGCAATATTGCAGCTTCTTACTGCATAACGTCGCTAACGCGCAGTTACGACGCCTCAGACGCTTCAGCACTTGTAGGACGTTTACAACAGACTGTGTGCATCGGTGTTATGCAAGTCCGGCTGAACCAGACATTTTATCGTGGCCTGGGGCTTTTATCATCAATACGCCTAAACACAGAAACCAGACAATTTGACCGAGGCCAAACATTGCCGTTGTGACCTCAAAAAAAGGATTTGTCGCCAGAAAAGACAGACCGGAAAACAATGTCAGCACGCCACTGATACCGACGACAATGCCCCAGTAATGGATGGGGCGCCCGAATATCCTGCTCTTTATACCCACAGTACTCACTGCAAGTAACCAAACGGCACCAATTAACTCGATGCCGCCGCCCAATGCATCAACGATGATCGTTATCGTGCGGCTGATTATCAGTGCTTGCTGGGGATCCTGCTCAAAGTATGTAGCCAGTGGGTTCAGACTGGTGAGAAAAATCAGGCTACTCGACATGACGATAAACGCCCACATATACCCGACCACTGCGGCAAACTTCATCAACTCAGGCGCTTCGTGCCTGAAGCGTGCATAAAGTGCCTGCACCAGAATCATCAAAGCAAAGCTGAATACCCCCCCAATCACAACATACCCGAGAAAGTAGGTGTCGCGATGGAATATCACAAACTCAAGAAACTGTTCAGGAGTATCATGACCGCCAGTGTCCAGTATTCCAAAAAACAGTATAAAGCCGAAAATATAAGTCAACCCCTGTAAGATTGACGCTGCCCCACCCCATTGTTGAATTGTCATTCATCGTTCTCTTTTTTATGTAAGCGTAGTCTGATAATCACAGCATGAAAGTATTCATCATGTGTAGATATGCACCCTGTTGCACGCCAGAAATTGCAACAAAATGCGACTACGCCTCGTTTAAATGTTTCATGCCACGCGGTTTTACGTATCCGCACACCGTTGTTTTGGCAGTTTGCCATCCAAAAATCTCATCCGGGGGCCCGGAAGAAGGGACGTACAGCATTATTTACCATGCCGGCGTTTTGGGTTCGGAAACAAAGGAGCCATCCAGTCACAACGACCTGCGCAATCAGCCAACAAATAAATACATTGATTGCCATTGTCTCCACTCCCAGGTACTCCAGCGCAATCAGAGGTTCGGGCTTGTTTCCGCCAATAACGATAAGATGCCGAACACCAAAAACCGTCGGAAAAATGACATAAGTAAAAGCGTCGTACACCAACAACATGCCGGCAATACAACACGCTTGTTGTTTACCTGAAGGCCGGTACACGACATACCAGAATAGGCAGATTAGCGAAATAATGAAGGTTACGCCGCTTCCCATCAACATACATAGCCCGCCATCCATTTGGGAAAACGTCTCGGGCAAAAAGAATAAGTCTGTTGATGCCACACCGGTCATTGGCGACTGTAGCCGCATAAGGTATTCATAGTCTGAAAATGTGCTGAAGAGGGTAAAACCCGGCCAGATACGAATGGAAATATTCTCCACGCCCAGAACATATGCCGTGAGTGCATGTCCTGACTCGTGAAGTACGATGGTGCTCAGGAGAAAAAGTGGGACAATGACAATCCATTTCATAAGTACATCCTTGTTTCTGTATTTTTTGCCGCGGTTCTCCCGCGCCATCTTGTTCGTGACAGGCACTGCCTGTTGCAGGACGATAGTTGCAGGACGATAGTAGAGACAGCACTCATCTCGACCAGTTCCGATCGTCTTGTATGAAGACAATACGAGCTTTGATTTACCACGCTAATTAACCACACTAATTGCAGTGCCGAGCACTAAGAAGCCGGATAGCAGCGGAATAACTGTAAGATAAGAAGCATGTAGGTGTTCGCACCGCAACGTGGCGGATGCCACAGTGGGCACTTCGTCCTGACCAAGCCTGAACCTCGCCCCGAGGCGTGTTGACCTTTGAAGTACCGTGTCACCGTCACAAGACTGGGATTCTCGCAAGGAGGCGGGAGCACCTTATAGCAACAACCGGTGCAAGTGAGCGATGACGCCATACACATTCCTGGTAATTGCTGCCGCAAAGGTCAATCCAGACGAGCGACATGCAGTGGCACATGTTGCGTGGTTGGCGTAAGTAAATTACGCATCTTTGCCATGCCTAAAACCCTGTCAAATGGACAAAAAGTACACGATAAAGCGCAACACGCCCTAGCCGAACCGGGGAGATTACGAGTACAATACCGGCTTTATTTCTGGGCAAGGACACACAATGTCACAGTACGTATACAGCATGCACCGGGTAGGTAAAATTGTTCCGCCTAACCGCTTCATCCTGAAAGATATTTCTCTTAGCTTTTTCCCAGGCGCGAAAATTGGTGTGCTGGGTCTTAACGGCGCAGGTAAATCCACCCTGCTTCGTATTATGGCTGGCGTTGACACCGATATCGAAGGTGAAGCCCGCCCACAGCCAGGCATAAATATTGGCTACCTGCCACAGGAGCCAAAACTGGACGAATCTAAAGACGTTCGCGGTAATATCGAAGAAGCCGTCGCTGACGTTGCTCACGCACTTACCCGTCTTGATGAAGTCTATGCGGCGTATGCCGATCCAGAAGCGGACTTTGATGCCCTGGCCAAAGAGCAAGGCGAACTGGAAGCGATCATTCAGGCTAAAGACGGACACAATCTGGAAAATGCTTTAGAACGTGCTGCCGATGCGCTGCGCCTGCCGCCATGGGATGCGGATGTCTCTAAGCTTTCCGGCGGTGAGCGCCGTCGTGTAGCTTTGTGCCGCCTGCTCCTCGAAAAGCCGGATATGTTGCTTCTCGACGAACCCACCAACCACCTTGATGCCGAATCTGTCGCCTGGCTGGAGCGTTTCCTTCATGACTATGAAGGTACTGTGGTCGCGATCACCCACGATCGGTATTTCCTTGATAACGTGGCGGGATGGATTTTGGAACTTGACCGCGGTGAAGGTATTCCGTGGGAAGGTAACTATTCTTCCTGGCTGGAACAGAAAGAACAACGTCTTGAACAGGAAGAGCGCACCGAGTCTGCCCGCCAGAAATCGATTAAGCAGGAGCTGGAATGGGTGCGGTCTAACCCCAAAGGCCGTCATGCGAAAAGCAAAGCCCGTATGGCCCGCTTTGAAGAGCTCTCTACCGGCGACTATCAGAAGCGTAACGAGACTAACGAGCTGTTCATTCCGCCAGGTGAGCGGTTAGGTGATAAAGTCATCGATGTTGAGAACCTGAGCAAAGCTTATGGCGATCGGGTATTAATTGATGATTTAACGTTCAAAGTACCTAAAGGTGGAATTGTCGGGATCATCGGTCCGAACGGTGCGGGTAAGTCGACGCTGTTCCGTATGCTGACCGGCGCTGAAAAACCTGATTCCGGCACCATTGATATTGGTGAGTCTGTACAAATTGCCAGTGTTGAACAGTTTCGCGACCACATGAATGAAAACAACACCGTGTGGAAAGAAATCTCAGATGATCAGGACATCATCCGCATCGGTAACTTTGAAATAAATAGTCGCGCCTACTGCAGTCGCTTTAACTTTAAGGGTACCGATCAGCAGAAGTTCATCAAAGATCTCTCTGGTGGTGAACGCAACCGGGTGCACTTGGCTAAGTTGTTAAAAGCCGGTGGTAACGTGTTACTGCTCGATGAGCCAACCAACGATCTTGATGTTGAAACCCTGCGTGCATTGGAAAATGCCCTGCTTGAATTCCCAGGCTGCGCTATGGTTATCTCGCACGATCGCTGGTTCCTCGACCGTGTCGCGACGCACATTCTGGACTATCGCGATGAAGGTAAGATTAACTTCTTTGAAGGCAACTATACCGACTACGAAAGCTGGCTGAAGCAGGAGTTTGGACAGGATGTGGTTGAGCCGCACCGCCTGAAATATAAGCGCATGAGCAAGAAGTAGTTCCCCCTCTTTGGCGCAATATAAAGATTGCGTGCTTATAAGTCATAGAAAGCCGGTGTTCACCGGCTTTTTTATATGCTCGACAAAGTACACAGACGGGACTGACGCTATCGAGCCCCCATCGCAAGCATCTCGATGACGACAGTCTTCACAATTTCTTATTAACCTCAGTTCTGCAATAAATGGCAACGAGTATGCGGTGATGTACCGAATTTCTGTCGCTAAAGATACGATTACTATTGACCTCAGAGAACGATCTGTCTATTACTTGGTATTGCGTTCAGCGAAGTCGGGCAAGCCTAATGACAGATAAAAGACAGTTTCAACGCATTTCCCTGAAAGTCGAGGGCAACTTGCGACATCAACACATCACCGTGCCGGTGGTTATCGAAGATGTTTCTCTTCAGGGGATCCGGCTTAGTGCAACAGAAAGCGCGCTGCTTGAATTGCCCTTCGACAGCCATGAACCTTATGAAATCAGCTTTAAGGCAAACGATGACAGTCCGGCCATCATTATACAGTTAGAACAGCTTTATCGTCAGTCTGACGCGCGCTCGCCGCGCACGTTCATGGGATGCAAGGTTGCCTTTATCGAACTGGAAAGCATTAGCGCATTACGCCGACTGATTATTTTAAACAGCCGCGATAACAGCTTAAGTGAGCACGATCTCGAAGCCCTGATAGACGCCATTTATTCAAGCGCGTCAAGCGCCTCAGAAAGCTGAGCGACCGGCACCACCTGTAACCCGGGTACAGGTTGCTTAGGCGCGTTGGCTTTCGGTACGATTGCCCGTTTAAAACCATGTTTTGCGGCTTCCAGAATGCGCTCAGTGCCATTAGGTACAGGCCTGATCTCCCCGGCCAGGCCTACTTCACCAAGCACGATCAATTCTCTGGGCAAGGCACGGTTGCGAAAGCTCGATACCATTGATAACAGTAGCGCCAGATCGGCACTGGTTTCCGACACTTTGACGCCCCCTACCACATTCACAAAGACATCCTGGTCATTCATCTGCACGTTACCATGTCGATGCAGAACTGCGAGTAGCATAGCCAGACGGTTTTGCTCAAGCCCTACGGCAACGCGGCGTGGGTTCGCCATCTGCGAATAATCTACCAGCGCCTGAATTTCAACCAGCAGCGGACGGGTTCCTTCCCAGATCACCATCACACTCGAGCCTGGCGCCTGGTGCTCACCACGACTCAGGAAAATAGCAGAAGGATTATTCACTTCCTTCAGGCCTTTTTCTGTCATCGCGAACACACCTAACTCGTTCACCGCGCCAAACCGGTTCTTATGGCTGCGTAAGGTGCGAAAGCGCCCGTCACTCTCGCCCTCTAACATCATTGAGGCATCAATGCAGTGCTCCAGCACTTTAGGGCCGGCGAGGTTACCGTCTTTGGTGACATGACCGACGATAAACATGGAAATGTGGTGTTGTTTGGCAAAGCGAGTAAGGTATGCCGCACTTTCCCGCACTTGCGAGACGCTTCCTGGCGCAGACTGTACGTCAGAGACATGCATAACCTGAATAGAGTCGATAACCATAATGCGGGGCTTATTCTGCAAGGCCAGATCACAAATGGTTTCGACATTGGTTTCCGCCAGCATCATCAGTTTGTCATCAGGCAACCCTAGGCGTTTGGCGCGCATTGCTACCTGCTGCAAAGACTCTTCACCTGTTACATACAGCGCGCTTTCCGTTGCCGCCAACTGACACATGACCTGCAGAAGCAATGTACTTTTCCCCGCTCCTGGAGAACCGCCAATCAGCATCGCCGCGCCCGGCACAATGCCGCCACCCAGAACCCGATCCAGCTCTTTGAAACCGGCACTAAACCGCGGCAGCGACTCAAGATCGATAGCATTGAGTTTTTCTATTTTCGCCGCAGTTTGCCCGGCATAGCCAGAATGTGTGGTTTTCGATGTCGACGTTGCAGGACTAACAACAAACTCGCTAATTGTGTTCCAGGCTTTACACTCACTACATTGCCCCTGCCAGCGCGGGAATTCCGCCCCACAATCTGAACACACGTAGGCGGTTTTACGCTTTGCCATAATTATGTTTTAACTCGCTGTATTTCAGAGTATTCTACCACCATAATTACCCTACTTGCATACTGGCCTTGATGAACATTCAGTGTTCAGAGTTTGGCTCGCATGCCGATAGGATACATTGAGTTGCTAATAACACGTATTCAGAAAAGAGCGCATGAGCCAGGACCTGCAGCAGTACGCTGACATTATTGAACAACTGAAACCTATGGTAAATGAGCCTGAGTTCAATCAGGTTCTTTCTCAGGTTGCAGGCGGTCTTCCTAAGGAAAAACGTTTCCTCATTAAAATGGAGGTTAAACGCCTTTCCCGGCCCTGTATGCGCTCTATCGATCTGCGTGGCCAGGTGGCTGGCGAGTGCCAGCTTTACGAATACGACGGCATCAAACACTATCTTGATGATATTGCCATTCAAACGTTTGAGCAGCAGGTTCGCGTTTTTGGACACTATAGTTTTGGCGTGTACGAAGCGGTTCAGGCGACCGAAAACAATTATCGCGTGATGCGTGAAAAAAGCGAAGCGAGTCTGAAAGCCGAAGAGCTGGAAGACAAGCAGAATTCCCGCGCCCGCACGATGGCCAAATATAACGTCCCCATCGTCAACCTGCTCGATTACTCCAGTCGCGGAACAGAACGCATGAATTTTGCGGTGGCGCTGGAGATTTTCAATGAAAGTAATCATTCCATCCGTGGGATCAGTGTGGATGTTTCCACCGAAGGCATTCAGGTCAAGCTAAGTAAAGAGTCGTTATTCAAGCCAAACGAAAAGGTTCAGGTTTATTTTCGTGGGCTTGAAGATGAATTCACCATGGATAAACGCAACGGCATTGCCTATACCGTTGTGAAGATAATTCGTAAAAAAGAAATTCAGTATCTGGCGCTTAGGCGTGCCAAAGAATACCCCAGTCCGGCTTTTGATCAGTTTTTAGAAAGTTTTATCCATGGCAATAAACGCCGTTACAAAGTCAATATGGCCAATACCATCGAGGCCATCATTAATAAATCCTGTGAGCAATATTTTTCTCCGCGTAGCCCTACGCTTCCGGTTTACGTCGATGAAATAGATAACGAGCTTATCCCGCGCTATGCGATGGTGAATGAGGTAAACCGGGAAATCATTCATTACTGGAGCGATGAAGCGAACGACAGTCGTCTTGGCTTTTTAATCAATAGCAAACGACTTACGACGCTACGTCAGAAGAAGCCGGAAAAGCGCGAGATGTTCGTTTACAGTTTCACGCACTTGCAGAATGAAAAAGTGTACTTTTATTCCGCCAGCTCTGATGAACTGATGGCCAAGGACGTGCTACGTGGTGTTTTCCTTGGCTTTGGTTCGCGAAAGGTTAGCTGGCGGGTGTTCAAGGTAACGATGACGTCGATGACGCCCGACCAGGCGCATGCTCCGCTGTCCATTCCTGATAGTGTTGGCACCAAGATTAAGCGACAAAATACCCCGCCCGCACCGCGACTGATGTCGAAACTTAAAAATTTAAGATGGTTGCTCCATATTACCGACATCACCAGTGATGCCGGTCAGAGGCGCTACAGCGAATACAAATTCAGCCGCAACAACCTGAGTCACCTTCGCGTTTTTGGTCATCCGCGGAACCGTGTGCCAGAGGAAATCCGTACATTTAGGTTTAAGCCTCAGGATCAACGCCTTGAATCCCGTTATCTGCTGCGCTCAGCTATAGAGCTTACGCAAAACGACACGGGGTTAATCTTAAAAGGTGTCAGTGAAGATATTTCTGTACACGGTCTGCGCCTGGAAGTGACCGGAGAATACAACGGGGCAATAGATACTCAAGTCACCGTCGCCTTTCCGAAGTTACAGGAGCTTACTCGCAAGCACAATGTGATGGATTTGCAATATCAGGTGGTGCATTACAATCCTGACAGAAACATTGTCCACTTAAAAAGCGTTGCAGGCGAAGCCGGACAAAGTGCGCGGCACTTTTTTGATGACTTGATTAAGCAAAACCGCAATACGCTGAAAAGTTATCCTGAGGAAGAGGAAGTTCCTGGCATTGGCCATGCGCTGCGTATTATCAACGCCCGTAACGTCACTTCGCTCTCTTTTCTGCTGAGTAAAGAAGGCGCGCGCTATAAGCCGGAAGCGAGCATCATCGGGCAGCAGGATGAACGGGTATCCAGACTCGCCAGTCATTTTTCTGGGAAAGATCAGGTAAACCTTGAGTTTATGTTCCGCGACAGAAACCTTGACTCGCCCTTCGTCCAACAGGGTGTAAAACAAGTCAAAGTGGAAAACCTGCCGATTCGCCGTGAGCTATTCATCGCCTTCGATCCATCGCAAAAAGACTCGAGAATGGCGATCATTCCCCGCTTTGACAATCAGTTTACCTCTGATGATATGCGGTATAATTTTATTCGTGAAGCGATGTCTCGTGGCCAGTTTATTGCGTTACACGTCATGCTTACGACAACCGGGAAACCGGATCTTGACATGCTGCAAGCTGAAATTAACTATGTCAGCGTTTACGCCATTCATCGTGCGAAGGAATTGGAAGAGCGCCTCTGGAATATTGCTGCGTGTACGCACCTGATGGACATTACCGATGAAGTTCTGTTCCGCTACAATTTCGAGCCCTCGGTCATAAACCAAAATCGTGTACTCTCCTCGCAGCATCAGGTTGAACCTAATGGGATAAAGGCATTACTACGGGCTTGACGGCAGGCTGGTACACCCACAAGCCGCCGCACGTAACGTTGTAGTCTGACCCGTAAGCTAATCCGCAAGCTGTACACAGAAGAACTGTTGGCAGAATACAAAAGAAACTGGAGCATCCGGATGGTCAGAACAGCGGCATTAACCACATTGAACAATGTGAATTGCATCGGCAAACAAACACCTCTGCTATAAGAAATCTGGCCGGCGATCCGCCATAAAAGTGCATTCTGCCCTCGGATCGCAAGCCGGCTGGATAATTTACTTACCCAAATAATACAGCATCGTGTGCAGGCCGCTGAAACGGATAGCCACATCAGCCTGTTCGTTAACCACCGGCTTAGCATGACAGGCAATACCTAACGCGGCCTCCCCCATCATTACCAGATCATTCGCACCATCGCCCATCGCCACACTCTGCCCAGTTGCTATCTGGTACTGCTGTGCCAGCGACTTCACGGTTTGCGCTTTCACCTCAGCATCAACAATATCGCCGGTGACCTTGCCGGTGAGTGTTTGATTTTGCGCATCGACTTCCAGTATATTTGCTCGTGCTTCATCCAGTCCAAGGCGCCCTTTGAGGTAATCGGCAAAATACGTAAATCCTCCCGACGCTAACCCCAGCGTCCAGCCATGAGATTTCAGCGTAGCTACCAGCAATTGTATTCCAGGCATTAAGGGGATGCTGTCACGAATTTGCTGCAGTTGCGCCACTGCGACGCCCTCCAGGCAGGCGACCCGTGAAATCAAACTTTCACTAAACGCCAGCTCGCCCCGCATTGCTTTGGCTGTTACCGCAGCAACTTCGTCCCCCAAACCGGCTAACTTGGCAATTTCATCAATACACTCAATGTCAATTACGGTACTGTCCATGTCCATCACCAGCAATCCCGGGGTACTGAGTGAAGGCTGAGCACGCTGAACACCTACCTCAATATGGTATTTGGCCGACAAAGACGACAGGGCTTCTGCCAGCCCTGACTCCTGCTTAAACAATACGGGGGCGCGCACGACCGTCTCGCCAAACTGTCCCGATAGTGGATGCAGCGATATTGCGCCTACACAGACAAAGTGTTCCAGTTCGCTTACGACCGCCTCACAGTGTGCCAGTGTCAGCGCCTGCCCAAACCAGGTTAGTATAGCTTGGTCAAAGGTTGCAGGCTCGCTTTGAGACCACGTCCTGGTCTTAAGATCAAAGGTAATGGCATTATGCGTCTGAAACAGACGTGCAAAAGCGGGAGCCTCGTGTTTCGCGCTTTCTGGAATAGAGATATCAGTCACTGCATGGCCGGTAATCTAACTAAAATGTGCCCACATCCTAGCCCAAGATGGTCACGTCGCAAAGTCACTATCCGTAATATTCCCAAACATCTGGCTATAACTCCCCACAAGGCTAAGCTTGTGATCCTCTTCACGGCACTGGCAAGCATCTGACAACTAATTTGTCTGGAAATATTTTCACAACACGTCGGCAAAGCAGAGGTAGCAGCGATCCTGCGGTATCGCTTTGTATACTTCCACGCGAATTCACATAGCGCCATACGCTCGTGCCGACTTGTTTATATCGTCGGTAATATGCATTATAAGGCAGATAGCAGCGCTGCGCCGGGCCCCACTCCTGACGCAAACTGACATGCAGGAGAGTTGATGCAAAAGACAGCTTCATACACAGCGTCAGAGTCGGAGCGTAGAGCAGAGAGGGTTACATCCCACAGCGCCTACGTGGTTATGAAGAGGCTGGTACATACGGTATTGCTGTCTGTCGCAATTGCGGTTGCGCTGGGTAGTTTATTACTTTATCAGCAACTACAGGAAAGCTGGCTAAAACTTGAGACATCGCAACCCGGTGAACCGCTAGCCAGACAATACAGTAAAATACTGCAGCCACACCTTCAGAATAAAGATATTGAGTCTCTGTCATCACTGCTCGCGATTTTGATGCAGGAGGAGGCAGTAACAGAGGCGAATGTGTACGATAGCCGGGGACAAGTTGTTGCACCGCTAGAGAAGTACACCCCGGTTGTCAGTCAGGCATACTTAAGCAAAAATCCGCCGGTAACCCATGTTCAGGATATTCAGAATGAAAGTGGTCAGGTAATTGGTTATTTAAGAGTGATGGTGGATCCCACTGTCATTCTTGGTCAACCCCGACACCTGGCGCGTTCGCGCTTGCTGGTTCTCGGTGGCTGCTTATTTATTGCGTTCGTTCTTGGTATCTACCTGACCCGGGGCTTTTACAAAGCAAGGCCTGCCCTCAAGAGGCGCCTCTCCGGCAGAACGCCTCAACCAGTCTCTTTTGAGGAAAAAAGGCGGGAATAGTTGGCAGAGGTTACAGCAATCAGGTGCTGCTCGTCCTCTTCACGCAGTTCACTTAACGATGATAGTACCTGTCTGATAAATGCCGGTTCGTTCCGTTTCCCCTGCCGCCCGGACATCGGCATATCCGGCGAATCCGTTTCCAGCAGCAGAGTACCTAACGGCACGTTCTTAAACGTCTCTCTGGTTTTCTGCGCCCGGGCATAAGTAATAGTTCCGCCCACGCCCAGCAAGAAGCCACGCTCAATATAGTCCTCAGCAACTTGCTGGCTACCTGAAAACGCATGAATAACTCCACCATTTTCATACTTCATAGCCTTAAGCCGCTCCAGCAGCAAGTGGTGCGTTTTACGATGGTGCAGGATCACCGGCAGTCCGGCATCTTTCGCTATCCCAAGTTGCTTATCTAACACTGCCACCTGTTCGCTTTCGGGTATATCGACAGTGGCATCCAGACCAATTTCACCTATCGCGAGTGGCATGGCGTCGCAGTGACTCAAATGTTCAGATAACGCGTGTAGCCCGGACTGATTGTCATCATGTAAAAAATAAGGGTGCAGTCCGTAAGCGACATCGATATCCGAATGCTGCTGTGAGAGTGCTGCCTGCCGTTGCCAGCCGGACGGTGTTGTGCCGGGTATAAGGAACCGGCGAACGCCTGCCTGTCGCGCCCGGGCAAGCACGCTATCGATGTCATCCCTGAACGTATCGAAATCCAGATGACAATGACTGTCTATCATCAGGGCATCAGTCTTTGACTGAACCAGTTTCCATTGTCATCTTTGTTATATTCAAATCGGTCATGCAGCCTGTCTTTTCCTCCCTGCCAGAACTCTATCTGGTGTGGCTTTACGCGAAAGCCCCCCCAAAAATCAGGCACAGGCAGTGACTTGTCTGCAAACTTTTGTTTGAGTTGGGAAAACTGCGTTAACAACAATTCTTTTGTAGAAATCGGTTGGCTTTGCCGTGAGGCATACGCCGCAATCTGACTGTCTTTCGGGCGAGACAGAAAGTAGCTGGCATTTTCTTTCAGTGTGAGTTTCTCTGCTACACCACATACCCTGACCTGTCTCTCCATAAAAAACCAGGGGAAGTGGAGCGACACGTTTGGGTTTTCAGCCAGTTCACGGGCTTTGCGACTACCCAGATTAGTATAAAATATGAACCCTTCTTCGCTGACATCCTTTAGCAACACGATTCTCTGAGAAGGCTGTCCAGATGCAGATACTGTCGCTACTGTCATTGCGGTAGGGTCCGGAATGTCAGCGTCAATGGCATCATTTAACCAGCGGGAAAACAACGTAATGGGATGATCGGTAAGATCAGCTTCGCTCAGTTGCCCTTTCGTGTACTGGCGACGCATATCCGAAATAGCCATAGCAACTCCTTCGTGCGGGTAAACAACAACTCAACATGTCCTGGCTTGATATCTTTATACACAATCTGACGCTCTGACCAAGCCGGTGACGGTAACCAACAGAATGCGTATTCAGCGTTAACCGGGCCGGAAAGTGTTCTTGTCAAATCAGATAAGTGACCAATACTGAATTTTAATTCATCTGTGAAGCATAGCAGGTTGCGCTTGCGCTGCCGACTTATCCGGCAACGGGTACCAACTTGCCGTAGCAGGCTATGCGTAGCTTAGTATTCGTCACCGTAACCGAGAGAACGCAACGCGCGCTCATCATCCGCCCACCCCTGCTTCACTTTTACCCAAAGCTCTAAAAATACTTTGTTATCAAACAGGTTTTCCATATCTTTACGGGCTTGCTCGCCAATGGTTTTCAGGTGTTGTCCTTTTTTTCCAATCACCATTCGCTTTTGTGTTTCGCGCTCAACCAGGATAAGGCCGCTAATGCGATACACCCCATTCTCTGTCATTTTGAACTGCTCAATTTCAACGGTAGTGGAGTATGGCAGTTCATCCCCCGTAAAACGCATCAGTTTTTCGCGAATAATCTCCGCCGCCATAAAGCGGCTTGAGCGGTCAGTGATATAGTCATCAGGATAATAAAACTCACTTTCCGGCAAACTATCCATTACCAGTGTACGTAAGTCATCCACCATCTTACCCTGCTTCGCGCTGACAGGAACAATATGTTCAAAATTGTGCTTTTCTGACAACACCCGTAGCTGCTTCATCAACGCTTCTTTATCTTCGACCTTGTCAACCTTATTGACGATAAGATAAACAGGCAGACCAGCGTTCTTTACTTTCTGCAGCACCATTTCATCGTCGGTTGTCCAGCGCGTTCCCTCAACCACCATCAATACCAGCCCGACTTCGGCCAGAGAACTCGATGCGGCGCGGTTCATAAACCGGTTTATCGCTCGCTTTTCTTCCTGATGGAGCCCTGGCGTGTCCACATATATGGCCTGGCAATTTTCTTCCGTATCAATACCCAGAATACGGTGGCGGGTTGTTTGCGGCTTGCGCGAGGTAATACTCACTTTTTGGCCGAGCAAACGGTTCAGCAACGTTGACTTACCTACATTGGGTCTGCCGACGATGGCGACAAGCCCGCAGCGCGAAGCACTATTTTTCGCTGTCATCAAGTACCTCCAGCGTGAGTCTGGCGGCTTCCTGTTCCGCTTTGCGACGGCTGTTTCCAGAACCAAACACTGGCTTTTCCAGTGTGGTTACCTGACAGCTGACTTCGAATGTCTGGGCGTGATCTTTACCAGAAATAGACACCACCTCGTAGTTGGGAAGTGGTTGTTTTCTCGACTGCAAATATTCCTGCAGCCGCGTTTTACTGTCTTTAGGATGGGCATTGGGATCCAGCTTTTCAATCCGCGATTGCCACAGATCCAGAATAACGGTCCGCACTGTGTCGAAGCCGGCTTCTAGATAAATAGCCCCCAATATCGCCTCTACAGCATCTGCCAGAATGGAGCTGCGACGGTGACCGCCGCTTTTCAGCTCACCCTGTCCCAGCTTGAGTAGTTCGCCAACGCTGGTTTCTCTGGCCAGTTCTGCCAGGGTCTCGCCTTTTACCAGTGTAGAGCGCATGCGGGTAAGCTTCCCTTCCGGCACTGCCGGGAATTGCTGAAACAACTGTTCAGCAATGACCATTCCAAGCACGGCGTCGCCAAGAAACTCGAGCCTTTCGTTGTGGTTTTTCGCCGCACTTCGGTGCGTCAGCGCCTGTTCCAGCAGACTACTGTCCTCAAAGCGGTAATTGAGCGCCTTGTATAACCTGGCATATCGGTCTATGCCCTGCATTAATCAATTCCACCTACTCGATTAAAGCGAATGCCTGTCGGGATCCACGAAGGTAGCGCGCTGTCCGGGCCGCGTTCAAACTCGAAGCTGATCCAGATTGCAACGGCTTTGCCAACCAGATTGTCGTCAGGTACAAAGCCCCAGAAACGACTGTCACGGCTGTTGTCACGGTTATCACCTAACACAAAATACTGCCCTTCCGGCACAATCCATTCATTGCTGCGGGTACCCGGCTGTGTCCAGAAATTTGCAGAACTAATCTCCCGTGTTGGGTGACGTAAAATATGATGCTCGACCTCCCCCAACTGCTCACTGTAGCGCATTAATGGGGCCATTTCCTGAACGAAGTCACCGCGACTGATAAATTCCAGGGGCACCTTTTCAAGCCCCGGGCAATCGCTGTTACCGTTACATTTTGGCTTGATATAAACCTGTTTATTTCGATACACCACGGTGTCGCCAGGTAACCCAACTACCCGTTTGATATAGTCAACGTTTGGCTCTTCCGGATATTTGAAAACAACTACGTCGCCACGCTCAGGCTCGCCGGTTTCAACCAGTTTTTCACGAAATACCGGATCTTTAATCCCGTAAGCGAACTTCTCAACCAGAATAAAATCCCCCACCAGCAACGTCGGCATCATAGAACCGGAGGGAATTTGAAACGGCTCATAAATAAATGAGCGCAACACCAGCACAAAGGCAATCACCGGGAAGATTTGTTTAGACGTATCAACCAGATAGGGCAATTCTGGTTGGGGATCCATCGCTGAGCTACTGCCTGCTGCCGCCGCCGTTTGTGCCATCTGCGCCTTACGCTTCGGCGCAAATACCAGGCTGTCTACCAGCCAGATAAGGCCGGTGGCAACGGTCAGAAATACCAGCAACAACGAGAAATAATTTGCCATTACTTACCTACCTTCAATACTGCAAGGAATGCGTCCTGCGGCAGCTCTACGTTGCCTACCTGCTTCATTCTCTTCTTCCCTTCTTTCTGCTTCTGCAGCAGCTTTTTCTTACGACTCACGTCACCACCGTAACACTTGGCAATCACGTTTTTACGCAGCTGTTTTACTGTGCTTCTGGCCACAACATGGTTACCTATCGCAGCCTGGATAGCGATGTCGAACATCTGACGAGGAATTAGCTCACGCAGTTTATCCACCAGTTCGCGACCACGGCTTTGCGAATTATCTCTGTGAGTGATCACAGCCAGCGCGTCAACCCGTTCGCCATTAATCAGAATATCCACGCGGACCATGTCTGATTGCTGGAAACGCTTGAAGTTATAATCCAGCGAGGCGAAGCCGCGACTGGTTGATTTTAAGCGATCAAAAAAGTCCATGACGACTTCCGCCATTGGCAGTTCGTAGGTCACAGCTACCTGTTTACCATGATAGGACATGTTCGTTTGCATACCACGCTTTTCAACGCACAGGGTAATCACGTTACCTAAAAACTCCTGGGGCACCAGAATATTCGCCTCAACCATCGGCTCATGAATTTCCGCGATGTCGTTCACCGGCGGCAGTTTAGATGGGTTGTCCACCTTCACCACCTCGCCTTTGGTGGTAACGACTTCGTAAATTACCGTGGGAGCTGTAGTGATAAGTCCAAGGTCGTATTCGCGCTCAAGGCGCTCCTGAATGATTTCCATGTGTAGCATGCCAAGAAAACCAATACGGAAACCAAAGCCCAGTGCGGCAGAACTCTCTGGCTCGTAGAAAAGCGAAGCATCATTCAGGCTTAACTTGGCCAGCGCATCCCGAAAATCTTCATAATCGTCTGAGCTGATGGGGAATACACCGGCATATACCTGAGGTTTCACTTTCTTAAAGCCCGGCAGCATCTTGTCAGCGGGTTTCTTCGCTAACGTAATGGTATCGCCCACTGGCGCGCCATGAATTTCCTTGATACCTGCAATCACAAAGCCAACTTCTCCGGCACGTAACACGCCGGTATCTACCGGCTTAGGCGTGAAAATACCCACTTTATCTGCCTGATGGGTTTGTCCGTTCGACATGATTTGAATTTTGTCTTTTACGTTCAGCTCGCCTTCCATGATCCGGACCAGTGACACCACGCCCTGATAGTTATCAAACCATGAATCAACAATAAGCGCCTTTAGCGGTGCCTCACGCTCGCCTACCGGTGGGGGAATTTTGTTTACAATGACTTCCAGCACATCTTCAATACCAACCCCGGTCTTTGCAGAGCAGCGCACTGCATCCACGGCATCGATACCGACAATATCTTCAATTTCTTCGGCAACACGATCGGGCTCAGCCTGAGGAAGATCAATTTTGTTAAGGATAGGCACGACTTCCATATCCATATCGATGGCGGTGTAGCAGTTCGCCAGCGTTTGTGCCTCAACACCCTGGCCGGCGTCAACCACCAGCAGTGCACCTTCACAAGCCGCCAGTGACCGTGACACTTCATAGGTGAAGTCTACGTGCCCAGGCGTATCAATGAAATTCAGCTGATAGGTCTCGCCATCTCGGGCGGTATAGTTAAGCGTTACACTCTGCGCCTTGATGGTAATGCCACGCTCACGTTCGATATCCATAGAATCGAGCACCTGCTCTGCCATCTCGCGATCGGCCAGTCCACCACAGTGTTGGATTAGACGATCAGACAACGTGGACTTACCGTGATCGATATGGGCTATGATACTAAAATTACGAATGTGCGAATGTTGCATAATGCTGGAAAATACCTGCAAAAAAATTAACGTTAAACTATGACCAATCCACGTAGATAACGGCACGCCTGACGCCTGCGTATTCCCGTTGCGAGTAACTAAGCCAGCCCGCTACGCGAACGTGTCCTGATTCATTCTTACGTAAGCGAGCACGTACCCGATTTCGCCATGCTGAACAGTTATCTATGTGGATTGATATTACCTCGCTGCCTTGGCTTCCCAGCGCAGCGATTCCACGCCGTTCCTGTGATTTCAGTGACCAGCGCGGAGCGTGCGGATTTTACCGATTTATTGGCTGAAAAGCGAATGAAGTCAGCGAATAGTCGCTAAATAGCGGCAGGAATTGCGTCAAGTGAGCCCGCCATAAATATCTGAAAGGTTATTGTAATGCGATGAAGGTTGTTTTTACCTGCTATGCGCCAGCCCGCTTGGCATCGGTTTTAGAGAGCAGCACGGGCTGAAATTTCGCCCCGTCCATTTTCTTCAGTAAACCCGAGATAACCACAAAACCAGCCAGAGTGGACAATCCTGCGCCTGCCAGCACCCACAGCTCGCTGGTAAGTCCAATAGCGGGAAGCATGGTATTGAAAAGCGCGGCGCTTAACAAAAATACCAGTAAGGGCACTATGTAAAGTAGAGCCGATGCACTGACAATACCCGACTCGGGAATACCAACACTCACTGTGTCACCAACATTAACAGGCATGGGAGACTGTAGAGTCAGTTGTTGTGTTTTCGGCGCAATAGCTCGGGAAATTGCGCCGGTGCCACAGTTTGATTGGGCCTGACAGGTTGAACAGGTTGTTTTGATTGCCGCTTCAACCGTTATCCGATCCCCCTCAACCGCAACAACAGTAGCCGTTTCCGTAATCAATTTTCACTCCCGGTCAGAGACAGTGAAGTTGCTATAGACTGTGCAGTTTTCGGCGGAATCTCTCCCACTACCGTGACCTGAGCTTTGCCGTCTGTGAGCGTGAGGAAGGTATTCAAATCGTGCCGTAACACGAGATCTGATCCTAATGCCTCATTCGCAGGCTGAACATAAACAGACACATCTACCAGCCCATCACTGAACATTTTGTACTCGACAACCTGACCCGTGAGCGCCAGGCGACGAATATCTCTGCGCACCTCCTCCATACCAGTAGGCAAGTAGGTGACTTCCCAGTTGTGCTCGCGGGTTTTGGCTGCTGAAATTGCCATTGGCTTGGGCAATGATGCCTGATTGACGCGATGAAAATATTCGTGAGGGCTGTCTGTGATGGTCAGCGCGGTTACCTGAATTTGCTCCAGCAACACGCCCTGCAAGTCCAGCATATTCAGCTTAAGTAACATGCCGGTTTTCTCATCCAACCACAATTGATAGTTAAACCGGCTGTTATCACGGCTGACAATACGAATTTGCTGTGCTGGCCGCCCGGCTACGCGGGCTCGTCCAACACTGACGAACTCGTATCCGTCTCTGAGGCTATCGGGGTGATACAGTAACTCACTGGGTATGGGGCCGTTGATATACTCTGAGCGAAGGCTGTAAGGAGGCACATCTGGTTCAAACACGCTAACCACATCACCATCGCGAATAAGCTCACGGCCGGGCCCGTTTTGCAGGTTTAACTGTTCCATAGTGCGACCGTCTTGCATTACAGCATGGCGCCACAGATAAGGCACCGTTTCCTGACCAGCACGGCTTTGTACAAAGGATGCCTGAAAATTCAGTTGCCGGGTAGCCGTCGTAAGTCGGGCCAACCAGTCTGACGTTGTCATCTCTGGTGTAACGTTTCCTGCAGGGAAACCTGAGTTCTGGTTCCCTGGAGGATAGGTCTCAGTAGACTGCGTCTCAATAGACTGGGTCTCAATAGACTGGGTCTCTGCAGGCTGGGGCTCACTAGGCTGGGCCTGGACAGACTGGGACGGACCAACGTCTTGCGCTTGCGAAGACTGTTGGATCTGTTCCTTTTCAGTCAGAATGGCATCTGGCTGAGAAGCGTTATCCTGTGCAAAGGCTGCGCTTAGCGTTAATGACGTTAACGCGGCGAGTTTTACTCCCCTTGAAAACAAACGTACCAGCCGGAGAGAGGCTGGTACATTACGACAATTATTAATCATTTAATTACTGTGGACTGTCTTCAGAACCGCTGTTTCGCTTGGCTTCTTCGCTCTGCTCTTCCGCCTGCTTCAACATCACCTGTTGCTCATGATCCGCAATGAGTGCATTCACCTTGCGCTTTTTCTCAAGCATCGTTGCCATATCGTTACGCGGTAACGTTCTGGTTTGCTGGAGACTGACTGGCGACAACCCGCCCTGCGGCATCACTGTCGGTGCAGTCATAAACGGCTCATCTGGCGTTACTGGCTGATTAAATTGCTGGTAACCCAGAATTAGTGCTGCTGCGACTGAAGCGGCAACGGCATACTGACCAGACTGCTTAGCAAACGGCACCACACTTCCCAATACCGGGATTTTACGCCATCGTGACTTCTTCGGTGCCATGATAGTAGGCTCGTTTTCAAGCGCTTTTGCTACGCTTGCCGTGATATCCAATTGCGGCGCTACGCTGGCTTCTTTGCGCAATCCGCTTCGAATCACGTGATAACGCTGCCACTTGGCTCGCAATGCGTCATCTTGCTTAATTGCATCAATGATGTCATTGCCTTCGGTTTCACCGTCCATGAATGCGGACAATTTTTCTTGCTGTTGCGTCATATGCTCAAATCCTGATCATAGTGATCATTTACCACCCTAACACAGCTGTTAGTAACCTTCATTTCAGAAAAGTTCAATTTTCTAACAACGGTTGTATAACTTTATCAATCGCTTCCCTGGCGCGGAAAATCCTTGACCTGACCGTACCGACAGGACACGCCATCACATTGGCGATTTCCTCATAACTCATGCCCTCTATTTCGCGCAGCGTTATCGCCATGCGTAAATCATCTGGTAGTTTCTCAACCACGCGAAACAAGGTAGCTTCAATCTCGTCCGTCAACACACTGCGTTCCGGCGTCGACTGTTCTTTTAAGGCATCACTGCCTTCATAATAATCGGCTTCATCTGCGTCGACGTCACTGGCGGGCGGCTTACGCCCCTGTGCAACCAGATAATTCTTAGCACTGTTAACCGCTATGCGATAAAGCCAAGTATAAAAGGCACTGTCACCGCGAAAATTTGGCAAGGCACGATAGGCTTTAATAAACGCATCTTGCGTAACATCTGCCACGTCACCGGTATTTTTCACGTACCGTGATACCAGATGCATCACTTTATGCTGATAGCGGGTAACCAGAAGATTAAAGGCGTTTTTATCGCCACTCTGGACCTTTTCAACTAATTGTTGATCGGTTATCTGCTCGCTCATTCGAGCTATTACTCCTTAACGTCTACTACACGATAGCTCTCGCAAGCGTACATGTAGACTATCCACTATTATAAAAGTTCTATATGCGGGCAGTTTTTTTTAAAAAAACGTCCCTATCGGTCCAAACGCGATTGTGTTTTACACCTCATCCTTTAGACTTGCCGAACCTTAGCTTTTAATTTCTATGCTAAAAATACATGAAATCAGTGTTGTCTTCACTACCTAGTGCATCAAGTTCCATTGAACACCGCTGCGATGTATTGATTATCGGAAGCGGAGCAGCCGGATTAAGTCTGGCCTTAAAGCTGGCCGATCACTGCAACGTCATTGTGCTGAGTAAGAGTGATCGTAACGAAGGCTCTACCCGCTACGCACAGGGCGGCATTGCCGCGGTTTTCGATGAGCAGGACTCAATTGATGCACACGTGCAGGATACGCTCCTTGCCGGTGGCGGCCTGTGCGATGAAGCCGCAGTGAGATTTACCGCCGAGCGTGCTAAGTCAGCACTGACCTGGCTGATTGGCTCAGGTGTGCCGTTTGACACTGAGAAAGACGACAAGGGCGAAGAACGTTATCACCTGACTCGTGAAGGCGGGCACAGCCACCGCCGCATTCTGCACGCAGCAGACGCCACAGGTGAAGCGCTGCAGGTGACGTTAAATGATGCGGTGTCGGCACACCCGAACATTCATATTTTTGAGCGCTATAATGCTATCGACCTTATCCCTTCCAAAACGACTCCCGGCCAGATAAACGGGGCGTATGTGTGGAATCGACAACAGGAACATGTCGAAGTCATCCGGGCTAAATTTATTACGCTGGCCACTGGCGGCGGCAGCAAAGTCTATCAATACACCTCCAACCCCGATGTGTCCAGCGGTGACGGGATTGCGATGGCCTGGCGAGCAGGTTGCCGGGTAGCAAATATGGAATTTAATCAGTTCCACCCAACCTGTCTTTATCACCCACAGGCCAGAAACTTTCTGATTACGGAGGCGCTTCGCGGTGAAGGGGCAAAGCTGTGTCACGCCGACGGTACACCGTTTATGACACGCTTTGATGAACGCGGCGATTTGGCACCGCGGGATGTGGTAGCCCGCGCCATAGACTTTGAGATGAAGCGTCTGGGTGCAGATTGTATGTACTTGGATATCAGCCATAAACCTGCTGATTTTATCGTAAAGCATTTCCCCAACATTTATCGTAAGTGCCGGTCCCTGGGTATTGATATTACCCGTGAGCCTATTCCGGTTGTCCCGGCCGCGCATTACAGTTGTGGCGGCGTGATGACGGACTTTAACGCCAAAACCGATTTGAACAACGTGTATGCCATTGGTGAAGTCGCATACACCGGCTTGCATGGAGCCAACCGGATGGCCTCAAATTCGTTGTTAGAGTGTGTGGTTTTTGCCACTGCCGCAGCGGAAAACATCCTGACCCGGCTTCAGGACGTGACGGCGGAGGAACCTATTGCGCCCTGGGATGAATCGCAGGTGAGCAACTCCGACGAAGAGGTTATCATCCAACACAACTGGCATGAACTAAGGCTATTCATGTGGGATTATGTCGGTATTGTTCGAACTAACAAACGCCTTGAACGCGCCATGCGCCGCATTCAGTTACTGGAGCAGGAAATTGCGGAATATTACGCGCACTTCCGGGTAAGTAATAACCTGCTGGAGTTGCGCAATCTGGTAACTGTCGCTGAGCTTATCGTCAGGTGTGCAATGCAACGAAAGGAAAGCCGGGGGCTGCACTTTAATCTGGATTACCCGGACACCAGTGACAAGGCAGAACCGTCCATTCTGACACCGTCGAAAAACCGGCAGCAAACGGAACCCGGTACCCTCAGTACCTGAGAAGTAGCACCAGATAACCTCGGTGCTGCTTCACAAACCCCATGCGCCGTAATTCCATGGCGCTATGGTTTATTAAACCTACATTTTCCGGCGGGCCAGAACGCACTAACATGCCTCTGGTTGGGCATACCCTGCACGCAGAGAGAGTTTTTTGTTAAACCGAAGGTGACCACTGCCTTATCAGCTTTTTATTCAGAAAGCCTCAACGATAATCAGGTCTTGATGTGAAACCTCCGCAACTGCCCGCGAATATGGTAATGTTCGCTGTCATCAGATATCAGTCTGAAACCCACAACATGGTTGTCATCACTGTCATGTGACGTGTCACTCACAAGTTGCACAGATGCCGGAAGAAAAACGGGCTTTTCAAATTCGGCGTCCAGTTGCACTGGCTGCTGGTCAGTGTTCGCATTTTCTGTGAGCGCTGCATAGCACCGGGCGAGGGTCCACATACCGTGAGCAATCGCGCGTTTGAATCCAAACGCTTTCGCTGTCAGATGACTTAAGTGTATGGGGTTATAATCGCCAGATACGCGCGCATACCGGCGCCCTGTATTTTCGGGGACGGAAATTACCGATAATACGGGGCCCTCAAGCGCTTTCGTCGTGCCCCTTACCTCCCGGGCCGCCCTGACTTTGGCTGGCTCCACATGGGAGGCCTTAACGCGGGTCAAATAAGTGCTGGTCGCATCGTAAACACATTGGCCGTGCTGAAGCGCGGTAATATTCACATCGCACTCCCAGCCTCTCGGATGTTGCCTGACACCGGAAAAGCGAACGCGAAACTCCAGTGGCAAATGCTTATCGCAAGGATACTGGGTGACGGTATTTCTGATATGGACCAGCCCCAATAAAGGAAACGGACTTTTTTTATCCAGCAAGCACGCCATTTGTAAGGGCAGTGACAACGTTTGCAGATAACAGGGATGAAAGCTTTTCTCTTTCGCCCAGCCCACAAGTTCGCAATACCCGGCATAATGCTCAGGGTTAATCGAAATGGTCTTGTTATAAATTCGTACCGGCAACTGTGGCGGTTTAAACTGCTGTAATGGTTTTTTATCCACCCGCTTTGCCAGTGCACGCAAATATAAAGAAATCATGTATTCTCCCTGTCAGGTCGCGATATACGCGATATCAGCCGACACAATTGCCGGTAATCACGCTCGCAACACTGAGACCTGAAAACCCAGCGATGAACCAAACGTCCTCTTGCTGGTTTGAGCAACAGATAAATGGCCAGTGCGGTAACTCTGGATTGATGACCGATAACATAGGGATGTTCATCGACCGGTACACGGTCAATTGCCGTGCGGATAAGTACTCCCGCCTCATCCAGGCTAAATTGCTCTGCCGCAGGACGATGCGATGTGGGTGTCGCGACAACCAGTGCGCACACTGACACCAGAATGGTCCACGCCAGCCATTGTGGTACCCAGCTCCATACGGGCTCGGGCATCATCATTATAACCAGCCCAGTGATGCCAACCGGAATTAACCTGTCGACTGGATAACGGCACAGCGAAAAGATTGTCAGATTAGACTTTGACACGCTTGATTATGATGTCCACCATTTCTGCCAGTTCCGGATCTTCACACTTTTGATGCCCCATAAACCAGGCGAACAGGTCTGGATCATCGCAAGTGAGCAGTCGCTCGAACGTTTCCTGTTTTTCATAGGGCAGATCACTAAACGCTTCCTCGACAAAAGGCAGCAATAAGACATCAAGTTCCAGCATGCCGCGGCGGCATGCCCACTTCAATCGTGCAAATCGTTTGGGTGTAAACATAGATCACTACTTAGTTTATTGACGCTCAAATCATATCATGCGTAAGTCAACGAAATCACTGTCCTTTTAACAGGAATTTGGCTACCTCCCTTGCATAATGGCAATGTCGCCCCATGTTAATGACAATGAAATTGTTGCTGTCAGTCCGGTTACGAGAATTGGACAGTAACGTACCTCTACCGAACTATTTGTAGATCAGGAGATCACCATGACGACGCTTTCGCGCTTAAGCGAACGGAATAACAATGCCGTCATTTCACTAACACATTATGGCGTTATTGCCCTTGAGGGTGAACAATGCGACGAGTACCTTCATGGGCAACTGACTGTAAATACCAAATCACTGACAGATTCGCAGGTACGTCACGCTGCTCACTGTGACTTTAAGGGCAAAGCATGGGCCCTGATGAACGTACTGCGTCATGGTGATAAGACCTTGCTGTTAATGAACAAAGACGCACTGCACCATTCAATAGCACAGTTGCAAAAATATGGTGTATTTTCAAAAGTAGATATTGAAGATGCGTCTGACTCTTATACCCAATGGTTTGTTACAGGCGAGAAAGCAGAGGAACATCTCAGATCGCACTTTTCAAGCTTACCGGATACGGTGATGACATCGGTACAGTCAGACTCAGACATTGTTTTTCGAACAGATTTCCCAAATAACGGCTTTTGGATCCTGACCAAGAACGAAGATGCCATCATCACGCCGATGCGCAATGACGAAGCCATCAGTGAGTACGACAGCACAGTATTCGAAGCGATTGCGATTGCTAATGGGCAACCCGATGTATCGGGCGAGTCCGTGAATCAGTTTGTTCCGCAAATGATGAACGTGCAGGCGCTGTCGGGCATTGATTTTGATAAAGGATGTTACATGGGGCAGGAAGTCGTGGCCCGAACGCGTTTTCTTGGCAAAAACAAGCGCGCAGCCTACAGCTTTTGCGTTCCCGGGGCGACATCTGTGGCCGTGGATGATATCGTAGAAAAACAAATTGGTGAGAACTGGCGACGAGGCGGAACCATTATTCGTGCGGCATGTCTGGGAGAAGAGTCCTGGATCATGGCGGTGTTAAATAATGACACTCAGCCAGAAGACAAGCATCGATTAGCTTCCAATCCGGAGCTCGAATTTACACCAATAAATTTGCCTTACTCTGTTGAAGAAGAGAAAGGCAGTAACATTAAAGGGCGCAAATAGCCTTAAATTCACCAGTACTGTGTTGCCGAGGGCCAGTACTGCAACCAAACAGGAACTATTATGACAATAACCTCCGACAGCGTCGTCACACTGCATTACAAAGTTTCCGCGGAAGACGGCACCGAACTGGACTCTTCATTCGGTAAAGAGCCACTGACAGTTCTGCATGGCCGCCGTTTTCTGATTGAAGGTCTGGAAGAGGCGCTCGAAGGTAAAGACAAAGGCGAAAGCTTTTCAGTTTCTGTGGAGCCTGAGAAAGCTTACGGACATCGTGTCGATGCGCTGGTACAGCGCGTACCTAAAACCATGTTTGAAGGCATGGAAGTAGAAGTCGGCATGTCTTTTCGCGCCACTACGCAACAAGGTGAACAGTCAGTTGTCGTTATCGAAACCACAGAAGAAGACGTGGTAGTTGACGGCAACCACCCGCTGGCGGGTGTGCCACTGACGTTTGAAGTAGAAGTGGTAGATATCCGTGACGCGACAGCCGAAGAGCTGGAACACGGTCACGCACATGGCAAAGATGGCCACAGTCACGATCATTAATTGCTGAAGCTCATATTGAGGAGCAGCAATACGACAAAGCAAAAAGGTGGCAGATGCCACCTTTTTCATTTACCCGATACGGTGACGAAACGTCTGGCGCCAGGGCGGCTTAAAGCGCGTCGTCGTCATGCTCACCGGTACGAATACGAATTGCCGTATCGACGTTATAAACAAAAATCTTACCGTCACCAATTTTGCCGGTTTTGGCTGACTGTTCAATTGCCTCTATTGCCTGATCGACAATGTCGTCGGCCAATACCAGTTCGATTTTGATTTTAGGCAGAAAATCCACCTGATACTCTGCACCACGATAGAGCTCGGTATGGCCTTTCTGACGCCCGAATCCTTTCACCTCGGTCACTGTCATTCCGGCAATTCCAACCTCAGCCAGCGCTTCGCGCACATCGTCCATTTTGAAAGGTTTGATAATCGCTTCAATTTTTTTCATAGCAACTTACTCATCGTCATAAATGGTTGGAATGGGAACGCGTTTATGTTGCGTTCGCGCATAGATATAAAGCAACTTCTCTTCCACTTCAGCAGAAACCTGCTTCCCTTCAAGGAAGTCATCAATTTGATCGTAGGTCATACCAAGCGCTTGCTCATCCGCTTTCTGTGGTGTGAGGCTTTCAAGGTCAGCGGTGGGGGCTTTGTGGATAATGTTCGACGGGGCACCAAGGTGTTCTGCAACCTGACGCACCTGACGTTTACTCAGTCCAAATAATGGTGCAAGGTCACAAGCGCCGTCGCCATATTTAGTGTAAAAGCCGGTAATATTTTCCGCACTGTGATCCGTACCCAGTACCAAACCATCAACCATACCGGCAATTTCGTATTGGATCACCATGCGGGTACGCGCTTTAACGTTCCCTTTCACAAAATCCTGTTTACCCTGGTTGTCTGGCAAAATGCCTGCACCAGATAGCGCTTCAGTAGTCACATCGTGGATGGCATCTGCGCCGGGCTTGACATTAACACTTAGCGACACAGTGGGCTTGATGAACTCAATAGATGCCTGTGCATCATCTTCGTCAGCCTGCACGTCGTAAGGCAGACGCACGGCGACGAACTGATAGGTTTCGTGATGCTCGTCATTCAGTTCATTCACAGCAAGCTGTGCAAGCCGGCCCAGCGTGCAGGAATCGATGCCGCCACTGATCCCTAACACCAGAGCATTTAAGCCTGACTGCTTGAGTTGCTTTTTAATAAAAGACACGCGGCGTGCTACTTCGAAATCTACATCGATTTCAGGCAACACCCTCATCTCGTCTATCACTGCTTGTTTCTGCATCGTAAAATCCACTTGTTAAGAATGGCGTCCTGATATGCTGAGTTTACGCTAAAGCGAACGCTGATGTCAGCAAACGATTGATACATAAGGGGGAGTGTCGTCGCAAATTAGTGCAAAAATGCACCACATTGTTATTATGCGGGTATTCTGAAAGTGACGCACCCCTCACTTCAGATACCTTTATTAGATAATTTTAGTTTACGCTTACCTGAGATAAAAGTTTCCGGAGATATATTGATGCGCAGCCATTACGGGATGACGTTAATTGAAATGCTAATTTCACTTTCAATTATTGCAATCCTGCTCACGGTCGTCGCGCCATCTGTTCAATCTATTTTAAAAAGCAATAAGGTCACGGCAGACGTAAACAATCTAAGTGCGCTTGCCAGGCAGGCCCGTTTTACAGCGATCAATGAAAGAGCAGACGTTGTCCTGTGCCCTACGTCAAATTATACGAGCTGTTCGGGCTCCTGGAACAATGCCAAAATGGTATTTATCGATGACAACGGTAATGGGAATCGCGATGCTGATGAACGCTTGCTGGCCAGCGCGGATCCTCTGAGTCAAAGTAACAGCATCAGTGGAATTACAGGCTCACTGTTGTTTTTAGATAATGGCGGCATTGCCAAAAGCGCAGAAATTGTGGTTTGTCCCAGCGGCGGTGATGCCAAAACCGCTTCAGCCCTGCTTATGTCGATGTACGGACGTATTACCACAGCCACCGACAGCAATAATGATGGTATTAAAGAGAACGCCTCCGGGGCAAACCTGAGCTGTTCCTAGCCAGCGCTGAGGTTTCAATAATGGCCTGTCATTCATGAGACCGCGTTGTCACTGAGCATTGACGACAATGCGTTACACTCCATTAACGGATAGTTATGCTCAAAAAGGACTATTTCCAGCATTTGTCAGGCTGACGCGAGGTACTGGTAATAGTAAGCTCGTCACAACCACTTCCGGTGTCAGTCGCGCTTGTTGCTTTAATAGTAAAATCCCGGCTGTCAGCATTCATCACCCGAATAGAAAATCGTTTGTCATTCACGCTTGGCATTGACGTTGCATAGGTTTGTGTCAGCAAAAGCTGATTAGCCTGCTCGGCCTCAAGATGAATGAGCGCTGCGCGCATGGCATACAACCTTTGCGTATGACGTTGCGAAGAATAAGACGCGCTGCCGATCGCTGCCAGAATACCGCAAATTGCCAGCACGATAACCAATTCGATGACTGTCATTCCGGTTGTTTTCATACTTCCTCCCTGATTGTCTTAACGATACACAACGCCGTTCTCATGGCGACGACGCTGTAACCCAGGCTGCCATTGACACTGCCGTAAGCCAGCTGTCTTGACCTGCACCAGAATGGCAAGCCTCTCACCTGCCCAAACTCTACTCCACAGTTCAGCTATCCGGCGTTTTCGCTTTGGATACAATGGCAACACGTTAACACTGGAAGATAAAAATGAAACGTGAGCAAAGGATCAGTTCATCATCACACAAGGGCATGTCGTTACTTGAATGCCTGACAACGATTGCGTTGGTTATTATCATTCTGAGCGCAGCAGCGCCGTCTTTCTACCAGTGGTTCCAACGCCAGCATGTGGTCAGTCAGACACGGGCTGTCGGACAGATGCTAAGCATTGCCAGCAAACAGGCGGTACAAACAGGAGAGCCTGTTTACGTCTCTGCAGTGGCGGGCAAAAACTGGTGTATAAGATTAAGCCACTCGGCCAGGTGCGACTGCCATTCGGGACGTCATTGTAAGCCACTTCCAGATAACTATCTTCTTGTGGCTGACTCTGCGAACAGCTACCTGACGGCTGGAAGACATACCACACCACTGGCGAAGTTTGAGGCTACACAGGGAATGAGCATGGGCTTTGCAAATACCCTCTCCATTTACGCCGGGGGCTTTGAAAGCAAAGTAATACTCAGCAATCTGGGCCGGGTTCGCTTCTGTATGACGCCTCCTGCCGGTGGTCTTCCTGCATGCTCGTAGCGCGAGGGTTTACGCTCACCGAACTGATGATGGCACTGACTATAAGCAGCGCGTTTTTTGTTAGCGCAACAAGTATCAGTGTCAGTCACCTGAAACGCCAAACCGTGTTGCAACACAAACTGGCTTTGCTGGAAGAAATCTCACTCATTGAACAGGCTATCTCCACCGAGCTTCGTCGGGCCGGCTTTATCAGCCTGCCGCTGACTGACTACCTTCTGACACCAGATAAAGCAAAAGTTTTTGGCAGCATTGAGATAGATGCTTTTCCAGGAGAAGCCAGCCAAAGCTGCTTCACATTTTCTTACGATAAAAACAAGAACGGCGCGCAGGATAGTTCGTCACCTGCAGAGCTGCTAGGGTTTCGACTCAGAGACAACACCATCGAATACAGAATGGCGGGTCGCGGGTGCAGGCAGTCTGGCTGGCAGGATCTCAGCACGCCGGGGAAGCTGGCGGTCACCAATTTTTCCATAGACGGTCCCTACCCTTCGACCTATGGGGTGTTTTTCGAAGTTGCCCTTCGTGCACACTCTGTCGCCTCACCATCACTGCAGCACCAGACTCGGTTCCGTGTGGATGTCGCTAATGTTCCATACTTGTAAATATCAACAAGGCACGACGTTGCTTGTGCCGGTCTGTTTGCTGCTGACACTCGTGACGACAGCGGTAGTGGCCTACTCGAAGCAATTGCGCCATCATGCTGTCACATTGCAGCGCGAGATAGAGCGCAGTGAGCTTCACTTGACATCCTCAACATCGCTGGCGGTAACCCATAATGCCCTTGGCGCAACGATGCGCTGGCAAACTGCGCTGTCAGCCACCCAAAAAAGCATCATCAGAGAACATAGGAATGTTGATATTCGCGGTGCGGCAACAACCTTTTTTTCGCTGTCGGCCACGGCCAGGAGTGCGGCATCGTCATTGTCATATACACAATCGATGAATGTCGTCAGGTATCCGTTAATAAGGGCGACCCCGGCTCAACCCGCAATATTCTCTGCCAGCATCAGTCCGAACGCAGAAATTACGCTGGTTCGCCCCCACCCTGACAAGTTGGATTTCTGGTCGCGAGACGCACTTGCATCACCGGTCGCTGTGCAGCATCGCTGTGAATCAACCGCCATGGCAAGTTGCCACGCACTGAGACCTGCAGACACCCCCTTTCCGGATGACGTTGTTAAGTACATTTTTGGAGTAAGCCGAAGTGCATTTCATGCGGACGTTTTACCCGGTAGCAATACGCTCACAGACTGCGAGAATATTACCTCAGTACGCGCTCGTATAATCTGGGTAACCGGAAGTTGTCATTTGCCGCTTGGCGCGAATCTGGGTTCTGACGACAATCCGGTACTGCTTATTATTGAAGATGGGCACCTGAGCCTGTCGTCTGGTGTCACCGTGACCGGGATGCTGGTTACGCTGTCGCGAGCAAGTGCGTTACACAAGGATATTATTCAGCACGAGACCAGTACCATTATTGGTGCAGCGTTGATTGCACAACCGCTGTCAGCTCGCAGCTCACTGCGCGTTATCTATGACAAAAACACGCTGACTGCGCTGCAAAATGCCCATTACACCCAGCGCACCGCGTTTCTGACCGGGAGCTGGCATGATTTCTAAGGCTTTAGTGGCAGGCAGGTATAATCGTGGTTTCAGCCTGATAGAGTGTCTCATTGCCACCCTGTTGTTTACGTTGAGTTGCCTGGGCATCTTTTCACTTTATCAGCGTCAGATCCTGGCTACCCAGTCTCTTGTGCTGTGGTACGATGCCAGAAACCTTGCGACAGCTAAGGCCAGTGATTTGTATGCACAGGCATTACAGTCGCACGCCGCCGTCGCGGCTATTGATACAGATACCGGCGGTGAGCTTTCTGCTGGTAACCTGACAATTAACAAAGACGGTCGCAGCATTGCGATGGCGCGCCATTGGCAGGTTACAACATTAAAGACTCATCCTGCAGCGTTGAAACTGGCCACCATCACCGTTTCCATCTTGCCCGACGAGGCGCTTGGAAACGTCGAGCACGGCGTCGTCTTGTGGCACTCCGGTCCGGCAGAACTCCCTCAGGTTGAGGACTTTAACCCTGACAGCAAATAGTGCCTGAATTAGGCGGACTACTTACCCTCGCCCAATAAGGCTATATCATGACTCCACCCGCTGCGTTCAGAAACGGCCCAGGTAGCTATAGCCTTTCTAACACGCCCAACAATATTCTGATGCGCTTAGCGTACCATTTGCATCTTTATCCCAGCCTTTTCGACCGTCGCTGAAATAATACAACGCACCATCACCTGACTGCCCCCCTACCGGTGTCGCCTTGATTTCGTAAGACACGGCGTCAGCAGTTTCGATGGTTAAGTTATATCGCTTGTTTTCGGCGGGCTCCGACGCCGGAGAATAAGGGGAAAAAATAGCCGGGCTGCCTGTGTTACCGCCGCTGGTTGCGGCTCCTTCATAGGTGAAAGTACCACTGTGATGGCGTTCCATTGCGGCTGCCAGAGCCATCAAGTCACTTTGGCCACTGCCACGATAACCATCTTTAATTACCGACTGGTAAGACGGATAGGCAACGGCTGCAATAATGCCAATGATCGCAACCACAATCATCAGCTCGATAAGTGAAAAGCCCTGTTGCCCGCGTTGCTCAAGATGCATTGTTTAATCCCGTTCTGTTTCGGTTTTCCAGGCTCGCCGCTGGATCCGTTCAAATTTACCATAGATGTTTCGGGCCAGACACGCAAAGTCAGAGCCGCAGTCCTCTTCATTACCATCCTCGTCCGTCTTGGTTACCGCAGAAACGCACTCAGTCCCGAGGCATACCACAGGCTCAACAATTTCCTCTATGAGGATTTTGGTTTCCGGCGCAATACCTGTTTGTTTTAACTGCGCATAACGATCCCCCGCATCCAGCATATTGTTCTGGTTGAGATCATCTACGGCGTTGCCATTAAACATGTTAACCAGATAGGCGCGACTATTGCCGGTCGGTGGTGCACAGGCACTGGTGCTGCTACTGGCTGGTACATAACTCGTGAAAAAGATTTTGTAGTCAATAATTAAAGGAGAGGACAATACTTTTTCACCATCGGTTGATAAGTTGAGATACCAGCCCGCTTTATCCGCAAATTTTGCCGCCTCGAGCCCGCTTTGGCTCGGATCTGAACTGCTTAAGAGGTGGCCGGTAGCATCATACAGACTGCTTTCAGTAACACCGGTATTCAGTGTATACAGCCCATTTTCATCAAGCTCAAACACACCGGTATCTTTAAGCATGTAGAACCGGTCATTTACCACCGTATCCAGCGGAGAGGCCCGCCAGCCACTTCCCAGCGCGACGCCGTAATAAATCTGATCGCCCAGCGCAACCTCAGTCACATCGGGGCCATAGAAGAAGCGACGGTTATTTTCAGCAGTCGTGCCGCCAAAGTCCGCCAGTCTTGCGCCTTTAATGAAATCATTGCCGGATTTTCCGTTATAAATATCGAGCCGGAATAGCTGACCACCAAGATCTGCCACATACATATGATCGGCCAGGCCGTCATTGTCACGGTCAATCACGGAAATCCGGCCAGGAATACTGTAATTCATGTTACTTAAATTGAGATCAGCATCAGCGTTACTCGCATGCCAGAGTAGTGCACCGGAATCGGCATCGAACATAAATACCCCGTTGCCAATAGAATCAGGCGCCCGCACCGTCCTTCCATCTTGTTCAGGGTCGTACCCTCCACCGACAATCATCACATTTCTAACACTACCACCAATATTCACCTTGGTAATTGTCGGCCGCGACCAGCTCTGACCCAGTTTCTCAAGGCCTGCACTACCACCTTCAATTTTAAATTTGAGTACAGGAGAGGTTTTAGCTGTCACATCAAACACGTAGTAGTTTCGACCTCCGCGTCGCATTCCCAGATAGAGATATGTGCGTCCTGCGCTCTCCCGCAACACCATATCGCCGTCAAGTCCGTATATATGGTTGAAGCTGGAGTTGTCCTTATAGAAATCGAGCACATTGGGCAGCAATTCACGCGGCATCACGGCAAAGTTTTCCTCACCGGTGTAGGCATCAATGCTGTGAAGCACCCCGTGGTTTGTTGCCACAAAAATGGCCGAGTCTGTCGCGCTGTAGTTCACGATCACCGGCTGAGAGTGAATAGGATCGCCCATCTGGAAGCGCACATCGGTAATGTCCCCGTCGCCATCAGCGTCTTTCACGTCTACGCCCCGGGCCCACTTAAGCAGCGTGTCGCGCAGCACTTCAGGATCGGGCTCGGTGGTCAGGCCCATATCCTCAACGGTAATGCTGGTGTTGTTTTCGTGAAGACGATTTCCAGAGCTGGCTATGCCGCCAGTCGAGTCAAATATATAGAAGTTTCTGCTCGCGTTTAACTGACTCGCCGCTCCACCCTCACGGACATCATTGCCATCGGATAATACCGACCAGTAACTGTGAGACTCTTCTGCGAAGAAGCCCGTCACGCTGTCGACAGCATTTAACCCGCGCTGATCTAACACCGTGTCACCATCAAGGCGATACTTTTTAAGGTTCCCCGGCCAGATAGCCCCTTCTGCGGGCTTGAACAAGGCAAAATACAGATCGTCCCTGTGGGTCAGGCGGTTCAGTTGGTTCACTGCTACCCCCGGAGACACGAATGTCGCATTAATGTCTTTAACTGAACGCAGAATCGTCTGGAAGGCGGTTAGAAGCTCGGTACTGTCGGAGGCTTTGTAAAAACCGCCACCGCTCTGCACCGCCAGCTGATTCAAAAAGTTATTAGCTGTAGTATTGGCCGCGAAGCCTATGGTGTGAGTAATTACCCGACGGTCAATGACAGAGGAATCCGATTTACTGATGTTTTTAACCAGATCCAGGCCGCATTTCTCACCACCGCTACCAGAGCACCCTTTTCCAAGCAACGTTTCAATTTCATAAACACTGTGGTTATTATTGGCTTCACCGTCTGACAGCAAAACGATATGGTTGTTAGTCTGGCACTGCAAGTCCTGCACCGGCGAGACGTAGGTCGCCCCGCTGGGAATGTACTCGTTGATACAGTCACTGCTTGACAGGTTGTCGTCAGTACATCCCCATGGCCTTACCGGGTCATCACCAAGATAAGATGAACGATGGCTGACGCGCGTATTGCGTCTAACCGTACTGGAAACATTACTGTTGCCACGCGAGAGACCATAGTAAACCGGCATGCCACCATAATAACTTGCCGCTTCATACAGCGTATCGACAATCGGTGTCAGTCCGCTGGCACGTAAGTCATCTACCTTACTGATTAAGTGTTCACGTACCGTCGAGGTCGCCCCTGGCGTCGCGCTGCCGTTGAACTTGACTACCAGGCGAGGCGATGAAGATGGCCGTCCATTATAAGAATATGCCCCCCGCTGCCCATAGAAATCGCTGAGTATAAACCCCATCGCATTGCCTGGCTGCCAGCCCGGACGATTGACAATTTCCTGCACTATCGATTTTAAATCCGGGGTTTGATAATCACGATTGCGATAAAAGTCAGGCATAATCCAGTATACGTCACTGGTTTTAGGCAGGTTTCTGACCATGTAACGTTTATGGGGATGAAAATCATCGGTATTGTCTTCCGCAATCCCCTGAATTCGCGTGCCGGCGCTATACCAGCGGTCACTGTCATATGCTGTGAACTCCAGATACGCTTCGGTAACAACTGCCGCTTGTGGAATATTGACGTTCTCGAAGCGCAGGCCGATATAATCGTTGTAGTAGTCATAAAATGTCAGTTCACTGCCGGTAGCATCGTAACCATCACCTTTCTCTTCAACGTTATTTTTCGTCGATGAAATCTGATAAATGGCTTCGCCGCCGACACAGCCTGTCGCGGTAGACTCGTCATAAGAAATAACCAGCTGCGCAGCGCCACCGGTACCACGGTCATACGCTCTGGCATAACGGGCGCTGGCGTTATCCGCACTGCTGGCTTCCAACAGCAGACTCAGGTCCTGCCCGCCGCACCAGCCACTTTGATCAACCACTTCCTGAATAACGGCCGAAATATCCGGACTGGCAATAACCTCATCAGAACCCGGAAAATCATTATCGGAAGACCAGTTTATTTCATTCAGCGTTCGCGCCCGCGAAGAGATGTCATTGCTGGCACCGCTGAAACTGCTGCTGTCGGTACTTAACTCCCCACGGATGATGATTGAGGTTGCAGGCAAGTTCATTTGTGCGGAGGTAAAGCGAAGATAAGCGCTGGTAATAGTCGCACCCTGAGGAATATTTAACTCCTGAAACCGCAGCCCGGTATGTACCGTGCTTGACCCATAGCTGATAACAAGCGTGTTATTGGTGGTATTAACGTTACCATCAATTTCGTAGGCATCATCATTTCCGTCGGCAACTGAGGTCACGATCTCTGGTCGTATTGGCTCATCAATTCCCTGGATGGGAAACAGGACCGGGCCACCATAATCAGAGAATCGCATTAAGCCTGCGTTGATATTGGTTGCCGACCCCAACGCCGCTTTAAGTGCGTTCTGCACCCGCAGCATTCGGGACTGCTCGGTACCGTCGGTTGCTGTCATGCTGCCGGAGGTATCCATGATAAACAGCACATTCGGATTGTAGGTAACTGCCGACGAAGACGTCCCCAAATAAATATCTAAATCGTCACCGAATGCTGACCACCCGATACAGCTGAACATGAGTGTACAAATAAACCATTTACTAAACCATTTCATAGCGGTGCCCTCATGTTACTGCGAGGCCGGCGCAATGACGGATGCAGATAAAGAATTCGCGACAATAGACGAGCTACCTGTCACTTTGCCACAACCACGGATAATAAAAATATGGCAGGTGACGTTACTGCCACCAATCACATTACTGGATCCCCGGCATGCCTGCTCACGCACGAAGGCGGTGCGCGACCAACTCTGGGTGGCGGGAGTCGTTTGATAGTTCCCAGTGGCTTTGTGCTGGCTTCCTGTCGCGAGGCCCGATGCTGTCATGTGCCGATTGGTCCAGTCAGCATCATTGGTACAGCGAAGCTCATTAACAGCAGGATCGTAAGTATTTCCCTGTCTGGCTTCGGAAAGCGGATCTGTTTTGGTATCGTCGGCCAATAACACTTCGTCTTCAGACTCGAAAAACACACCGGCAATGCCGGCTTCTGCGGCGTCAAATGCCATACCGCCCTGCTGCATAGCAACCGCCATTTTGGACTGTGACAGGCTGCTGGAAACCGCGCTTACCCCGAGAATCGTCAGTGACAATAAAATTAATAATGCCAAAACCATAACCAGGCCCTGCTCTTTCATCGCGAGCTCCTCACAAAGTTTTTCACATTTCTTAACGCCAGTGTTTTGCTGAAAACCTGATAATAATGCTGTTTATCCAACGACACTTTGGCTTCATTTAGCACCGCAAATTCAGGTGCGACAGTTTGTGTAACCTGGTCCTCGTAACTGCTCAATAGCAGGCCAAAGCGAATTGCAACTACCTGCTGTCCATTGTTTCTCAGTGCTGGCAGTTCGTCAGCGGTGGCATAGGTCACCGGCTGTCCCTGAGATTCCTCTGCCCCGTCGCTCACGCCGTACTGCACCTGAAAACTAACGACGTTATCCAGCAAGGTCACCGCAGATGAAGGAGAGGCTGAGGCTTTCATTCCCCGTAGTGCCCGGCCATCAAAGCCGTTGCAGGTAAGCTTATTGCCGGTAACATAATAGTGATTCACAACATGAAAGGCGTTTCCTGCATAACCATGCTGATTACCGGTGCAGTCCTGGGTGTCCAGCATACTGACCACCACCGCATCATGCGCACCGCCTGCACCCTGCGTACTGCCCAGCCCGGTATTAGTTGCAAAATCACCGGCGAGCCCAATTGCGTGATTCTGTACCCATGCAGATTCGACAACGGTATCCACGCTACTATCGATATTTGCTGTCAGCACATCGTATTGCCCTGTTTCCAGCAGCTCGTTGGTCAGACGCATAGTGATGAACCGACCAGACTCCTGTACTTCTGCAACAGCCTGATTGAGACGGCTTGTCACCTGACTGCTGACCAATACCTGAATAATTGCTGAAGTAATGATAGTGCCAAGCAGCAGTGACACCATCAGCTCAACTAATGAGAAGCCTGCGTTGCGTTCAGTCATAGCGTGATGTCCTTAAACACACAGGCATTATTGTCTCCTGTGTCAGGGCTGCATCGTTCATTGAGTGCATATTGCTGATTTGCAGAGTTACTCACCGGCCAGGTTACCGTGATTTGGATCCGGGAACCGGCACTACAGAGATCGGCATCTGCACCGTTGTTATCTGAACAACTGACGTCAAGACTCATGTTCGGATTTGTTTGCACGCTGGCGCAGGATAATGCCCAACCGTCGTAGGACGCCATCTCGTTTTCATCACACGTATCGGTTTCACAGTTTGGGATAGCTGCAGGAAGGCTGAGACAATGGCATCGATATGGATTTGAGCCGCTACAGCTTAATCCGGAAAAGTTATAGTTATCCGTTAAAAAATACGCATTGGCAGCGACGATGCCGTCCCCCTGAGAGGCCGGCCTGGCAGCGGCACGCAAACGTTCTGCAACCTGTTCCGCTACCAGTTCTGCCTGAGTGCGGTTTATCGCATCTTTATTCGCGAAGGAGCCGGTAAACTGCAAAGCAGCGACCCCAAGCAACCCTACTGTCATTATCAGTAGGGTAACCAATATTTCTATCAGCCCAACGCCTTGTTGTTTATTCCGTGTCAAAGGCTGCATCCATGTTGACGAAGTTAAGGTTGCGATACTTCAATAATAATACCGTACTCCTGGTTAGAGGTGCTGTTCAAACCGCTGCTAAGCGTGATGCGATCTGATTCCACAACAGAACCATCAGGATACTGCACTTTTATTGTTACGTTATAGCCGGTTTTGCTAAAGGCGAAGATAATATCACCGGTCCAGTTCTCAGACACATTCTCACAACTGAAGAACGGCGTCGACTTCCCTTTTGGAATCGTGATTGGGCAAGAGAACTGGGAAGGACTGTTAGTGATTTTCACCTGTTCCAAATCGACGTAACTCGCCTTCTTGTTGTTGTTCGTCTCACAGGCTTCCGTAACCCCATTTAGCGTTATCACGCAATTGATATTACCAATCAATGCGAAGAACTTTTCAGAAGACGATTTACTGTTTACGGTTACCGTAAGCGAGTCATCACTTTTAGACTGCCAGATTTCAAACGGTGACACCGGGGTGGTACCGGTAATGCCAGCATTAAATGCCATAGCGCGTGTACGCATGGTCGCAGTACCATCAAACAACGCCTCTACCCTACCACGGCTATACGTACCATAAAAATCATTGACCGGGTCAAGGATGGTTTCAATCGCTTCATTCGTCACTGTGGCGACGCTGGTCTGATAAGACCGCCAGTCCGCCAGCAGCGTGAGATTCACATCGTAAAATGGCGCATACGCTTTCCAGTCTGTTTTACCGCTTGAAATCATCTCACGCAGAGCCGCTTTGTGACTTGTGGTCATACGGTCTAAGTAAATACCGCGTGAGATCAACTGATATCCTCCGGGGGCGACGGTAAATGATCTGTCGGCAGGCTTAGCCGGTTTTGGGTTACCCTGGACTTCGGCGGCAACAACAGATTCGGTATAGCTGGTGTACGCCGACAAGGCATCAGTATCGAGCAAATAGCGATCACTGAATTCGATAATATCGATCAGCTCCCAGTCAGGATAAATCTGGAAGTAGCCATCCACGCGTTTGAAGCGGCAGACTTCATCATAAGCATCGCCGGTTGATACCGCCTTCACAAAGCTACCATCACTCTGGCGCTTGTAATGACCATGCGGCAACCCATCTTCTTTTCTGTAGTACTGTTCGCTCGATACCATTGACGCGGTGTCATGATGATCATTACAACAGGTGGTACATACGGATGGCTGCTGGTTCCCATCCAGCACGCCGGTCATTTTGTTGACTTCTTCGCCTTCTTTTACAACCAGTTCAGAACCATCAAATACGGTCATGCTAGGCGTCATTCCCTGCCCTGAACCCGCCAGCTTACACGTGCAGTTCACCGTCAGAAAGTCTTCCTGCTCCAGTTTATCGGTTTGTCCCGGGAGGTCGATGTAGCGGATGGTCTCAAACTGAACAATGTTATTCTCGCCCTGATTATCGATATCAGGAACCGGTTTACTGGTTTCGATACTTTCACCGTTACCTAACTCATACGAAATAACATCCGGCGCCAGCCCCGGCGTGTAAGCCACTTTCGGTTGCGCTTTTGCGTTGTCAGTTTCGTTATTTGCCTGAAAACTTCTGGCCATTGGTACCGGCGGAATATTACTCTCCACCACAAGCGACTTCGCTGCGCCTTCGTGATCGGTCCAGCTAACGGTAACAGCCACCCGCTTTTGTCCGGACACGTCAGGAGCAGGCACAGGAACACCGGGGTCACCTTCATCCAGCCAGGTATCCGGTTCACCATCCGCATCTGTGTCAATATAGTACTGATCCAGCACCGTCCAGTTACGGGTGAACGTATACGTTCTGTTGTCAGCCTTGATGTTAACCACCACATTGCCAGCGCCAAGCGCGCCACCCACATCGTCTTCAATATCGTTGTATGCTGCTTCTCCGGCAGTGACTTCAAGCACGTCGAACTGCTTTAAGTCGTCCATTTTTTCCTGCGCTAACTGCAACGCGACGTTGCGCAAGTTAAGCTTGGCGTCGGATCGCATAAACTCAGTTTGTAGGGTGACAAACCCGGTTACACCAATCACGATAATCAGTGAAGCAATTAAAACTTCAACGAGCGTAAAACCTCTCATACTACTACCCCTAAAAGTCACGCCAGCTCCCCGGCACAATCGCTACTCTCTGAAACGCATCATTTTCCTGCAGCCCTGCCAGAACGTCAGCATCATACACTGAGTTATAAGTACCATTGGCATGCCCCACGGGGTGATTTGATGCCACTACACCGTTGACCCGTGCGCCACCAATCATATTGAGTTCAAAATCAGCAACCGTGGACGGCTTACGAAATGAAAACACCATGCCATTAATCTCCGCACCGCCGTTCATAGACAAGTCTCCATCGGTAACAACCAATATGACCGGATCATCTGCGCTACCCACAATGACATTCGAGTTAAGTGAGCAGTCACCGTCTATCCAAATCAGTCCCACAGAATTTGGCCCTAATGCGCTGCAGTTGGTGTACAACTCTTCTGCCTCAGAGCGCAGCACTGGCCACTCTGTTTCAGGGACGTTAAATAAATATTCCATGAGGTCATCCGGAAAATTCGGATCATTGTCCAGAATATCTAAATCCTGAAACCCTTTTTCTGAGTATGGAGAGCTGCTGCAACTACCGTCACTGAATTCCTGTAACCCGCATGTCGTCCCGCTACCATTATTCATGTCGACATCTAAATCAGTCCAAATCGAAAGCGGTACCCCTTCACCACCGCCATTTGGGTTTGCTGCTACCTCGAAATTACCACCGACATCCAGGCCTCCTGCCACAATAAGGGGCACGTCGGGGGGATTAGCCAGAATGGAGTATTGGATAGCTTGCTGCGACTGTACGACTGATGACAACCCATCAGGAGAACTGCCGGTAGAAGTGAGTGTGATCATTCGTAATACTGCGGAATCACGCAAGATAGTCTGTCTGACACCGGAAACCGTGAAGGTGCCCTGTGCAGGTAGCGTATCAGTAATCGCCGTGCCATCCCAATCAGGATCTTCGCTAAGCCGGCTTAATCCATGGGAAAGACCGGCTTCCGCCGTGCTGAACGCCATCTGATAGTTTTGTGTATTCAGTAGGATCTTATGCTCAAAAGACTTTATTTTACCGGTAGATAAGGTCACCAGCGTGACAAGCACCAGTAGCAGTAACACTGCCGTGAGCATCACCATGCCTGACTGACGTTGTGGTAAAGCGACACCATTAACCATCGTAATTTCTCACCAGAATTTCTGTCGTAAACTGCCTGGAGACATCGTCATTGGTCACCAGTTCTGCCTGCATATTCAGGGTAATTGTCGTCGTTGGAATCCCATTTTCGATGGTTTGCCCCATCACGAAAGTCAGCGCATCAATTGACACCACGTCCGGGTCGGTGAGCGTGAGCCAGCCGTTTTCCTCACAGGTAGCAACGCCCTGACGGATTTCAACCGTATTCTCCCGCAATCTGTAGCCAAAATTTTCGCCGTTGGCGCCGCCATCCAAAACCCCGTTATTATTGGCATCATAGGAAAACAGGATACAGCTGTTGGCCGCCTCCCCCGCCAATGCACTGATAGTGATTGAGTCTGCAAAGGGGGATGGGTTTGCTGCGGGGTCACTGAGCATGTCCAGCGTATCCCCGGAGTAACCGGCCCGGCGTATATCCCGAACCATTAGCGATAAGACGTTCGAGGTTTCTTCGTTCACTCTGGAACTGGCAATCAGGTTTGCGTTGACCCCAATCCCATATCCCACTAATGATGTTACCGCAGTCAGTGCTGCAACACCCAGCGCCATGCCAAGCAGCACTTCGATAAGGGTAAGACCTTTCTGTTTGCTTATAGTGCGCATGGTTCGTAATTCCCAAGATCGCCGGCAACAACACATATACTCACCCGGCCAACGTCATTTAATGACAACCTGGCCGTTCTGTTACCATCATTGAATTCCAGGGTACCGGCACTACCAATGCTCAGACCTCTGGTACCATCAAAGACTGCCTGATCATCGGCGCCAAAATTCACGTTCTGCATCTGAATATGTGGAAAATCTTCACTGCTGAGCACCTGCTCGACCCCGTCAACCGTGCAACTTGCGGCGACGTTGCAGTCGCAGTCTCCCTGATCGGTAGTGCCGATGCACCACCCTGCGTTATCAGAAAAGTCGACGAGAATGTCTGAGGACTGTCTTACCGCATGACTCCGCGCCTGCTGAAGCGCGAAATAGCTGTTCTCTACCGCGCCAGACAGCGCCAGATTGCGCTGCGCGGTGAGTATCGAGGGGGCACCGAGCGTCACCACGATAGCGACAATAGCTATCGTGATCATCAATTCAAGCAATGTTAACCCTTTTTGGCGCTTCACTGTTCCACCCATACCTTCGAATAAAACCTGAAACCTTACTTTCGTAAGGAATGGACTATATTTATGCCATCAGACTAATGATGGTCTTTGAAATATAGTAAGTGAAATTTATCTTAACCAACGTATCGGAAGTGATGATCACGTATGAAGCAGCAAGAATATAACCAGAATCAAATGGGTTGGACGCTCGTTGAGCTAATGATTACCGTTGCCATAGTGGGCATTATTGGCGCGATTGCGGTGCCCAGCTATATGGAGCATATTCGTGAATCCCGACGTACAGATGCCAGAACCGAGCTCATGCAGCTTAAGATGGAGCAGGAAGCTTATCGGCTGGAGAACAACAGCTATGCTTCCGCAGCACAACTTGGCGTAGCCCCAACCGAGTTCTATACCTTTTCTGTTAGTAATGTCAGTGCGACTACGTACACTCTGGTCGCCACGGCAAAGGGCGCGCAGCTTAAAGACACCGCCTGCACCACCATTAACTTAGATCAGTCGATGAACAAGACGCCGACAGAATGCTGGTAGGAGGCGGTAGTGTTGCTGCACTTAATTCATCCTATGCAGTAGCCCAGAACCAACGGTGACACGTTAAGAGGGCTGCGGCAGCTGACAGCGGCAAACGCCATCTCACAAAAAAGGTGAACTCGCGTTCACCTTTTTCCAATATAGACTGCCTGACAACACTACCCGACTTGTTTCACTCGCAACTCTTTGGGTACAGCAAACTCAACGTTTTCTTTTCTGCCTTCTCTTTCCGTCGCTTTCACAGCGCCCAGCGAAAGCAGGTGGTCCACTACGCCTTTTACGAGCACTTCCGGTGCTGATGCGCCAGCGGTGACTCCTACGTGCTCAACGCCCTCAAGCCAGGCCGGCTGTATGCAGTTAGCATCGGCAATGAGATACGCTGTCGCCCCCACTTTTTCGGCCAGCTCCCGCAAGCGATTAGAGTTAGAACTGTTCTGTGCGCCAACCACCAGCAATATGTCACAGTCGTTAGCCAGTTCACGCACTGCATCCTGCCGGTTCTGCGTCGCGTAGCAGATATCGTCTTTCCGTGGTCCCTGAATGGCCGGAAAACGCTCACGAAGCGCATCAATCACATCGGCGGTATCATCTACTGACAATGTGGTCTGGCTGCAATAGTAAAGATGTTCGGGATCTTTCACGGTTAACCTGCCGACATCCGCTTTTGATTCAACCAGATAGATCCCACCTTCGGGGTTATCATACTGCCCCATGGTGCCTTCTACCTCTGGGTGACCCGCGTGACCAATCAGGATACATTCGGTGCCTGTCTTGCTGGCACGGGTGACCTCCATATGTACTTTGGTCACCAGTGGACAGGTTGCATCAAACACTTTCAGTCCACGGTTGGCTGCTTCGTTACGCACCGCTTGTGACACACCGTGAGCAGAAAAAATCACGATACAGTCATCCGGTACCTCATTAAGTTCGTCGACAAACAGCGCGCCCCGCTCCTTGAGACCGTCCACTACAAACTTATTGTGTACTACTTCATGACGTACATAAATGGGAGGTTCAAACATCTCCAGCGCCCGTTCAACAATAGTGATTGCACGGTCTACACCCGCACAAAAACCGCGGGGATTGGCCAGATGGATTTGCATATTATGCTCCTACGCGTCCGCCGTTCGCAGGCGAATATCAATAATTTCTACGTCAAAAATAACTGTTTGCCCGGCTAGCGGATGATTAAAGTCCACAGTAACAGAATCGCCTGCCACACTGCGAATAATTCCAGGCACTTCGGCCCCACCCGGTTGGGTAAAAGCCAGGATCATTCCTTCTTCAATCTTTAAGTCAGTATCAAACCGGCTGCGATCCATGTAATGTATGTTATTCGGATTAGGCATGCCGAACGCGTCTTCCGGCGCCAGCTTGAATGCTTTCTTGTCACCCTTGCTAAGCCCCATCAGGCACGCCTCAAAATTCGGCGTAAGACTGCCGTCACCAATCACCATCTTGGCAGGTTTGCTATTCACGCGGGTGCTGTCGGCGGCTGAACCATCTTCGAGTTTCAGATCAAAATGCAAAATCACTTCACAATTTTCGCCTACACGTAATGCGTCTGTCATATCAGTTCCCGTTTACTACTCACCCGCCGGGCTATCTGAGGCGGTTTGTTTATTCTCACGATTTACAAACATATCGACAATCAGCAGCGCCGCACCGATAAATATTGCGCTGTCAGCGATATTAAATGCCGGCCAGGACATATTGTTAATATGAAAATCGAGAAAGTCGATTACATAACCATGGACTACACGATCATAAACGTTACCCAGCGCCCCACCTAAAATAAACGTGAACGCCACTGGCAGTAGACGCTGTTGCTTAGGTGACTGCTTCAGCCACCATAAAATCATTGCGCTGACCGCCACGGCTATGGCTGTGAAAAACCAGCGTTGCCAGCCCCCTGCGGTATGCAGAAAGCTAAATGCCGCACCATAGTTATGAACATAGGTAATGTTAAAAAATGGCAGCACTTCAATAGAATCATATAACTTCATGCTGCCTGTAACGGCGTACTTAGTCCATTGGTCAAGCACAAAAACAATGGCGCTGATCCACAGGAAACGCAAGCCGGTGCTGCTGATAAGCTTAGGCATAATGACGCACTTCCCCTTTGCCATCGACGTTGGTTACGCAACGTGAACAAAGTTCAGGGTGGTTACTGTCATTGCCGACATCGGTTCTGTGATGCCAGCAGCGAACGCACTTCTCGCCTTCGCTTTTACCAACTTCAATCCACAAGCCCTCGATATCGGTTGCCTGCGCCGACGCGCTTTTCTCTGACTCGGTGTGCAGCGACACGCCGGAAGTAATTAACACAAAGCGCAGCTCATCTTCCAGCTTAGCCAGGTCATTACGTAATCTATCGTTGGCGTACAGTGTAATGTCGGCTTCAAGAGAGCCGCCTAAACGGCCGTCTTTACGTGCCTGTTCCATTGCCTGGTTAGCCGCATCTTTAACTTTCAGTACTGTTTCCCAGTAGGCATCGCTGAAGGTATCATCAGCGGTGAAGGCCGACAGGCCCTCATACCAGGTTTCGGTAAATACAAATTTCGCACGCTCGCCGGGGATTTCGTCCCAGATTTCCTGTGCGGTAAAGCTGGTGATTGGCGCCATCCAGCGCACCAGCGCTTCTACAATATGGAAGAGCGCTGTCTGACACGAGCGACGGGCATTGCTGTCCTGCTTCGCGGTGTACTGACGGTCCTTGATGATATCCAGATAAAACGAGCCCAGTTCAATTGAACAGAAGTGCATCAGCTTCTGGGTCACCACCAGCAAATCATATTTTTCATACGCGGCTATCAGTTCCTGCTGCAGTGCATTCGCACGCGCCACAATCCATCTGTCCAGCGCCACCATCTCTTCTGGTTTTACGGCATCAGCCGGGGTAAACCCGTTCAGGTTTGCCAGCAGGAAGCGCGACGTATTACGCAGACGACGGTAGCTGTCCGCAGCTCGCTTGAGAATCTCATCAGACACCGCTATTTCACCGCGATAATCGGTTGATGCTACCCAAAGGCGCAGGATGTCGGCACCAAGTTTATTGGTAACTTCCTGAGGCGCGACCACGTTCCCCAGCGATTTCGACATTTTCTTGCCGTGCGCATCCACTGTGAAGCCGTGAGTCAGCACCTCTTTGTAAGGCGCATGACCATGCATAGCGGTGGACGTCATCAGCGATGACATAAACCAGCCACGGTGCTGATCCGATCCTTCCAGATACAAATCGGCTGAGGCCGGAATGTCGTCACGGCGATCGACGACAAAGTAGTGAGTGACGCCCGAATCAAACCAGACATCCAGGGTATCCAGCACTTTTTCATACTGCGCAACGTTGTCGCCCAGCAGTTCGGCATCATCGATATCCCACCATGCCTGAATACCCGATTGCTCCACCTTAAGGGCTACCTGCTCTATCAGTTCAGAGGTATCAGGATGCAGTTCACCGCTCTCTTTGTGCACGTACAGCGGAATCGGCACGCCCCAGGTTCGCTGACGAGAGATACACCAGTCAGGTCGGCCTTCAACCATTTTTTCGATTCGATTCTGCCCCCAGTCCGGGATCCACTTAGTTTGCTTGATTTGTTCCAGCGACGCATCACGCAGACCGTTTTTGTCCATACTGACAAACCACTGCGGCGTGGCACGGAATATAATCGGCGTTTTGTGGCGCCAGCAGTGCGGATAACTGTGTTCGTATTTAATGTTAAGCAGCAGATTACCTTTCTCAGCCACCGTCTCGATAATGGCATCATTCGCTTTAAACACAAACTGACCACCAAACAATGGGGTATTGTCCAGATACACCCCGTTATTGCCTACCGGATTATACACTTCAATGTTATAGCGCTTACCTACGTTAAAGTCGTCCACACCATGGGCCGGTGCAGTATGTACGCAACCGGTACCAGACTCTGTGGTTACGTGGTCACCGAGAATAAGAGGAACCGTGATATCCAGAAACGGATGATTAACTTTCAGCGTATCCAGTGATTCGCCCAGGCAAGTAGCGACTTCACGGAAGTCTTCCACGCCATAGCGGGTCATACAGCTTTCCAGCAAATCCTGAGCAACGACAATCCACTCGTTAGATGGCTTTATTTCCACCAGTGAATAGGTCAGTTCTGCATGCAGGCTGATGGCGCGGTTAGCTGGCAGCGTCCAGGGTGTGGTCGTCCAGATTGCTACACCGGCCTTGTGTGCGATTAAATCATCAGCGCTCACGCCAAACGCATTTGCAATAGCGTCTGTGTCTGCGACAGGGAATTTCACGTCAATCGCCGGGGACACTTTGTCTTTGTATTCGACTTCCGCTTCGGCCAGCGCAGAACCGCAGTCTGTACACCAGTGAACCGGTTTAAAGCCCTTTTCCAGGTGACCGGAAGAGACGATTTGTCCTAATGCACGGATGATGTCGGCTTCTGAGCGAAAATCCATGGTTTTGTAAGGGTTATCCCACTCGCCAAACACGCCAAGACGTTTGAAATCAGCCATTTGTCCGTCAATTTGCTTTTGCGCGTAATCACGGCACTTCTGACGAAATTCGGCGGCGGTAACTTTGTTGCCCGGCTTACCGACTTTTTTCTCAACCATGAGTTCGATGGGAAGACCATGACAGTCCCAACCTGGAACGTAAGGCGCATCAAAATCGGACAGGGTCTTAGACTTTACGATGATGTCTTTGAGGATTTTATTGACCGCATGACCAATATGAATATCACCGTTTGCATAAGGAGGGCCGTCGTGAAGAATAAACGGCTTTTTGCCGGCTTTCGCTTCACGAATTTGCTTATACAACCCTTCATTATTCCATGCTTTCAGCATATCCGGCTCACGTTTGGCCAGGTTACCGCGCATCGGAAAAGGCGTTTCCGGGAGATTCAGTGTGGCTTTGTAATCACTCATAAACTTGTTTTATCCATCGGCTTTGCACGCTATTGGCAAAGCATTTCTTTTTGGCAAATTATGGGAGCTGCGAGCGTATCACAGCGACGTTCTGGCTCGTAAAAAAAGGCGCGCATCCTGTGCGTCTTTTTGAATCTGTTGTTTTAAATCATCGAAGGAGTCGAACTTCACTTCGTTGCGTAATTTTTTCAACGGGAATACATCAATCGATTGTCCGTAGATGGATTCATCAAACTCAAAAAGGTGTACTTCCAGTTGATTGCGTTCACCATTAACGGTAGGTCGCGTTCCCACATTGGCGACGCCATCGTACATCTTTCCAGCCACCGAGACTTTCACCGCAAACACTCCATTTATTGGGGCCCGACAACGTTTTAGCAATACGTTAGCCGTCGGAAATCCGATAGTACGTCCTTTCTTCTCACCATGGACAACCCGTCCACGAATAGAGAATGGCCGACCTAACATTTCTTCTGCACGTTCAAATAACCCGCTATCCAGTGCTTCTCTGATAGCCGTTGAGCTTATCCGGCAATCATCCATTCGAAAGCTTTGTGTGCTGACGACCTCAAAACCATACTTTTTACCGGCTTCTACCAGCATGGCAAAATCGCCCTCGCGCCCTTTTCCAAAGCGAAAGTCGTCTCCTACCACAAGAAATTTCACGCCCAGCCTGTCCACCAGCAAATGGTGGACAAATTCATCAGCACTCTGACTGGCAAACTCACGGTTAAATTTTACCGCCAGCAGACGATCCACGCCCTGCTCTTTTAACAGCAGATATTTCTCTCGCAGCGGACTCAGCCTGGCTGGTGCAACCTGCGGGGTAAATACCTCTTCCGGCTGAGGTTCAAACACCATCACGGTAGCAGGTAACTGAAGTTCACGTGCCTTGTCTTTCACATTAACCAGTACCGCCTGATGTCCTTTGTGCACACCATCGAATTTACCGATAGTCAGTACGCAACCGCTATGTTGTGGCCGGATGTTCTGCAGGCCGCGGATAAATTCCACTGTGTAATACTGCCTCTGATTTGAAAAATTACGTAAAACGACAAAGCCCGCGATTATAAACGACACGGGCAGGAATACCAATGCTCAGTTAGCCACCGATAGCGCGGAAATGTCGCGGCCTTGCTCCCAGTATCAGCAGCACCAATCCAAACACACCAGCAGCCAGCAAAATTGTAATCGCCACATTCAGGATCTGGGTAGTCAGATCCAGGGCGTAAAATGCGTCTCCCTTATCTCGATACAAAATAAGCGCCGCCATTGCGGTACAGGCGATCAGGATGCGCAAAACAAACAACACCGTATCCCGGCTAGCGCTGAACACGCCCTGCTTATGCAGCGTGATGTACAGCAGTACCGCGTTCATCGTGGCCGACATACTGGTAGCAATCGCCAGACCAATGTAGCCATAAGGTATCGCCAGCACTACATTAAACACCATATTGGCAACCATGCACCAAATCCCGAATTTGACCGGTGTTTTGGTATCCTGGCGGGAGTAAAAACCGGGCGCGAGTACCTTCACCAACATAAAGCTGATAAGGCCAAAAGAATATGCCGTCAGCGAGTACGAGGCCATTCGTGCGGTTTCTGCGGTAAATGCGCCGCGTTGGAAAATCACTGTCAGAATCGGTTCAGCCATCGTCCCCAGCCCGACCGCCGCGGGGATCCCCAACACACAGACCATTCGTACTGCCCAGTCCATATTGCCGGAAAACGCAGCAGGATTCTTCGCCACATGATTACGAGATAAGGTGGGAAGAATAACGGTGGCGATAGCAATACCGAACAAACCCAGCGGGAATTCCAGTAATCGGTCTGAATAATACAGCCAACTGATAGAACCGGTCATCAGGAAGCTTGCAATGAAGGTATCAAACAGCAGATTGATTTGACCCACCGACACACCGAACAGCGCCGGGATCATCAGCGTTCTGACTTTCACTACATGGGGATCGTGCCAGCCCCACTTCGGCTTGACCAACAGGCCAGCACGAAACAAAAACGGCAGCTGGAATAACAGCTGCACAATACCGCCCACAAATACGCCCCAGGCCAGCGCATAGGCTGGTTGGTCGATATTCGGCGCCATATACACAGCGAACGCAATGATACATACGTTCAGCAATACCGGCGTAAATGCGGCCACCGCAAACTTGTTCAGAGTATTAAGAATCGCCCCTGCCAACCCGGTGAGGGAGATAAATGCCAGGTAAGGAAAGGTAATTTTCAGCATGGTCGAGGCCAGTTCGAACTTCTGACCATCCGGCTCGCCCTCCCACCAGGCAACAAACCAACCGGTTCCAAACAACGCTGCCAGCACCGGCGAAGCGATGACTCCAAGTAGTGAGACCACAAACACAATAGCCCCCAGCGTACCGGATACTTTCGCGACGAATTCCCGTAAATCGCGCTTGTCGTCCTGCTGATGAACTTCCGTCAACACCGGAATAAACGCCTGTGCAAACGCGCCCTCCGCAAACAGCCTGCGCAAAAAGTTTGGAATTTTATTGGCAAAGAAAAAGACGTCGGCAGCAGCACCGTCTCCCATCAGACGAGCAACAACGACATCCCGCGCCAGGCCAAGCACACGTGAAACCAGCGTCATCAGACTGACCACCAGCCCCGATTTAATTAACTTCCCTGACACACAAGCCCTTATTACTATGCTGACGCGGCCACGTCAGCGTACCGCAAATCATTCAAGAGGAGGAATATCGCCAGAGCTTGTGTCGCCACTTTCCAGGACGTGATATCCGGTTAGAGTTCGAGTTGCTCCAGCAACGAGACTGATAATTTAACAAAATCTGAGGAAGTCACAATCCCTGAAAGCTTTCCATCTTCGCCGATAACCGGCAGACAGCCATGCTTATTATTGAGGAAAAAAGGCGCGACGTCACTGACTGACTCTGTCGGAGATATAGTATCAAAGTCAATTACGGCAATCTCCATGATGCTGGTTTGCTCCTCATACGCGTCGATATTTTTCACACCATAAAGATTCATCAGACTAATCACTTTTGCTATCATACTACGCTGCGTCACGATCCCCATAAGCATTCCAGTGTCAGAATCGACTACCGGCAGGTGTCTGATTCCCTGGGTTCTTGTGGTATCATGCGCAGTACGCAACGTATCGTGCGGTGTCAGAGTAATTACCGGTGATGTCATAATATCGGCGATAGTGATCATGGATTGCTCCTTTGACTTGTGTCGTCCTGAAACAGTGGCTTGCACAACATAATAGACCAATCCAGACACCTAAAACGTTGATGTCACGCAAACAATCTTTCTGTAGCAGAGAAAATTGTGGTTGTCATGCAAAACTGTTTGACAAATGTTCGGTGACTCGGCATACTCCGCACCCTCGTTTTTGACATGAATTTATTTTGGGAGTTACACCTTGGCTAACATTAAGTCTGCTAAGAAACGTGCAATTCAAGCCGAAAAGCGTCGTCAGCATAATGCCAGCCGTCGCTCCATGACTCGTACAAGCATCAAAAAAGTAGTAGCGGCTATCGCTAATGGCGACAAAGAAGGCGCGCAAGCTGCATTCGCTTCTGCTGCTCCGATTCTTGACAGAATGGCAACCAAAGGTTTGATTCACAAGAATAAAGCTGCTCGTCACAAGAGCCGCCTGTCTGCGCAAATCAAAGCGCTGGGCTAAGCTTTTTCAAGCAGTTAAAAAAGCACCTCCGGGTGCTTTTTTTGTGTCCAAAACTCGCGCCTCACCAGCCCTGATGTCACCAGTTCGTCAAGCAACCTTCATGGAACCGTCAAGCGAGCGTCACTGAACTGTCAAGTAGCCTGCCTATAGTGTCCTTCCAAAGTCATTACTTTGGGACGCCGCCATGAAACGCACCTTCTATCGCTCGCTCTGGTTATCTGACATCCACCTTGGCAATAAAGACTGTAAAGCTGACTATCTCCTTCATTTTTTGCATCGAATCGACGTCGACACGCTCTACCTCGTAGGTGACATTGTCGACATGTGGGAAATGAGCAGGCAGTTTCGCTGGCCTGCCTCACACAACAAGGTTATGCATAAACTGATGCAAATGAGCCAGCAAGGGACTCGTGTTGTTTATTTGCCGGGAAACCATGATGCGCCTATTCAATCCTATTCCGGAATGGCGTTTGGGGATATCGAAATAGAGCGTGAGCTGGTGCACACCACTGTTCAGGGAAAAAAGTACCTGGTATTGCACGGCGATCAGTTCGATGCCGATGTCACGTTGGGGAAATTTCATGCCTGGATAGGTGACAAGGCTTACGACCTTCTGCTGTTCTTAAATCGTTGGTTTAACCGTTTTCGGCAATGGCGTAAACGCGAATACTGGTCACTGGCAGGCTATATCAAAAAGCATATTAAAGGTGCCAATGATGCTATTGCCCGCTATCGCAGTGCATGCTGTGACAAAGCCCGTGACATGCAGCTCGACGGTGTAATTTGCGGGCACATTCATCATCCGGAAAGCCTTATAGAAAATGGTATTCACTATGTTAACGACGGTGACTGGATAGAAAATTGCAGCGCACTTGCTGAGGATGCTGAAGGAAACCTGTCACTCATTTACTGGCTTGAAGCAATAAGCCATACCACCAATGTTTCTGCCATTAATCCTGAGAGCTCAACATCGAAAGCAGCCTGATTTCTGGTAGTTGCATTCGGCATGATATTGGACCAGAGCAGCGGGCGAATGCCTGCTGTTTTCTTCCTGACCGCCTCCTGAAATTACCTCAACGGTGGTTGTGGTGCTGGCCAGTCATTGAAGCTATTCACGCTCAAGCGCGTGTCAAATAAGTGAAAAGAAAGTGCGTAAAAAACGTCACATTAGGCTGCTATTGTTCGGCAAAAACGGGGAAAGACCATGTTTACTGTAGATGACGTTCTGACCAAGCATTACCCTCAGGTAGTAGATAAGCCCTGGTTGTTTAAGCCATTGTCTTATTTGCTAAGCCACTTACTTCATGAGCGGGAAATCATCGAGTTCGGGGAAACCTATCCCCACTATCACGACATCGACTTTGTGGAACAGGTACTTGAGTATTTTAATATCAGTTATTCAACCCGTGATGTGGAAAAGGAACGTATTCCCAGCGAAGGTCGCGTGGTCATTATCGCCAATCACCCGATAGGCTCTCTGGATGCGCTAGCACTCATCAAACTGGTCAGTGAGGTTAGGCACGATCTCAAGGTCGTTGCCAATCAGATGCTGATGGCCATCGAACCACTGCATGACATGCTGCTACCGGTGAACAATATGCAGGGGGGTACGCCAAAGCAGCACCTCTCAGCCATTCAGAGGCATCTTAATAGTGATGGTGCCATATTGATATTCCCTGCAGGTGAAGTCTCTCGTCTGCGCCCTCAGGGCGTGCGTGACACTCGCTGGCACAGTGGCTTTTTGCGAATGGCAAGGCAAGCGAAAGCGCCTATCCTGCCGGTATATATCGATGCGAAAAATTCCCCGCTGTTTTACGGGGTCTCAATGGTCTACAAGCCATTGGCCACAGCATTGCTGGTAAAAGAAATGTTTAAACAGCGCCGCAAGCATTTGCCCATGCGTATTGGCGAGATCATCCCTTTTGAGAGCTATCAGACGCTTACGATCCCCTTAAAAGTTCAGGTTAAGCTGTTTAAACGCCACCTGTATCGTATTGGCGGTAACAAAAAAGGAATCTTTGATACCCAGGCGTCAATTGCCTTACCGGAAGACCGAAAAGAACTGGCGCGCGCCATCAGACAGTGCGAACACCTTGGGGAAACCGGAGACGGTAAATCGATATACCTCTATCAGCACACCCACTGTTCTCCCATTATGCGTGAAATTGGCAGACTGCGTGAAGTGGCGTTTCGTGCCGTGGGTGAAGGCACCAACAAGCGCCGGGATATCGATCAATATGATTCGCATTATTTTCATCTGGTGTTATGGGACGATAACGATCTGGAAATTGCTGGCGCTTACCGGTTTGCCGACGCAGAGTTGCTCAGTCAGGCAGATCACCCCACTGGCCTATACTCTGCTACGCTGTTCAATTATCACGGCGATAATCAGCCCCTCTTTTCTGAAGGCCTTGAACTGGGGCGCAGCTTCGTGCAGCCGCGGTACTGGGGTAAGCGCAGCCTCGACTATTTATGGTTTGGGATAGGTGCCTTCTTAAGCCGCTACCCTAAATATCGCTATCTGTTTGGCGCAGTTAGCCTGAGTAATGCCTATCCTCAGCCAGCCAAAGACTTGCTGGTACAGTTCTATCGCACGCATTTTCCCCCTCAGTTTGGCCAGGCCACCTCAAAGCTGCCTTACCAGGTGAGCGCGGACGCGCTGCACACCTTCAGCGGAGAGAATTACAAAAAAGAGTTCAGTGAACTGAAACACCTGCTGGCGAATATGGGCGTGAACGTCCCTACCCTTTACAAACAGTATTCAGAGATCTGCGAGGAAGGCGGTGTGGCGTTCCTTGATTTTAATGTCGATCCTGACTTCGGTGACTGCATCGATGGTCTGGTAGTGGTGGATCTTAATTCTCTGACTGATAAGAAGCGCAAGCGATACCTATCACACACGCTGTTGCAGGCGACAGCCTGATCGCGATATCTAGCAGCCTGACCCGAGTACTCTTACTTCACTGGTACTTTGCACTACCCAACCCGCAAACGCCTGTACGCAGTTACAGGCGATATCGCCGCTGCCGGAACCATAAAGGCAAATTTTGACTGGAAACACAGATTGCGACTTGTCATAGAGAGTTAGCACGGTGCGTGAATACACAGCACCATGCGCTACTCCTCGTAAACAGCGCGATCAACGATAAGGAGCCAGCTGAAGCAGAATATCGGTATAGATATCCTCCAGCGTTACCAGATCAGACAGATGGATATGCTCATTTACCTGATGGATGGTCCTGTTCGGCACACCCAGCTCGACCACCTGGGTGCGCTCGCTGGCATAAAACCGTCCGTCAGATGTGCCTCCTGAGGTGCTAATGGCCGGGAAGCGGCCGGTGGCCCGTTTGATTGCGGTTTCACAGTAGCGCATCAGACACCGCTCATCTCTGGGGTGGCTCATATAGGCGTGACAAGGTCTCGACCAACGTACTTCTGCCGTGTCATCCACATCATTGATAAGGGCATGTAGCAGCCTACACAGGCTTTGTTGGGTAAAGTCGTTGTCATACCGCACATTAAATTCGATACGCGCTACCCCGGGCACTAGGTTGTCTGTAAATGTGCCGCTATCAATATGCGTTATCTGCAGACTGGTTCCGGGAAAATCTGCACTTCCCGCCTTCCAGGAATATCCCGTCAGCGCCTCAATGATCTTGCTTGCACGATGAATAGCGTTATCACAACTGTGCGGATATGCCACGTGCCCTTGTTTTCCGGTTACCGAGATAGTCCCGGACAAGGAGCCACGACGCCCGATCTTCATGGTATCGCCGGTACGCACTGATGCAGTAGGCTCGCCGACAATGCACATATCCAGAGATACGCCCGCATCAACTAACCACTGCATAATCCACTGTGAGCCATATTCAGCCTCACCTTCTTCATCACTGGTTATTAACCACCAGTAGCTAACGCGCGACGGGTTCAGGTCAGAGATGGCACGCTCAGTTGCAGCCAACATAGCCGCAATACCGGTTTTCATATCTGCGGCACCGCGTCCGTAGAGAACACTGTTATTTACGATCGGAGAAAACGGCGCGGAGTTCCACTTTTCCAGTGGGCCGGGGGGAACCACGTCGGTATGTCCACTAAAAGCAAAATGGACCGGACCATATCCCCAACGCGCTATCAGGTTTGATACTCCGTTTATCACGTGTTGCTGACAGTGAAAGCCGAGCTTTGAAAGGCGGTGAATAAGAAACGTCTGACAACCAGCGTCATCGGGAGTCACCGACTCCCTCGCCATTAATATTTCAGCGAAGCGCAGGCTGCTGGCTTCGCCGTGAGAGGTAGGTAAAGCATTCAGTGTCATTTACTAACTCAAGGGCTACGTTACGTTCGTTATTAATTAAACGCACCTTCTGTGACACTGAAATAACAGAAGCAATACAGATTAATGACAGTTAGAAATCGTCTGTAACATCCAGAATTTCGTGTGTCGAAGCAACCACCCTGACAAACTTGTCTTCTAACTGGATCGTCATCAAACCCAATTCAGGATCCCGGTAAACGACTTCAGAAGCCTCAAATAATGCCCTGTTTAGCGTGCTACCCACTTTAAGCTGTTGTTGCCAGCCAGCTGGAAGCCTGAGTTGCTTGGCTCTCTGTTCTGACTGCATTTGTACCGGACTATGACTTCTGTCAGCGGCCATGACACCGGAACTGACTAACGTTGAAAGCAATATCGCAGCGAAAAAACGCATAAAAAATTCTCCGGAAAATGAACTTTACATAACCATGATGCAACCGCATAAAACCACGCGGAGATACCCTTCTCATAAGCAAATACTATTCCCAAGTTCTAATGGATATTTTTTGTTATATTTTTCATATGGATACGTAAATTGACAGACGAATTCGCAAAAGCTATTACTTAACAGAGGGTGAAAATGTTGCTGCTGGGAGACAGGTTACCTATAAGATGTACTCAGTGAACATGTCATAATCACATGATAAAGGATTTGAAAATGGCGTTTTACCGTTAATCCACCCGGCAGCAATGATGAAGTGTAAGTAAACCACTGTTATGCGATCAGATATCATGGCATCGTGGTATAAGACACTATCGGGTGAATAAGCGAGCTTGCCCCGGTGCGACACCTTTCTATTCGACTTTCTTATTTCGGCGCCATTGAGGAGTATGTAGATGCTGAAAATTATCGTGCTGATACCGTTGGTGTTAAGCCTGCTCTGGTTCGGCTACCTTAAATCTAACGGCTACACCCTGGGACAGGGTAAACAGGGATTTACGTATATCCTGGTGGTCTCTTTAGTTATCGCAGGGTTCTACACGCTAATGCTTTATCTCACTCACTGATCGGAGTAAACGTGGCTGAAAATACTCCAGCCTACATGCTGGCGCGCGTTGGCAGTTCGCACAAAAAAGCCGGCTAGATGCCGGCTTTTTTTTCTACTGAAATTACAGGTTCGGATTAATGGTAATTTCCGCCTGCTCGCGAAGTGCTTCAATGTAAGTCTGATACAGGCCCTGACTGTACACCTGCGCAAGTTGTTGTTGCAACTGTGTACGCTGCTCGTCAGCAAGCGCCTCGCCACTGTTCACCGCGAGTAATTGAACAATTCCAACATCGCCAGAAGCCAGCGTCGTCACTTCAGTATTGCTACCTGCTTCCGGGGACAAGCGGAATAGCGCATCAACCATGCCTCGCGGTAGTTGACCACCATTTCGGGTAACGCCGTCATGGCTTTCCCACGCTAAATCGTACTCCTGAAGCATTGACGTCACATCGTCACCTTCGTTCACTGCCGCCACAACTTCCTGCGCCCAGTTTTCTGCACGCTGCTGGGCTTTTTCAGCTTGTAGCGTGGCAACGATCCCTTCCCTGACTTCTTCCAGTGCTTGCGTGCGCTGCGGCTGATGTTCACGCACTCGCATGACCGCAACCGAGTTTTCATTTAATTCAACAATATCACTGTTGACGCGATCTTCAATCAGTTCAGCAGAAAACGCAACATCGATGGCGTTCGCAGAGTCCAGTGGAACCGGCGCAGTATTGCGGGAATAGAACCCCGTTTCCTGAATAGTACCATTCACTGCTGCCGCAACATCGTCCAATGAATCCGGACGCTCAAATGCCACTTCTGCCATTGATGTTTGCAGCTCATAGAAACGCTCCATCGCTTTGTCTTGTGCTAATCTGTCGCGGATTTCTGACTCAACTTCGGCCAGCGGTGTTACCTGCTCTTCTTTGACTTCAGTAAGCTTGATGATATGAAAACCGAATTCTGTCTCAACCACACCCGTCACATCACCTACGTTCTCAAGTGCAAATGCAGCCTCGTCAAATGCCGGGTCCATCATATCCGGTGAAATGAAATCCAGATCGCCGCCGTTTTCAGCAGAAAAAGTATCATCCGAATAGGTTTCAGCAAGTTCAGCAAAATCTTCACCGCTGTTCACTTTTTCAAGCACGTCTTCAGCCTCTTGACGAGCGGCATCTGCATCATCACCGGCTTCAATCAATATGTGCGACACGCGGCGTTCTTCATCCGTTCTGTAGGCGCCCATATTGTTGTCGTAGTAGGTTTGCACTTCTTCACTGGTGACTTCTACATTCGACTTCAGATCTTCAGCGTTTAGCAGAATATACGCAATATTCACACGCTCATCTGTATCGAACGCCGTGATGTTTTCATCGTAGTAGGCCTGAATCTCTTCTTCCGAAACTGAAATATCCGAGGCAAAAGCTTCCGCATTGACCAGTACCGTTTTCGCATCACGAGTCTGCTGTTGTAATTCGTACGCGCGCGCCACTTCTCCCGGCAACGCGAACTCTGAACTGTTCAGCGCCGCTGCCAGTTGTGATTGCGTCATCTGTGTGCGCATCACGCTCAAAAAGTCAGCTACCTGGTAGCCATTCTGACCCAGAATCGCTTTGAAACGTTCGTTATCAAACTTACCGTCAAACTGAAACTCAGGCATCGCCGCGACGGCTTCGCGAATTTGTTTATCACTGACGCGAAGACCCATCTCAGCCGCTTTTTGTTGGATGAGTTTTTCTGCGATGAGCCGATCTAAAACATTACGGCGAAAGTCCTGCAGGTAGCTTTCACTCGAGAATAAGGATGCAATACCTTCACCGTATTGTGACTCCATACGCTGGCGTTGCTGCTGGTAAGCGCGCTCAAGTTCCTGAGCACTTATCTCTTCGCCGTTCACAGTCGCAGCTGCATTTGTACCTGACGATGTCAGATAGCCGCCTACACCGGCAAATACGAAACTCAGAACGATTAGACCGATTACGATCATCGCCCAAGGGCCTTGAGAACCTTCTCTGATTCTTTCTAGCATGATTAAATTTCAACTCCGTTGCTTACAACAATTGCCCCCGACGTTAGCTAACGTACCACTGGTATGGAGGCGGGCAAAATAAGCGGTGATTATAGCGTAATACCCGACCGAAACGCGAAACTTTTACGCGTAATAGCGGCCCTTTTAGTACTCTCAATTTATTTGCACAAATAAAAAAGGCGATGGACATGCCATCGCCTTTTCGTTTTGTTTCTTGTGCTTAGTTACAAGCGTCTTTCAGAGCTTTACCTGCTTTGAAAGAAGGCACTTTCGCTGCAGAAATCTGAATAGTCTCACCAGTCTGTGGGTTACGGCCACTGCGAGCTGAACGCTCACGAACTGAGAAAGTACCGAAACCAACCAGTGCAACCTGATCGCCGTCTTTAAGTGCTGCTGTTACTGAGTCAGTGAATGCGTCAAGAGCGCGGCCAGCAGCTGCTTTAGAAATGTCTGCACCAGCAGCGATTTGGTCGATAAGTTGAGACTTGTTCACAATTATGATCCCCTTCGATTGTTATTATATGGTTGTCCAATACACTTGTTTGCAAGGACGTTATAACAAGCTTGATTATTAACATCAAGCAACATGTTACAAATAATTAACTTTTAATGAATCGCCGCAATCCCTTTAGTGACAAGGCTTCAAGCGAGTACTCAGTAAAGGTAACACAACTTCTGAGACTTGAAAGCCCTATTTTTAAAAAAATCGGCGTTTCGTTGATTTTATGGTTATTTTTTGTACTATTTTTTAAAAAAATTCGCTGCAGCCCTTGTAAATCAGGTACTGCAGCGCGTCAATTGGTTATTTTGCGTCCACTACCTGGAATGATTCAACTGGCTCTTGCAACGCAATATCCAGTACTTCGTCAATCCATTTCACCGGGTGAATATCCAAATCTTTTTTCACGTTATCCGGAATTTCTTCCAAGTCGCGTTCATTCTCTTTAGGGATCACTACCGTTTTAATACCACCACGGTGTGCGGCCAAAAGCTTTTCTTTAAGTCCACCGATAGCCAGAACCTCTCCACGCAGTGTTATCTCTCCGGTCATCGCCACTTCGCACTTCACAGGATTACCAGTAAGTGACGATACCAGTGCCGTGCACATTGCAATACCTGCACTCGGGCCATCCTTCGGTGTAGCACCTTCCGGAACGTGAACGTGGATGTCACGCTTTTCATAGAAATCACTGTTGATTCGCAGTTTATCTGCGCGGCTTCTGACCACTGTCATCGCCGCCTTAATAGACTCCTGCATAACGTCGCCCAGCGAGCCGGTAGAGGTCATTTTGCCTTTACCCGGAACTGCTGTGGTTTCGATGGTAAGTAAATCGCCGCCTACCTGCGTCCAGGCCAGCCCGGTCACCTGACCGATCTGGTTGTCTTTATCGGCTTTACCATAGTCGAAACGCTGCACACCGAGGAAGTCTTTCAGGTTATCCTGATTCACTACCACCGTGTCTTTACTCTTGCTCAGCAAGATATCTTTAACCGCTTTGCGGCAAATTTTTGAAATCTCGCGCTCAAGGTTACGAACACCGGCTTCGCGGGTGTAATAGCGAATGATGCCGATAATCGCAGACTCTGTAATATCCAGCTCTTTTTTCTTAAGTCCGTTACGCTCCATCTGCTTACTAATCAGGTGGCGCGTAGCAATATTAAGTTTTTCATCTTCGGTGTAACCAGACAGACGAATTACTTCCATACGGTCAAGCAGCGGGCCGGGAATATTCATGCTGTTTGAGGTTGCCACGAACATAACATCTGATAAATCGTAATCGATTTCCAGGTAATGATCGCTGAAGCTGTTATTTTGCTCAGGGTCAAGCACCTCTAACAGCGCCGATGAGGGGTCGCCGCGCATATCCGCTGACATCTTATCGATTTCATCTAGCAGGAACAGCGGGTTTTTCACCCCTACCTTAGCCATTTTCTGAATCAGTTTGCCAGGCAGCGAGCCAATATACGTTCTTCTGTGACCACGGATTTCTGCTTCATCACGCACACCACCCAGCGCCATACGTACATATTTACGCCCGGTCGCTTTGGCGATGGATTGCCCCAGTGATGTCTTACCTACCCCTGGCGGACCTACCAGACAAAGAATTGGCCCTTTCAGTTTTTTCACACGCTGCTGAACTGCCAGGTATTCGACAATGCGCTCTTTAACTTTTTCCAGTCCGTAGTGATCGGCATCCAGCACCTGCTCAGCGCGGGATAAATCTTTCTTCACCGGGCTACGCTTGTTCCAAGGCACATTTGTCAGCCATTCGATGTAACTACGAACCACGGTTGCCTCTGCCGACATCGGCGACATCATTTTCAGCTTCTGCAGTTCGGCTTTCGCTTTGTCCTCAGCCTCTTTTGGCATTTTGGCGTCTTCAATTTTTTTACTCAGCGCCTCAAATTCATCTGGCGCATCATCAAGCTCACCCAGTTCTTTCTGGATAGCTTTCATCTGTTCGTTCAGGTAATACTCACGCTGGCTTTTCTCCATCTGCTTCTTCACGCGGGTACGAATTTTTTTCTCTACCTGCAACAGATCGATTTCACCTTCCATCAGTGCCATCAGGTATTCAAGACGCTCGTTAACGCCTTTCATCTCCAGCACTTTTTGTTTCTCAGTGAGTTTTAGTGGCATATGAGCTGCCATGGTGTCAGCAAGACGCGCGGCATCCTCAATACCATTAAGTGAGGTAAGGACTTCAGGCGGGATCTTCTTATTCAGCTTTACATATCCCTCAAACTGAGAAACCGCAGAGCGGATAAGAACTTCCTGTTCACTTTCTGAGAGTGTTTCATCTTCTACACGGCCAACCGTCGCAGTAAAAAAGGGCTCGGATTGGGTATAATTGCCGATTTCACCACGAACATTCCCCTCGACCAGCACTTTTACGGTGCCGTCAGGTAACTTCAAAAGTTGCAGAATGGTCGCTATGGTTCCGACGCTGTAAATATCATCTGACTCCGGCTCGTCCACGCCGGCATCCTTTTGCGCAACCAGGAATATTTGTTTGTCGTTTTCCATCGCCGCTTCCAGGCAACGGATGGATTTTTCTCGTCCTACAAACAAAGGTATGACCATGTGCGGGTACACTACCACGTCCCGTAACGCGAGTACGGGAATTTCAATGCGATTATCGCGCTCGTCTGTCATACGTGCTCTCTATCTCTTTTAGCAATGTCGATTTATATGGGGATGCGATAACAAAGTTCAATCCGCTTTTTGATTGAGAGGGCTTTTCCGTGATGCCGCATTCCTTTCTTTCACCATTATCGATTTTAAGATGAATGGCAACATTTTCTTATTCCGGCAAAATGCATAAATGGAAATGCCCGGCTGTTAACGCATAAATGCGTATCAATTACGTATACATCAGTTCGATATGAGGCACTTGTCGTTCTTCCTGATGCACGCTTTGCCTTTCTGCATTGTTCGCTAGAAGTACAGCCGCGCTTAGGCGGGCGTCCCGCCTTACAATCACCTATGAGAATAACAAGTATGTTATCAGATTCATGTCTTTCTGAAGGTATTACGCTTCTGCCTATTTCCGCAAGAACATCAAACCATCTTCACTACTGAGTAGTGATTTGAGTACCACAATGATTATATCGCAGGCACAAAAAAAGGCCCGCGGGCCTTTTTCTATTCGGATGCGGCTTTTTTGTCCGCATTGTCGTATATCAGTATCGGTTTAGACTCGCCTCGAATAACGGTTTCGTCGATTACCACTTTACTGACATTGTCCATGGAAGGTAAATCGTACATCGTGTCCAGCAGTACGGCTTCTACGATAGAGCGTAATCCACGTGCTCCTGTCTTGCGATGCATCGCTTTTTTGGCAATGGCATACAGCGCGTCTTCGCGGAATTCCAATTCAGTATCTTCCAGCGCAAACAAGGCGCCATACTGTTTGGTGATTGCATTTTTCGGCTCACGCAGAATCTGAATCAACGCCTCTTCACTCAGCTCTTCTAAGCTGGTAACAACAGGAAGTCGACCAATAAACTCTGGGATAAGGCCGTACTTGACCAAATCTTCTGGCTCAACCTGCTTAAACAGTTCACTGACCTTTTTATCGTCTTCTTTGGATTTAACTTTCGCACCAAAGCCGATTCCTGAGCCAGTTTGCGCACGTTGCTGGATCACCTTATCGAGGCCCGCGAACGCACCGCCGCAGATGAACAGGATCTTAGACGTATCTACCTGCAAAAACTCCTGCTGAGGATGCTTACGGCCACCTTGCGGCGGTACCGATGCTACCGTACCTTCAATAAGTTTCAGCAGTGCCTGTTGCACACCTTCGCCAGAAACATCACGGGTGATTGACGGGTTGTCAGACTTACGCGAAATCTTATCAATTTCATCGATGTAGACAATACCACGCTGGGCCTTCTCGACATCGTAATCGCATTTCTGCAACAGCTTCTGGATAATATTTTCAACATCTTCCCCCACGTAACCCGCTTCGGTCAGTGTGGTTGCATCGGCCATGGTAAACGGAACGTCAAGCAAGCGCGCCAGCGTCTCTGCCAACAATGTTTTACCGCTTCCGGTTGGGCCGATAAGCAGGATGTTACTTTTACCTAACTCAACACCATCGTGGACGTCGCCGTTACGAAGACGCTTGTAGTGGTTATATACCGCTACCGACAATACTTTCTTCGCGTGCTCCTGGCCGATAACATAATCGTTCAGATGCCCGTGAATTTCGTGAGGTTTAGGAAGTGCGTCCTGCTTTTGCTTAGGCGCAATTTCTTTAATCTCTTCACGAATGATGTCATTACACAGCTCAACGCACTCATCACAAATGAATACCGATGGACCTGCAATTAGCTTTCTTACTTCGTGTTGGCTTTTGCCACAAAACGAGCAGTACAGTAATTTGTTATCACCGTCACCGTTCTGTTTATCACTCATTACGTTTGCCTCTGCCTTGCCTGAACTGAAAAACGAGAAGTGTGCAAGCACACGTTCAGGATACTATTACTATACTACTTCGTAGTGGCTGCGTCAGATCGATTTGTCAGAACCTGATCAATAATGCCGTATTCTTTCGCTTCAGTCGCAGATAAGAAGTTATCACGGTCGGTATCCCGTGCAACGGTCTCGTAATCCTGACCGGTATGCTGCGCCATCAGTCGGTTCAGCTTCTCTTTAATAGACAGGATTTCTTTGGCATGAATTTCAAAATCAGACGCCTGTCCCTGGAAACCACCTAATGGCTGGTGAATCATCACGCGCGAGTTAGGCAGGCAGTAGCGCTTACCTTTCGCGCCGCCAGACAACAGAAATGCGCCCATGCTGGCAGCTTGCCCAACACACACAGTGCTGACGTCGGGCTTAATGAAGTTCATGGTGTCATAAATCGCCATGCCAGCTGTTACTGAACCGCCAGGCGAATTGATGTAAAGGAAGATGTCCTTTTCAGGGTTTTCCGCTTCCAGAAACAGCATTTGGGCAACAATAAGGTTAGCCATGTGGTCTTCCACCTGTCCAACCAGAAAGATCACGTTCTCTTTTAAAAGACGTGAGTAGATGTCATAAGAACGCTCACCTTTGGAAGTTTGCTCAACAACCATGGGAACAAGTGCATTCATCGGATCAAACGGGGTATTAGTCATAGCTACCTTGAATTCTTAGCGTTAAAAACAAAAATGCTCGGAAGGCTCCGAGCATTTAAGCAGTTGCTGACAGGTGAAGTCAATCAGACAGTAAAAAATTACGCCTGTTTGTTCATTACCTCGTCAAAACCTTTGTTGACTTCTTTAACCTTAGCCTGGTCAAGAACCCACTCAATTGCTTGCTCTTCCAGGGCAACATTCTGCATTTGCTGCATCAGTTCCTGGTTATTTTTGTAGTACTCTATCACTTCTTGCGGATCTTCGTACGCAGACGCCTGCGTCTCGATCATCTCATTCACTTTCGCATCGTCAGCTTTCAGCTCGTTTTGCTTGATGATTTCACCCAGCAGCAGACCGATAGAAACACGACGTTTTGCATTGTCAGTGAAAAGCTCTGCAGGCAGTTCCGGCATATTCTGACCACCGCCCTGCTGGCTGAAGCGTTGTTTCGCTTGCTCACGCAGTGCATTCACTTCCTGGTCGATCAGTGCCTGAGGGATATCTACCTCATTGGCTTCAACCAGCTTGGCAATCACATCTTCTTTGACCTGTGTCTTCAGGGTCTGGTCAAGCTCACGCTGCATGTTCTTACGAACTTCAGCTTTCAGCGCGTCTACGCCGCCCTCTTCCACACCAAACAGCTTTGCGAATTCATCATCAACTTTAGGCAGTTGCTGACCTTCCACTTTTTTCACTGTTACCTGGAATACTGCATCTTTCCCTTTCAGGGCTTCTGCGTGGTAGTCTTCAGGGAAGGTGACTTCAACAGTCACTTCTTCGCCAGCTTTCGCACCGACGATCGGCTTTTCAAAACCGTCAATCATACGGCCTTTGCCAAGCTCAAGCGTAAAGTCTTCCGCTTTACCGCCTTCAAACTCTTCACCGTCGATAGAGCCTACGAAATCGATAACAACGCGGTCATCTTTCTTCGCTTTACGCTTCACTTCTTTCCAGGTTGCGTGCTGCTTCTGGAGGGTTTCCATCATTGAATCAAGATCTTCGTCTTTAATTTCAACAACTGGCTTTTCGATCTCCAGGTCGCTTACCCCTTTCACTTCCACTTCAGGATATACTTCAAAGGACGCTACGAACTCGAAATCCTGACCGTCTTCGTCTTTAGTCAGTTCAAATTTAGGCATACCTGCAGGCTGCAGTTTTTCTTGTACAACTGCCTGATAGAAGTTTTGCTGCATTACATCGCCTGCAATCTCCTGGCGTACAGCCTGACCGTAACGCTTTTTGATCACGCTTACCGGCACCTTGCCAGGACGGAAACCGTTGATACGCTGTGTTTTCGCCAGTTGTTGTAGGCGAGATTTAACGGCTGAATCTACCGAGTCAGCTGGAACGGTGATAGTAAGACGGCGTTCTAAACCCTGGGTCGTCTCGACTGAAACTTGCATTGTATTACCTCAACTTTGCGCCTTTACAGACGCTTTGTTCGCATTCCCCTCTCCCGCCTGCCAATACGGCATATCACACCGGGGTAGAGGTCGATATCTTACGTTTACAACCGTTGGTTTAACCACTGTTTTGGCACCGGAAGCGCCAACGGCATAACGCATTGGTTAAAAAAAGACGCGGTAGTATACAGCCAGCAAATTGCAGAGTCGAGGGCTAAAGCGCACCTTTGCGGCTTTACCGGTGTTTTTATGAACATTTAAGGGCTAAAATAGTATCACCCCTCTCAAATTCTGACAAAAAGGACGTTTCAAGCGATGGCGGCAGTAAATCAGATAAAGCGACACCGCCGTTGAACCAGCCAGGCCCCGGTCGGTCGCCAGACATATATTTCAACACGACTCTCGCAGCAACAGCCTGATAGTGAAACCCTGCTGATTTTGCAGGATGTGACAGGAATTTACGCATTGATATCATGCCAGCAGGCATGAATTATGTTCTAGAGGTACGTGTAGAAAGTGGGTTGATGAGTCAAAAATTAACTGCGGGCTTTCAGCTTTTCACCCTGCGGGCCAGTATTTCGCTGCAATGCAGTTTCCTGAAGGCTACCGGTGTAAAGTAAACCTGCGGCTCACGACGTCATTGCCAGGGGCTCATGGCTGTCTTCGAATGTGCAATAGGAATTCTTTACAGAAAAGTGGTCGGTGAGACAGGATTTGAACCTGCGACCCCTTGGACCCAAACCAAGTGCGCTACCAAGCTGCGCCACTCACCGAACGATAGGGAAATACATTGTATATGGTGCGGAAGGAGAGACTTGAACTCTCACGCCGTGAAGCACTGGAACCTAAATCCAGCGTGTCTACCAATTCCACCACTTCCGCGAAAAAGTGGGGTGGACGATGGGATTTGAACCCACGACAACCGGAATCACAATCCGGGGCTCTACCAACTGAGCTACGCCCACCATAGAGGTGCTGCAAGTCGTAATTAACTTCCGGTAAAGTATACCATCTGTTTTTTACGTTGACGATCCTTTCCATTAAGTCAGGTTGATTGCCCACCTGACCGCCAATGGCGCGCCCGGCAGGATTCGAACCTGCGACCCACGGCTTAGAAGGCCGTTGCTCTATCCAGCTGAGCTACGGGCGCCCGACGAATCATCGCTTGCAAAAGTGGTCGGTGAGACAGGATTTGAACCTGCGACCCCTTGGACCCAAACCAAGTGCGCTACCAAGCTGCGCCACTCACCGACTGTGTAGCGGCTGTGAACTTCACTACCGCTACGGGGGGCGCATATTACCGACTACCCCTTACCTCGTCAAACACTTTTTTCGACAAAATGCACAACCGCTCACAAAGCGCCCAAAACTGTGTTTTTTTGTTCAAAATGAACATTATTGCAGCATTCAGCGTGACTTTTCTTTATGCCCCTAGCAACTGACTGCACTGGCAACCGCGCGAGACTTAGCAGTGATGTTATCGTAAACATAAATCCATCATTTTTATCTCAGTGAAGGCTAAAACTCAAAAATGTGGATAAAAACCACGCTCCAGATATCACTTTACGCTGGTAGCAAGAACGGCTTTTATGAAACAATATAGCGCCGTTTATAAGACCGTGGATTTTTCAATACTATGACAGCCCATTTGATTGATGGTAAAAAGATTGCCAAACAAGTTCGTCAGGACGTCGCCTCCTATGTCTCTTCGCTTAACGATGCCAAGAAAAGACAACCCGGTCTGGCTGTTGTTTTAGTTGGCAGCGATGCTGCATCACAGGTATATGTATCAAACAAAAGAAAGGCCTGTGAGGAAGTGGGATTCGTTTCCAAATCGTATGACTTGCCAGCAGACACCTCCGAAGAGGAGCTTCTCTCTCTGGTCGACACGCTAAACGACGATACCAGTATCGACGGCATTCTGGTACAACTGCCCCTTCCTGCCGGTCTGAACGCAGAAAAAGTCCTTGAACGGATCCACCCCCATAAGGACGTCGATGGATTTCACCCGTACAATATTGGTCGACTAGCACAACGTATTCCCGCACTCCGGCCGTGCACGCCGAAAGGCATTATGACGATGATTGAAGCCACAAAGCGCCCGGTAAAAGGACTGGATGCGGTGATTGTTGGCGCGTCAAACATCGTGGGTCGGCCTATGGGGCTGGAATTGTTACTGGCCGGTTGTACTGTCACTACGTGCCACAAATTCACCAAGGACCTGCGCGCTCACGTTACCCGCGCTGATCTGTTAGTGGTCGCGGTGGGTAAGCCAAACTTTATTCCTGGCGACTGGATCAAGCCGGGTGCCATTGTAATTGATGTCGGTATTAACCGCGTGGCGGACGGCAGTCTGGTAGGTGATGTGGAATTTGAAAAAGCCAAACAGCGTGCTGGTTGGATCACCCCGGTACCGGGAGGTGTCGGCCCGATGACTGTTGCCAGTCTGATTGAAAACACCTTAGAAGCTTACGTAAAATTCCATTCGTGAACGCCTTGCAACAGATAGCAGCGACCAGACAATGGGTGGATGACGTAGTTATCGCCCATAATTTCTGCCCTTTTGCCCGGTTTGTCAGGCATCCCGAAAAAATTCGCTATTGTGTGGCTACCGGTGACGCCGGAGAGTTGCTCGAATCGCTGTTCCAGGAATGCCAGCTGTTGGACGATGACAGCGATATTGCGACGACTCTGCTGATTCTGGATAATGATGATGTCGAAAATTTCGACGGCTTTTTAGATGTTCTGTCGATGGCTGAGCGGTTGATTGATGACTGGGGTTATCGCGGTGTGTATCAGCTCGCCAGTTTTCATCCCGACTACGTATTCGAGGGCGAGTCGCCATACTCGCCCACTCATTTCACGAATCGTTCACCGTACCCGGTGCTTCATCTGCTCCGTGAAGATGATATTGAAAGAGTACTGGCTGACTTTGGTGATCCGGAAACGATTTATCGCGATAATTTTCACACTACAATAGAAAAAGGCGAAGCGCACTTCCAGTCTTTACTGGCTGCCTGTAAGCACGCGCGAAACAAGTAACCTGACCCACAGTATTCGTTTTCGTGTGCACATACGGACGTGCATCTGACGTCAGTCAGCACGAAAACCGCTTTTCCCTCATTGGGGGGGTGACTGCGTGAAAATGCACAAGCACTCACCAACTTTCGTGGAGAAGCAGGTGGCTGCTCACTTGTCCTTGCCACACACCTGCGTTATCTGACAATAATGGGATTACTCTTCAGACTGCAAAAGCTGTTCACCGCTGATCTGAAACATCGACGCCTGGTATTCATTTAGCGCAAATACCCAATCACTCACCCAGTGGGGGCTATCAGGTGTACTAAACCAAATTTTGTGAAGCCCGTCTTCGTCTGCCTGCGTCAAATAGGCGAAAACGTCGCTGCCATCACTCAGTGTGTAAACGATGTCGCCTATTAACACTTGCTGCTCCCACTGATGCTGCACGTATGGCGCCACAGAAGTAAATTGCAATGGTGTCATCTGGCCGATAGTCTGGGCAATAACGCCGGGAAACGCTAACCGGCTGTCGCGCGGCTGTTGCTCCCATACCCAGGGTTCAGCAACATCCCCTTCACTGCGGCTCAGCGTCATTTCAGGCTGACGATTAAACGCCAGCACCACTTTATCGATATCCTGCACTGAGAATGGCAGAACTTCATTCTCCAGCCAGTCAGTGGGTGAACGCGGCAGAGACAACGTAGTATCAATCAGATAACTGACCGCGCGCCCCTGCTCCCGAACATACTGACCAAGCCCGCTGCTGGCTGGATTTCCCACAATCAAGGACCACGTCTGCTTGCCCGTAGCTAACTCCAGTAACACACTTTGCGCGTCCTGCATCTCTGGGGCTTCAAGCCCAAGGCGGGCGTAATTATCCGGGTCAGAGGTTTTTGGCTCCAGCACTGCGGCTTTGCGAAGTGCACTCACCAGCTCCCCCAGCGCCTGGCGATTGGCCGGAAAACTTTGCATGGTATCTAAGTGATTAGCCATCCATTCACCATCTTGCTGCGTCGCCTTGAAAATCACACCCTGTGAATCGCTGATTGTTACACTGTTTATCGCAGAAGCCTGTTCAGAGAACCCTTTCATCCAGGCCTGCGACTGCACCTGACCGGATCCTTTATCGCGCTCGGTTGCAAGCCAATATGCCACCGAACCGGATATCGCCACCAGCGCAGTTAATACCAGTACGCGTGCGCTCATGAGGATGTCTCCTTCAGTCTGGCAGGCGCGCGACGCCTTCCAACCCAAAATATAAGAAACAACAGAAATACCAGCGCAATCGGTGCCGCCGCCACATTCAGTAGCTTCAGCCAGTTGCCAAGTGCGTCAATATCACGCTCTAACTGGTAACGGACCTCACGAAGCGCTTTTCGGATCGCGACACGTTGCTCAACAAACTCATCAATCGCAGACTGCTGCTCATCTGTCATCACCAGCGCGCCCCCCTGAGCCTGCTGAGACTGGAGCTGTGCAAGCTGTGCTTCGGTCTGCTCTAGCTGGTTTTGTAAACGCTCTTCCTGTTCACGGAATTTCGCTTCCGCTTTCATTTCAATAGCCTGAACCCGGGTGAACGGACGGGCAAAAGTTCCGCGACTGCGAACACTGATAAGGGCATCACTGCCGGCCAGGTTCTCTGTCGCGTTGGTTATAAAGTCGCCGTTATTCGCAAATGGCGTATACAGTGTTTGTCCGAAAAAGCTGCTCTGCTGCACCCAAAACTGATCTACCAGCATGTCAGCATCAGCCACAACAACAATATTGGCTCCGGCAGTTGACGCTTTGAAGGTGCCTTCGCTGTCCACCGGCGCCTGCGTATATGCCGATGCCATTTCTCCGGTGAAACGTGCTGCCAGAGTAAATTTCTCGCGCGTGTCTGCCTGCCCCATGAACAACGAAGAAGGCTCGCGGTTTAACGCATACTCCTGCGCATCTATCAGCATGGCGTTGTCAGATGTTTGCATCAGCGCATCCTGCTTTAGAGCGCTGCTCTTATCAAGCACGAGTGCGCCAAACGAGGCCCCGTTGATCATCTCCAGGTTTGCCGTCGTCACATCAGTACGATCAAGGTTTTCTGCGGTAAGACCTAAGATACCCGGGTGCCTGACGATGCCACCATCCTGACCACGGATCTCAAGTCCCAACTGTTCATCAAGAAGTACGCCGCCTTCATCCAGCGAAATTCCCCATTTGGCCAGTAGCGACGTATCTGACGGGTTAGCCTGCATCGCGCCCATCATCGCCATTTGGTCAGATTCAAAGTGTGGATCGACAAACGCCAGCAACCGACCCTGATTCATTACAAACTGGTCAATTGCAAAGCTGAGTGGCTCGCTTAATGACGTGGCATGCGCCAGCATAACGACATCTGTATCCTGTGGTAATGACTCGGCTTCCGGGTTGAGAATTTCCACATCGTAAAGCTGTGAAAGTTGCTCGTAAAATACCATTGCCTGACTGTATTGCCCGGTCATTGGATTCTGACCGCCCGTCACGGGAAGTGACGAGATTAGCGTAAGCTTCACAGGTTCCGGATCGCTTAACTGATAGATAAGCTTGCTGATGTCATATTCCAGAAACTGTTCTTTTTGCGGATCAAAAAAGTTTATCGTGAACTGATCGTCAAGCGTATTGGTTCCCGCCAGCCCAAAATACACGGCTTCCCCTATGCTGCCTATCGATGCCCCGGTTAAGCCAAACTGCGCCGCCTGATCTTCCGCCTCGGAAAATGGCTCGGGATCAATGACCTTCAGACGAACCTTGCCGTTTGACGCCTGCTCGTACTCTTCCAATAAGCTCAGTACCCGATTTGCATAGTTTCTCAGGCTGGTCATGCCTTTTGATGCGGTATCTGAGTAAAAGAAATAGAGCGTTACCGGCTCATCTAACTCTGCGAGCACAGCTTTACTGCCGTCTGACAGCGAATACACCGCGTTTTCTGTAAGATCTGCGCGATATTTACCTAACAATTGATTGTTGAGTACCACCAGCGCGACAAACAGAAGTACCAACAACGAGAGACTAAAAAGTGCTGACAACTTTCTCATATCTTTAATCTGCCTTCTTCTGTTCGATAATCACCAGGCTGGCATAAAGCCAGATACCCATCGTGATAAGGAAGTAACCCACATCATTAAGTGCAAGTACCCCTTTCGCCATCGATTCAAAATGTGTGAGAAAACTAAACGAAGCAACGGTGTCAATGACGGCGTTGCCGGCCCAGTGCTGAAACGCGTCCAGAACAATGCCGGAACCGCTGACCACAAACAGAAAACACACGACGATAGCAAGAATAAAGGCAACTACCTGATTTTTAGTCATGGCAGACATGCACATACTGATAGCCAGAAACGCGCCCGCCATTAACCAGCTGCCAATATACGCCGCAATGATGATCCCATTGTCCGGCGCGCCAAGATAGCTTACTGTCAGCCAGAGCGGAAATGTCAGCGCCAGCGCTAGTGCCAGAACGCCCCAGGCGGCTAGAAACTTGCCCATCACCGCTTCGCCGACACTGACAGGCAGTGTCATCAACAGCTCGATACTGCCGGACTTACGCTCTTCGGCCCACGTGCGCATGGCGATTGCCGGTACCAAAAAAAGATAAAGCCATGGATGAAAGTTGAAAAAAGGCAGTAAATCAGCCTGACCGCGCTCAAACAAATTGCCAATGAAGAAGGTGAAAATGCTGCTAAGCATCAGGAAAATAGCGATAAACACATAGGCCACTGGTGTGGCAAAAAAGCTGCTAAATTCCCGCTTGGTAATTATCCAGATATTTCTCATCACACCGACTCCCCTGATGCTGTGATTTCTCTGAAAACATCATCCAGCCTGCCCTGTTCAACGTGTAAGTCTTCTACCGGCAAGCGACGTAACTGAATATGTTCGGCGACCTGCGGCAGAATGTGCGCACCGGGCTCAGGGAACAGCGTTACCCGGCCGGTTCTGCGATCCACTTCCATATCATCAACGCCCTCAAGCTCAGCCAGCCCGGATATGTCCGCAGCATAACTCAGCGTCAGGCTGACAGACTGATAAAAGCGTGATTTTTGCTGGAGTGCGAGTGGCGTATCATCAAATTTCAGTGCACCATCGGCAATAATCATTACCCGGTTGCACACCGCGGCAACCTCTTCGAGGATATGCGTAGAAATAATCACAATTTTATCTTCGCTCAGCCCCTGGATAAGCTTTCTGACCTGATGCTTTTGATTGGGATCCAATCCATCTGTTGGCTCGTCGAGGATCAGGATTTTCGGATCGTGAATAATAGCCTGGGCCAGACCCACACGCCGCTTGAACCCTTTCGACAAGTTATCGATGGGACGGTCAAGCACGGCCTGTAACTCAAGCTGCGCAACAACGTCAGCGATTCTCTCGTGTTTATGTTTTCCTTTCAGCTCGCGTATTTGCGCGATGAAAAGCAAAAACTGATAAACCGTCATATCACCGTAAGCTGGCGCGCCTTCTGGCAAATACCCTATGGTCTTCTGCACTGACTTGCTGTGTTTACTTATGTCTGTGCCATTAATATGGATAGTGCCTTCAGAGGCAGGTAAAAAGCCGGTCAACATTTTCATGGTTGTCGACTTACCCGCGCCATTTGGCCCTAGAAAGCCGACAATGTCCCCTGGCTTTATGTCGAAGGACAGACCATCAACCGCTTTGAACTTGTCAAAGTACCGTGAAAGATTTTTAACAGCGATCATAGTGTTCCTAATACGATCATCAACAATAGCGACTGCGGGGGTCAGGGATTATTCCGTTATCTCCCCGCAAGACTGCTGTTTCTCATGCATTGCAGTGTGATTATCTGCCTGCACGATATGAAAATTATTTGTTGTGGGTTACTGCCACACCGTAAACCGGTCTTATGGCTCAACGTCTGACTCACATTTTATTGGCAATGGCCTGAACACCAAAGCTGGTGTTTGTCAGCGCAAGACCAGCCAGACGGCTTACTTTGCCAGGCAGGATCATACGACCACGCACAACACTGGCGTAGTGGATATAGTGACACATGCACGAATTTCAATCATCAGGAGATCGTCTTTCTGCGATGTTTTTCTGCCGCTCTCCCAACCGGTAACGAAAAAACATACTGTTAGCGTAGAAAAGAAAAAAGCCCGCAAAAAAGCGGGCCGAAATGGGGTAATCCAGGGAACCATCTCGGCATACGGAAAAGCCTGGGATGGACAAGCAAAAAACTTGTAGAGGAAACATACGTGAGAAATATGAGACAATTATTACAACGCGATAAGTAAATTTTGATTCCGGATGAACAGTACAAATTTTACGGTCAGTGCCATCGGGCACATCACCACGCCATTCAGGCAAAAGTTTGCCATTCCACGACAATCCTCTCTGGCCAGGGCGAAAGGCGTCATTACGTTGACACCGGAATTTACCAGTGACGCCGTCTTCAAGGGCCTGGACGGTTTTTCGCATCTTTGGTTGCTGTTTATGTTTCACGAGACCCTGCCCAGAGGGTGGAAGCCCGCAGTAAAAGCACCGCGACTGGGTGGGAATGACACACTTGGGGTTTTTGCCTCACGAAGCACTCACCGACCCAATGGAATCGGCATGTCGCTGGTGGAAAACTGTGGCTGGGAACGACACAACGGCCAGCTGCGATTACACGTTGCAGGCGTGGATCTCTTGGATGCGACGCCCATTGTAGACATTAAGCCTTACCTTCACTATGCAGACAGTCGGGAAAACGCTTCAGACCCGCTGGCATCTTATATGCAGATACCAAACCGCGACGTGACGTTTTGCGAGAGTACAGCGTCGGTACTCAAAGAAGCACAATCCCAATACCCGGACTTTGAATCTCTGACCAGAAATATTCTTTCTCAGGATCCCCGCCCCGCCTATCGCCAGCACCTTGATAATGATAATAAAACGTACAAAGTCATCCTTTATACTTATGATGTAAGCTGGCGGGTGTGTCACGGTAACATCAAGGTCACGGCACTTCACGCAGTCAACACTTAACCAGGCATGGGAATACACGTTGTCGATATTACGACCAGACCGGGCGGCAGAGTCAGCAGTCAGCAGTCAGCAGTCAGCAGTCAGCAAGGCTACCGCTGCCAGCGATAACCTGATCATGCGTTCACACTGGTATAGACTAAAAACATCACCGCGTATCTGAACCCTGCAGTCAGTTCGATTCGCATACAGAGAATGACAGGTCACTAACGCACTGTTTTTCGCTTTTGTTGACCGCCGACAACCGCTAGAATACGCGGGATTAAAAATTCGAATTAAAGGAAGCTAGTTGTAATGCGCACGAGTCAATACTTACTGTCGACGCAAAAAGAAACGCCAGCCGAAGCGGAAGTCATCAGCCATCAGCTGATGCTGCGCGCCGGCATGATCCGGAAACTGGCTTCAGGACTTTATACATGGTTGCCGTCCGGGCTGCGTGTGTTGAACAAGGTCGCCGGTATCGTGCGAGAGGAAATGGATCGCGCCGGTGGCATTGAAGTGTTGATGCCGGTAGTACAGCCTGCCGATTTGTGGGAAGAATCCGGTCGCTGGGATGAGTACGGCCCTGAGTTGCTGCGTGTTAAAGATCGCCACAACCGTGATTTTGTTCTGGGTCCAACCCATGAAGAGGTCATCACCTCTCTGGTCCGCAATGAGGTTAGCAGTTACAAACAACTACCGTTGAACCTTTATCAAATCCAAACCAAATTTCGTGATGAAGTGCGTCCGCGGTTTGGCATTATGCGTGGCCGTGAATTTACCATGAAAGACGCGTACAGTTTTCACCTTGATGACGAGTGCCTGGGGAAAACCTACGACGCCATGTACGGTGCATACAGCCGTATATTTGAACGTATGGGGCTGGATTATCGCGCCGTTATCGCCGACTCCGGCGCGATCGGCGGAAGCGTTTCTCACGAATTTCATGTCTTAGCGGCATCAGGTGAAGACGCTATTGCCTTTTCAGACAGCTCTGAATATGCAGCCAACGTGGAAATGGCAGAGGCTGTTGCACCTGAACCACAAACGCCATCGGGCGACGCTGTGAAGATCGTGACAAAAGAATCTGGCTCAATGGATGATTTTTACGCTACACACGGTAAATCAGCGTCTGACGCGGTAAGAATCGTTGTGGTAAAAGGCGTGGCAGAAGAAGGCGAAGAAAACTGGGTAGCGCTGGTTCTGCGCGCTGATCATACGCTCAATGACATCAAAGCCGAAAAGCACCCTCTTGTGGCCGCTCCGCTAACCCAGGCTAGCGAAGAAAAGGCCACGCAACTGCTGGGTTGTAGCCCGGTATCCGCAGATCCATTGTCGTGTAATCTGCCGGTGATTGTCGATCACAGTGCCGCCGTGCTGGCAGATTTTATCTGTGGTGCCGGTGAGTCCAATACGTTCCGTATCAATGCAAACTGGAACAACACACCAGAGTCGGTCGATATCCGCAACGTGGTTGCCGGTGATGCGGCCCCGGATGGCAATGGTACCATTGAAATCAAGCGCGGCATCGAAGTGGGCCATATCTTTCAGTTAGGTGACAAGTACTCTAAAGCTATGAACTGTGGCGTACTCAGCGAGAGCGGAAAGCATCAGACACTGACGATGGGATGCTATGGAATCGGTGTATCTCGCATCGTCGCCGCTGCGATTGAACAAAACCATGACAAATTTGGGATCATCTGGCCAGATCCAATTGCGCCATTTAAGGTAGCGTTGATCCCAATGAATATGCATAAATCACAACGCATCAAAGATACCGCAGAAGCCCTTTATCAGAAACTGACCGAGATGGGCGTAGAAGTGTTGTTCGACGATCGTAAAGAGCGCCCTGGCGTGATGTTCAATGATATGGAATTAATTGGCATCCCGCACAGTATCGTGATTGGCGAAAGAAACCTGGACAATCAGCAGGTGGAATATAAGAATCGACGCACAGGTGACAAGCAACTCTTGGATATTGACGCAGTTTGTGAGCACATCGGTGCGCTATAATTAAACTACGGCCTATCCGATAACAGGAAGTAACGGAGGAGACATGCAGGTAACGTTTTACGGTGTGAGAGGGTCTATCCCCACACCGGGTGCAGAGTTCGTCCGTTACGGTGGCAACACCGCCTGTGTTCATGTCAGCCTGTCAGACGGTACCGACATCATTCTGGATGCCGGTACCGGAATACGGTTGCTGGGCAACGAGCTGGTTAAGAAAGACAGCCCTATCCACTTATTGCTAACCCACAATCACTGGGATCATATTCAGGGCTTCCCTTTTTTCGCGCCGATATATCAAAAAGACCGCCCCATTATTATTTATCCGGGACAAACGGCGCTCCCTGAACACGATCAGATTTTACAGCAAATGCAGGGCTCTGTTTTTCCGGTTCCAGCCAAAGCATTAACCTCGGATATCTCTTTACACATCATTCCCGATGGCCAGGATAGCTGGCAGATTGGTAACGCTACCATCCGCCGACTCCCAATGAACCACCCCGGTAAAGGTAGTGCCTATTGCATTAACGATGGCAACACTAAAATCGCTTATATTACAGACAATGAGCTTTACCCGCCTTATAAGAAAGAAACCGATTTCTTAACCTTTGCCGATTTTGCCAGAGACGCTGACGTCATCATTCACGATGCGCAGTACATGGTGGCGGACATGCCCGCCAAATCGGGATGGGGACACAGCGTTGCAGAAGAAGCGGTGAAGCTGGCAATGGCTTGCAATGCCAAATGCTTGGCACTATACAGCCACGATCCAGAACGCACCGACGATGATATCGACGCGGTAGTGGAACATTGCAATCAATTCATTCAGGTTGCAGAATCATCACTCACTCTGATCGCGGCAGCCGAAGGACAAACGCTGCAACTTTAATTATTTACGCTTTATCATGGAGTATTCCAGTGAGCCATTTTCTTCGATGGTGCGCCTGCACCGTTTTGTTTTGCCTTCCTTTGAGTGCTTTTGCACAGGAAGCCACTCCTGCTGTAAATCAGCAGGCCGAACAACAAAAAGCGCCAGGCATTCTCAGCTCACGTTTTGAAGCCGATCGAGAATCATTAAATAATCTGTTTTCGATTACACAACATCGCCAGAACTATGTTCTTCCCATCAGTTATGTGACAAATCCTAACTCTCTGGGGAATAGTGAACTCACGCCAGAATCCGTAGACAACCGGGAAGCAAAATTCCAACTTAGTGTGAAACTTCCCCTTTATCTGCGGGAACAGGCGGATGGGCTGTACTTCGGGTTTACGCTGACATCCTTTTGGCAGTTGTATAACAGTGAAGTGTCTAAACCCTTTCGCGAGACCAACTACGAGCCCGAAGTTTTTTGGCAACAGGAAGCCGATATCACGTTTTTAGGCTACGATTTTAACGCGCTACAGGTCGGCTTTAACCACATGTCTAACGGCCAGAGTGGCATACGCTCACGAAGCTGGAACCGTCTTTTCGCCTCCGTATTGTTCAGTGACGATGATGATCTTTACTACCTGAAAACCTGGTACCGAATACCGGAAGACGAAAAAGTGGACCCAACCGACCCAACGGGCGACGACAACCCAGACATTCTGGATTATTACGGGCGACTGGAATTTGGTTATGGTACAAAAATCGGCAATTTCAAACTACTTGCGCTGATGCGAAATAATTTAAATCTCGGACATAACCGCGGCAGTATCCAGCTAAATCTTACCTATCCGCTTTCTGACCGTTACGAGATACTCCTCCAGTATTTTAATGGATACGGCGACTCACTTATCGATTACAACCGTTCACAGGAGCGGATTGGGCTGGGCTTTCAGCTGATGTTCTTATAAAAGGCTGCTTCCCTAGGCAATTACGCCTGCCGCACGATATAACTGTAAGTGAACATCCACCAGCGCGGGGATATCGCGCTGGTAACCGCCCCCAATCACGCAGGCTGTGGGCACGCCCGCCTGACGGCATAACGACAGTACCATGTTATCTCTTTGCAATATGCCTGACGTGGTGATCTGCAAATGCCCAAGATCGTCATTCACGTGAATATCCACACCCGCATCGTAAATAACCGCATCAGGCCGGTATCGCCAAGCCAGCGTCAGCGCCGCATCCAACGCCTCAAGATAATCGGCATCACCGGTACCTTTCTCCAGAGGGATATCAATATCGGAGTGCTGTTTGCGGTGGGGAAAATTCTTTTCACCATGTAAAGACAGAGTAATAATGCGGTCATCCCCCCTGGCCAGCCACGCGGTTCCATCGCCCTGGTGTACATCACAGTCGATAATGAGCACCCTGTCGATATCAGGCTCTGACAGCATGCTACTGGCCGCAAGATAGAGATCGTTAAACAGGCAAAAGCCAGAACCAAAGGTATCGAAGGCGTGGTGATATCCGCCGGTAAGGTTCAGCGCCAACCCATGCTTTACCGCCAGCTTAGCGGTCAGGCTGGTTCCGCCCACTGCTGTCAGGCTTCTGTCGATAAGTTGTTGCGACCAGGGAAAACCAATCCGGCGCATCGCTTTCTTATCCAGCGTGCCTTCGAGTAAGGGCATTATATAGTCAGAGTCGTACACCGACGTCAGCAACTGTTTGTCGATTGGCTGAGGCTGATGAAACCAGTTATCGGGTGCGCCACGCGCGCTAAGCGCATCGCGGATCCCCTGATACTTTTCGATGGGAAACCGGTGCCGGACAGGCAGATTCAGTTGACTGTAAATAGGGTGGAAAACCAGTGGTATCATGACACCTGCTGCATTAAGTAAAAAAAACGGCCTGTTATGTCAGACCGTTATGAATACTCTCAATGCCTTGTTAACGGGTCAAGCTGTGCACCACTTTTTCGACATTCTTTGCCATGTTGCGCATGGAAACAGAAATATCATCGCGCTGCGACAAAGCGTGATATCGCTCAGAAGACGCCACAACATTGCGGATAATCGCCTGTACATCGCCAAGTACCGTTTCCTGCTCATCCGCAGCGCGGTTCAGGGCTACTACTACGCTGGCTGTTTCCTGAATATCTTTTACCACCTGATTCAGCGTAGCAAGTGCAGTCTGCGCTTCTGCTGCGTTGGTTTCTGACAGGCGCTTGCCTTCATCCATCGCGCTCACTGCGCCGCGTGCTTCCTGTTCAAAGCTGCTGAGGATATTATTAATTTCTTTTGTCGACTGTTGTGTTTTTGCTGCCAATGCACGAACTTCGTCAGCAACCACCGCAAAGCCTCTGCCATGTTCTCCCGCTCTGGCTGCTTCAATTGCCGCGTTTAGCGCCAGCAAGTTGGTCTGGTCAGCAATTTCGTTTATCACATTCACTACTTTTAGAATATTCGCGCTTCGGCTCTGCAGCGCGTTGACAATCTCACTTGAGCTTGAGACCGTTTTCTCCAGCTGCTTAAAACCCTGGTTGGCTTTTTCAAAGGTGACGTAGCAACTGTCGACGTTCTTTTCCGAATTATTGGTAGCAACGGCCACCTGGTCAGTTATCGCCACCAGACTTTGTACAATTTCCCGAAGTTTGTCGGTACTGGTATCAAGGGCCTGAGATGCTTCTCGTTGGTCATCTGCTCCACCCTGTATTGACTGGCTTACTTCGCCCAGCGTAGTTACCGCGGTGCCCATCTCCTGTTCGGCCTCGCGCAACTGATACACCGAGTTTTGCAATTTTGTTTGTAACGAGCGCGCAGAGTCGGCCAACACACCTAGTTCATGATGACTCTGATACGTGATTGGCGTTTCATACCGGCTTTTTGACAAATCAGAAATTGCTGAGGCTATTTGCTTGATAGGTGCAATAACCTGAGAACGCAAGCGGTAGATAACATATACCACCGAGAGTACCGATAGAGCGACCGCTGCCAGCAAAATCATCCACAGTGTACTTCGTGTATCATCTCGCAATGCGTCGAACGAGCCCGTAGCCTGGCCAGCAATTTCACTGGCAATGTCACTTAAGAGCTCAGCAGGTTCGCGGTCAATTCCCCTTACAACACTGTCGCCGACTTTAGGATCGAATCCGGCGTCAATAAAAGCCTGATAACCTTCGCGGTATTTTTCAGCCATGACTGCATGGGCTTTCAAAAACGCGCGGATGTCCTGTTTGGCTTTTTCGCTGACATTTTCATCTGCAAGCAGCGCATTTACGGCCCGGGTGATGTCTGCCTCACGCTCCTGAAATCGCGTCCAGTACTTCTGGCGATCATTCTCGTTATGTCCACGCAGTAATACATTTTTCCATTCCTGTACCTGTGTTTTGAACGTACTAAGCACGTCGTTAACATCCCGTTCTGCCTGCACCAGCGTATTTTCAAGTTCATCAAAGTGGTTCAGCAGCGAAAAGGCTTTAGAAATGGAAGCAGTATTAAGCAGTACAAGAAGAAACAAACTGGCCAAGACCGGCGTCATAACGAGTTTGCTGATGCTGGTATAATTCACGGAAAATAACCTTTGCAGACGGCAGATTGAGTAACGTTTGTATTAAATGATATTTTTGTGACAACGCCGTGACATCCTGCGTATAAAGCCATATACGCCGTTATTTTTCTCTATACCTTCGTTCGAGTCATAAAAAAAGCGCCAACGGCGCTCTTTTTCTATGCATTTCCAATTTGCAGATAACCAGTAAGCAAGTTATTAATACTGTTCGCCTCTGGCCTGCACTCGTTTGAGCTCTGGTAACAATAAGCCCCTTCGCACAGGCATACTCAGATTAATCGTGAAGCCCCGCCAAGACCAATTTACCTATTGCCTTCCCGGATTCGAGAATACGATGGGCTTCATACAGCGTTTCGGGTGAAAGCTGTCCCAGGCGCTGCTGAAGCGTCGTTCTGATAATGCCGTTATCTGCAAGCTCGGCAGCCTGATTTAGGATGTCATGTTGAGTTTGGATATCGTCAGTATTGAAAAGCGGGCGCGTGTACATGAACTCCCAGTGCAGTGACAAACTCTTTTTCTTCATCAGGCTGATATCCAGCACGCCGGGATCATCAATAAGGGCAAAACGTCCCTGAGGTCTCAATACATTCACGCATGCTTCAAAATGTTTATCACTGTGACTCAGACTGGCGACATAGTCCACCGGGCCGAGATTTGCGTTCTCTATTTCCTCATCAATCGGCTTTGAATGATCGACGACATGATGCGCGCCCATGTCTTTTACCCACCGCTGGGTCTCAGGACGTGATGCAGTAGCAATAATCTTCACAGACGTTAGCTGACGCGCCAGTTGAATAAGAATCGAGCCTACTCCACCAGCACCGGCAACAACCAACAATGTTTTTGGCGGAGCGTTTTTGTCCTGCGCGACTTCCAGCCGGGAGAACAAGAGCTCCCACGCCGTAATGGTGGTTAATGGCAGTGCCGCTGCCTCTGCATCGGACAGTTTTTTTGGTGCATGACCCACTATTCGTTCATCTACCAGTTGATATTCCGCATTGCTTCCCTGACGCGAAATATCTCCGGCGTAAAACACTCTGTCACCGGGCTTAAATAGCGAGACTTCGCTACCGGTGGCCTCGACGATACCCACTGCGTCCCAACCTAAAACCTTGAATTCATCAGCCTCGGGACTGGCGGACTTTCTAACTTTCGTATCAACTGGATTCACCGATACCGCATTCACTTTCACCAGCAAATCGCGGCCGGCCGGCGCCGGTTTGGCAATATTAAAAGATTGAAATGAACCTTGACGAAGCTCAGGAGACGCCTGCTTATAGCCTACTGCGAGCATACAAAACTCCTTAGATTACCCGTATTAACAGTTTGAGATAGAACTAATGATGATTGTTATACACGCTGAGACAGTAAAATGATCGGCTCTTGAGACAAATCACTTGGTGATGCGTCAAATAGTATAGGGTCTGTAGCAGGGTTGTTTGCGCCACTACACCGCAGTCATCGCTTGTCTCAAACGCGAAAATCCGATGGCGAATCTAAAACACGCAATTGAAAAAGGCAGCGATGACGCTGCCTTTTAACGCTAAGTTCTGGCAAGGAAGAAACCCTATTTCCTGCGATGGCGAATTACCAGTCCCGCAAGAGCCATCGTAAAAATAGCCAATGTAGTGGGAGAGGAAACTTCAACGTTATCATCAGGTTGGTCTGGCGCAGCCCCAGCCGGCAAAATAACCTGATAATGAATCGCACTTAACGCATCGTTACCGCCTGTATAAGTGATATTTAGCGAGTTCAGTCCAACTGTCAGATAGGAGGTTATGTCAATCTCAAACAGATCCCACAAAGCACCGTTTGTAACAGTAGAGCCTGGCGTCGCAGGTACCGTAAGACCATCGAAGTCAATGTTGACCACTGACCCGTTGATACTAAACAGCCCATCAACAAAACTCTGCCCATCTGAAATGCCGAGTAACAAACTGGCCGCTCCCGATGCGTAATTAATTCCTGACAACGTGGTGTCCCAACCCAACGGGTCATATATGTTGTCAAAGTTTGCATCGTTTCCTTCAAACGACACCACATCGGTATTGTTACTGTCATCGCCATCATCGTAATAAACCACAAGGGAGGCACCATTGGTATTGTTAGGACTTAGTCCCGACAGATTATAGGTACCATCACCTGAGATTAGACTTGTAACATCAGCTCTGTAAGCCTGACTATTATCCTGCGACCAAAAATTGTCATCAGAAAAACCGATACTGTTACCAACAATGCTGGTGCCATTAAACAATGCGCTGGCATTGAACGTCGGGTCGGTTGAATTAGTGGGACCATGCCAATAAAGATACGCTTGCGATATCGTTCCTGACGTACCTGATAACGTTATATCTCCACTTCCATTTCCGCGTAACCCGCCAACTCCGGCGTAAGCAATATCCGTATCGAAAAACGTGCCTGCGCTGGAGATAAGACTCGCCTGAGCCTGTAACGAACTAACTGTAAAAATGAAAAGCGGTAATGCCTTTTTAATTTTCATATTAATTCCTCAATGCATATTTGATGGTGACATAACCGCAAAACATGCCAAAACAAAAAATGCATATGCAGTGCCAAAAAATAACACCTTGAATAATCAAAAAATTAAAAAGCCATGTAAAATAAATGTAAAATTTATTGACACTAAAAGGCGAATAATCAGGGGAAATGAGGGCCTTAAGAAGTGTTCTCCAGACCCTATAGGGTGAGCGTTAACGAGTTAAATGTAGCTACAATAACCTGTCACTATATAAATACTCTCCAGTTAATGAGCGTAACAACTGGCTAGTGCTAGACCACCAACAGAGGCGTCGTAGATCACCGCCAGCTTTATCCTGTCTTCACTTATTCCCACTCAATCGTCGCGGGTGGCTTACCGGAGATATCGTAAACCACACGGGAGATTCCATTGACCTCGTTGATAATGCGGTTGGATACCTTACCTAAGAAATCGTAGGGTAAATGCGCCCAGTGTGCAGTCATGAAATCAATGGTTTCCACAGCACGCAGGGACACCACCCAGTCGTATTTACGGGCATCGCCCATCACACCGACCGAGCGTACGGGCAAGAATACGGTAAACGCCTGACTGACTTTATGATACAGGTCTGCGGCATGTAGCTCTTCAATAAAGATAGCATCGGCACGACGTAGCAAGTCGCAGTACTCTTTCTTGATTTCGCCCAATACGCGAACGCCCAGACCCGGACCCGGGAACGGATGGCGGTATAGCATGTCGTAAGGCAAACCCAGTTCCAGACCAATCTTGCGCACTTCATCTTTAAACAGTTCGCGCAGCGGCTCAACCAGACCTAAATTCATTTCTTCCGGCAGACCGCCAACATTGTGGTGCGATTTAATAACGTGCGCTTTGCCGGTGGCAGAGCCTGCTGACTCGATGACATCCGGATAAATGGTGCCCTGTGCCAGCCATTTGGCGTTGGTCAGCTTTCCGGCCTCTTCGTCAAACACGTGCACAAATTCATTACCGATAGCTTTGCGTTTTAACTCTGGATCTTCGATGCCAGCCAGTCTCGCCAGGAAACGGTCTTCAGCGTCAATTTTGATAATGTTCAGACCAAAATGATCACCAAACATCTCCATCACCTGCTCGCCCTCATGTAAACGAAGCAAGCCGTTGTCCACAAACACGCAGGTAAGGTTTTTACCAATAGCTCGGTGCAGCAACATGGCAGTAACGGAAGAGTCAACGCCGCCGGATAATCCCAGCACCACTTCCTCATCGCCCACCTGCTCTTTAATGCGGGCAACCGCATCTTCAATAATGGCGCCTGGCGTCCACAGCTTTTCACAACCACACACATCCATTACGAAATGGGTTAGCATGCGCAGCCCCTGACGGGTGTGCGTGACTTCCGGGTGGAACTGCACGCCATAAAACTGCTTTTCTTCGTTATACATTGCGGCGTGCGGGCACGATGCGGTTTGCGCGATGGTCTCAAAGCCTTCAGGAATGGCTGACACTTTATCACCATGGCTCATCCACACATCCAGCAAGGCATTACCGTTTTCGCCAATGGCATCTTCGATGTGGGTAAGAAATGGGCTGGGTTTGATCACTTCAACCTGGGCGTAACCAAACTCGCGCTTATCAGAACCCAAAACGCCACCGCCCAGCTGGTGGGCCATGGTTTGCATGCCATAACATACCCCTAACACTGGCACACCGGCCTCAAAAACATATTCTGGCGCGCGGGGTGACCCTTCTTCCGGTACCGACTCAGGCCCACCAGACAAAATAATCCCCTGCGGATTGAATTCGCGAATTTGTGCTTCAGTGACATCCCATGCCCACAGCTCACAGTACACGCCAATTTCACGCACCCGACGTGCAATTAACTGCGTGTATTGAGAACCAAAGTCCAGAATAAGAATACGTTGTTCATGAATATTTGTGGTCATGGCGTTACCTGTAAATAAATAAACAAAAGAGGCTGGTGAAAACCAGCCTGCTAAAGGTAAGGGGTGAGCGTTTAGCCCAGTCGGTAGTTAGGTGCTTCTTTGGTGATGCTCACATCGTGAACATGAGATTCACCCATACCTGCCGACGTCACACGCACAAACTGTGCTTTGGTATTCAGCTCTTCAATAGTCGCGCAACCGGTCAGGCCCATGGCCGAACGCAGTCCGCCCATTTGCTGGTGAATGATGGTCGCAATCGGGCCTTTATAGGCAACGCGGCCTTCAATACCTTCCGGCACCAGCTTTTCGGCGTTGTTAGACTCCTGGAAGTAGCGATCTGATGAACCGTGGTTTTGATTCATCGCCCCTAACGAGCCCATACCTCGGTACGACTTGTAGTAACGTCCCTGATACAGCTCGACTTCACCGGGTGCTTCTTCGGTTCCGGCCAGCATGCTACCAACCATCACGCAGGCCGCGCCTGCTGCCAGTGCTTTTGCGATATCACCCGAGAAGCGGATACCGCCATCTGCGATAACCGGAATGCCTGTGCCTTCCAGTGCGTCCACCGCATCGGCTACTGCTGAAATTTGTGGAACGCCGCAGCCGGTAACAATACGCGTGGTACAAATTGACCCAGGACCAATGCCCACTTTCACTGCATCAACACCTGCATCTGCCAGCGCTTTGGCACCTGCAGCGGTGGCAACGTTACCAGCAATGATTTGCAATACCGGATAGTTTTTGCGAACCGTTTTCACACGTTCGATAACCCCTTCAGAGTGACCGTGCGAGGTATCAATCAGCAGCACATCCACACCCGCCTCGACCAGCAGCGCGATACGCTCATCGGTACCCGGGCCTACGCCAACAGCCGCACCAACACGCAAGCGACCCAGCGAGTCTTTACATGCGTTAGGTTTGTTTTCAGCTTTCTGGAAGTCTTTTACCGTGATCAGGCCAGACAGCTTAAAGGCGTCGTCAACAACCAGAATTTTCTCAATGCGGTGTTCGTGCATCAGCTCAAGCACTTCTTCAGAGCTTGCGCCTTCTTTAACCGTAACCAAATCGTCCTTTTTGGTCATCACGCGATCGATAGTCAGTTCAAGACGTTTCTCAAACCGCAGATCACGGCCAGTCACGATACCAATCAGGTTATTGTCTTTGTCAGTGACCGGGAAGCCTGAATAGCCAAGCTTTTTACTCAGGCTAAGCACTTCACCAATCGTTGCATCCTTGCTCACGGTAACCGGATCAGACACTACGCCACTTTCGTACTTTTTCACTTCCAGTACGTGGGCTGCCTGATCTTCCGGACGCATATTCTTGTGAATGAATCCAATACCGCCTTCCTGCGCGAGTGCAATTGCCAAGCGGGCTTCAGATACCGTATCCATCGCAGCGGATACCATCGGAATATTCAGCGTCACTTCGCGCGTCAGGCGCGTTTTCAGGCTGGCAGTATGGGGGAGAACGGATGAGTGGCCAGGAACCAGCAACACATCATCAAAAGTAAGGGCTTCTTGGACGATTCGGAGCATGCAACAACACCTGTTGAGTTGAGGGTTAATTGCGGCGCAATTGTAGTGTTTTTTATAATTCAGGTAAACTCTATTTCCATGGATCACGAGCTTTTTTTCGAATGATAACGACAAACCCCGGCACAACAAGACAAATTCTGACTGTTTCTAAACTCAATCGCCTGTCCCGAACCATTCTGGAGAGCGAGATTGGACTGGTATGGTTATCCGCCGAAGTCTCTAATTTTGTGGCTGCGGCATCAGGCCACTGGTACTTCACGTTAAAAGATAATAAAGCGCAGGTGCGCGCTGCTATGTTCAAGGGAGCTAACCGACGCGTCCAGCAGCGGCCAAAAGAAGGCGATAAAATTCTGGTTCGCGCCTCGGTGGGTTTATACGAGCCCCGCGGCGACTACCAACTGGTTGTTGAGCACATGGAAAGCGACGGTGAAGGCAGGTTAAAGCAGGCATTCGACGCCCTGAAAATGAAATTGCACAGTGAAGGGTTGTTCGACCCTGCCCGCAAGCGCCCGTTACCAGAAAATATCAATACGATTGGTGTCATCACCTCTGCCAGTGGCGCGGCGCTTCATGATGTTTTATCGGTACTTAAACGACGTAGTCCGGCAACGCGTGTGATTGTGTACCCTTCCATGGTGCAGGGAGAAACCGCGCCACAGCAGTTGATCAATGCCATTCACACGGCTAATCGCCGTCACGAAGTGGACGTCATCCTGCTTACCCGTGGAGGTGGGTCGCTTGAGGATCTATGGTGCTTTAACGACGAGATGCTGGCCCGCACCGTCGCCGAGTCGCAGCTTCCTATTGTTAGTGCTGTGGGTCACGAAGTGGACGTGACCATTGCCGATTTCGTTGCCGATATGCGCGCCCCTACCCCATCAGCAGCTGCTGAGCAGTTAAGTCAGGATGTGTCCGGACTCACACAACACATTGTGCAAACGCGTCAGCGATTAATGCGCGCCTGGCAAAGGCACCGGGACACTGCACGTCACCGCTGGCAACAACAACATCAGCGGTTAACTGCGCAACACCCGGCAACACGTATCGGTCATCAGGCGCAGACGCTGGATCGTATACAGATAGCGCTTACTCAGGCAATGCAGAGAAAACTGACGCAGTTACGACAGCGAACACAACATACTGTTGCCAGACTGACGCAGCAAAATCCGCAGCGCAAACTGGCGGTGCTTAACGAACGCTTAGACGATCTCTCACTGCGAAACCAGCGTGCAATGGCTCAGCAGGTAAAACAAGCCCGTCACCAGCTTGCCCATCAGGTACAGCTGCTCAATTCCGTCAGTCCACTCTCAACTCTGGCCAGAGGCTACAGTATCTCATTAAAAGATGAGCGGGCGGTTACCGATATTGCCGCAGTATCCAAAGGCGACGAAATGCGTACCCGCGTTGCTAACGGCGACATTATCAGTATTGTCGAGCGCACCGAGCCTGCGAGATCCGCCGCGGATGCCAGCGATAAGCAGAGCTAGCATGTCAGTCTTTATCTCTGCCTTACTGACGACTCCTTTGGCCCGTTACGGCCTGCTGACGATTCACAAAGTCGGCTTATTGCGGATCCTCTTCAGATGAAAAATAATTCATCCGGGCAGATTGTTAGTCCTGTTGATTTAGTTCACACTAGCGAACCGGTAATCAATGTGTCTTCGAGCGGGCAGCAGCAGTGAAAGCGTTTTTGGTGATAGCAGGGACTGTAGCGCTGACAGGGTGTCAGTTAAGTTCGCCTACATTTGTTGGCGACGAGCTTGTTGTTGTTGATCAGCCAACCGGGCACAAAGTAAAAGCGCCTATCGCATTTTTCTCAACCTACCCCAGTGAGAACGCGTCTGAAGCCTGCCGCGCTGCCAACGAACAAAAGCAGTCATGTGTGGATGATCCCATCTCACCACAGCAATTTTTAGATATCCTGTCTGAGCAGGACTGGTTTACCGCGGTACTCCCCTCTTCTTCCGGCAGTGATTACGAACTACTTATCTCGAATCAGTCTGCAACCGTCACGAATGGCTCCGCGTGGCAAAATACGATAAACACATTATCGATGGGAACCGTGGCCCTGCCCACTCACGTGCGCAATTTTACTGAAGTGACGGTTCAGTGGCGGGGGGTAGAAATTGATACGAGATTGCTTGATGTTACGGTCTCTTCGCTGACAGACCAGAACATCCAGGACGTTGCCAGAACGGCACTTACCCGGTGGTGGCAGGATGTCAGCAACAATGGTGTATTTAGTGCCCGCTATCTGTATAGCGCGCTGGATGCCAGTGACTACTTCGCCAATATGCAGCTACCCGCGCAAATCGGTGACTTTGTCAAAGAAGATACGCAGCTTTACCACGATCCTTTTAAAGGGGTAATCAGCCGTTACCTGCATCCCCAATACGATAATGCGCTTCTTGATATCAGCGTATATCCGATTCTGTCACCGCTGAATCAGTCAGACGACGCACTGCTTAACTCTGAGCTTCAGCAAGATTTAGCGCAGGCAAAAGAGGTCGCCATGGCGCGCGATATGACATTAGATGATGACGGGGGAATACGTGCATTTTCCGTAAAAGGAACTACGCAAAATGCCGATGGCAAAGTCATGGCATTAACCGCCTCGTCAGACTATGCTGAGAGTCTTTTCGCCAGTACCTATGTGTTCCGCCAGCAGGATAAAATTGTGAAAATCACCACGACCTTTCCCCGTCATGTGTCCGATTCGCTGGTGCAACAGGCAATGCCGTTAATTATTGTCCCGGAACAATCAAAATTAATGGCAGCAATTCGTGGAATGCAGGCTACACAGCAAACGTCTGTGCAGTAACCTTTGTCAGGGAAGGTGCGAGTCAAACTATGGTCTCTCAGGCTCGCAGCCAAGTGTCTAAATTAAGACCGTCTTCTACAGGCCTGGCGGGTTAAATCAAAAACGACCATCGACGAGCAGGTTCTTGACTGTAAGCACCACAGGGCAAGTCCTGAAGCTCGCAGATAAGAAAAACGGGCACTCACTGCCCGTTTTTCTTCAATCCATTCCCTACACAACGCCCCACAGCGGCCGGTTACACCATGCTACGTCGCGTTATTATTTCTTCTTGTGATAATCCATCATCCGGCGACGTTTACGCTGCTGCGCCAGTGTCAGCTGATTTTTCTTGCCTTCAAACGGGTTGGCCCCTTCGCGGAACTCAATCCGGATTGGCGTACCCATCACATCCAGGGCTTTGCGGAAGTAGTTCATCAGGTAGCGCTTATAAGATGCAGATAAGTCATTTACCTGATTGCCATGGATCACAATCACTGGCGGATTATATCCTCCGGCATGGGCATACTTCATTTTAACGCGACGTCCACGTACCAGCGGCGGTTGATGATCTTGTTGTGCCATTTCCATGATTTGCGTCAGCATTGACGTGTTAATTCGCTTGGTAGCACTGTTGTATGCTTCCTGCACCGACTCAAACAAATTCCCTACGCCAGAGCCATGCAGCGCTGATATGAAATGCAGTCTGGCAAAATCAATAAACCCTAAACGACGGTCGAGCTCGCGCTTAAGCTCATCTTTGATATCGGTATTCAGGCCGTCCCATTTATTTACGGCTAATACCAGTGAACGCCCTGAGTTCAGAATAAAACCAAGCAAGCTGAGATCCTGATCGGAAATGCCTTCCCGCGCGTCAACAACAAGTAACACTACGTTGGCCTCTTCGATAGCCTGAAGTGTTTTGACAATAGAGAACTTCTCCACAGCCTCTGTGATCTTACGCCGTTTACGCACACCTGCAGTATCAATCAGGATATACTCACGTTCGTCACGTGACATCGGAATATACACACTGTCGCGGGTGGTGCCAGGCATGTCGTAAACCACGACACGCTCTTCGCCCAAAATGCGATTGGTCAGCGTCGACTTACCCACATTTGGCTTACCCACAATGGCAAGTTTAATCGGCAGGCTTTGCAACCTTTCACGTTGCGACTCTGCGTCTTCTTCCTGCTCTTCAGCTTTCGGCTGTACCTGCATTTCAGGAAAGGCTTCAGACAGGGGAGACAGCGCCTGGGTCATTAGCTGGCTCACACCGCGACCATGCGCTGCGGCTATCTGATGAATATTTCCCAGACCCAGCGAATAGAACTCTGCGCTTTCACTGTCTCCATCGATGCCATCCACTTTGTTGGCAACAAGAAATACTTGTTTGTCCAGTCGGCGCAAATGGTCTGCGATCCCCTGATCGGCAGGCAACATGCCGGCGCGCGCATCAACCAGAAACAGCACGACGTCAGCTTCTTCAATCGCCAGCAATGACTGCTGCGCCATGTGCGCATCAATCCCCTCTTCGTCCCCTGTAATACCGCCGGTATCCACCACGATGAACTGGCGTTGCTCAAAGGTCGCCTGACCATATTTTCTGTCCCGGGTTAAACCAGGGAAATCGGCCACCAGCGCATCACGGGTATTGGTAAGTCGATTAAATAAGGTGGACTTGCCCACATTGGGACGGCCAACCAGAGCCACTACGGGTAACATTGAGAAATCCTAATACAAAAATGAACAAACTGGCCGCGTACTTCTACGCGGCCAGTCCGAATTGAATGAAATTATACCTGTTTCGCGCTGCTACGTCAGCAGCGCAGTCTGCAGGTTATTGTGGGGTCTTTATGGAAGCAACAACACCATCGCGGGTAACAGTGATAAGACGTTCACCCACTTTTAACGGCGCAGTGAAAATGGCTTCATCTTCATCATCATCGCCCACTTCAAGGCGCGCAACAATTTTACCACTCTCGGCATTAATCCAATGCAAATAGCCCCAGTTATCTCCAACAACAACATGCTCACCTACCGGCTCTGCTGACGTCAGAGAACGTCCTTTCAGCGCACTTTGTGACCAGAGTTCGACGCCATTACGACGATCCAGTGCATATACATTCGAGTTATTATCTACCACAAAAAGCTCGTTGCCCTGCAAGGTTACGTTTCGGTACGCGCCGTACTCACGTTTCCAGATTATACGTCCGCTGCGCAGTTCTACCGCTGCCAGCGTACCGTTGTACGAAATCGTGTAGACAATACCACCGTACATCAACGGCGTAGTATCAATATCAACGATGCGCTCGAGCTCTGTAGCACCCGAAGGCGTCGCAATCTGCGTCTCCCAAGCCAGTACACCTGACTCAAGAATGTTCACCTGCAGCTTGCCGGTTGACGTCCCGATCAATGCCCCACCATTTGCCGCGACAGGAGCTGAAATACCACGAAGCGTTAGCGGAGGCGTGTCGCTTTCATGACGCCACAATTCTTCACCGGTTTGTGCATTAAAACCAAACAACACACCCGCGCCGGTATTTACCACCAGTATACCTTCTTCAAGCGCCGGCGGTGCCAGTACTTCACCAGGAATTGAGGCATTCCAAAGCGGCTCACCCGTCTCGGCATTCAACGCCAAAACTAATCCATCTTCGGTGCCAACGAACATTTTGTTGTCACCCACGGCAATACCACCAATCTTGGCAGACTCGCCGCTGCTCCAGATTTTGCTTACGCCGGAGAAGAAGCCGGTGTCACGAAAAATGGCTAGGTCTCTTTTCCAAATGGTATCGCCGCTCTCCAGTTCCAGAGCACGGATATCACCATGGCGATCAGCAACGAACAGCTTGTCGTACGCATACACCGGACGCAGACGCGAGAAGTAGTAATCGACCCCATCACCGATGTCGGTATCCCACTCCACTTTCGGAGAGAACTGCGCCTCAATGGGCTTTAAAATTCGTATTTCCAGCTCTTCGTCGTCAGCAAACCAGTTAGAAATAGTGGTACAGCCAGACAAGGTAAACGACATGACAGCTGCCATGCCGATAGCGCGTGTAAGTCGACCTTTACGGTCACACGATTTCAGAGACAATTCGATTACTCCGTTATTCTTATGAACCCGCTGCAACAGCCAGATTGTCCAGCTTCATTTGCAGCAGAGGGTTATTCGCATTTTCTTCCAGTGCAGAAGTGTAAGCCATCCGTGCGTCGTCCATTTTATTCTGGCGGACGTACACGTCACCTTTTACTTCGGCGATCTGCGCAGTGAATGCGTCGTCGTTAATATCATTCAATGTCGACAGCGCCGCATCCAGTTGGTTCATTTCTAATTGCACACGAGCAAGACGAATACCTGCGATGGCTTTCATCTGCGGATCATCTGCATTGGTGATAACCATATTCAGGTGTGATGCCGCGGCATCCAAATCACCGTCGTCTACTGACTGACGTGCCGCCAGCAGTGAGGCGATACCAGCATATCCGCTGTCAGAATTCGCTTTGATAAACGCGTCAAGTTCTGCATTAGCGCCTTCCTGCCCAAGCTTTTCAACCGTTGCCTGATACTGTGTAGAAGCCGCTTCCTGTGCTTCAAGCTGACTGTCGGTATACCAACGCCAGCCCCACAGACCGCCAAGTCCAAGTACCGCACCCACAATGATGGCCGTGCCGTGCTCTTTCCAAAATCGTTTAATCGCTTCTACCTGTTGTTCTTCTGTCGCGAATTGTTCCATCTTTTCCTCTCGATATTCCTGACCAGCGTGTCGCCGGTGAAAGACGTATTAATGTAAAAGTGTGGCCAGTACGCTGCCAATATCCTGCAGCGCAACCGTTTGTTGTTCATTGCCGTCACGCAGTGGCTTGGCTACGACGGTATGCTGCTGGGCTTCCTCGCTGCCAAGAATCAGTGCCAGCTTCGCGCCGGTTTTATCCGCACGCTTCAACTGCTTCTTGAGGTTGCCACCACCACAATGCATCATCACACGAATATCGGGATAGTTATCACGTAGTGTCTCAGATACCTGCACAGCGTATGCCTGCGCGTCTTCACCCAATGCAGTTACATACACATCCGCAGAGGATTCATCCTGTGCGTCGGCGTGCAACGTGGTAAGCAGTAATACCAGACGCTCCATGCCCATGGCAAAACCGACTGCCGGCGTGGCTTTACCACCGAGTTGTTCAACCAGACCATCATAGCGGCCGCCGGCACATACCGTACCCTGTGCGCCAAGGCTGTCTGTCACCCATTCAAACACGGTGCGATTATAGTAGTCCAGCCCACGCACAAGGCGGGGGTTTACCTCAAAGGCAATGCCGGCTTCAGTGAGCTGCGAGCATAATGTCTCAAAGTGCGTTCTGGATTCGTCATCCAGATAATCCATTAGCGAGGGAGCATCAGCAATGGCTTCCTGAACCTGCGGATTCTTGCTGTCCAGTACTCGTAACGGGTTAGTGTCCAGACGACGTAAGGAATCTTCATCCAGCTTATCGGCACGGGCTTTCAGGTATTCCACCAGGGCCTCGCGGTAATCCTGACGTGCTTCATTAGAACCCAGCGTATTGATTTGCAGCGTAACATTGTCGCTGATACCAAACGCTTTCCATAAGCGCGCACTTAGCAAAATGACTTCCAGATCGATATCCGGACCGCCTAAACCGTAGGCTTCCACCCCAAACTGGTGAAACTGGCGGTAACGGCCTTTCTGCGGGCGCTCGTGGCGGAACATCGGCCCTAAATACCACAGCCGTTGCTGCTGATTGTAAAGCAGCCCGTGCTCGTTACCTGCACGAACACAACTGGCCGTGCCTTCCGGACGCAACGTCAGACTGTCGCCATTGCGATCCTCGAACGTGTACATTTCTTTCTCAACAATGTCGGTGACTTCACCGATAGACCGTTTAAAAAGATCCGTGCTCTCCACAATAGGTGTGCGAATTTCCTGATAGCCATAACTGGCTACAACCTGTCTTAATACAGATTCCACTTGTTGCCATGTGCCGGAAATTTCCGGCAGGCAGTCATTCATTCCACGAATCGCCTGGATAGTTTTAGCCACGTAAAAATCTCATACCGCGTATAAATAAAAGCCCCGCATTATAGGGGCATTAATAACAAACAACAATCGCCGCAGGCCGCTGGGAGTAAGATCCTGCGGTGTCAGGTCGCTTTCGCTTATTCTTTAACCGAAACCGGGATTTTGTTGGCTTCGTCCAGCTTGGCAGCTTTCGCACGGATCCGGCTTTCAAGTTGGTCGATAAGATCGTCGTTTTTCAGCCTTTCTTTCTGACGTTTGCCATCAACATAGTAACCGCTCATGTTTCTGGCGCCGGTAAGCCCCAGATCGGACACCTCAGCTTCACCCGGGCCGTTGACAACACAACCGATAATTGACACATCCATTGGCGTCAAAATATCTTCCAGTCGTTGCTCCAGCGCATTCACAGTGCCGATAACATCAAATTCCTGACGAGAGCAACTGGGGCAGGCAATAAAATTGATGCCGCGTGAGCGAATGCGAAGCGATTTTAAAATATCAAATCCGACTTTAATCTCTTCTACCGGGTCTGCTGCCAGAGACACCCGCAGCGTATCGCCGATCCCCTCAGACAGCAGCATGCCCAGGCCCACGGCACTTTTCACCGCACCGGCACGCTGGCCACCGGCTTCGGTAATGCCTAAATGTAGTGGCTGATCAATTTTACTGGCTAGCAACCGATACGCGCCTACAGCCAAAAACACGTCAGAGGCTTTTACGCTCACTTTAAACTGATCAAAATTAAGCTTATCGAGAATATCTACATGACGCATGGCCGATTCAACCAGGGCTTCCGGCGTGGGTTCACCGTACTTCTCCTGCAAATCTTTCTCCAGTGAGCCACCATTCACACCAATGCGGATCGGAATGTTTTTATCACGGGCGCAATCCACAACCGACCGCACACGTTCCATATTACCGATATTGCCAGGGTTAATTCGCAGACAATCTACGCCATAATCCGCCACTTTTAACGCAATCCGGTAATCAAAGTGGATATCTGCAACCAGTGGAACCGATACCTGTTCCCGAATTTGCTTAAAGGCCTCGGCGGCGTCCATGGTCGGTACAGAGACACGGACAATTTCGCCACCAACGGCAACAATCCGGTTGATCTGTGCAACCGTCGCTTTTACATCAGTGGTCTGCGTGTTAGTCATAGACTGCACGGCAATAGGTGCACCATCACCAATAGGCACATTGCCGACATTAATACGGGTAGATTTTCTGCGCTTTATAGGACTTTCTGAAAACATCGTTATTCCTGCGTGGGAAGCGAGAGCCTGGCGGTACGACCATTTTGATAAGAAGACATGTCGACCGGCTCACCATCAACGGTTATGGTTACATTATCCGGTGCACCGAGCGTAACTTCAACCGGCGGCACGCCTTGAATCGACATTACCCGCCCGGCCTGCTTGACGCCATAGGCGATAGCCTCACCCGTGGCATCTTCAATGTTTACCCAGCAATCTTCACCAAAAGTAAATACCATATTAATAGGTGTGGCGTCGGCTGATGGGGAACTGGCTTCTCTGGTCGACTCGTCTGCAGCGGGCTGACGCTCATCAACGTCCACCGACGCGGTTACCGCATCGTCTCCGTCTTGTGTTGTCGCCGACTCATCGGCATCAGGCCTGGTCTCAACGCTTTCATCTTCAGCCAGCTCATCAGCTTCAACAACCGCAGTCTGGCTGGTATTCACGGCACCAGCTCCACCAAGTGGCTCAACACCCCCCAGGCCGTTTTCACTTACGGCACTTTCACCACCCAAGGGAGGGATATCCTCATCTTCATACACATCGGCGGTATTTTCACTTTGCACCACCGGCTCCTGAGTCAGCGGTTCATCAACTGATTGTTGATACCACCACGCAACAACCCCCCCTATAAGAAGCAGTGCGATAATCCAGGTAACCATCATCCAGCGATCATCGTGTGCCTGTTTAGCGACACGTCGAGAAAAGCTTTGCAGCTTTGCAGATGATTTAGGCGTGTTGTGACACCGTTCGAACTCTTCCACGACTCGCTGGGAATCTAAGCCCAACTGCTTGGCATAGTTACGCACGTAGCCTTTGGTAAATGTCACTGACATGCGGTCATCAAGACGATCATGTTCGATATCGTCAATCTGCGACGCCTTTAAAAATAACTTACTGGCAATATCCTGCTGACTCAGTCCCTGCGCTTCGCGCCCTTCACGCAATAATTTTCCGGGACTTGCCTTAGGCGCGTCATTGGTTTCCTGCACATCTGTATTTTGTTCTTGTTCTGACACCATCAGACTTATTCTTCCTCCTGCTGCTCTGGTGGGATTAACCAAAGCTTCATTCTGGCAAAAATCGCGCCAGAATCATCAAGGCTATTCCATTCCTTTAGCGTGTCCATTTTCACGTTATACCTCAGTGAGATACGGTACAGATTCTCTTTTTTCTGCACAATATGAAAACGCGCGCGGTCTCCCGCTTCTCCATTCTGTTCGGGCACTGCCTCGACTGAGCTATTCTGTTGATTCTGAGTGATTGATTGCGGCTGCGACTCGTCAGCATTTTGCGTTGCGGCGGATGGGTCGTCAGCGGTCTCTGCCGAAGCTGAAGCTGTGTCTGCGGCTTCAGCGTTTTGACTATTAGTGACGGCATCAGACATGGAGTCGTTATCCATACCGTTCTGCGTATCCTGCGCACGCTCACCGGCTTCAGGTTCGGCGTCTACCACTATCACCCGATTTTTTGCTTTACGACTGACAACCGGTGCTGGCATTGTTAACTTTTGTTGCTGATACGCTTTTGCCTGTGAACTGGTGGGATACATGGTCATCAGCATATCGCCATAGCCTTTTGACGTTTCCAGATCACCCTGACCCTGCGCGATTTGCACAGCTAACCAAAGAGACTCAGGACTCACGCGCCCCACTTTTTCAAGCTTTTTGAGCGACGCTTTTGCGTCGTCCCATTGTGCCAGGCTGACGTATAACTCCGTCAGTAAAAACAGGCTTTTCGCCCTGGTCGGCTGGTAGTTCAGTGCCGTATTCAGATACTCAATAGCATCGTCTGTCTCGCCCTGGCCTTGCGCGCACAACGCCATATTTTCATAGGTTTCGGCACTGTTAGAGTAGCGCTGACTGTTAACGGCTTTAAGGAAATACGATTTCGCATCATCATACCGGCCAGACTGACACAGAAACGCGCCATAACTGTTGGCTATATCAGCATTTCTTGGAGCCAGATCCATCGCGTTCTGATAGGCATCCTCGGCACGCTGGTTTTCCCCTACTAACTGATAGTAATACGCCAACGAATAGTGTGCATCTGCCATGCGAGGGGCAAACTCAAGCGCTTTATCCAGGTTTGATTTGGCTTGTGAATAATTGCCGTTTTTGAGATAGGTAAGCCCAAGGGAGATTCGGGTTTTGGCCGCTTCCTGCCGGTCAAAATTGTCGTTATATCGGTTTCCCGGCTGCGATTGACTCACGCAGCCGGCCATGAATATCACTAGCGTCAGCAATGCTATCCGCATACGACACCTACTCCTCGGTTCTTATTGATTATTGTGCCATTTTTACCGATATCGCTTCGCCCTTCATCTGTTTTTTCAACATTCTTTTGGTACGGTCGACAACATCACCAACTAACTGACCACAGGCTGCATCAATATCGTCACCCCGGGTCTTACGTACCATCACCGTATAACCGTACTCCATTAACACTTTTGCGAAGCGGTCAATACGCGAATTGCTTGAACAGGTATAAGGCGATCCCGGATACGGGTTAAACGGGATCAGGTTTATCTTACATGGCGTCTCTTTGAGCACTTTTGCCAGTTCATGTGCCTGATCTGTGCTGTCATTAATGTGAGACAACATAACATACTCTACTGTGACTTTGCCCTGATTTGCGCGGGATTTTTCAAGATAGCGGCGCACCCCGGCCAGGAAGGTCTCAATGTTGTATTTTTTATTAATCGGAACAATTTCATTACGCAGCTCATCATTTGGCGCATGCAGAGAAATTGCCAGGGCCACGTCAATCTGGTCTCCCAGCATATCCAGCGCTGGTACCACGCCAGAGGTGCTTAACGTCACCCGGCGTTTAGACAAACCAAAACCAAAATCATCCAGCATGATATCCATGGCTGGAACGACATTTTTCAGGTTCAGTAGGGGCTCACCCATTCCCATCATCACCACGTTGGTAACGGGACGCTTACTGGAGTCTTTTGATAAACCTAAATGGGTGGCCACACGCCATACCTGACCAATAATTTCACTGACCGACAGGTTGCGGTTGAAACCCTGCTGGGCTGTCGAACAGAATGTACACTCCAGTGCACAACCGACTTGTGAAGAAACACACAATGTGGCGCGGTCGGTTTCCGGGATCCACACCGCTTCAACTTCCTGGCCGCCCTGAAGTGTCAACGCGTACTTGATGGTACCGTCACTGGCTTCCTGAAAATACGCAATTTCCGGCGCAACAATCTCACATTCCGCCTTCAGTTTTTCTCTGAGACCTTTATTCAGGTTGGTCATTTCATCGAAATCACTGACACCTTGCTGATAAATCCACTTCATTAGCTGATCAGCACGAAACGGTTTTTCGCCGATGTCTTTGAAGAACTTGCGCAGCCCTTCACGATTTAAATTTAACAAGTTTGTCTTCGACATTGTCTGGATGACCTTACCTTTTACCTTAATGAGCAACGCAATCACGCGCTGCCCGAAATGGATTTACGACGCACGCCACATCTTCACTACGACAGTGAATGTTGTGACAAGTTTAGACTCTTTTTAATTTCAGTCTGGTTTGCTGATGTTCTCGAAGACCATCAATCGCAACCGAAAAATGTGAGCGCAATATCAGGTTGAACTGTATCTGAGTGGCTATCGCCTGTTAGATTCAGAAAGGCTCAATGCGTCTTTACTGCTCAAAAATTGGTCGCAAATTCTATCACAGCACGATTAACAGAGAAAGCGGGAAAACCAACTCCCAGTTGCAATCGCAAGCCAGCACCTGGCTCGTTATCTGTCTGCTTTAACCCGATGTGACGGCTTGATTCAAAGAACCAACACGATCACGTAGAGGCACAGGCACAAAAAAAGGAGCCGCTGGCTCCCTTTTATTTTACCTGGCCTGGCGTATTAACGCGTGCGAGGGCAGATCTCTTCTTCAGAGAAGAAGTAAGCAATTTCACGGGCTGCAGATTCTGGCGCGTCAGAACCGTGTACTGCGTTTTCGTCAATTGACTCAGCGTAGTCAGAACGCAGTGTTCCCGCCGCCGCATCTGCTGGGTTAGTTGCACCCATGATTTCACGGTTTTTCACTACTGCATTTTCGCCTTCGAGAACCTGAACCATTACCGGGCCAGACGTCATGAAGTCTACCAGTGCGCCAAAGAAAGGACGCTCTTTATGCTCTGCATAAAAGCCTTCAGCCTGTTCTTTGCTCATGTGGATCATTTTAGATGCTACGATGCGAAGGCCCGCAGATTCAAAACGGTTATAAATTGCACCGATAACGTTCTTAGCTACCGCATCAGGCTTGATAATCGAAAAAGTGCGCTCTAGAGCCATGCTTTTCTGTCCTCAATAAGTCGTGTAAAAATTTTTGGCCGCGAATTATAGGCAATTCTCATCAGCTTGACCAGCGCCGATTACACCTTCGCCTGTAAGCAGTTGTTTATAACACGATATTTGTGTCAAACGGATGACAACCGGCGGTGTGATGCGGACGGGAATACAGTGTCGACGTAGCTGGGCTGCCTGCGCGGCTTGCTTCGAAGCTGGGCGAATGAATATGACGACTATCCGCCCTGTCTTATATCACCGCTTATTCATCGACGCTTGCTGCAGAGGAAGTGTCCGCTTAGGCATGCTCACCAACAAACTACGCGGCTGATTAATGAATTGCCTGACGCGCCTGTTCCTGAATCTTACCCACAATAGCTCGCAAACCATTGCCCCGGGTCGGGGTAATGTGTCGCTCTAAATCCAGCGCTTCAAAATAGCCATTGATATCAAAATCGAGAATTTGCCTGGGCGTTTTATTGTTGTAAGCAGCCAACACCAGCGCCAGCAGTCCTTGTACAATCACCGCATCACTGTCAACGTCGAACTGAATTTTGCCATCTTTGGTTTGAGAGATAAGCCAGACACTACTCTGACAACCCTTAACCAAACGGTCCGGTGTGCGCTGAGACTCGCTCAGGCCGGGGATGCTTTTGCCTAAATCAATGATGTACTGATAGCGCTGCTCCCAGTCATCAAAAAAGGCTAAATCGTCAATGATTTCTTCGCTGCTTGGTAATTGCATCATATTTCCTGTGGTTCGTACCAGGCCTTCTTTCTTTATGCTACGTGAGTCTTAAAAAAACAGACCCGCTTCTAACTGTGCTTCTTCGCTCATCATGTCGCGTGACCACGGCGGATCGAAGACAAGCTCTACATTTACGGTATCAACATGTGGTACCAACCCTACCCGGTATTCCACATCGCCAACCAAAACCGGCCCCATTCCGCAACCCGGTGCCGTCAGCGTCATGTCGATATTTACCGCTCTGGAATCCTGATCGATAACCACTTTGTATATCAACCCCAGTGACACCAGGTTAATGGGGATTTCCGGGTCAAAAATGGTTTCAAGGGCATCCCAAACCTGCGACTCGCTGATTTTACCATCTTCTGGCTCAGGAAAATCCAGCTTCTGTGGCTTACGGCCGATCGCGTCAGCGTCGGTACCGTCAATGCGGTACATATTGCCGTGCCATGTCACCGTATAGTTTCCACCGAGATCCTGGGTGATATTGACAAACTCGCCCTCAGGGATGACTTTTTTATCACCGGCCGGAACCAAGCGTGCTGTACAGTCACGCTCGGTGACTACCATTTTCTGCTTCATAGAATCAACGACTAACCTACGTTAAAGCTCTCGCCACAGCCGCACTCGTCGACCACGTTGGGGTTGTTATATTTGATAATGCCGTTAACCCCTTCTTTGACATAGTCAATTTCGGTATTCCGAAGCAAATCAGTGGCATCCGCTGCCACTGCAACGCGAAGAGAATCAGAGACATTCAGCACTTCGTCACCGTCTTTGGGCGCGTCGGCAAAATCCAGAACATAAGCATAACCGGTACAGCCGCTTACTCTTGTTGATAAGCGGATAACCTGACCGGGCTTGTCTGCCAGCTTGCTCTCAAAGTGCTTTATCGCACTATCAGTAAGCGTTAGCAGCTGTGTGCTGGGGGTAAAAGTTTCAACAGTCATGTTACCTCCTTAGGCCAACATCATTTTCGCTTTTTTCAGTGCACTAAACAGCATGTCCACTTCTTCAAGCGTGTTGTAAATAGAGAACGAGGCACGGGCGGTGCCCGGAATGCCAAAACGCTTCATCAGCGGTTGCGCGCAATTATCGCCGGTGCGTATTGCGACACCTTGTCGATCCAGAATAAACCCAACATCCGCCGGATGTGCATCGCCAAGCATGAACGACAACACACCGACCTTTTCAGGTGCGGTCCCAATAATACGCATACCGTCCAGCGCCTGCGCCTGCTCAGTAGCCGCAGCCAGCAACTGTTGTTCATGCGCACGCACATCGTCCGTATTGAGCGAGTCGAACCACGTAACCGCTGCGCCAAGACCAATCGCCCCGGCAATATTCGGCGTTCCCGCTTCAAGCCGGTTCGGCAATGCGCCCCACGTCGCACTCTGGTAGGTCACATCGCTAATCATCTCGCCGCCGACCTGCCATACCGGCCAGTTTTCCAATACTTCTTTTTTGCCCCACAGCACACCAATGCCGGTAGGGCCAAACAGCTTATGGCCAGAAAACGCATAGAAATCGCAGCCAATAGACTGCACATCCACGCCACCGTGTGCGATCCCCTGAGCGCCGTCAACCAAAACCCAGGCCCCGACCTTTTTGGCCATGCGGGTCAATTCCACAATCGGGTTCACTGTCCCCAGGGCGTTAGACACATGAGGAAAGGCCACCATTTTCGTGTTGTCAGTCAGGAGCGCCTCAAATGCCTGGACGTCCAGTTCGCCACTATCAAATATGGGGGCGATTTTTAACGTTGCACCGGCCTTTTTACAGGCTTGTTGCCAGGTTACCAGATTGGCATGGTGTTCAAGCTCAGTTGCGACAACTTCATCACCCGGGTTTAGCTTTTGCGCCAACCCGTTTGCCACAATGTTGATGGCCTCGGTGGTGCCGCTGGTCCAGATAACTTCCTCACGCGCCCCGGCGTTAATGAAAGCAGCTACGCTATCGCGCGCTTTTTCATACCGGCGGGTAGATTCATCAGACAAATGATGAGCGCCACGATGCACATTGGCATTGCACTGCGTATAAAACGCCATTAACGCATCAATAACCGCCTGTGGCTTCTGTGTCGTTGCCGCATTGTCCAGATAAACCAGCGGTTTGCCGTCAATCTGTTGATCAAGAATAGGAAACTGCGCGCGCAGTGCCTGCACGTCGAGACTCATTTCACCTCCATTTGGGTGAAGCGCTCGCTAAGTACCGGCAGCAGCCACTCACGTAATGCAGCATTAGGCATTTGATACACCAGTTCCTGAATGAAGCCGAAGTTCAGCATCACCAGTGCTCTACTGCGCGTTACGCCGCGCGTCAGCAGGTAATACAATGCCGTTTCGTCGATTTCAGCCACCGTTGCACCGTGAGCACATTTGACGTCGTCAGCATAAATCTCAAGCTCAGGCTTGGTATTGATCAATGCGCGACGTGATAGCAGTAAATTCCGGTTATTCAGTTCGGCCAGTGTTTTTTGTGCGTCACGGTGAATATGAATACGGCCGTTAAACACAGCGCGTGCACGATCACCGACAATGCCGCGGGCATTTTCTTCTGTCGTGCCATTCGGCATCGCATGCTCGATAGTGCTGTGTAAATCGAACAGTTCGCCTTCCGCAAGCAGATATATTGCATTCATTTTCGCATTGGCATATTCACCGGCATGGTGAATGTCTACATCCACCCGTGACAACTGACTACCGTAGCCTACCAGCGTACTATTCAGCTTCGATTCGTTATGCAGTTTAAAGTGACTGCCACCAAGATGTGTCGCGTCTTTGGTAAACATCACAAAACGGTAATGTTCCAGGTGCGCTGACGACGCAATGTCGTATTCCGCAAATGCGGTAGTCAGGCTTTGTGTTTCACCAGAACCATGTTCAATAATAGTCGCTTTCGCAGACTCACCTACTCGCACCAGCACACGGGTATGCGCATCCACATTTTCCGTAGCCAGGTTCACTATGCGAATTGGCGTTTCGATATGGGTATTAGCAGCAACGTCAATAAAGATACCCTGCTGACACAATGCATCGTTTACCAAGCCAAACAGGTGCCTGGTGGGCTTAACCTGACCAAATACGCTGGCCACTGCACTTTCGTGCGTACCCGCGTCAGCCAGCGAGGTAACCGTGACGCCCTCTGGCCAGTTGATGCTGGTGATATCAGTGACAAGCTGTCCATTGGCAAAGACAACATCAATGGCATTCAGGTTGTCCACCTGCGGCGCGTCTGCCGTTTGCTGAGCGCCTGGTGTATGACTCTCTCGCTCTGCCACTGAGGTCAGCGGCGTAAACCGCCACGCTTCATCCCGACGCCCCGGCCAGCCATCGTTTTCCAGAGTTTGTAAGGCCTGCTGACGCACCGGCGCCAGATAATCATTTACCTGCTTCGCCTGCTCAATGACCTGATTTAGCCATTGACTCATGCTTCAGCCTCCTCGTACGCTTTACCCAGAAACGCGTAGCCGCCTTTTTCTACTTCCAGTGCCAGCGACGCATCACCGCTTTTCACAATTTTGCCGTCGGCAAGAATGTGCACAAAGTCTGGCTTGATGTAGTCCAGCAGTCGCTGATAGTGAGTTACCACGATAAAGCTGCGCTTACCGTCACGCTGGCTGTTCACGCCATCAGCAACAACCTGAAGGGCGTCGATATCCAGACCGGAATCGGACTCATCAAGAATACATAGCGACGGCTCAAGTAAAATCATTTGCATGAGTTCGTTACGCTTTTTCTCACCGCCGGAGAAACCTTCGTTGACGCCACGCTTTAAGAAATCAAGCGGTAATTGCACCTGTTTGCAGGCAGCTTTGGCCTTTTTGAGAAACTCAGCAGCAGTGAGTGGCTCTTCACCGCGCTGCTCGCGCATCGCATTCACTGACTCTTTCATAAATTCCATGTTGCTGACGCCAGGAATTTCAACCGGATACTGGAATGCCAGAAACAAGCCTTCTCGGGCTCGCTCTTCGACTTCCAGTTCAAGCAGGTCGGCGCCGTTGAATTGCACTTCGCCGCCGGTCACTTCGTAACCGTCACGACCTGACAATACATAGCCAAGAGTACTTTTGCCGGCCCCGTTCGGACCCATGATCGCGTGTACCTCACCGGGATTCACTTCCAGATCCAGCCCCTTGATGATGGCCTTCTCTTCCACGCTTGCATGTAAATTACTGATTTTAAGCATTATTACCCCACTGAACCTTCAAGACTAATTTCGAGCAGTTTGCCGGCTTCTACAGCAAATTCCATTGGCAGCTCTTTGAATACTTCTTTACAGAAGCCGTTAACAATCATAGACACCGCTTTTTCGGTATCCAGACCCCGTTGCCGACACAGGAACAACTGCTCGTCGCTCACTTTCGATGTTGTCGCTTCATGTTCTACAATGGCCGACGGGTTGCGGCTCTCAATATACGGGAATGTATGTGCACCACACTGATCGCCGATAAGCAGAGAATCACATTCGGTGAAGTTTCTCGCGCCATCCGCTTTCGGTCCCATTTTCACCAGACCCCGGTAGGCGTTATTACTTTTACCAGCCGAGATCCCTTTGGAAATAATGGTAGAGCGGGTATTTTTACCCAAGTGGATCATTTTGGTACCGGTGTCTGCCTGCTGACGACCTCGCGTCAGTGCAACAGAGTAAAACTCACCAACACTGTTATCACCCTTTAGAATACAACTTGGATACTTCCAGGTTACCGCTGAGCCGGTTTCTACCTGTGTCCATGAAATCTTGGCGTTGGTATGGCAGATGCCGCGTTTAGTCACGAAGTTATAAATACCGCCTTTGCCATTTTCATCGCCGGGATACCAGTTCTGTACGGTGGAGTATTTTATTTTGGCATCATCCATTGCCACCAACTCAACAACGGCGGCGTGCAATTGGTTCTCATCACGCTGAGGCGCAGTACAACCTTCGAGATAACTTACGTGGCTACCTTCATCAGCAACAATTAACGTACGTTCGAATTGTCCCGTGTTCTGCTCATTGATGCGGAAGTACGTCGACAGTTCCATCGGACAACGCACGCCTTTTGGAATATAGACAAACGAGCCATCTGTGAACACTGCACTATTCAGCGCAGCAAAGTAGTTGTCTGTGCGCGGCACCACAGAACCGATATACTTTTTCACCAGCTCCGGATATTTGTGAACTGCTTCAGAAATAGGGCAGAAAATAACACCGGCTTCTTCCAGCTTTTCCCGGAACGTAGTCACAACAGAAACAGAGTCGAAAACGGCGTCTACAGCCACACCGGCAAGCATCTCCTGCTCGTGAAGCGGAATGCCCAGTTTCTCATAGGTGCGCAAAAGCTCCGGATCCACTTCGTCCAGCGACTTCGGCTTGTCTTTCATACTTTTAGGCGACGAATAGTAAGAGATCGCCTGGTAATCGATTTTCGGGTAATCCACATGAGCCCAGTCCGGCTCTTCCATTTCCAGCCAGGAACGGTAAGCTTTAAGACGCCATTCCAGCATCCACTCAGGTTCCCCTTTCACTTCTGAAATGCGGCGAATTACGGATTCGTCCAGGCCACTTTCAAACGTATCAGCTTCGATTTCGGAATAGAACCCGGCTTCGTATTTTCGCTCTAACGCCTGTTCGATCTGTTCACTCATGATTGTGATCTCACTTTTTTGCCTGCGTTCACTGCTTTTTCACACCCGACCATAACGGTCTTGTCGGATAACTCGTCGAAGCCCTGAATTTCAGACTTCGGAACAAAAGCAGTTCATAAAATTCTTAACGTATATTGTAAAATACCTGACTAAATTGCTCAAGTATTTACCGCCTCTGGACAGTCGCTGAGGCGGGAAGTTCTACAGAACATTGGAGGGGGAATTTCCGGCCACGCTGAAAACGCCGCGGATCATGCCCCATTAGTGCTCAATATTCAACGATCCGGGCTGAATAGCCCCTATTTAACGCCGTTTATACTACGCTGTTTCACGCTGCTCTGATGCGGCGCGTAAGCGAGTGACAACGTCGGTGACTTTTCCAATCACATAGTCGATATCTTGTTCTGTGGTGTACCGGCCGATACTCATGCGTATCCCCGCATGTGCCAGTTCGGCGCTACGACCCAGCGCCGCCAGTACATAAGATGGTTCCAGACTGGCTGAGGTACATGCCGAACCTGACGACACTGCTATGTCATTAAGCCCCATGATCAGGCTCTCACCATCAACGCCACCGAAGCTGACATTCAGAATGCCCGCAACGCGAGAAGCGTGATGGCCATTTAAATAAATATTATCCAGCTGGCTTAGGCCTGCCCAAAGCCTTTCACGTAAAGTCTGAATGCGTTGCGACTCATCGGCCATTTTCTCGGCGGCTAATGCAAATGCTTCCCCCATCCCCACAATTTGGTGGGTAGGCAGTGTGCCAGAGCGCATACCCCGTTCATGACCACCGCCATGAATTTGCGCGGCCAGTCTGACTTTGGGACGACGTCGAACGTACAGTGCGCCAATGCCCTTCGGACCATAAATTTTGTGGGCTGAGAACGACATCAGGTCAACGGGCAGCACAGACAAATCAACAGGTAACTTACCCGCGCTCTGTGCGGCGTCAACATGAAACAGTACGCCGTGCTCGCGACAGACGTTACCTAACGCGTTAATATCATGAATAACACCGGTTTCGTTGTTCACGTGCATCAGGCTGACAAGCACGGTATCCGGACGGATGGCCTCTCTTAACTGCTCAGGCGAGATAAGACCGTCGGCATCAACGTCCAGACAGGTTACTTCCCACCCTTTCACTGTCAGCGCGTCACAGGTATCCAGCACAGCTTTGTGCTCGGTATTGGCGGTAATAATATGACGCCCCTTATCCTGATACGCCTCAGCGACGCCTTTGATCGCAAGGTTGTCCGACTCGGTAGCACCAGATGTAAAGACAATTTCACGAGGGTCACAATTTACCAGGTCCGCTACCTGATTGCGGGCCACATCCACCGCTTCCTCGGCTATCCAGCCGAAGCGGTAGGTGCGTGAGGCAGGATTACCAAAGTTGCCATCCAACGTGAGGCAAGCTGTCATTTTTTCTGCGACAACCGGGTCAACCGGCGTTGTCGCTGCATAATCCAGGTAAATAGGTCTTTGCATTACAATTGAATACTGACTTCGATATCGTTAGTAAGATGAGCTAATGATTTGTTTTTGTCCTGACGACCCGCGACTTCTTTAACATCGCGCTTGTCCATCAGCTCCCCAAGTGTAATTGAATTCAGAAACACACTGATGCGGTCGCTTAAATCCTGCCACAGGCTGTGGGTCAGACAACGTTCGCCGCCCTGGCAGTCGGACTGTCCCTGACAACGCGTGGCATCCACGCTCTCGTCCACCGCTCGTATGACTTCGCCAACGGCAATTTTGGTCGCTTCGCGCCCCAGAAGGTATCCGCCGCCGGGACCGCGAACGCTGTCGACCAGTTTTTCTTTGCGCAGCCTGGAGAAGAGTTGTTCAAGATAAGAAAGAGAGATTTCCTGACGCTCTGAGATATCAGCCAGCGGTACCGGCCCACGCGCAGAATGCAGCGCAACATCAAGCATTGCGGTAACGGCATAGCGTCCTTTTGAGGTTAATTTCATCACGTAGCTCCATCCCTTAAAGATGGGCGTATTGTTCCATTCCTGAGTAAAATGGTCAAGTATTTACCCCAGTAAACTAGTCAGGTATTGACTGTACTTTGGGAATAGTATGTGTCCTGTCGTTACAAAGCCGTGACAATCCGAAAAGCTGGATGCTACGCCTGATCGACCCATTACTGTGAAATCAGACTTACACTTTCAACAATTGTCCGGAAACGAAGAAAGGTCGTCGTTATCATCGGTTACGCGAGGACAGTTGCTGTCCGTAACGGAAATGAAAAACCACGACACGTTGGCGCTTTTTTAGCAAATTCGCGTTTGTGCCCCATCATCAATACAGAAACATACTAATTACGCGATTTGAGAATATCCGCTGCTTCACTTAACGTGCAGAACCGCACTTCCCGACGCGCTTGAGCCGCATTCACTACTGCTCTGATTGATTGCGTGACATTCGCAAAGGCGTTTCGTTGATTAACAAGGCTATTATCATTGTCGATTAAGCTGGAGCTGTGCATATACATATGCAATACAGGGTAATCGTTATCCAGTGCCCGGTGGCATAATGTGACCATGTCTTCAGCAGTACTCAGTTCCGGGCAAAGGTAGAGTTTTCTTAACAGTTGCGTGCGCCATGCGATACCTACCAACCGAAGCGCATTGAATGGTGGACGTTCCAAGACGCTGTGAATCGCATAACTTTTCTGAAAATATTTATTGTTGAAACCTACCGTTACCGGCACTTCGTAAATATCGTGTTGATTACCAGGTGCAACCGGGTCGTTACTGTCAGGCCAGTAGGGAACCAAGGGACCGCCGGCGCAATTGAAATACTCTGTCGACCAGAATGGATAGACACTCGAATCAACATCATAACCATAATCTATGAGCAAACTAAGCACCGTAGAATCAATTCCCCAGCGTCCTGTTCTGAAAGATCGTGGCTGAACGCCAAACTGCTGTTTCAGTTTTTCTGTCAGGCGGAGTAATTTGGCTTCTGTTTGCGCTTTGGGCAAATTCACCACATGCGACTCTTTTTCGGTGGTTTTGCCAAAATACGGAGGATTACACCATGGGTGAAGATGCGCACCGATTTCACACTCATGTGTCAACACATACGGCAGAATAGTTTGTGCCGCGCGATTATCATCGGCAACCGCGTAGTCAACGAAATACGTTGGCCGTATACCAAGCTCAGAGAACGTTTTCTGCAACAGAGGAAGCTTTTGAATATTAGTCAGGTCAAAATTACTGTCCGGAAAGCCTCTTCTCCAATCCCACTCTTCTTCTGTATCGATGGATACCACAAAGAGAAGTGGTGGTTTACTGCGTTTATGCTCGCTCCGCTCGTTAGTCTTTGCTGTACGATTTAACCTCGGTTTAAGCCATGCTTTCTCTTTAGCAAGGGAAAAAGATGATAAGCGCTTAACCGCTGTGCTTAGCACGCTACTGCGCGACGACACTGGCTTCCAGGCGGAGGATATGGCGTTATAGGTCGTTGCATCATCAGCCATTCGATAATATGCCGTCACACCGGTATTTTGCATGAGCAAAGCACGGATCCGGCAATAATGTCGCTCTTTTGACGTTGTCAGTTTCTCTGATATGAAAGCCAGAATGTTTTTTGCTTTTTCTTCCATTTCCGGAAACTGACGGTTCGCGTAATAGTTAGCCAGCAAAAGAACGTTTACTTTCCTCAGATCCTGGGCTGTCCAGGTGTCATTAGGATATTCAAGGATATCTGGTGTTGTTAAGTAGGGTTGCTCATTCTGTGCCATCCACTTTGCATAATGGCAAAGCCCATCACGCGCGAGATAGAAATTGGCATCACAACTATCAAGCTGCTCTTTTACAAACAAATAGCGCGCTACGGCCTGCAAAAACACCGTATAGAACCAGCAATATTCGACATTTTGTAGATCCAGACTTTCAATATCATCATTGGGATGAAAGGTGTTTTGTATAACGTGTTCAGCCTGAACCAGGTAACTCTTATCTTCCGTTAATTCAAAACTGTCCAGCAGTGCATTCACATAGTTAGCGGTTCCACGATCAAGCGGGTAACGCTCTTTGATTGGATCTTTTAACCCGCGGACGTGGCGGTTGCGGATAGACATGAGTAACTCAAGACACGTTCCAGTGCCTTCGTAAAAACGAGTAACCCAATCTGTTAGCGTTAATACGGCGTCTTTGCTTTTCAGGTCACCGGTGATGTAGTAATGCAACAGAAGACCGGAGGTATAACAATGCTGCCCTCCCGGCCCTCCCCCACCGGCGTGATCGTTGTATACACCCTGCTCGTGATGTTTCGAATAAGATCGGTGCGAACTCGTTTTTGCATCCAGATAATGGTCGGTATGCCAGAAGAGCCCACCATTATATTCAGGCTTATCACGGTGTGTATGATAGATATCGATGTCAGTAATATGCCTGGCAAGATCCCTGGCCAGTGCCAGCCAACGCTCGTCGCCCACCGTGATATATTGTTTAAGCATGCCAAACAGCGGGTCATATTGATTGTTATAGTGGCTGACGAAGGGCGTTTCACTCTGATGGAAAGCGGTTTCATGATCAGCGTATAAATCACCAAAGTTCCGCCAGCCGAATTCGTCAATATGCTCACGTTTGGCATAAAATGAATCGTCGCCTTCGATTCCGTCATCAATAAGCTGCTGTAGGCCATCTGGCGCGGGAGCTGATGAAAAATGGGGAATAACATTACAGTGCGCTACCCAGTCGGCAGCGATCCGCCATTGATATTGGTGCTCGACGCCATCAAGCGTATCAACGGTATCCGTAAACCACACTGTATGTGTTTTTTTCTCTCCTCCCTGCAACTCATAGTCCTGGCCCTCTATCGGAGGAAAAAGGTGAATAAGCATCTCATCATTTCTAACCTCCAGGGCACTGGGGAAGTTCTGCCAAAACGACTCGATTGAGACGGTGCCTTGCACAGCTTCCTCATCCGCAAAGAATAAACAAGGCTGACATCTCATTCCGTGTTTTATTCTTGTATTGCCAGCAGATACGCTGTATCCATTCTCTGGCATAGGAACACGATTATTGCGATCAAGATGAGCCGGACTTTGCCAGTTTTTCCCACCACTTGCATGTTGCTGAATTTTAAAGGGCCGGTCAGGTATGACGTAGGTATCGTCTGTCGGGCTGGTTCGGTAGTATAGTTGCTGTTGCGGCGACGTAGAGACTTCAAGACTCAATGAGTTAAAGAGAAAAGAGTTGGCATCACCAAGATCCCAACGACCACCTTCATGCCGCGCAGCCTCTGGATTATGTACTGTGAAATCAAATTTTACCGCTGGCAGACCGGCGTATAAACGATATTCTGCCTCAAAACATATCCCGGCCCCCGCACTGGCCTCTGACTTAAACTCTCCACTGACGGTAACAAGAACACTTTTGAGCAGACCAGAGTTTGGATGACTAAAGTGTCTCACGCTGATATTTTTAACCCATGCAGCATGTGGGATCCCTGATACATCACGCAGATAAACCCCATTTTTTTTATCCGCAGCATGCATGGAAGGCACGGTCAGCAGCGTTTTATCTAATTCGAATGTATTAAGACCCGTGCTGACGGTCAGCTTATCGGCATTTTCCGTAATGGTAATCAGCTCAGAAGAGGTTGATAGTGGCGAGAAGTAGTGGGGCTGTTTACTCACGCGCAATTGGCATTGAGCAGGCAAGCCAGCACTGTCTGTCGTGCCCAGCAACAGCCAGCGAATAGTATTATCTGGCCATCGAGATAAAACCTGACAATAACAATCTACAGCTTTGCCATTTGCAGTAAGCAACAATTGCGCAGGTGACGATAACAGTCCTTTAGGAAAAGGGAGCCCCGATTCTAACTGCTTACGCGGGCCCACATTTTCCCCCTGTTCAAGGGAAAATGAAATATCGCCATCCTTGCCGAACTGCATAAGCTAACACGCCTGCATCATAATAAGACTGAAATTAAGATATCTGAATTACGCTTTTTTTACTAACTTTCCTGCAAATTAATAATTTGAGAACTTCGCTTTTTACCAACTTTGATTTCGCCGTTTTCTGTTCCTCAGAAACTATCCTGGCGTTGTTGTTCCAAAGAGTTAACCAAAGAGTTCCTGACAGTTTATCGACGAGGCCTCTCTTATTATAATTGTTTACTTTTTAACCATCCGTGATATAACAATTCATGCAATCAGAAAGTGAAGCCGTCATGTCACGAGCTATAAAAGTCTGATAGCACATTTTATTTTCAGGGAAAAAATATGACCAACACGGAGTTAAAGAAAATCATCTTCAACGCGCTTGAAATGATAAATCATACACGCACCAGCGATAATCAGATCCCCATTTCAGAAGATACCCCGCTTTACAGCAAACAGGGTTATCTCGATTCAATGGACCTGGTAAGTGTACTTGTCGACATCGAAGATGAACTTGCAGAGCATGGTATCAACGTCTCGCTCAGCGATGACAAAGCCATGTCGCAAACTAACAGTCCATTCAAGGATGTTCATTCTTTACTTCAATTTATCAACGCTGCTTGTACTGTTGAGATCTGAGATATGAGCAGAGTTGTCGTGGTTACGGGCTCTAGCAAAGGCTTAGGTCTCGCTATTGCAAAGTACTTCCTTGCCCAAGGTGATCAGGTATTCGGCCTGTCACGATCAATATCAACATTAACGCACGACAGGTATACACACAGTGAAGTCGATGTAACTGATGAAAAAGCCGTGTCCGCATTTTTTAAGGGGTTGCGACAAGCAACCAGGAAAGTTGACATACTGGTGAATAATGCAGGGATCGCCAGTATGAATGCATTTGCAACCACGCCGTATTCAACTTTTCAGAATATTCTGAATGTGAACGTTCTTGGTACCGCACTGTGCTGTCAAAAAGCATTTGGATTATTAAAACGCAGCACGGCCCCACGCATTATCAATTTTTCTACTGTCGCAGTGCCGTTATTACTTGAGGGAGAGGCGGCCTATGCCGCAAGTAAAAGTGCGGTAGAAACATTCACTAAAGTACTTGCCAAGGAATATGGTCATTTCAAAATTACCTGCAATGCTGTGGGTCCATCCCCCATTGACACTGACCTGGTGCGTTCCGTGCCGAAAGAAAAACTTGAGGCGCTTATTCAAAAACAAGCCATCAAGCAAATGGCGACAGACGCTGACGTATTAAATGTCATTGGATTCTTCTCGCAGCCCGAAAGCCATATGATAACAGGGCAAACCATTTATCTGGGCGGGGTTTCAGCATGATTGCATTTTTTCTGGAACAAATGCAGCAGGCACCAGAACATGAAGCGGTGGTATCCGATGCGGTGCGGATCAGTAATGAAGAATTGTTAGTTAAGATAGATCTGTTTCGCTCGTGGATTAAGCAAGAAGCAATCCATCAGGGAGCCGTCGTGTCCTTTAACGGGGATTACTCCGCAGACGCAATCGCGTTGTTTTTCGCACTGGCTGATAACAAGAATATTATTGTGCCGCTATCGAACGACTCAGCTGCACACTTTGATGAATTTCGTGATATCGCCCAGACAGAGTTTGATATTGAACTTGGTAATGGCAATCCAAAATTATTATGCCGTGAGCGCAAGCATTCTCACCCGCTCTATGAATCGCTTAGGGAGACATCTGATCCTGGTTTAGTTTTGTTCTCATCGGGAAGCACCGGTAAGAGTAAAGGGATAGTGCAGAACTTGCGTAAGTTAATGCAGAAATTTACTACCCCGAGAAAGTCGCTTCGCATGTTAATTTTTTTGCAGCTTGATCATATCGGCGGGGTGAATTCATTACTTTTTGCGCTGGCAAATAACGGAACGGTTGTCGTAGCAAATGACAGGTCTCCTGCCAGCGTGTGCCAGGCAATTGAGCGCTATCGCGCGCAGGTACTTCCTACCTCTCCGACATTTCTGAATTTGCTGCTGCTTAGCAGAGCATATGAAAACTATGACCTCTCAAGCCTGGCGCTGGTTACCTATGGCACCGAGCCTATGCAGCAGAGCACGCTTGAGAAATTGGTGTCTACCTTTCCTGATATAGAGTTTCAACAAACCTACGGACTATCTGAAGTGGGTATTTTACGGTCAAAGTCTCGAGATTCCGCGTCATTGTGGGTCAGAATAGGTGGTAACGAATTTGATGTGAAAGTCGTCGACAATACCCTCAGGATCCGCGCCGAATCATCCATGCTTGGCTATTTAAATGCTCCCTCTCCATTCGATGACGAAGGCTATATGGATACCGGCGATCTCGTAGAGCAAGACGGAGAATGGCTAAAAATTCTGGGACGCAAAAGTGAAATTATCAATGTTGGTGGCTCCAAGGTCTTTCCCGCTGAAGTGGAAAGTGTGCTGCTTGAAATGCCTGAGATTGAAGATGTTGTGATATACGGCGAAGCGCACCCGATCACCGGAAAGGTTGTCGTTGCCAAAATAAAGCCCACAGAACCGCTGTCTAGCCGTGAGATGAAAAAGCGGATCCGGGAATATTGTGTTGAAAGACTAAGCAGTTACAAAATCCCTGTAAAGGTCTTGGTTACGGCAGAGACCACCTATAATGAGAGGTATAAGAAAATGCGCAGAGAAATAAAGTAACTGAATTCAAATTAAAATTAATAACTATTAACGTATAAACAAGCCTCGCTTTGTTCAGTAAAGCCGAAGCTACCTTCATAGCGGAAATTGCGGATACTCACTGTTCCTGATGGCTGGATTCAGTAGCAATGAAGCCAGAAAATTTCTGTATGGTTTAGCTCCCGACTCCTGATCAACCGCAGACTTAATCGCCCCTGATCTTGTCATAAATGGGTAACAAGCATGCGACAATTTATCAAACAAAGCCTAATCATATTGAGCCAGATCACCATGTCACCCCTTATTGTGGCGTGCAAAATCGAAGAATGGCTAACAAAAGGGAATTCTGAGTCTGTATTTGGTTTTTGTAGCCATGTCGTCGCCTTGTTTCCTGGGCTGCCAGGCGCTTTCCTGAGAAAAGCGTTCTATTCACTTACCTTGGAATATTGTTCAACTGATTGTCATATCGGCTTTGGGACCATTTTTGCGCACAGATCGGCAATCGTAGAAAAGCATGTTTATTTTGGCATGTATACGATCATCGGTTCAGCCCGGATTGGGGAATACAGTCTTATTGGAAGCCGCTCAAGCATTATCAGTCGAAATGCACTGCACTCGATGGGCGAAGATGGGCACTGGACAGCGTTTACCATTGATTCCGTTGCTCGCACGGAAATAGGCAGTAATGTCTGGATAGGTGAAGGGTGTACAGTGGCAGCCAATATCGGTGATAGCAGTCAGATTGGTTCAGGTTCGGTTGTCTCTACCGACATCAAGGGCGGTATTCTGGTTACCGGCAATCCCCCTCGCTTTATCAGACATGTTGACCTTCCTGGCAACAGCAAATAAAGGAATCGGCTATGCAATCTGCTGTAGCGCGTCAAAATTTCATCGACTGGATGAAAGCGATTGGTATGCTGTTGATAGTGGCCGGCCACGTAATAGGCGACCCTAATGCCGCATTCAACCAGCTTTCACTTCCGGCGAATACAAAGCAATTAGGCGTCGCTTTTTTTGTCTTTATTTCTGGCTGGGGGCTGGCAAATGTAAGCAAAGCCACGTGGTATACGGTGTATAAACGCATCTTCTCACTTTTCGCGTATGGTATAGCCTTTGCCGTGTTTTTCAGTGTGATGTTTTATTATTTATACGGGACGCTTCAGCTAAGTAACTACACACCATTCGTATTTGGTGCGAATGTGCTTTTTAATGACTTTCCGGCTAACTCTACCACTTGGTATATCGGCACCTATCTGCACCTTGTTTTACTTTGGTTTTGCGTCACTCGACACCTGCATGTTCGTATCTCGACGCTATGCGTTGCTTTTATACTCGAAAATGTCGTTCGCGGTACATTGATTAGCGCAGACATGTCTTTTATCGCCTACATGCTTTTCCCTAACTGGCTCAGCGTCTTTTTACTGGGACACTATTTATGTAATAAAGCTGATGAAACATCGCTGAACATTGCCATCATTACCGGCGTAGTCTGGGTCCTCATTGCCGCAGCCTGGAGCGCCGCGATGCGAATGTTTACAATAGAAGGCTCCCTGCCCTTCAACCACATTATACTGGGTGATACCTGGACGGTACCTTTACAGTCGTTGCTGGTATCCACCATCTATTTATTAAGTACGTGGTTGTTTTTTCAATTTACACGACGGCTGCCTGCCAACCGTGTAGCACAGTTTTTCTCAAGGAACACCATCGTTGTGTTCATTATCCACTTGCCGGTTATTTATGCCTTTTTCCCGACTTGGTACCGATGGCTTGAGGGACCCCTATTCGAGTACAGGAGAGTTAGCTTGATTTTAATGGTGTATATTGTCAGCGCTGTAATCTCTGAACTGGTGACAAGGTTGTTACGTCTTGAGCGCTTCCGTGAGCCTCTTTGGCTTGGGTTTCACAAAAAAATTCACGGACAACTTCCCACCATGCCGAGGGATGATGATCACCGCTAGTGGCCTGTCGCTATGCACTTTCCACCTCTGGTCTGCAATGAGCAGATATGCAGTGAAAACAGGCTGGTATTAACCGCCGTTTGTCCTTATATGCTGGGATCAAATTCCTCATGGGTGTCAGCCTGTTTAGGAATGACAGGAGAAATCCCGGTTTCAGCAAAGTCCTCAGCAGTGATCGCGTGCAGGTTATCGGTGCACACTTCCCCGCCCATTGACTGGATGACTTTGCACAGCTCTTCCACCTTCGAGTCCATCATGTGCATATGTTCCAGCATTACGCCCATTGCATTTGCTACCGGATCAGGATTATCAACGGCAACAGCATAAGCATCGAATCCATATTTTCTGGCGATCTTATTACGCTTGTCATTGTCTTTTTCCGCTGTCGTGTTCGTAGTTGCCACGATACGCCCGGGAATACCTACTACAGTGGAACCAGGGGGGGTGTCTTTTACCACTACAGAGTTAGAGCCGACTTTCCCCCCTTCACCAATCGTAATAGGGCCCAGTACTTTAGCTCCGGCGCCAATAACCACGTTGTTCTTTAATGTGGGGTGACGCTTGCCTGCTTTCCAGCTCGTGCCGCCAAGGGTGACACCGTGATACAGCGTAACGTCATCACCTATTTCGGCAGTTTCACCAATGACCACACCCATGCCGTGATCGATAAAAACACGGCGACCCAGCGTGGCGCCCGGATGAATTTCAATGCCCGTCAACCACCGGCTAAAAGTTGACAATGTACGAGCCAGCCACTTCCATTCCAGCTTCCATAGCTTGTGACTTATGCGATGCAGCCATACCGCGTGAAGTCCCGGGTAGTTGGTCAGAACCTCAAAGGTATTTCTGGCAGCAGGGTCTCTGTGAAATACGCCCTGAATGTCGTCTTTGATTCGGGAAAACATGGCACTACTCTTTTTTAATCGACTTATCAATAGAGGATAGAATACCGCGCAGAATATTTAACTCCTGCGATTCCGGGCGCGCGCGATTGTATAACCGGCGAAGCTTGGTCATGACCACACCAGGATGGTTTTCTACAATAAAGCCTGTCGACTTCAGCGTGGACTCCAGATGCACATAGAAACGCTCCAAATCCTCGTTCAAAGGATATTCTGATTCCGGCTCCTCAGGGTGACGCTCCTGATCAAGATATGCCATGCGGGTTTCGTAGCAAAGGGTTTGCACGGCAGCGGCCAGGTTCAGCGAGCTGTACTCTGGATTAGCTGGAATACACACGTGAAAATGGCACTGCTGTAACTCTTCATTGGTTAAACCATTATTTTCGCGGCCAAACACCAGTGCAACCGGGTACTGACTCACTTCCTGGATCAGTTTCTTTCCGCACTCGCGAGGTTCCAGCATTGGCCAGGAATGCGTGCGTGAGCGTGCCGAAGTGCCAATTACCAAACCGCAATCTGCAACTGCCTCTTCCAGTGAAGACACGGTTGTTGCATTCGCGAGCACATCGCCAGCGCCTGCAGCCAGCGCACTTGATTTGCCATCCGGTGCCTGCACCGGATCCACCAGATACAAGTTGCTAAGCCCCATGGTTTTCATTGCACGGGCGGCAGAGCCGATATTGCCGGTATGGGAGGTGTTAACAAGAATAATGCGGATGTTGTCTAGCATGGTCGATTTCGCCACGTTACTTGATTCAATGGTGGCGGATAGTAGCATATGGCGGTCTAGATGGCTATCTTGCAGTTTTAGCATGCGCTGCTATTTTGATTGCAACATGGCGCTGTTCTGTTACACTGCGCGCGTTTTGGAAAGGCACCTCGTTGCCGTTTCTCATGATCTTTGACAATTGGTGGAATGACTATGCATCCGATGCTGAATATTGCGGTGCGCGCTGCGCGTGTTGCCGGAACTCTTATTGCCCGTGGTTTTGAAAACCGCAGCGAATTAGCAACTGAATCAAAAGGCAGTAACGACTACGTTACGCAAATTGATAAAGAGGCTGAAAAAGCCATAATTCATAAAATTCAGCAATCGTTCCCTGATCATTCGTTCTTAGGCGAAGAAAGTGGCGAAACGGAAGGCAAAGACAGTGATTTCCAATGGATTATCGACCCTCTGGACGGTACCACCAATTTTGTAAAAGGCATCCCTCATTTTGCCGTTTCTATTGCGCTTCTGTACAAAGGCCGTCTGGACCAGGCGGTGGTTTTCGATCCGATTCGTGGTGAACTGTTCACTGCCAGTCGTGGTAAAGGCGCGCAGCTAAATGGTTATCGTATCCGCGCATCCAAGCCGAAAGATCTGGCTGAAACCGTACTTGCTACCGGCTTGCCCTTCAAAGACAAAGCCCGCTTCGGCGAGTTCGCGTTAAGTCTGAATAAAATCTTCCATGACTGTGGCGACATCCGTCGCGCCGGTAGTGCAGCACTGGATATGGCCTATGTAGCAGCCGGTCGTCATGACGGCTACTGGGAGCGCGGCATAAAGCCATGGGACATCGCAGCAGGAGAACTGCTGGTGCGTGAAGCTGGCGGTCTGGTTACCGATTTTAAAGGCGGTAACGATCCGCTTTTCAAAGGTGAGATTGTGGCGGGTTCTGCCAAAGTCGTGCAGGGTCTGGTTAAGCACTTGAAATAAGTCATCCCAAAAAAGAGCGGCATCTGCCGCTCTTTTTCATTCATTTCCGTTTAGCTGCACGTCGTCACCTGGTTGTGTAACCCGAGCCATAGACTACTGCGTTACCTTTGTTTCACCTTCACTTGTGCTACGTCACCGCATACTCTCTCATTCGTTGTCACGCCGAATTTTCACCCTTAGCAATCGCTTTTACTGTCTCTGCTCTGTCAATTTGACTAGCTTGTCCACTCGCTTTCTGCCTCAGCCCAAAGCAAGGCCTTAGCCAAGAAACTCTGCGCACCAGTTCGTAGCCCGCAGCACATCCGAGCGCCGTAAACGACAATATCAAGGCAAACTCTATCCAGACCGGCAGGGCTAACGGCATTAGCCAATAAGCACACACAACAATTAAGGTTTGATGCAGCAGGTAATAAGGCAATATCGCCGTATTCAGATATCGCGTCAGTGCGCCACGGTAGTGTAAATACTTTTTCCCGTACCCCAGGATCGCGCCAAGCCAGCACCAGTGATTTGTGACGACGACCGTGGCGACGATGAGAAGAAAGCGGGGTGAGTTTTGTTCGTCTTCGGACAAACTACCGAATGCATCATGACGATATGCAATAATTACCGCATACATCACCATCGCAACGATTAGCAGCACGCGCCTGTGCGTCATTAACTGCGACCAGATCACGGGACGACTAACAATAATAAAGCCCGTTAACATAACCAGAAAGTACTTTGCGTGACTGTACCAGTCATTCACCAAATCATGTGTTGTCGGATAATCCTGCCGCAGCGCCAGCCATACAACCATCGTCAGGCCGATGATAAGCGTCATAAAAAAATGTGGCTTATCCAAAGAGGCAGGCCAGGCAGACGCCAACCTTGCCAGCAAGGGATAACAGATAGCGATAATAATGCTGTAGCAAAAAAGATAAGGTAAAAACCACAGATGATTCCAGGTCAACAGCCCGATGGCGGACTGATGCTCAGGGAGCCAGGTGGTTACCGGATTCACGTATTGCCCGTAAAACTGAAAGAACGACACATCGAATATCTCATTCACCGTTCCTTCAATAAATACCTGTGGCGCCACAATAACAACCATGCCAAAAAGTAGTGGTATTAATAACCGACGGGTACGCTCCCTCACAACCGTCCATTGTGGATATCGCTTCAGTAATACCCCAAGCACCATGGCGGATATCAGAAAAAGTAACGACATCCGCCACTGATTGGTAAGCAGCATCACATCCTGCAGCCAGCCAAACTGCGTGTCGCTTTTAATATGCCAGCCCCAGTCCAGTACATAAAACATTCCGATGTGATACAAAATCAGTACACCGAATGCCAGCACCCGCAGATTATCCAAAGCATGGAACCGTTCTTTTTGTTGTTCCTTAACGAAATCACCTTGATTCATAAACAAAACTCCGATTGAATTACACGCTGAGAATGCGGTTTTGCTATCACTTCGGCGAGGCTAAAGTGATGAAAAATAAGGAATAGGTGACAAGCGGTGGGTAGCTGGGACGAAAAAATCAGTCGGTTCCTGAGACGGACCGAAAAACACCACCTCTGGATGTCTATTGCTCTGGCGTTTGTGTATTTCATGGCGAACAATACCGTTAACGCCGTATCCACATGGACCGAGCTGTCGCGAACTGACACGAATACTCATGCACTGTGGGAACCGTTTATCTGGGAATATTCCAGCGCCATCAGCACCACGCTGCTAATTATTCCTCTGGCGCTGGTATTCAGACAACTGACCATTAGCACAATATCACTGAAAGCGTTGCTGCTGATCCACCTGACCCTGGCGACATTATTTTCAGTGTGCCATGTCTTTTTAATGGTGATGATGCGCAAAGCGGTATATCTGTTGTCTGAAAGGAGTTACGAATTTGGTCCGCTTTTCCGCGAATTTTTTTACGAATACCGCAAAGATCTCTGGGGCTACTTTACCCTTGTCATTTTTTACTATCTTCTTCGTTTTTCTTATCGCCGGCTCATCGGCCAGGCTTCGCCGGTAAATAAAGAGGATGCCAGCGGCAATGAGAGCCCGGATGGGCTTCCTGAAAACCTGCTGGTGAAAAAGCTGAACCGTGAATTTCTGGTGCGGGTTGCAGATATTCAGTGGATTGAAGCTGCCGGTAACTACGTGAATCTGCACACCGCTAAAGGCGTCTACCCCCTGCGTATGACAATGAAACGATTCTGTGACCAGGCGAATGTGCATTCAATTTACCGCATACATCGCTCGTACGCCGCTCACGCGAACGCTATCAGTGACATCCGGTATGATGAAAGCGGTGATGGCACAATTACGCTCACATCCGGAGCATCACTGCCGGTTTCAAGACGCTATAAGTCAGCGTTAAAGGCTGCGCTATCTCCTGTTGCCTGATTTATCGTGTTAGCGTCTGTCGTTACAGGAAGCGCCATTGCACAGAACTACCCGACGTCGTTAAGCAGCTTCACGTCGCTGCCTTATTGTTACCAGCTACTCACGCAGTTCGCCAGGCTATATAAACAAGCACGGTGCCATTGCTCAGTAGCCAGCACCAAGCCAAGCTTCAGGTATCGGGTCGCCTGACCCGCGTGCAGGAAGCAGATACGAAAAAGCCGCGACGTCGCGGCTTTTTTTATTATTTAACCAATCAGCTGTTTATGGCATCGGATCCAAATCCGCGCCTTCTTTTTCCACCTGCGGCGGCATCAAATCTTCTTTGCTGATACCTAATGCCAGTGCAACAGAACTTGCGATGTAGATTGATGAGTAAGTACCAACAATAACACCAAACAACAACGCTGTGGCGAATCCGTGGATCAATGCGCCACCTTTGTAAAACAGCGCAAGCAACACCAACACCGTAGTGAGTGAGGTGATAATCGTACGGTTCAGCGTCTGCGTCAGCGAGATATTCACAATCTCTTCCGGCTCACCTTTACGGATCTTGCGGAAGTTTTCGCGAATACGGTCTGATACTACAATGGTATCGTTCAGAGAGTAACCGATCACAGCCAGAACGGCAGCCAGCACCGTGAGGTCAAACTCAAGCTGCAATACTGAGAACAATCCCAGCGTCAGGATCACGTCGTGCACCAATGCCGATACCGAGCCCAAAGCAAAACGCCATTCAAAGCGCATCGCCACATAAACCAGAATACAGATAAGCGCTACCAGCATGGCAAGACCGCCCTGCTCCGTCAGCTCGTCACCGACATTCGGACCAACGAATTCAATACGGCGCATGTCGACTTCTGTGCCGTCAGCACGCAGTGCTGCCAGTACCTGGTCACCAATCGTGGCAGCTTTCACGCCTTCACGAGGTGCAATACGAATGAGCACATCCTGACTACTACCAAAGTTCTGCACAATGGCATCCTCGAAGGTCGCCGCATTTAATTGATCGCGGATATTTTCAAGATTCGCCGATTCAGGGTAGCCCACTTCAATCAGCGTACCGCCAGTAAAGTCCAAGCCCCAGTTTAGCTTGTTGACACCCAACGACACCAATGAACCAAGTATCAATAAGGTAGACAGCACCATCGCAGGAATGCGAAGGCGCATAAAATTGACGGTTTCGGATAACTTTAATAATTGCATGATGTTCTCCTTAAATCGCCAATTTATTCAGTTTGCGTCCGCCCCAGACTGCGTTAACAATCACGCGAGTCACCAGAATGGCGGTAAACATAGACGTTGCGATACCAATCATCAGGGTAATCGAGAAGCCTTTAATTGGTCCGGTACCCACTGCGAACAAAATCAGCCCCGCAATGAAGGTAGTAATATTCGCATCAAGAATCGTCGAAAATGCGCTGTCGTAGCCATGATGAATCGCCTGCTGCGGGCTTCTGCCGTCCCGAAGTTCCTCGCGTATACGCTCAAAAATCAGCACGTTGGCGTCAACCGCCATACCTACCGTTAGCACAATACCGGCCATACCCGGTAGCGTCAGCGTTGCGCCTGGGATCATCGACATAATACCCACAATCATCACCAGGTTAGTGATAAGCGCAAAGTTAGCTACCACACCGAAAGCTTTGTAGTAAATCAGCATGAAAACCAGAACGGCAGCCAGACCCCAGATAATAGCCTGCATCCCCAGTTCAATATTTTCCTGACCCAGACTTGGCCCCACGGTGCGCTCTTCAACAATCTGAATAGGCGCAATCAACGCACCGGCACGAAGTAACAACGCCAGGTCGCGGGCTTCTTTGGGAGAATCCAGACCGGTAATCTGAAACTTACTGCCCAACTGCGCACGAATGGTAGCTACGCTGATAACCTGCTCGTATTTTTCAAATACCAGTTTACCGTCTTCATTGCGCTCATCAGTGGCTTTGTATTCAATAAACACGGTTGCCATAGGCTTGCCGATATTGCCCCGTGTAGCGCGGGACATCTTGTTACCGCCTTCTGAATCCAGTGAAATATTCACATTTGGCAGGCCGTACTCATCTACGCCGCTGTTGGCATCCACAATGTGGTTCCCTTTCAGCATAATGCGTTTTTCCAGTAGCTGCGGCACGCCTTCCTGATTATCGATAATCTGCGAACCCGGCGGCACTCGACCATTCAGGGCATCCCGGATATCGTTCTTTTGATCGACCATTCTGAATTCAAGCGTGGCCGTTGCGTTAAGAATTTCTTTCGCTCTTGCGGTGTCCTGAATACCCGGCAACTGGACTACGATACGATCGGCACCTTGCTTTTGCACTACCGGCTCAGCAACACCCAGTTGGTTAACCCGGTTGCGGATAATAGTGATGTTTTGCTTTACTGCGTTATCACGAATCTCTGCCAGCTTGGCTTCAGAAAATACAGCACGCAACACCAGATCATCCATCTCAGTGAAGGTCAGGTCGCGATTACGGTTACGTAAAAAGAACTCCGCGCTTTCCAGCGTTTCCTGGTCGCGGAATTTAATATCGATATAGTTATCTTCCAGCGAGACGGCGCGATAACGCAGCCCTTCTTCACGCAGTGCTGTACGAAAATCGCTTTGTGCGTCTTCCAGCGACTTGGTCATCACTTCGGTCATGTCAACTTCCATCAGGAAGTGCACACCACCACGCAGGTCCAGACCTAATTTCATCGGCGTACCGCCGAGCTCTTCCAGCCAGTCTGGCGTATCCGGGGCCAGGTTCATCGCCACGAAATACTCTTCGCCCAATGCTTCTTCCAGCACTTCACGTGCTACCAGTTGGGTATCGCCATTGTTTACACGAACCAGAATTTGTTCATTTTCAAATTCGATGCGCTTTGGCGTGATATTCTTTGCTTTCAGGGCTTGCTCGACCTGCGTTACCATCTGCTCAGTAACAGTGGCATCGCGGCCTGCGGAAATTTGAACGGCGTGATCTTCGCCATAGATATTCGGAAGGGCATACAGTGCGCACATGCCAATCATGACGACTGCCACTAACACCTTCCAGATTGTATTTTTGTTTAACACAGAATATTCCTTTTTGCCGGAAGCCGGCGAAAAGCCAGCCCCGACGCGAAGTGAGTTACAGTGACTTCATAGTGCCTTTTGGCAGCACAGCAGTAACAGAGGTTTTCTGAACAACAATGTTGTTGTCATCGTTCAGAGCCACTTCGATAAAATCCTTGTCGTCAGACACTTTCGTAATGCGACCTACCAGGCCGCCCTGGGTAAGCACTTCATCACCTTTACTTAACGATGACACCAGGTTTTTATGCTCTTTCACGCGCTTTGCCTGTGGACGATAAAGCAGGAAATAGAAGATCAGGCCAAATACAGCCAGCATGATCAGCATTTCAAAGCCACCGCCTTGCTGGCCACCACCGGTTTGTGCGTATGCATTAGAAATAAATAAACTCATGTTGCTCCCCAAATAACGTTTGTTATAGCGCCGGTACCGGCATGTTTTTTTGTTCGTAGAAGGTATTCACAAAGGCATCCAGCTCGTTAGCTGCGATGGCATCGCGAAGCCCCTGCATCACCCTCTGATAGTAACGCAGGTTGTGAATGGTATTCAGCCTTGCGCCCAATATCTCATTGCACTTATCTAAATGATGAAGATATGAGCGGGAATAATTTTTACAAGTGTAACAATCACAATTTTCATCCAGCGGTGAGGTATCGTTGCGATGTTTCGCGTTGCGGATTTTTACCACACCTTCGGTGACAAACAAATGACCGTTACGGGCGTTCCGCGTTGGCATCACGCAATCAAACATATCAATCCCGCGTCGAACCGCTTCAACGATATCTTCAGGCTTACCCACGCCCATCAGATAACGCGGCTTGTCAGCCGGAATTTGTGGCGCAGTATGATTGATGATGCGGATCATGTCTTCTTTAGGCTCGCCTACAGACAATCCGCCGATGGCATAACCATCGAAGCCGATGTCTTCCAGCCCGGCCAGCGAGATATCACGTAACGGTTCGTACATGCCGCCCTGAATAATGCCGAACAATGCCGACGGGTTATCGCCATGCGAATCTTTACTGCGCTTGGCCCAGCGTAAGGACATTTCCATGGACAGGCGTGCTTCCTGTTCGGTAGCCGGATAAGGCGTGCATTCGTCAAAAATCATGACGATGTCAGAACCCAGGTCGCGCTGCACTTCCATCGACTTTTCCGGCGTCAGCAGGATTTTCTCGCCATTAATTGGCGAGCGGAAGGTCACGCCTTCTTCAGTAATCTTGCGTAAATCCCCTAAACTGAACACCTGGAAGCCGCCGCTGTCGGTAAGAATGGGCTTATCCCAGTTCATGAAATCGTGTAAATCACCATGTTGTTTAATGATGCCCGTTCCCGGACGCAACATCAGGTGAAAGGTATTGCCCAGACAGATGTGCGCGCCACTGTCTGAAAGCTCTTCCGGGGTCATCCCCTTGACGGTACCGTAGGTGCCCACCGGCATGAAAGCGGGTGTCTCTACCACACCGCGTTCAAATACCAGGCGGCCACGTCGGGCATTTCCGTCTGTATTTAACAGCTCAAATTGCATGTAAGTTTGATCCCATCGTTGTGCGCTTTGCGCGTCGGGTCGACGATATAGAAAAAATTTGGCGGCGATTATACCAGTAATCGCCGCCAGATCATGCCCTCAATCGCGAGATTCTTAAGCTCCGGCGCATTTATCCGGCGTGGGTAACGTTCTGCAGGTGTCTTAAGTGGCAGTTCCCCGACGTGAGCACGTCTCGTCTGACGTTGCCCCCTCAGGCTTTCTCGATGAACATGCTGTCGCCATAGCTGAAGAAACGGTACTCTTTCTCGATCGCTTCCTGATAAGCATTCATCACATTGTCCCGGCCAGCAAACGCACTTATCAACATCATTAACGTAGACTCCGGTAAATGGAAGTTGGTAAACATGGCATCCACTACCTTAAAGCGAAAACCAGGGTAGATGAAGATATCTGTATCAGCATAAAAGGGCATAATAATATCGGGAGTCGACTCGGCAGCAACCGCCGCTGACTCCAATGAGCGTACCGACGTAGTACCCACCGCAATAACCCGCTTACCAGCAGCTTTGGTGGCGAGGATCGCATCAACCACATCCTGAGGTACTTCTGCATATTCTGCATGCATTTTATGGGTTTCAATATCCTCTACACGCACTGGCTGGAACGTACCAGCGCCTACATGTAACGTGACAAACGCAAGGTTAACGCCTTTCTGTTTCAGGGCTGCCAGGATATCGTCATCAAAATGCAGTCCTGCTGTCGGTGCTGCTACAGCCCCTGGCTTAGCGTTATACACTGTTTGATAGCGTTCTTTGTCACTGTTTTCATCGGGCCTGTCGATATACGGAGGAAGGGGCATGTGGCCATGCTTTTCCAGCAAACTTAATACCGGTTCGTCATGCAGAAATTTCAATAGGAACAACGCATCGTCGCGTCCTGTCACCTCTGCGTCGATAGCGTCTTCAAGGCGCAGTCGTGTACCCGGCTTTGGCGCTTTGCTTGACCGCACGTGTGCCAACACGGTATCGTCAGGTAATATCCGCTCCACCAGCACCTCTACCTGACCACCGGTTTCCTTTTTCCCCAACAGTCGCGCCGGCATAACACGGGTATTGTTAAATACCAGCAGATCGCCAGGTTCAACCAGCTCTGGCATGTCTTTGAATTGCCGGTGATTAGTGAGACCACTTATTCCATTCAGATGCAACAGCCGACTGTCGGCGCGTTTTTCAGTTGGATACTTGGCAATAAGGTGCTCTGGAAGCTCGAAGCTAAAATCTTTCAGTTTCATTTTATACTTTAAAAATCAATTACTTAAAAACAAAATACGGGACAAGCCAAAAAGATATAAAATTAAATACTTATCACGCAGGATTTATACGCACAAAAACTAGCCAACAAAAGCTTAAACGGTTAAGATTCAATCAGTAGTGATGATGTTCTCCCAAACATTTCTCTTTCCTTTCGCCCAACCCTCCGGTTGGGCTTTTTATTGGCTGCAAACACACGGGTTATTCCAAATCGTTGAGAATTTCTCGCACGGTGTCAGTGCTTAGTGGACGCGCATTTAACACCATCATTACCTGCAACAGTAAATCGGCGCCCATAATACCTTTATTAATTTTATTTCGCAGGTTGTCTGCGCTTTGATCGACTCCAATTTCCGCCAGGCGCTCACTCAGCCCCTGGTATTTTACGCCACGCATAGACATTTCAGACTTCACTACACGCTGCACTACTTGCCGCCAGTCATTTTTACCCATTCCAAAAAACCCCAATTGTAACGTATAATTTACAAAGAAACACTTTTTTACACATAAAGAGCCTATTTGTTATTGACGATTATCTCAGAATGGTTCTACACTGCAAGTGTGAATATTGGCGTGCAACGATTTTGTGGTTACAGTGAGCACGACAATTTCGCTTCAAACGTAAAGGAGAGACGCTATGAGTTGGGATCTGGACAAGCTTGAATCCCTGTTAAAAGAGTACGACGACTATGTTGTGACTCGTGAAGAAGGTTGTTTACTTATTGCAAATCAGGACGGCATTGACGCCTGGCTGGCAATCAGCGGCGAACAAATTCTGGTAGAAAGTCTGCTTTTTTCCGCCAGCCAAGTGGCCGATAAAGCCGCGCTGGATCATGAGATCCTGTCGACGCACATGGTTTTCCCGCTTACCACAGTGGGTATCTCTACCATAAACGGCGAAGAATATTACACCGCATTTGGCGCACTCAGTGCTCACTCAAAAGCGGAAAGCATCATTATTGAAGTTGAAACCCTGTTCCAGAACGTAGCCTCGTTTCTGGATGCATACGAAACCCACCTTAAGTAAGACGGGTTAAGGAGAAGCGAATGTCAGTTTGGAAAAAATTAGTGACGGCAGTTAAGGGTGGCGCAAACGAAGCGGCACAATCTGTGGTAGACAGTCAGGCTATCCGGATCCTGGAGCAGGAGATCCGTGAAGCGAAAGAAGAGCTGAGAAAGTCAGATCATGCACGCACGCAAATACTGGCGAAGTGCAAGCTTTCGCAACAGAAAGTAGACAGCTACAACGCGTCTATCTCTGAATATGAAAACCACGCCAGAAAAGCTGCCGATACCGACCGCCAGCTGGCGCTGGATTGCGCGCAGAAAGTTTCTGAGCTTAAGGTGGAACGTGAGCAGGAGCAAAACTACCTCGACCAGTTTAAGCAGTCTGAAAAACAGTTGTCTCACAATATTCAACAGGCGAAAGCCAACCTGCGTCGCTTAGAGCAGCAGGTAGATATGGTGAAGGCTACGGAAAGTGTTCAGAAAGCACAAGTGGCCGTATCTTCGCGTCATATGGGTGCTAACAGCAAAATGAAAACGGCAACCGAGTCATTAAGCCGCATTCAGGAAAAGCAGAAATTACGGAATGCCGAGCTGGAAGCTGCGGAAGAACTGGCCAGTGAAGAGTCCAGCAGTGACCTGGAAAAACGCCTGGCTGAAGCTGGCATCAAAGGCGGCCAGTCGTCTGCGGACGACGAACTGAGCCGTATTCTGGGCAAATAACTCTGACAAAAGCCACCATTTGCGGTGGCTTTTTCATTTCAGCGTGCACAGTGTTTGATGGTGTATGAGCACGGCAGTAGTTTCAGTGGCTATCGCCCTTCCCTGCCGCCAGTTCTGTGTGCGGATATTTACAATTACTAACGATTACCCGCAATCGAGTACTCGCAAAAGCCGAACTGCAATGGCAGACTGATTGCCTTACACCGTTTCATTTACAGGAAGTTCTTGTTTCTATGACTACATGGGGTCTGATTCGCAAAGTCATGCTCAAATACTTTGCCGAGTCGCGATGGTACACCATCGTCGGTGTGACAATGTTTTACGCGCTAAGCAGTTGGATGATGCTGTGGGCTGCCGGAGAAAACGCACTAACCGCGCAAATTGACTTTATCTACTGGCTGGCCGTCACTGCATCCACAGTGGGATACGGCGATCTTTCACCTGTCACTCAGGCAGGCAAACTGATTGTCGCGCTGTATGTTATACCGCTTGGACTCAGTATTTTCGCAATGGTAGTAGGTCGCATCGCGGCCTGGGTAAGTGATAGATGGCAAAAGGGATTAATGGGCATGAATCAACTTGACGTAAAAGACCATATTCTTGTTATTGGCTGGAATGAGCATCGTACGTTGTTGTTGCTGAACTTGTTGCTGCAGGAACGTGAAGCCGTACCTGGTCGTCCGGACATTGTACTATGTGTAAAAGCAGACATTGCTAACCCAATGCCCGGCCAGGTGGAGTTTGTGCATGTTGAATCGTTTAATAAAGACGAAGATATGGATAAAGCCTGCGTAGCGAAAGCCAGTACAATACTTATCGATAATCCGCAGGACGATGTCACTATGACCACGGCTTTGTACTGTAGTAAGCGCAATCCTGAGGCACATCAGGTAGCCTACTTCACCGATGACTCGCTGGTTGGCCTGCTTCAACAGCATTGCCCAAAGGTAGAATGTACCCCGTCTGTGGCAGTAGAAATGCTAGCCAAAGCGGCGTTCGATCCCGGCTCCAGTATGCTTCATCACGACTTGCTCAGCGTAGACGAAGGACAGGCGCAGTTTTCCGTTCAGGTGCCCGATTCAGCTACCCCGTTTAGCGTAGAAACCCTGTTTATCAATTTAAAGCGTCATCACGACGCCATCTTCATTGGCTATGCGCCCGGTGGCTCCTATAAAGACATGGTGGTAAATCCTGACGTGTCTGTGGTTCTCAATCCCGGTGACAAGCTTTTCTATATTGCCGACAGGCGGATCAGCGATATCAACTGGCAGGCAATGGGAGATTAAACATGTTTAGTAAACTGTTTGGTAAGAAAGCACCAGAAAAACCCAAAGCCCCCGAGATCATGGGCTTGTATCTGGGCGGTTCATTCGAGCTTGACGATCTGAAGATGTCGCTACTGGAAAAAGAGCTGACCATTGACGGGGCAGCCCGCTCTCAGCTTATCCAGGCTGTAGGAAAAGCACCTTTAGACAGCGGCGGCGAACTGCTGCGATTCTACACCGACGACGATGCGTTTCTGCAGGTGGTACTGGACGGCGGCAATACTGAAAACCATATTGCCGATGTAAAACTCTGGCATTTTTATGATACCCGAACCATTGGGTCCGACGCACAGTGGCGCGACTGTCTGGACAATCAGATTTCCCAGCCCACCTATTCACTGAACGGGCATACTTACACGCGTGTCTGGGATGCCGTTGGGGAGGTGTCCCCCCCTGTAGCGGTGACAGAAACAACCTATGAGGAAGACGGCGACATCAGCACGACAGACCAGTTTATGATGCTGTACGAGCGCCCACTGGAGAACGACCGCACTGAATCATTACTGATTGTCGGTGAAGAAAAAATTATTGGTAACAATGCCGATCGCTGCCTGGTAATCAGCACCGGCTTTGACATTCAACCTGCGGATATCCGCATCAACGGATAGAGGATAACAACACAATGGAAACCATTATGAACTCATTAGCCGGACTGGATAACTTTGCGATCTATTTCGGTATTTCAATTGTCTTTTTGTTTGTTTTCAAAATCATCTATGCACTGGTGACACCGCATGATGAGTGGAAACTGGTAAAAGAAGAAAAGAATGTCGCCGCGGCTGTAGGCTTTGGTGGCGCGCTTATTGGCTTTGCTATTGCGCTGGGTGGCGCTGCCTCCAATTCAACTGCGTTGATCGATTTTGGCATCTGGGGCGTCGTCGCTATCATCGCCCAATCTCTTGCTTTCGCGTTGCTGCGCTTCACCTTTATGCCCAAAATTGCCGAGCGGATAAACAATAATGAGGTGTCTGCGGGTGTGATGCTGGCCAGCATGTCCATTGCCGTCGGTCTTCTGAACGCAGCTTGCATGACCTACTAAGGAGGACAGCATGACGCAACAGAAACGTACAAAGCAAATAAACCTTCGTCAGATGCGCAAAGCGTTTGCGCTGAAGCCTCTTGCCGTGGGTATCGCCGGCGTGTTTGCGACAGCCTGTGCAGATAACCGTCAGGATGCCCGCATTTACACCTCGCTTGACGAATGCAGTCGCGACTTTCCCGACGCCATCGAGCGCTGTGAAGCAGCCTACGAAAACGCCGTTGAGGAGGCCGCACGCACCTCACCACGTTTTGGTAGTGAATACGACTGTGAATACGTGTTCGGGCCAAATCAGTGTCGCCAGGTTGAAACCAACAACGGCAGCTTCTTTATGCCCTTTATGGCTGGTTTCATGGTAAGTCAGCTACTCTCACCCAATCGCTATTATTCTCAACCGCTCTACACATCTTATTCACCCTACTCGTCATTTCGGTCACGTTGGGTAACAGCCGATGGCTATGTGTTCGACGGCGATATCCGCAAACGCAACTATCGCGTGCGCCCGGACGTGTACAAGCCAAAGCCGACGGTAACCCGCACTATGAGTCGCGGTGGATTTGGTAGCAGTGTACGCGCCAAGTCGAGCTGGGGCAGCAGTTCCCGCTCGGGTGGCTGGGGCGGCTAGCGGTGTTTCGCACACGCTGTCAGCCTCGCCCTGGCTGGCAGCAACTGGCTGCCGAGTTCGGGTTTCATTTCCATACTATGTATGGCGAACCCTATTGGGACGAATCTGCCTACTATCAGTTTACGCTACGGCAAATAGAGGATGACCTGGAAGATCCTACCGCTGAGCTTCATCAGATGTGCCTCCATGTTGTCGATAAGGTAGTCCAAGATGACGCGCTGATGCGGCGCTTCGCCATTCCTGAAGTTCACTGGGATAAAGTCAGGCGCAGCTGGATGCAGCGTGACCCTTCACTCTACTCCCGGCTGGATCTCGTATACGGCGGCAAAGGACCGGCAAAATTACTGGAGAACAACGCAGATACGCCCACCAGCCTCTATGAATCCGGGTTCTGGCAATGGCTGTGGCTGGAAAATCTTGTTGATAACAGCATGTTGCCGCGTCAGGCAGATCAGTTCAATAGTCTGCAGGAGAAGCTGATACATCGGCTCGGGGATATTGCAGAACATTACCAGATCCAGCAAATGCATTTTGCCTGCTGCAAAGATACCGATGAAGACCGCGGTACCGTCCAGTATTTACAGGATTGTGCGCTCGCTGCTGGCATGCAGTCTGACTTTGTTTATATTGAGGATATCGGCCTATCCGAGAACGGCTTTTTTACCGACCTGGAAAATCGTCCCATTACAGATTGCTTTAAGCTCTACCCATGGGAGTTTATGTTGCGTGAAGAATTTGCCGATGCACTGGAAGGCGCTGAAACAAACTGGGTAGAGCCACTCTGGAAATCGATAGTATCCAATAAGGCACTACTTCCGCTGCTGTGGCAATATTTTCCTGAGCACCCTAATTTACTGCCGTCTTACTTTGCTGATGATAAACCTTCATCGCTGGACGGAAAATGGATAAGAAAACCCCTATTCTCCCGCGAGGGAGCCAATATATCGCTGCTGGAAAACGGCAGTGAAACCACATTGAGTGATGGCCCGTATGGAGAGGAAGGTTTTATTATTCAGGCATGGCATCCGCTACCAAAATTTGAAGATAACTACACGCTGATTGGAAGCTGGCTGGTTGACGATCAGCCTGCGGGTATCTCGATCAGAGAAGATACCTCATCAATTACGCAGGATTTATCGCGGTACCTGCCGCATATTATTGTATGAGCCAAATTCCACTGCTAAAAAAACAGATCCGTTTTCTTGCCATTGTTGCCGCAGTGCTCATCGTCCTGGAAGCGATCAACATTTTCACCGCAAACAGTTTAAATCAGTTCGGACTGGTTCCGCGCTCGTTGCACCACCTGGGATATATTTTTACCGCGCCATTCCTGCACGGCAGCCCGACGCACCTGATGACAAATCTGGTTCCGCTTTTGCTGTTCATGTGGCTATCGCTGCAGTGGGGCACAAGAACATTCACGCTGACCACTCTCACCATTTTTCTTCTTGCGGGTATTGCCGTGTGGCTGTTCGGCCGACAGGCTTATCATATTGGCGCCAGTGGTGTGGTTTACGGCTATTTTGGGTTTTTGGTACTCGGCGGGTTTATCAGTAAGAAAATTCCTTACATCATTATTTCAGTACTGGTTGCCATCTTGTACGGTGGTATGTTGGTTGGCGTATTGCCGTCGAAAAGCTTCATCTCATTTGAATACCATTTATTTGGCTTTATAAGCGGTTTAATTGCGGCGTGGGCTTGGGCGCGTTAACGCGATCCCTTATACTGCATCCTCATCACAAGAGAAGTACACTTATGACCGAATCCACCCGACAACAATCGCAGAATCAGGGCTTCTTTGGAAACCTGGCATTTAATATCGTCATCCCTGTTGTCATCATGAGTTATGCCAGTTCAGAAGATTATCTTGGTCCGGCCTGGAGTATTGTTGCTGCGCTAAGCTTTCCCATTGGCTATGGCCTGTGGGATTTAAAAGAAAGCGGCAAGATAAACGGCTTTTCTATTTTAGGTATCGTCTCGGTGCTGTTAACAGGAGGGATCAGCCTGCTTAAGCTTCCAGCCGATTATATCGCGATCAAAGAGGCTGCCATCCCGGCACTGATAGGTATTGCCGTGTTAGTTACTCAGTTTACCGACAAACCGCTGGTTAAAATGCTTATTCTTAACGATCAGATCATCAATTGGCCGTACCTTGATGAAGTACTGGATAAGAAAGGCAAGCGTTCAGTATTCAACAAAAAAATCGCTGTAAGCTCTTATATCGTAGCCAGCTCTTTCTTTTTATCCTCTGTACTGAACTATATTCTTGCCAAAGTCATATTGGTAAGTAAGCCTGGTACCACCGCGTACACTGAAGAATTAGGCCGGATGACGGCCCTGAGTTACCCGGTGATCGTTATCCCCAGTATGATCCTGTTAGTTGGTGCACTGTGGTATCTGTTTGCACAGATCAAAAAAATTACCGGCGAAGACCTGGATAACTTTATTAATCAGTAACGTCGGGGGAAGGTGCTAAGAGAAACCATGCTATCCCTTACTCATGTATCCCGGCAATTCGAGCGTGCGCCCTTTCCTGTTATTGATGCATTATCACTACAGGTTGCAGCTGGCAGCAGCATCAGTATTCGCGGTGCCTCCGGGTGCGGAAAGTCGACGCTTCTGACCCTTATTGCAGGCTTGGACGCGCCTGATAGCGGCGAGATTATCGTCGGCAATGCCAACCTTACTCACTTAAAAGCCTCCGACCTGGATGATTTCAGGAAAAATCAGCTTGGAATGATTTATCAGCAGTTCAACCTGCTCGATTGCTTTAATGTATGGGACAACATCGCGTTTACTGCCCGACTGAAAGGTAATTATGTCAGCGCCCGGCAGCAAGCACTCATGCACATGATGGGAATAGATCACCTTGCCGATGCCCCGCTCGGACAGCTTTCCGGTGGTGAACAACAGCGCGTTGCTATTTGCCGCGCACTGAATCACGAGCCCGCACTGGTGCTGGCTGATGAGCCAACCGGGAATCTCGATGAGATGACCAGCGACAAGGTAGCGAAGGGGCTTTTTGATGTCTGCCAGAAAACCAACACGACGCTGATCGTGGTCACCCATAGCGCTGACGTAGCCTGTCTGGCTGACGCATCATATCGGCTTCACAATGGCAAACTTCATCAGGTTCAACCCAATGGTCACCAATGACAACGCGCACGCTGTGGCTTAGCACACAGGCATTATTGGCGATGGCCACAAAGCGGCCATGGGAGCCGCTACTGGTAATGTTGTCGATAATGCTCGCTGCCGGTGGGCTTACCGCAGTCACATTAATCAATGAGGGTGCGCTGCAGGGTGAACTTGCTCAGGCCGACTCTCTGCTATCAGCAACAGATACCATTGTCCCGGCCACAGACATGGCTGCTGTAACGCAGGAAGACTACGCCATGTTGCGACGTCACGGATTTATCAGCCTGGTAGCAACTGCCACGCACCCAATGACAGTGCGATGTGCAACAGATGATAAGACATCAGCGTTATTTGTGACGGGCGTTGACGTGATGGCGTTACCACTGCATTCAGGCATGTCATCAGCATTCCAGCCCAATAACAATGCTGCAGCCAGCGCAGATATTGCACGAGCGACTCCCGCGACGATTGCCAAACTGAATTGCCCGGATAACAGTATTACGATTACGGATACAGGCAGTACGTTTCGTGTCAGTGCCACATCTACAGTACCCAAAAACCGGATTGTTGTTGATATTGCTGCGTTTTACCGCGCCACCGTAACACCGCAAACGCATCCGCTGACAGCCCTGCTGGCTACGACAGAGCTTGATAAATCATCTCGTCGCCGGCTTGAAGCGCATTTGCCGTCGTATCTAAGACTTAAGACAACCGAACAAACAAATGACGTTGGCTCGCTTTCTGCCAGTTTCAGACTTAACCTCTGGGCAATGGGAATGCTGATGGCAGTGGTCTGCGCGTTTGTTATCGTGAATGCGCTTCACCTGATGTACCGGGCCCGGCTGGCAAATCTTATCAGGCTGCGGCAGCTAGGAGTGGGGTTGTCTACCCTGTCACTGGCGCTGATGACAGAAATGCTGATTTACGGCGTTGTTGCCAGTACCTCCGGGGTGCTCGGGGGGGCCTGGTTAACCCGGGAATTAACGCCGACACTGGCAGTCACCTTCTCATCGCTGTTCAACTTAAATTATAACGGACTCACCCCCCAGCTTTGGTCGCTACTGGCAACCAGCAACCTGATTACCGTCTGCGGTATACTGCTAACCATCGCGGCGCCGTTATCGCGACTCCGCTCACAACTTCAGGTAAAACAGCCTGCCTACACGTCATTATCTCTTCCAGCAAAACTAGCGATAACCTTCATTATCGCCTTCGCTTGCCTACTTGCGATTTACCTCACCGGAAGTCAGACACAGGCACTGATTGCCGTCGTATTGCTCTTACTTGGCGGTTGTGGCGTGGTTCTTCTCTGGCTGCCGCCACTGCTTCAGTCACTGAGAACTCTGCTACCTGCCTCTCTGACGCTCACCCAATGGAGCATCGCCAGTGCCTGCCAGCTTTCAGGACGAACCCGGCTGGCGGTGTGTGCCTTTTTTATTGCGTTGACAGCAAATACGGGCATGAATGTCATGGTGGATAGTTTTCGACTGGCAACGGAGAGCTGGATCTCCCAGCGACTGACTGCATCCTACTATATCTATTCAGGCGACACGCTTGATGAAGCAAACGCCCCTGAGGGTATTCAGCTATTTCCAGGCCGCCAACAGGACACCACGGTAAACGGGAGCGCTGTGAGTGCAAGAGTATACTATCCACACTCCCCATTTACTGAGGCGTTACAATTTGATGCAAGCGCTGATAATGCCTGGCAGTACTTTATGTCGGGCAAGGGCGCATTTATCAATCAGCAACTGGCCTTTCGTCAGTCGCTGCATATAGGTGACACTCTGGTTTTAGATAACAGTAACCTAATCGCGCAACCATCCCTTACCGTCGTTGGGATCTATCCCGATTACGGCAATCCCGACAGTCAGCTGTTTTTGCCTCCCGCCGCATTCAGCCCACAGCAGTTTGCCAATGTCTACGCAGTGGTGAGTGCTACCGAATTATCGGTGCTTCAACACTGGCTAGACAAACAGGCTCCTGATGCGCAATTGTACGCACGGGAAGCGTTAATACATGGCTCAATGGAAACTTTCGATAACACCTTTATTGTGACAGATGCGCTTAACCTTGCGACCTTGCTTGTAGCCGGCTTATCTTTCCTGTTGTCAGTGAGTCTGGTAGTACTGGATATGCGCCAGTCGCTGTCTTTGATAAGAAGCCTCGGTGTGAAAACTGTGAAACTTAAGTTTGCCCTGGCATGTCAGTACTTACTGCTGTGTGCCGGCACCGTTGTACTGGCTTTGCCGTTCGGCGTGTTGCTGGCCTGGGTGTTTGTTAATCAGGTAAATCGTTTTGCGTTTTACTGGGTGTATCCGCTGCAAATAAATCCCGAGGTGTTACTGGGTAGCGCATTGGCAAGCATGCTTGTTGTCTCCCTGTTTCTACTTATTCCAATTGGCAACGTGCAGGCAAGGCTGGATTTACGAAACGAGGTAGCGTTATGAAAAGGGGGCTTATCGTATTCATTCTCTTTTTAGCTGGCTGCTCTGAACACTCCTCTATCGCGCCCTCGCAAAGCCTGTTTTCCAGCAACAACAGTCACGGAGCCGCGGTGTCCAAAGGGACACCACTGCAGTTCCCGCGTGATCATGGTGAGCATTACGCTCATCAACTGGAATGGTGGTACCTGACCTTCGTTCTGGAGGATGAGAACGAGACTCCCTACGCCGCACAATTTACGCTGTTTCGTTTTTTGGGTAATGACAGTAACTCTTCCTGGTCATCAGGACAGTTATACATGGCGCATGGGGCATTGCATTCCCGCCATCACCATGCGTTTTCCGAGCGATTTGCAAGAGGAAAAGTGGGCAACGCGGGAGTAACAACGGCCCCCTTTTCTGCTTTTTTGGACGACTGGGCCTGGCAAAGCCAAAGCGCGGAACTGTTTCCGTCAACCTTAACCATGACGCTACATCGCTCTGCATCGCTGGTACTTAATATGGAAAGCACCGGGCCCCTGGTACTTCACGGCGATGATGGCTATAGCGAGAAGTCTGCAGACGGTAACTTTCGTTCCTATTATTACAGCCAGCCTTTTATTAATGTCAGCGGTGAACTTACCCTGAATGACAAACGCGTTGCCGTGTCAGGTAACGGCTGGTTCGATCATGAGTGGACAAGTGAGCTGGCCAATGACAACGCGCTTGGCTGGGACTGGTTTTCGCTTCACCTGGATAACGGTGATAAGGTGATGGCGTTTCGAATGCATGTTGATAAACAGGCCCCCCACATCACTGGCACCTACATCACAAAACAAGGTAACGCCCGCACGCTTCCCGCCAGTGCCTTCACACTGCTACCAGAGACAACCACAAAGCTGGGTGACAAACAACTTCCCCTGCACTGGCGAATGACCATACCCAAAGAGGGCATTGATGTGTCGCTGCGCCCGTTTAAAACCGATCAGTTAAACCGGGGGCGGTTTAGCTATTACGAAGGCCGTATTGAGATAAGTGGCAGTCACACCGGTGCAGGGTTCATGGAGCTCACCGGGTACTAACGTGCAGAGGATACCGGATGTGGCGTCTTGACGGTTTTGTGGCTCAGAATACTAAGCTAAGGCTCTGTTCTTCGCACTCCGGAACACGAGACAACAGGTAACTTAATATACCGACCAGTTAATACGTCGTGTAAGGGATTCAAGCGCGGCAACACCGGCCAGAGAGTTTCCCATTTTATTTAATGCCGGGGACCATACACATAAAGAAAAGCGCCCTGGCACCACCGCGATGATCCCGCCACCAACCCCACTTTTACCGGGAAGTCCGACTCTGAAAGCGAAACTTCCAGCTTCATCGTAGAGGCCGCTTGTCGCCAGAATGGCATTGAACTGCCGGGTGTGATCCTGGCTGAGTACCGCCTCTTTGGTCAGAGAGCAAAACCCTCTGTTTGCCAGAAACTGCGTAGCTCTTGCTAAATCGACACAACTCATTTCCAGTGCACAGTTGTGAAAATAGTTGTGCAGAACTGCTTCCACATCATTGTGAAAATTACCGAATGCTTTCATCAGGTAAGCCATTGACGCGTTTCGCGCGCGATGCTCAAACTCCGATTCCGCCACGTCTGTGTTTGCCAGTACGTTATCATTTCCTGATAGCTTACGAACCAGATCTCGCATGGCCACATGGGGTGAAATCAGTCTTGATTGCACCATATCGCTTATCACCAGAGCACCGGCATTGATAAACGGGTTTCTTGGGATCCCGTTCTCGTATTCCAGTTGCACCAAAGAATTAAACGGCAAACCAGAAGGCTCACAGCCTACACGCTGCCAGAGAGACTCACCGTAATATGTCACGGCCAGTACCAGATTAAAGACCTTAGAGATACTCTGGATGGAAAAAGGCGTTGTCGCCTGCCCTGCTGTGGTCACCTTACCCTCAGTGTCGCATACTGCAATACCAAACTGATTAGGGTCCACATTGGCCAGTGCAGGAATATAGCTCGCCACCTGCCCCTGACCAATTAGCGGCTGCACTTCCGTTAATATGTCATTGAGCAGCGACTGCATAAAATCTCCTGGTGGGGTTGTCTTTTGTATCCGGGCTTACAGGCGGTGGTTGTGTATAGCCTGCCTGTGGCGGTAGTGTACAGCGTCGAGCTGGCTTTCGTCACTGCATGCACACGCCCTGCGCTTGCTGGATGATTAAAAAAAGCGCTTCTGGCGTGGCCAGAAGCGCTTTTTAGGTATGCTCAGACAGTGATATTCAGATCACATACAACGCCAGTCTTCTTTAAAATCACAGCCTTCACCATCAGTACTGATGTTAGACTGTTCCTCTTTCTTGTCACTATCCGCTGGAGTTACAAGGGTATGTGACGGGCGCTTTTCCACAAATGCCATCAACCGCTTTGCGATATCGGTGTTATCCAGCTGGCCCCGCAATGCATCGGCTCCGGAACCAAAGGCAAACACTTCAACGTCAACTCCCGTATGCCCGCCGGTAGTCCAGCCTGTGTTGGTCTTTCCATCAAGAAATGCTTTCACTGCTTGTAACCGCTCACTTTCATCCAGCGACGCTACGTCATCAAAATGCGCTATTTCTTCATCTGTCAGCGAAAAACCAAGCTGATCAGCCACAAATGCGCCCGGCATGTCCGCATCCTTCATGGTTTTTGCGATAGTTGGTGCTGAGGCCTTCATGTTCTTTAAAAACTCAGGACTCCAGCGATAATCGCCGTTCGCGCCAATCGTCAATCCACCGGTGCTGTGATCTGCAGTCAAAACAACTAACGTGTCAGGATTCGCCTCTACATACGACTTCAGATATTCCATAGTTAATGCCAGGTCGTGCATTTCCGCCATGGCTGACGCAATATCGTTAGAGTGGCCTGCCCAGTCTACCTGACTGGCCTCTACCAGAAGGAAAAAGCCCTTGTCATTTTCCAGGTGCTTGATGGCATGCTCGGTAAGGTATGCAAGACGGTTTTTACGCTTGTCATCCAATGCCGGCGGCAATCCCACCGGAGCGAATAATCCCAGCACTTGCTCCCCCCGGGGAACGGCTGCAAGACGATTATAGGTATCTGCATACTGGAAACCAGCGTCAATAAACTCGGCAACGATGTCTCTGTCTTCCCGCTCGAAATATTTGGTGCCACCACCCAGCATTACGTCAGTAACAAACCCGTTGTTAATCCTGTCATCAAAAAAGCTGTCGGCCAGTGCGTCATAGTTTTTACGACTTTCGTTGTGCGCCACATATGCAGCGGGTGTGGCATGAACGATCTGCGATGTGACTGCAAGTCCGGTCCGCATTCCCCGTTCTTTTGCAAGGTGCAATACGGATTTTACCGGCTGTCTGTCGCTGTTCACGCCGATAGCGCCATTGTATGACTTTACCCCGCTAGCCAGCGCCGTGGCCGCTGCCGCGGAGTCGGTCACATAGCCTGACTCCTGCGCGGGATAGGTAGACGCGTTGCCGACTAAAATATCGTCAAACACAACAGGCTCAACCATTGGCGTGCCTGGATCATCCTGGTAATTCCGGTAGGCAGTGGTGTAAGCCGGACCCATTCCGTCGGCAACCACCATGATGATATTTTTTGGTCCTGTTGGTGAAGACGCTTCTGTTGAACTCGTCGAGGACGACACCTGTGCGCAGCCACCCAGTAGTGCAGCGCTCAGGATTGCGAATAAGGTAGATTGTCGAAACATTTCAGCTTCCCTGATTAAAAAACAGGGATAGTGTATCGGCTTCTTTTCCTATGCTCAAAACGCTTTTGGGCGAGCCGTACTTTTTCACAGACTAATTGACTGAAATTACCCCGTTATTTCTGCCGTCGTCTTCATTGCGACGTCGTTATCTCACGTTCCAGGCGAATTCGGACACCGCAGAACATTGAATAACTCTCGCGGTAAAAGGAAAGCCTGTTAGCCCGTGGCGGGCATTCGCCGCAGCCCCCCGTCCATAGATGCAACTTAAACAATGCAATCAGACAATAACGGAGAAGCGTGACATTATTCCTTTTGTCATAATGCTTTATCACCAGACTTTACCCTTGCGGCGTTTCCGCCAGGTATTCGCGCATTCGCTGTTGTGCCACATCTACCAGCAAATCAGGCTGAAACTTTGAAATGAAGCGGTTGCATCCCACTTTCTCCACCATTGCCTGATTAAAACTGCCACTTAGAGACGTATTTAAGGCAATAAAAAGCTGGCTCATACGTGGATCATTGCGTACCTCCGCCGTTAACCGGTACCCATCCATCTCCGGCATTTCCGCATCGGTGAACATAAGCAGGATCTTATCTTGCGGCCGCTCACCCTGATCAGCCCAGGATTTAAGCAGAGCCAGTGCCTCTGCCCCATTGGTTCGCTCTATAATAGAAAGACCTAACTGCGAAAGCGTGTCTCGCATTTGCTTTCTGGCGGTACCAGAATCATCCACAATCAGCACCCGATGCCTCGAAAAATGCGGTAACAGTTCACCATCCAGCATCTCTTCAGAAATCGCCGTGTCGTATTCCACAATTTCTGCCAGCACTTTTTCCACATCAATGATTTCTACCAACCTTTTTTCGCCATGAATATCAATCTGCGTGATGGCGGTAATATAGTTTGATTTACCAATAGACCTGGGCGGTGGCTGAATGGTGTCCCAGGACGTGTTAACAATGTTCAGCACATCGCCAATCAGAAATCCCTGAACACTGCGATTGTACTCGGTAATAATGACGTTCTTTGCTGCAGTGTCTATGGAGCCGCCACGTGCTTTTATCGCTTGTCTGAGGTCAATGATCGGGATGGTCTGGCCGCGATATTGAGTAACACCCTTCAGGTTTCGGTGTGAACCTGGCATCTGATTGAGCCTGGGAACGTGGATCACCTCTTTCACTTTGAATACATTGATAGCAAACACATGGCGTGTCCCTAACTGAAACATTAATAGCTCCAGCCGGTTTTCTCCAACCAACTGCGTTCGCTGATCCACGGAGGCTAAAATACCGCTCATTACATGGTTCCGGTTAATGACCTTCTGCAACTTACAGAACGCCAACAGATAAAAAGTTAACGCACGCGCTCCCCGGATTTGGGATGGAAGCAGTGCCTCTTGCCGACTTCGTTTTTCAAAACGGGCGACTTAGCCTGGCGATAGTTCGTCAATGAACCAGGCCGTCACGCGAAATACAGCATGACTCTTTGAGTATAGTAATTAATTTGTCTGCGACTGTCTTTTACCATCTTTTTGTAAACTCCCTACCACTATAATTCACGAAAAGAATGACCGGAATGCAAATTATATATTTCTGTTATTCCGCTACACCGCCTAGGATGAAATGGAATCAGATGAGAACGCCGCAACGCGTTATCGACACATAATTGCATTACAGAGAAATTCGGGAGAGACACTCATGTCGCAATATCAGCAAGACATTGACTCAATCGCAACGCTTAAAGCGGCACAGAACGGCACATGGGACGCTATTGACCCAGTTTACGCAGCACGTATGAAAGCACAGAATCGATTCAAGACCGGTCTGGATATCGCTAAGTACACCGCTGCTATTATGCGCCGTGACATGGAAGAGTACGATGCAGATTCGTCACAATACACCCAGTCACTCGGCTGCTGGCACGGTTTCGTGGGCCAGCAAAAAATGCTGTCTGTGAAAAAGCATCAGGGCACCACCAGCAAGAGCTACCTGTATCTGTCAGGCTGGATGGTTGCAGCTTTGCGCTCAGAGTTTGGTCCGCTGCCAGACCAGTCTATGCATGAAAAAACTACGGTTCCTATGCTAATTGAAGAGCTTTACACCTTCCTGCGTCAGGCCGATGCCCGTGAGCTGGGCGACTTGTTTAAGCAACTTGACGCGGCACAGCAAAGCGGTGGCGATGTGGCGGCGATTCAATCTCAAATTGATAACTTTGAAACGCACGTCGTGCCTATCATCGCCGATATCGATGCCGGTTTCGGTAACGAAGAAGCCACTTACCTGCTGGCTAAGAAAATGATTGAAGCCGGTGCCTGCTGTATTCAAATTGAAAACCAAGTGTCTGATGCTAAGCAATGTGGTCACCAGGACGGCAAAGTGACGGTTCCACACGAAGACTTTCTTGCGAAAATCAATGCGGTTCGTTATGCCTTCCTTGAACTGGGTGTAGACGATGGCGTGATTGTAGCGCGCACCGATTCGTTAGGTGCTGGCCTGACGCAGAAAATCCCGGTGTCTAAAATTAAAGGCGACCTGGCTGAGCAGTACAACGCATTCCTTGAAACCACACCGGTTAACTCTGTAGAAGATGTTGAAAATGGTGACATGATCCTGAAGCAAGATGGCAAACTGGTGAAGCCGGTTCGTCTGCCTAACGGCCTGTTTAAGTTCAAAGATGGCACCGGTGTAGACCGGGTAGTACTGGACTGCGTAACCTCTCTTCAGCACGGTGCTGACCTGCTGTGGATTGAAACGGAGAAGCCTCACGTTCGTCAAATTGGTGATATGGTGGATGAAATTCGTAAGCAGGTTCCTAATGCGAAGCTGGTTTACAACAACTCACCATCATTCAACTGGACGCTTAACTTCCGCCAGCAAATCTTTGATGCCTGGGAAGAAGCCGGTAAAGATGTATCAGGCTATGACCGTGCCAAGCTGATGTCTGTTGAGTATGACGACAGCGAGCTGGCAGCCGAAGCTGACCAGAAGATCAAGAGCTTCCAGGCCGATGCGGCTCGCGAAGCTGGAATCTTCCACCACCTGATCACGCTACCGACCTATCACACTGCTGCGCTGTCTACTGACAACCTGGCCAAAGGCTACTTCGGTGACGATGGTATGCTGGCATACGTTCGCGGTGTTCAGCGTAAAGAAATCCGTGAAGGTCTGGCATGTGTTAAACACCAGGCGATGGCGGGTTCTGACCTGGGTGACACGCACAAAGAATACTTCTCTGGTGAAGCTGCACTGAAAGCTTCTGGTAAAGACAACACCATGAACCAGTTCGACGTATAAAGGAAAGATCCCAACCTTTCCTGCAAGTCTGACAAGGCTCCTTCGGGAGCCTTTTTTGTTACATAAAATGCGACGGGCAAGTTTATACACACCAGACCTCTGCGCAAAGAACGTCAGTCAGGTGTTATTCATCCGATTTATCACCCTTTTTAGCGTGCGCCGAAATTTTATTTATCAGACAATTCCCTCTATTAATTAAAAGCTTATAAAATTCAAAGTATTAAATCTCTACCTTTGTAGGCAACTAAGACTAATGGCCTATCTGACATCCCATACAAAAGCCTTTATAATTGTCCGAGTTAATTGTAGTAATACAGGGCATTAGGATTATGAATATTGCTAAAGTAGACCTGAATCTTCTGGTCTATCTGGACGTGCTGCTACGCGAGGGAAGCGTAACCAAAGCCGCAAACCAACTCAGCATCACCCAGCCAGCGATGAGCAACGGATTGAAACGACTACGCGATTTGTTTAAAGATCCGCTACTGGTTCGCACCAGTGAGGGCATGACGCCAACCAAACGCGCACTGGAACTGCAACCGGTGATAAGAGACGTACTCAGTAAGCTGGAAAACTCTATCCAGCCGGAAACGGATTTTGATCCTGCCACCAGCACGCGTACCTTCCGAATCATGACCAGTGACTATGCAGAAAGCACGCTACTACTTGAGTTAGTCGGTCGTCTTGCAGAGCTTGCACCAAACATTACGCTGGACTTAATCACGCCGTCAGACGTGACTTTCCACGACGTCGAGCAAGGCAAAGTGGACATGGCAGTTAACCGGTTTGAAGAATTGCCGCTTTCTTTCCATCAGAAAGTCATCTGGTACGATACCTTCAGTTGCGTAATGAGCAAAGATCATCCACTGAATGAAAAATTTGATTTGGAAAGCTACCTGAAAGCGCAGCATATCTGGGTGAGTAAAACCGGTTTTGGTGTGGGCGTAGGTATCGACCCCAATGAAGTACAAAAGCTCGGGTGGGTAGATGCTGAACTTACCAAAATAGGGAAGCAGCGTTCTATACGCGTGTTTACCCGTCATTATCATGCCGCATTGCAAATCGCGAAAACGCAAAATCTGATAGCTACCTTGCCCAGCAAGGCGGCGAAACTGTTCACCGACGATCCCAGTGTGGTGTTGAAAGCGCCGCCCTTTGATATTCCTCCCATAGCGTTGAAGATGGCGTGGAGTGCGCTGTTACATCATGATGCGGGCCATATCTGGCTACGCAGACTCATTGGTGATGTCGCTGCTGAAATGAATGCAGGCAATGACATTCATTAAAACAATGGCAAGGATAGAAACCATAAATTAAAAAACTGGGTATAGAATCTCTACACTGGTGCAACGCAACGAGTACAGAGGTAACTATGCAAGGATACACACAAAGAGGCCGTCTGCAGGTAGCAGACGCGCTCGATACCTTCATTAACGAGCAGGCGCTGCCAGAAACGGGCATCGACAAAGATGCCTTCTGGCAGGGAACGGAAGCGATTTTTGCTGATTTGATTAGCGAAAACCAGGCACTGCTCGCCAAGCGTGACAACCTTCAAAAAGCTATCGACGACTACCACAAAAGCAAAAAGTCCGCTTTTGGAGATGCTTACACGCAATTTCTTAAAGATATTGATTACCTTGTAGCGCAACCCGATACCGTTGAAGTCGATACTTCAAACGTCGATGCCGAAATCGCGACCATGGCCGGCCCGCAACTGGTGGTACCGATTAATAATGCCCGCTACGCGCTGAATGCCGTTAACGCCCGTTGGGGCAGCCTTTATGACGCGCTGTATGGAACGGATGTAATCAGCGATGAAGACGGTGCAAAAGCGGGTTCACAATACAACCCGGTTCGCGGGCAGAAAGTAATTACGGCAGCAAGGGAGTACCTCGACACTCTGATCCCCCTCGCCACCGGCAGTCATGTCGATGCAACCGGCTACGCAATCGATTCGGCAAAACTGGCGATCACGCTGGCAAACGGCGACATCACAACCCTTGCGGATACGGAACAATGGCTGGGTTATCAGGGAGACATCGACACACCTACAGCACTGTTATTTGTGCACAACGGCCTGCACTTTGAAATCCAGTTAGATCCCACTCACCCAATCGGCAAAACTGACCCTGCAGGCGTGAAAGATATTTTAATCGAAGCCGCCATCACTACCATTATGGACTGTGAAGACTCGGTTGCCGCAGTCGATGCTGAAGATAAAACGCTGGTGTACAGCAACTGGCTTGGCCTGATGAAAGGTACGCTGAGTATTGAGATGCAAAAAGGCGGTAAAACACTTACCCGGGCGATGCATGAGGACCGGGTTTACACGCCGTCGAAACATGCGATGACCACCGAAGATGTCCGCTTGTCTGGTCGCAGCCTGATGTTTGTGCGTAACGTCGGGCACCTGATGACCAACGACGCGATGTTGTTTGACGGTGAACCCGTGCCGGAAGGCATTATGGACGGAATTATCACTTCCTTAATTGGCAAGCACGACATATTGGGGAACAGTAAATTTGCGAACAGCCGTGAAGGCAGTATTTATATTGTTAAGCCGAAAATGCACGGCCCTGAAGAAGTGGCTTTCTCTGAGAAGCTGTTCTCGCGTATTGAGAGCGTGATTGATGTGCCTGCCAACACGCTTAAAATGGGCATCATGGACGAAGAGCGCCGCACCAGTGTTAACCTGAAGGCCTGTATTGACGCGGCGAAGTCCCGCGTGGTGTTTATCAATACCGGCTTTTTGGACAGAACCGGCGATGAAATACACACCTCCATGCTGGCAGGTCCGTTTGCTGATAAAGCCACCCTGAAAACCATGCCGTGGATCCAGGCTTATGAAACTGCAAACGTGGCTACCGGCATCGACTGCGGACTGTCTGGCAAGGCGCAGATTGGTAAGGGTATGTGGCCAATTCCAGATCAAATGGCCAATATGATGGAAGCGAAAATTGGCCACCCGAAATCAGGCGCCAATACCGCCTGGGTGCCTTCTCCGACGGCAGCAACACTGCATGCCCTTCACTACCACAAAGTCAATGTCTTTGATGTACAAAAAGGACTGGATAAGGATTTCGACGGACTGTCAGATATTTTAACAATACCGCTTTTAGACGACAAGACATCGCTTAGTGATGAGAAAATTCAGCGTGAAGTAGACAACAACGTTCAGGGCATTCTGGGTTACGTGGTGCGCTGGGTGCACCAGGGCGTCGGTTGTTCAAAAGTGCCTGACATTAACGATGTTGGACTGATGGAAGACCGTGCAACGTTACGTATCTCTTCACAGCACCTGGCAAACTGGCTGGAGCACGGCATTATCACCGCCGAGCAGGTTGATGAGTCGCTTTCGCGCATGGCAAAACTGGTAGATGAGCAGAACGCATCCGATCCGGAATATATTGCGATGACACCAGATACTGACAATTCCATTGGATATCAGGCAGCCAGAGACCTTATCTTCCTGGGCAAAGAACAACCCAGTGGCTACACCGAGCCACTTCTTCACGCTCGTCGCAGGGAAATGAAAAAGAAACTGGCCTCGTAAAGATAGGCGAATGTTTATGCTCAAAAACAGACAAATGCCCGGTTATCAATAACCCCCTGTCTGGGAATGTCCCGGTTCCGCTTTGGCATTCCGCTTGGTACATGCAGAGATCCTCAACTTGCCGCCTTCGGGCGGCTTTTTTTTGAAAGCTCCACTATGCTTGTAAAGTCTGCAGTGGGAGTTCGTCTATGTCCGAAAGTACCTGTAACGTAAAGCAAATTGTTCCGATATTCTCAGGAGGCGGTACCCGATTACCCGCACACATTGGTATCTTGAAGGCTCTGGAAGACCTGCAGCTTGAGTTTAAGACCATCGTCGGCGTGTCAGGAGGGTCAATTATTGCTGCGCTTCACAGCACGGGCTACAGCATTGATGACATGTTAACGCTGGCACTGTCCACAGATTTTAAGCAATTTACCGAGTTCTCATTATGGCGGTTAGTCAGAGAAGGGGGGCTGTCTTCCGGTGACTATTTTGAACAGTGGATGGATGACTTACTGCACAGTGTTACATTTGCGGATGTTGACTTTTCACTGCATATTCTCGCCACCGACGTTAATGGCGGCGGGCCTGTACTATTTAACCGGGAACGCACGCCCGACGTGAGAGTGTCTCAGGCGATTCGCTTTTCCATGTCTATCCCGCTTATTTTTTCTTTTAAAGAGTTTGACGAACAACTACTGGTAGACGGCGCCATTCTTTCAGAAGATGCATTGTTTGAAGACTGGCAAAAAGATGGTACGCCTTCGGTCTGTTTTCGTCTGAAAAGCGAACCGAAGAAAAAACCCATATCTAAAAAGAAAGGCTTTCTTTTGCCCCAGTACATCAGCTTACTCATCCGTACCTTTATGACAGCAGTATCCCGTGAATACGTGCATGCGCAGTACTGGCACAACACGCTCGTAATCAATACCGGTGCACTGTCCGCTGTAGACTTTTCGATGACTGAGCAGGATAAGCTGACGTTGTTTGATACGGGTTATAAAACGACCCTGGATTTCCTGCCCCAGAAGTTAGCGCGTAGCAGGCCGGAACGAATAACCGCGTGAATAGCGAAAAGAAAAAAGAGTGAGGCGTCACATATGGGCATAAGATGAAAAAAGGAACCGCGGCTCCTTTTTTCAAATATCAGTTAATAAACGTCGTTTTTTGCTCAAAAACAAGCAGTGCATACGTGAGGTGTGATTACTGCTGGTAAAAATCCCGATACCACTTCACAAACTCCCCCACCCCGTCTTTCATAGAGGTAGTTGGACGATACCCCGTATCTCTTACCAGCGCTTCCACGTCGGCATACGTATCGGGCACATCTCCAGGCTGCATTGGCAATAATTCTTTTTTCGCTTCAACACCAAGCGCTTCTTCCAGCGTCTCAATAAACTTAAGCAGATGCACCGGGGTTTGCGCACCGATGTTATATATTTTCCACGGGGCTTTACTGCTTGCCGGATCCGGTGTCTTGCCGCTCCACTCGTCATTCGACTGCGCGATGCGGTCAAGTGAACGCACCACACCCTCTACAATATCGTCGATATAGGTGAAGTCACGGTGATGATTCCCGTAGTTGAATACCTTGATGGTTTCGCCTTCTAAAATGGCTTTAGTAAATTTAAACAACGCCATATCAGGGCGTCCCCAGGGTCCATACACCGTGAAGAAACGCAGCCCGGTAGTTGGCAACGCATACAAATGGCTGTAAGTGTGCGCCATCAACTCATTCGCTTTTTTCGACGCTGCGTAAAGACTTACCGGGTGATCGACATTGTGTTGCTCAGAAAACGGCATGGTTTCATTCGCACCATATACCGAACTGGAAGACGCATAAACCAGGTGCTCTACCTTGTTATGGCGACAGCCTTCCAGAATATTCATAAAGCCGACCAGGTTGGCATCGACATAGGCATGTGGGTTTTCAATGGAGTAACGCACCCCGGCCTGAGCAGCCAGGTGCACCACACGATCAAACTGCTGTTCTTCAAACAGCGCTGCCATAGCATCACGTTCTTCTACGCCCATTTGAATAAACGAGAACTTCTCTGAAGCGTCGCTTTCCTGCAACGTTTTCAGACGAGCATGTTTTAAATTCACATCGTAATAGTCATTGATATTGTCGATACCAACCACTGTGTCGCCACGGTTAATAAGATATTGCGACACCGCCGCACCGATAAAGCCGGCTGCGCCGGTTACGAGTACTTTCATAAACTATATTGTTCCATCTTGTTTAGTCTTCTATGCTATCACTTTATTCAATAATCGTGCTAAAAAGTAAATATCGCTTAATGCACCAAAGAGTTACGTACTAATAATGGGATCAGTGCCATCTGAAAGGCTTTTTCGATGGGCGTTGGCGGATTTTCCAGAGTTAATTAAACTCTCAACCCGAAAAAGAAAAAACTTCAAAAGATGCAGTCATTGCCAATCTGTCCAGCAGTTTCAATATCTCATTATCAGGAACACTTTTTCACTTAAGACGTAGTTGGGTTTCTGTAAGAATTTACAGAGCGCCCAAACCTATTAAATAACGCCAGAGAATTTTATGCCAATAAAAAAACTGATCGAGTCTGCTATTTCTGAAAAGTCTTCTTACAGCGAAAATATCACAGACATCGAGCGCGTGCTTGCCTCTCCTGAAAGCATTGAACGGCGTGTACAGGGCATCATCACGATAGGTGCACCTGAAGACATAGGTGCCGTCTTAAAGTTGGCAAACTCGAAATCTGTACTTGCGAGTACCCCCTTCTCGATTTACCCGGTCAGCACAGGAAACAACTGGGGCTACGGAAGTGGTTTACCGGTTTCAGATGCAGCGGTTACCGTCATCATGGATTTAGCCAACTTAAATAACATCACCTTTTTTGATGAGGACAATGGTATTTGCGCTTTGCAACCCGGAGTAACTCAATCCATCCTTCATCAATTTCTCACGCAACAAAATACAGACCTTATGGTGCCGGTGACTGGTGCCGGACCTGACTGCAGTGTTCTGGCGAACGCATTAGAGCGCGGTTACGGTATAACGCCGTGCACAGACCATTTTTTGGCAGTAACGGCAATAAAAGGCTACTTACCCAGCGGAGATTTTTATGAGTCCAGCCTGTCTGTTATGGATGAGAGCAGCGAGAAGTATGTAGATCGTACCTTTAAATGGAAGCATGGACCTTATCTCGATGGAATATTCACTCAATCAGGAAATATGATTGTCACTGAAATAACCCTGGTACTGGAGCGTATCCCCTCCGGCTTTGATTCGTTTTATATGCGCTTTTACGACGAGGATAGCTTTGAAACCGCATATGGTGTGGTAAAAACCATATTTAAGCACTTAAGTGGCGTTGTGGGTTCAATTAACCTTATGGACAAGCGTCGTGTGGCAGCCATGGTTGCAGATAACCCACAAGGCCCTGAAAACCATATTAATTCTACCGATGAACAGATAGCAGAGATTGCCAGGCAACATGACGTTCCCGAATGGACGATTGTAGGAACGATTTATGCCCCAAAAGGCGTGTCACGCGCAGCCAGAAAACTGATAAAAAAAATTGCGAAAGGAAAGGCTGACAACGTGTTGTTTTCTGAGGGAATGCTTATAAAAATCGGGAAATTTGTCAGCGATTTATTCCCTGTTGGCCCATTAAAAAAAGCCCGTGAGCAACTGAAAACCCTGGAGCTCGGCATTCAGATAATGCGCGGAAATCCCAACCAGGTCGCGCTTCCACTGGCATACTGGCGAAACCCCAGAGTCAGGCCTGACAGATCGAATGCACTGAATCCAGCCAAAGATGGCTGTGGCCTGTTATGGTATGCGCCTCTGGTTCCGGCTAAGGCCGATGTGATGCTGAAATACATTGATATGGTAAGAACCATCTGTAGTGCGCATAATATTGAACCTATGGTCACTTTCACCAACCTCACTGGCTATTCCACTGACAGCACCATTCCCATTGTATTTGACCGGGAAAACCCCGAAGCTGTAACAGCTGCACACAATTGCCTTGAGGCGTTATTAGCTGAAGGACTGAAACACGGTTTCGTTCCTTACAGGCTCAATATTAATCAGCAAAGCAAGCTGGATTCCAGTGCTCCCTTCTGGAAAGTGGCCAATCAAATTGCAGGCGTTCTGGATAAAAATAAAATACTGAGCCGGGGACGATATAATCCCGCGACATACGAAGAGGATTAGATCTTACCCGCGCTATGACGCCAGCAAGGAGAAAAGGGAAATAGTCTGATTTATTGCAGTGAGCAAAAAATTAGCGGCAACACTGACATAATGAAAAAATGCACTTTCCTTTAACCTGAGGTGGCAGCACAACCTCCTTGTTGCCGATAACTACGGGGTTAATCTCGTTGATACCGTGATTACCGCGGTTAATGTGCACTTCTTTTGAAGATGCCTACATAAGCTTTGATGAGGAAGTGCACACTAAGTCGTCTGAGCGGCATCTTCAGGTAGTGCCCCCGAATATATATCGCAAAACGACTAAGGCGACGTTTCCAGGTCTCGGTTGTGAAGTGAGCGGGAACGATCGCCTGTTTCAAAAGTACCAGCGTAAAGCGCGTAGTCAGCTTCTTGGTGACAGAAAGTGCCTCCAGCTTTGAAAGTAACGGGCTTCGATGCTTAAAAACATGCGCTCTCAATGCCAGACAGTAATACAGCTCAAGCAATAAGCCTGCACTTTTCGCCAGCTCAAATAGTGAAGTGTGAAATTCAGCACTGTCAAACTCTTCACACAATAAGTGAATATCGAAAAGATCTCTGAGAGCCCCTGAGAAATCTTCGTTTAAAATAAGATGAATGCAGGAATGCAAAACCATGGCTTCCGCTTCAAATACCGTTATATCGGTTGCGGTCTCACGGGTACGCGCCAGGAAAAGCTCAATTTTTGGTGCCCGCCCACTAATGGGTAAATAAAGATTGTGGTGAAGGTCAACAGTGGTTTCGGTTATCGGGTTAAACAAAGGGGGAATTTCGTGAGCAAACTCACGATAATACTTTTCATCATAATCGCTTAGCGGTTTTACTTGCCAGTGATCGTCAACAAATGCCTTTTCCGCCTCGGCCAGCTGGTCTCTCGCTACCAGAATATCAAGGTCCGACATTACACGTCCATTCGACGCATTGAGTCCTTCAGCCGCATAGGCTGCACCTTTTAAAAATATCGGCTTCACGTCTGACGCATTCAGCAGCGTCGTTAATTGCCTGACCTCATAGTCGGTCTGCAGCTTCTGTCTTGCTGCATAAACCCATGCAGAATAAAGGTGTCTGCGTACTTTTTCAGGTAACGATTGGTAAAGGTCTACATCGCATTCAACGATGCGGTAATACAACGTAGCCAGTAATTTGGCATGCCTGAAGAACAAAATAGCATCACGCCATTGAGCTAACGAAAAGGATTTACCTAACGTAGGGTTGATAAGAATGGCAATAAACTGTTCGAAATTTCCTTGGTTATTCATTTACCAACTCGTTAAAGGCATCAAGCACTGCATCTAAGTTGTTGTAAACATAGCGGTAATATGACGCAGTATCGGACAGCGCTACCAGAGCCTGGAACGCGGATTCTCCCAGCACATGGTAGTTGAAAGCATTTTGGATTACAGAAAGGAACCCCTCTGTTTTTTCCACCGCAGACCGCTGAAATGTTGTATCAGCTTGATAGCGAGGAAACACGATTGCCTTAATTGGCACTGGAACCATTTCGCAGTATTGCGACCAGGTCGTTACCTTCAGATGCGCGACATCGCCTTTCTGCGTATCGTTTACGGTTTCGGTCATGGTGCAGGAGGGAAACTCTGATTTAATAATGTCTATGGAGTTATTTTTAAGACAAACTGGCCTGAATAAGGGCTTCACCTTCAGACTTGTCAGATCGATCACCGCCATTTCATCAGAATACACTTTCCATCCCCGCTGCGAAAAAAACGCACTTAGTGTGCTTTTCCCTGAACCAGGGAGTGCCGGTAAGATAATCGCCTGATTGTTTTTAACAATCACGGCCGAATGAACAATGAGGTCATTATATTCATGTGCAGCCACACACCAGTTCATGCCCCATTCCAATAAGGCATAACTTTGATTAAAAGGCAGAGGATGAAATGGTGTTAAACCATCGCAATAAAAAGAGACTTGAGGGCGTATTAGTCGGCGAATCAGGGAAGGCGCTTTGACTTCAATAGAGAAATCGAAAAATTCAGAGTCGGTTTTTGCATCACCGTAAATAAGTCTGACGTTATCTTCTACCGCCGTCGTCACCGATTCAGCCTGAAAAGAGTAGAGGCCGGTATTTACTAGTACACTCATTTACATTTCTCGATAAGCTTTCTGATTACCAGCAAACGAAAAATTGTTTCAGATTCACTAATAAGGCGATTGAGAGTGGGTTCATCACACCCTTCCTCGTCGAGCAGACTATTTAGCTCATTACCGTCTTCCGATAATTTGACCGCCGCAGTCTCGCCGGTATAACGATTAAAAAAATAAAGCTCTCTGTTGGTCGCAGAGAGCTTTATTTGTGTTCCTAGTGTTACTCGCCAAGAAGTACAGCTCATTTATCTACTTCGGTAGTCTAACGCTCGGATCTATTTATCTTTCTTGGGCTTGTCATTGCCGCTGTCACTTTCTTCTGTAGCATCTCTGGACATCAGGCTACACTCATCAACAACGTATGGGGTTGATGCTTCGTCCAGGAAGCCAAAATCAATTGACACGTCTGGCTGAGTTTTTGCCATTGTGACTAAGTAAATAACGATGTCGTTTACCAGCTTATTCGCTGCGGCAAGCCGATCCGCTTCTGCGGCATTATGCGTAACGATATTCTCATAGAATCCGAAATACGCGTTACAGAACACACCGGCTAAATTAAACTCAAGCGAGCCGTCACCACCACCATTAGATTCTAACGCATCAAACAAGCTGATATTGCCATTTGAATCCGCTAAGGTCGCCAGCGACCCGGCCAGAAGACGTGGGTCAATTTGCATCGATGTGCTACTGATGAACAAGTTTACGTGGTTAACGTAACAATTGTACATCGGTGAGCCTTTATCGGCCTTGCTCTGTGGAACAGCGTTATTCTCTGCCAATGCATCAAATACAGCATGAGCTTTAAGGCTTATGTGCCCATCTTTCCACGTTCCTGGGGAACGACCACCGGAAAAAGAAGGAATTTCACACGTGTGCCGAGACATGCTGGAGACGTTCCCAGACATCGCACCTGATACTGAGCACGCGCCCCACACGGATTTCCCAGGTACGGCAACTAAAGCTGCACCAGTGGCAGACTTATAGATAAATTTCCTTCGCGCTTCCTGGCTGACCGCGTTACTTTTTCCATTTTGCGGATCACGATTGTTCATTTAAACCCCTAACTGTGCACAAGGTACCGATTACTTACACTATACCTATGCAATAAAGAAGCCAATAGAAAACCCGTTTAATTTCATACGGTTATTTCTATCAAAAGTATCAGATGTAAAAATTCCTGACAGACGTCACTCTTCCACATGTTTTTCAAGCAACAGCCTGACAAAACTTACCGGAATAGCATAACTGATTCCGCTGGGACTAGAAAGAACTGATTCCTTTCCATTACTAACAAGCACCTTATTTATGATACCTATCAAGTCGCCAGTGTCTGCTTTATAAACCGCGCTGCCCGAATTCCCAGGAAATGCAGTAACATCAAGCTGATAGATTTCAAATGCGTTTTCCAACCTTCCAAGACTGTCATAGTTCAGCTCTGAAAGAGATTTTCCCGGCAACACATCAATTGTGATGGCCGAAATAATTCCTTTATGTGTAGTATGAAAGAGTCCTAACACGCTGCCGACTGGAAATCCCGTCATGGCCACCTCTTCCCCAGGAAGCAGCAGCTTATCTTCAGCCATGCTGATTGGAGTAAGTGGTGTCGATATTTTTAACAATGCCAGATCGTGTAGGTTATCAACACCAATGACCTCCGCCTTTAGTTCATGCATTCTCTGTTTTCGTCCATGAATTACAGTGAAGAACTGGACAATGTCAGTATCCAGCGTTCGGTCTATGACATGTGCATTTGTCACCACATACTGACCATCTCCTACCACTACCCCGGTTCCCAGAATATCGCTGACATTGGAATAAATAGGAGTCTTGATTCCCACAGCGACCACGCTCTCTGATACCGTTCTGACCACCGTGGTAAACTCAGCCGCTGTTACCGGCACACACGTGAGCCAAAATAAAAGCGCACTTATTAACTGATATCTTTGATTCATCTAGTAATTATCCTTAAACTTACACTTTATATTCGCTAATGCTGGATGCTGGTAATGGAAATACTAAAGTTCATAGCTATTCAATTAGCGTCTCCCCTTGCGCTATCCTTTCTATTCGCTGCCATTGCGGCGATCTTTTTTAAACTTAAAAAACGAAAAGCCAGCAAGACCGCGGCAGTCCTAAGCGCAACAATCCTCTTTCTATTTTCCCAGCCTATGGTGGCTGATCTGATACTTTATCCACTGGAAAATGCTGAGCCATCCAAAATATTCAATGCTGACAAGCAAAAGCCCGATTATATTCTGGTTCTTGCCTGCTATTACAATACCAAAGGAAACATTCCGGAGGTCAGCCGCTTTACAGAATGTTCTCTGCAGCGCCTGGCACAGGCGTTCCTTACCCACAAAAAAACAGGCGCGCCTATCATAGTATCAGGCGGTCGGTTTTTGTCAGATGACGATATCGTTTATGCTGAGAAAGCTGCTGATATGCTGCGTAATTTGGGCGTAGACGCCAACAACCTCACAATCGTTGGCGAAGGCACCACTACTCAAGAAGAACTTCATTTCGTTGAAACATTGCTTTCGGGAAAGTCTGTAGTAATCATCACATCGGCAACCCACCTTTTCAGAGTAGATAAACTCATGAATCACTCTCTGGAGTACTCTTTTTTACCTGTGGACTACTTAACCAGCAACCAGCCCTCTTTTTATCTGACACTTCCATCTCCAACAGCTATCGAGCGCAGTCGCAGAGCGTTCTATGAATACTTCGCAATTGCAAAAACTTACTTATTCAACTAAAGACTTTACTCAGGCCCCTTTTCTTCTGCTAGACTCTGATAAAGCAGTAAGGAATTCTTTTGGCAAACAAGATGAAGCAGGTAAAGCAGCGCTCTTTTTTTGAACAAGCGTCTAGAATTGTCGGCAAAAATAACAAGCTAGGCAAATTATTGGCTGGCTATAGTAAACTAAGAGAGGCGAATTATATTTCTTCGCATTTCTCATCATATTTATCGCCGGTTCTTGCTTCAAATGATGAATTACGCAAAGAAGTATTCAATATCAGGCATCGGGTTTATTGCGAAGAGCTTAAGTTCGAAGAAGAAAATGCAGAGCAGCTGGAAATAGATGAATTTGATTCGTTTTCAATGCATTGCCTGATACAACACCTCAACTCTGATAAATTCGCAGGAACGGTCAGAATAGTCAGGCCGCAAGAAGAAGGTCAGCAACTTCCTATCGAAAAATACTGCCTGAATTCGATCACCAATAGAGCGCTTGATCCTACTCTTATGGCCAGAAAAGACATTTGTGAAGTGTCCAGGCTGGCTGTCCCTAAAGAATTCAGACGAAGACAGATGGATAATTTTGAAGGCGCGCCAACTGGTGTTATTAACCAGCAAACGTATTCAGAAACCGAGCTTCGTTGCTTTCCTTTTATCGCCGTTGGCCTCTATTTTGCCGCCGCAGGCATGGCATTGGAAAACAATATAAAACATGCTTATGTGATGATGGAGCCAAGACTGGCCCGAAGCATGAGCTTTGTAGGGATACGTTTCGAACAAATTGGCCCTGTCGTAGATTATCACGGCAAGCGTGCCCCCTATTACATCAATCAAAAGTTACTGTCGTCAAACCTGAAACCTGGTTTTGCGAAGATGCTTTCTGACCTGCGTAGGAAGTTATAGCGTCCTGTCGTTGCTGCGTGCTTCCCGACGGCCCCGGTACAGACTTTCTCTGTTTGTTTACGATGCGAAGTAAACCGTTGTCGGCTCGTTGCATTACAGAACAACGATAACAACATTCATCGCTCTCCACCTACACAAGCATTATTTCACAGTTGCATAATGTCATTACTGTAAATGCTTCCACGCTCTTCTCACGCTGCGGGTTAGCTTTTGGCCTTGTCCACTATGCGTTTTTCTATCTCTTTTGGTAAAACTTTTGTTTACCCCAACAGCCAGGATTAATAACCTTATATCCACATATCGCAGACTGACGCGTGTTCTGCTGCATCTCATAAGCCATAAGGCTGAATTTAAAGTTTAGCTTGTGTACTTTTACGGAAAAGAAAAATAGCGGTAGCCAAGTAGTTCAACAGATTAGCAGGATTGAATGAAGCACACGAGTGGGCACGGCGGGAGAGTTACTTATTTACAAGGGCACAAAAAAAAGCGGCTGGCTTTCGCCAACCGCTTAATTGTAATGCGAGGGTAAGATATTACTTCGCTTTTTTGCGACGTGATGCTGCACCCAGAGCAATCAAAGACAGACCGAACAGAGCTACTGTAGAAGGAGCTGAAACTGACTGCATGTTACCTGTACCACCAGTTGAACGTACGTTACCAGTGAAGAACAGAGCACTTGAAAGCATAGAGAAGTCAGACTGACCTTGTCCATAATCCAATGCATCTACAACACTTGGCAGACCGCCAGTTACAGTCAGCGCTGCACTGATTACACCACCGTTCAGGTTACCAGCTACGAATACGAACTCATCCCAAGAGAATGAAGCCCACAGTGTACCGTTCTGTGCATCAGCAGTTTCTTGCCACAGGTTTGCACCAGAAGCAGACTGAGGGAAGTCAGGCGTATCGTCGAAGTATACATTCAACCATGCGTTTGAAAAATCAAACGTAGTTGGGCTGGTTGCAATCAGACCGCCGAAAGCAAATGTCAGTTCACAGTTCGACGAGTTACCAGTTTCACAGAAATCCGGTGAACCCAGGCTTCGTGCTACTGAAAATTCGTTGAAAAGGCCGATACCTACCAATTCAGCGCCTACTTGAGGCAAAACAGCGTTGCTAGCAGATGCGCCACCAATTACACCACCAGAAGTGTAATCGTTAGTGAACCACTGTTGAAAAGAGAAAGCAGCTGACATCGCTTCAACACCGTCTTGTGTGAAGGTGTCCCACTCAATTCCGCCAGCAGATACTGTATCAGCGCTAGCGTTGTAAGAAGTAGCCAGAGCCAATGCAGCTACAGTACTTTTGATAACTTTCGTAAATTTAGACATATGAAATTCCTTCCAAGTTAAGTAAAACAACCAACGCTAAGAATAATACAATATGCGGGCCAACTTTTTAAAATATTGTTTTTAAAGGAAAAAACATATTATTTATTGTATATCCTCGGCGCAGTGTTAAATTTCCTGACACCTAATCAGCGGTTACTTACCTGGCTCCATAACGTGTCATATCTACCCGTTTTACTATCATGCTTCTGGCGTAACGCTTTTGCTTTTCCGTTTTGACCTACCGCCTGGTACGCCAACGCCAAGTGAGCAGCAGCCTCCTCGGAGGGCGTGCCCATGGCTACGGCTTTCTCAAGCTTTTCCACTGCCGCCTCATACTGTTCACTTTTAAACAGAACCCAACCCAAGGTATCCAGATGTGAAGCATTTGGCTCTATGTTAACGGCTTTCTCTGCACTGGCTTTTGCGCCGTCTACATCACCTGACAACAACATTGCATTCGCTCTGTTATTAAACGCTACGGCAGAGCCTGGCCATTTTTCAATTAGTGCATCGTATACAGAAACCGCATTTTGGAAATAACCGTGAGCAAGCGCATACTCAGCCACAATATGGTAGCGTTTCTCTACATCAGTATCGCTGTTCTCTAAAGATTCATTGAGTAAATTAAACCCCTCAATTGCCTCTTTTTTCGCACTTTTTACTTTTGCCAGCACAAGAGCAACGCCAAAGCGTCCAGACGTCGCGTAAGCTTTACTTAATTCCTCATCAGCTTGCTTGAGGCTGCCGTTCATCAGAGCCAACTGACCCCGGTAGTACGATAGATGCCATTCAGGAAGCCTTAAATTTTGTAATGCGTTCAGCTTTGACTTGGCCTGTTCAAGTTTTCCATCTCTCAACAGCGCTTCAAAGTGGGCAATTTTAAACTGTGGCTCACTTGGAAATGTCGCTTCAGCATCACGGATCACGCCCATCGCCTTTTGAGATTCATTACGGAGGAAGTAATAATTTATCGATGCAAGGAATGCATCTTTATTGGTTGGTTCCTCTCGCACCCATTCAGACAACGCCTCTTCTACCCTCTCAATGTAACCAGAGCTATACAGAAGGTTTACCCACGCGACGCGAGCCAGAATTTTTCTGGCATCAGGGTATTCATCAGCCACACGCACCGCTTCTTTATATTTACCTGCAATGCCGTAGCTTTTGATGACCCCTAATCTGTAGATTGTGGGATTGTCTTTTTTAGACGCCAAGGTTTTAAGCGTCGACACAGAGTCCAGGTCACTATTTTCATCCAGTAGGTATACCAGGTTATCGATAGCCCGCGGCGATTCGGTGATATCTACGATTTTTTCCGCATAATCGGCAGCTTTAAACAGATCAGCCTGTCTGTATTCAGACTGCATGGCCAGCCGAAGCGCGGCCACATTTGCAGGATCCAGCTCAAAAACCTGTTTGGTTAATGCAAGCGTTTGTTCGTTACTTCCTTTGTAAAACTCAACGACCGCTTGTAACAAAAGGCTATTGACTTCGTCTTCGCTGGCCAGACGTTGTGCTTCCGCTTTTGCCTCTTCGAATTTATTCTGCTTCAGGAAATTCTGTATTTTCAGGTATACCGCACCCAGAGAATTCGGGCTGAATTCAGACAGTGCCGCTACTGACTCAGAGGCCTTATTGTCGTCTGTCGCTAGCTGGAGTATAGAAAGCTGTGCCAGTAGCGCTTGTGACTGCGGCGTCTCTTGCAGCGTAGATGAAAGCAACTCTTTCGCTTCCGAAGGTCTGCCTGATGCATCCAGGTATGCGCTTGCGCTTAACAAGAAGTTGATGTCTTCCGTGGTTTTTGCCTCAACTCGTTCAAGTAGTTCAGTGGCTTCCTCAAAGTAACCTAATTGCAGTTGAGTTCTCGCCAGAAGCCTGCTTGCCGTTCTATTCTCAGGCTGCTGTGCGTGCGCTTTGTTTAAATAACTATAAGCCGCCTCCCACTTTTCCTGTTCTACGGCAGCAACGCCAGCCAACAAATATGAATTGAAGGTTTCTATACCAAGTTGAACGGCACGCTCCGCATGTATCAGGGCAGCTTCGAAGTCCCCTTCTCGTGCTTTCAGATCTGCCATCAGCAAATCAAACCAAGGGCTTCTCGAGTCATTAGACACCCAGGGAGTCAACACCTTCTCTGCGTCGTCGAAGCGCTCATCCGCAATCAGCATTTCAACATAATTAATTGCCAGTAATCCGACCGATGGCCACGTTTTTGCAATCGAACTCATCAGCTCTATCGCTTCGTCCAGGCTTCCAGACCTTGCCATCAGTTGGGCGCGTGTCTGATTGATGAACACATCATAGTAATCAGCTAAATTCAGCGAATTCAACATTTGAAGCGGCTTCTCAACTTCTGACGCTTTAATTTGCTGAAGGGCTTCTAGTAATTGTTTTTCATCACCGTCCAGCGAGCCGGACAACGACGCATACGCTTTCTCAGGGCTGGCATCGATTTTCAGTGCTGCAAGGTAATCAACGATTCGTAACGATGGCGCGGCATTGTCACCCAGCTCACCTTTCAGCAGCATGGCATCTTCAAATTTCGCCTGATAATAAAGCGCAAAACCAAGCATTCCCTGAATAGCGTCATCTGTTCTGCCTGCATTAATTACTCTGCGAAGCTCTTTTTCAGCGCCCGGTAAATCTCCTTGCTCATACAGCACTTTTGCCAGTTCAAAACGCACATCCAGATTATCTGGTGCCGCCTGCAACGCATTTTTTAGTTCAATTACCGCTTCATCATACTGACCGCTGGCCAGTGCTTCATTGGCGCTCTGAATACGGCTTTCAGGCGTGGGTTCCTGGCATCCTGTTAATACAATTCCAGCAGTTAATAGTGCGACCAGCGTTTGAGCTCGCATAGGGATAACCTCTTTCCATTGCTTGTTATAGTGAATAGCAAAGCGCTTTTATGATAAGAACGCTTTCGCAATCATTCATTGTTGCCTGATTATGGTATGGTAATCAACGTTTAGATAAGAATAACAGTAAAGGGCTGACGTAAATGATACAGGCGAATCTTCACACTTCGTGCACGTCTGAATGGATCGTATCAACCCTAACCTCATTGAACTCCTCCCGGCGGACTGACAATCCCTTTTGCACAATGGTTTGGTTCAAAGCCTGGATTCAAGCCCTGGAAGATGTACCTGCCGTTGTTACCTTTGAAGAGAATGATGTTTGCGTTGGGCTGATGTTTTTGCAAGTGCGCGATCAGCAAACTGGCCCTTTTAAATGGAAAACAGCCTGGGTTAATCAGACCGGCCTACAGGATTTTGATCAGGTATGGATTGAGTACAACAGCGTTATCTGTCAGGAAAATATCGAACAGGACTGTATTCAGGCATTTTTCAGGTTATTACCCAAACTGAAAGTCAATGAACTGAATGTATCGATGACCGATTCAGAAGCTCGCTGGCTGGGCGCTGCAAAACGGGTTAACTGGAAGTCTGAATCCGAGGCTGTGTATGCCGCAAGTAAGCAACTTGAGTCAGTGTCAAAAATATTGACAACCTATTCGAAAAACACGCGCTATCAGGTAAAGCGCGCGATGAAGCTGCTTACTGAAAAATATGGCGACATTAACGTGAAGGTGGCTAAGGGCAATGAAGAAAAAGCTCATTTCTTCTCTGAGTTGTCAGAGTTGCACATACAAAGGTGGCAACATACGTCTGAAGGTAGTGGCTTCACCAACCCGGCGTTTATCAGACATCACGAATATTTGCTCTCCCATGCCCCTGATATGACTGAAATTGTCAGGGTGGACGCGGGCGACACCACACTCGGCTACTGCCTGAACTTTATTTGCAACAAACACGTAAGCTTTTACTGCTCTGGAATACGCTATTCCGATGACGATAATAAAATGAAACCAGGTTATGTGGTTCACCATTGTCTTATGCAGGAATACGCTCGCAGAGGCATGCTGAGTTATGACTTTCTGGGCGGCTTTAGCCAGTACAAGGCTTCACTGTCTGACAGAACTTACCAGTTTCACACTCTCCGTTTCACTTCCCCAACCATAAAAGGATATGCGTTGTTATGGCTGAGGGCATGTAAAAAGCGGGTTAAGGCGCTCACTGAGCGATTGGCATAAAAGCAAAAGTTAAGTACAGTACTAGCGCTTATTGGGGGCTTTGTTGCAAGGAAGAAGATGTCACAAGAAGTTAGCCACGCCGTTTTTCATATTCACAATAATAATGAACTGCACATTGAGGCTCACCCGATAAAAGTTGGGATCCCTTTACCGCCGGGTAAATATCACCCCAACTCGCCGCCTTTGTTGGTGCGCTCAAGCGGTGAAATCGTATCTACGGTCAGTCTGACGGCTTCCTCTTTCTGGCCAGATAACTCTTATCGCTGGGTTATGGCAGAGGGAACCATAGCCCTTCCGGCTAATACCAACACCGCCCTTTTTATCGGCCGCACACCGCCACCAGAAACAATTACGCAACGTAAAGCGCATGTTTCGGAAACCTCTGGCGAGCTAACAATACGAACGTCATGTAATACAGTCACGTTTGCTAAAACCGGTTTTGCCACTTTCGGCTTTGATAATCTGATTAGATCGCAGGGTGTTTGCCTTAATCTAACAAAGTCAGACACCCTAATCGCAGAACCGACAAGCATTGCCCACCACACCCGTTATTGTCTGAATAAGCCCATCGTAACCACCGTTACGCAAACTGGCAGATTCGTCGTTAATCAGGAGACCGTTGCCAACGTCGAGCTTGAGAGCAGCATAGTTATCGCCACTGGCGACATACAGCACAGAATCACATTAACGAATCCCAAACCGGCAATTCATCCCAATGGTCAGTGGGATCTGGGCGATCCCAACTCTTTACAGCTTACCGGGTGCTATTGGAATTTTGGGTGTGATAACGACAACAGTGACGTTGCACTGCATGAAACCACGACAGACAAGTGCCTGTCGGGTAATTTTTCACTACACCAGGAATCCAGTGGCAACAAGAACTGGAACAGTCCGGTACACGTAGATAAAAATAATTCTCTGCCTCTGCAGTATCAAGGGTTCAGGTGCACACAAGACCACAGCGTCGTTTTTGAGGGCAAGCAGGCAACCCCTCATATTGAAGTAAAAAATAGCAACCACGTTTTGTGCCTTCATTTGCCGGCTTTCTGGCAGAACTTCCCGACCGATGTTCAACACGCCAACGGAAACATAACCATTTCCGTTCTTGGCTCGTCATTCAGTCAGCCCATTGAATTGCAGCCTGGAGAGCAAAAAACACGATTCCTCACCCTGAATAATACTGCTGCCAACACCGGACAGGCGCCTGAACTCACGTTTAACGCACATTGGGTTTACGCAACCGGCGCTATCCCCTTTTTCTCTAAACCAGAGGATAGCGATGTTTTTCAGCAACTAATCCAACATGGCGTAGAGGGTGCGCATTCCTTTTTTGAAAAACGTGAAAAGATTGATGAATTTGGCTGGCGCCACTTTGGTGAACTCTATGCAGATCATGAGATCCCGGCGGAGTTCGACGGCACATTCATTTCACATTACAACAATCAGTACGACCCGATTTTTGGCATGCTGTGCCAATGGCTTATCACCGGCAATCAAAAATGGTTTACGCTGGCAGACGATCTTGCCAAACATGTTGCAGATATCGACGTTTACCATACCTCTGATGACAAGCCCGAGTACGCTGGCGGACTTTTCTGGCACACCGACCATTATGTTCAGGCATATACCGCCACTCACCGTACTTATTCCAAATTACAGCCAACCGATGTTTATGAAGATCATGCAGGCGGTGGCGGTCCCGGTGGACAACATTGTTATACCAACGGATTACTCCTTCACTATTTAATTACCGGACACGGTCCTTCCAAAGAAGCACTGCTGACAATCTGCGACTGGATTACCAGGGTCTATGAGGGTGACAACACGCTGGTAGGCTTTTTACTTAGCCTGAAGAATCGTAACCGGATTGATCTGAAAAACATTATAAGCGGTAAGTACCCGCTGGACCGTGGCACGGCAAATTATATCCATGCCAGACTGGACAGGTATGTTCTCACGCAACACAGTCAGGACCTGGCGCAGGCAGAGCACATCTTATTCAATACCGTGTCCCCGCATGACAACATTGCACAGCGAGACTTAAAAAACGTCGAGAACACCTGGTTTTACACGGTGTTGTTACAGGCACTCTGCCGTTACATTATGGTAAAACAAAGCGTTAAACAGGATGAGATGCTGAAGTACGCTATCGACGCACTGACTCACTACGCAACATGGATGATAAAGAATGAAGATCTTTCATTGAATAACCCTGAAATTCTGGAATTTCCTAACGAAACCTGGTCAGCTCAGGATCTGCGAAAGCTGTGTGTATTGTCTTTTGCCAAGCCTTTTATGAAAGAAGAGGCTCTGGCAGAGAAAAAAATAGCCTCTATGGCGGCAGATATCGCGACGCGTCTTGAGAGCAGTGAAGAAAGCTCGACAACACGCTTATTGTGTCTGATGATGCAAAATGCCAACTATCTTGCGTATGAACATCGTGCGCGAATCGTAAAGGCGAACCTGGGAATAGTGCAGAAAGATAAGCCCGACAGCGCAGCCACTTTTAGGCTTGCGGATACGGCAAAAAGAACGTTCAGCCAATTTAATCTGCATCGTGAACTGACACAATTTAAACGACGATTTCCAGCAAAACGGAAAACAAACGGCTTGGTATGACCACACGCGACATTACTTTTATTATTCCGCATAAAGGGCGGGAGGCGATGTTAATCGATACGGTGAAGAGCATTGCCGCACAACAAACAGCCTCTGACCAACTGGAAATCATTGTAGTTAGTCAAAATAAGGATGCTTCCCCTTCTCTTTACGCTGCAGCCGGGAATATTGCCTTGTCAGTTATTCATAACGACGAGAGCAATACCATTTCCCACTCCCGTAATCTGGGTGCACGGTTTGCAAAAGGCGAGTTTCTTGCTTTTCTTGATGCCGACATTCAGTTATCGGCAAACTGGGTAGAGGCGATGAAAACACTGTTGCGCGAAAACGACTTTGCCCTGGTAAGCGCAATACAGGTTGATAGCAACAACGCCGCGGCGCTTGAAAAAATTCGTACCGTATTAAGCAATGCAAAAACCGATTGTGAAGTTGAGTTTCTTCCTGGACGGAACTTGTTTCTGCGTAAAAGCACGTTTGAAAAAGTCGGGGGCTTTCCTGAGCACCTTATTACCTGCGAAGATTATTACTTTACACAAAAGGTCTCGGCAATCGGCCCACTGATGTACTCCTCGACGGCGACCTATGTTCATCTGGGTGAAGATAAAGAGTTCATTCCGATGTTTAAAAAAGAGATCTGGCGGGGCCAGTCAAATATTGCCTCGCTGAAAGGCCGGAAAATTCCCTTCAGCGAACTCCCCAGTTTTTTTGTGCCTATAGCCATTGTGTTTTTTTGGCTTAGCGCTTTTGCATTGCTGTTGGCGGGCTTAGGGTTTGCTGCGCTTATCAGTTTTGCTGTAGGCTGGTTACCTATACTGGTGTACTCAGCCCGAGCCGCTCGCCTCAGCCGTGGCAAGGTCCCATTCAGGCAGTTTGTGCTTTTTTACTTACTGTATTTCCCGGCCCGCGCGTTAGGTACTGTGGCTGGTATAACGAAGTCTGTGACTACGACCTATCAATAAAGAAGAATTATGAAAGTATTACAGTTTATCTGTTCAACAGGATTTTATGGTGCGGAGAGATGGGTACTTGCGCTGACTAAGCACCTACCTCAAACGACAACAAGCGAGCTGGCAGTCACAGACGAACCCGGTACAGAAGAACTTGAGCTGGTAAAGCAATTTACCCCGCTCGGTAAAACCCATCGCTTACCGATGAGAAACAAGTTCGATATTCAGGTAGTCAGACACCTGGCAAAACTCATAAAAGAGCGTGAAATCGATATCATTCATACCCATGGGTACAAATCAGACATCATCGGTATTCTGGCGGCAAGAAAAGCAGGTATCCCGTGTGTCGTAACGCCACATGGCTTCGAGAATGCTGCCGACTTCAAACTCAAAGCGTTCATCTGGGCCGGCAATATTGCCATGAAATATGCCGACTTGGTCGTCCCTCTCTCGCGGCAACTATTGCAGGACGTTCGAGAATTAAACGTCCCCGAGCATAAAACCCGATACATTCAAAATGGCGTTGATTTGTCAGAAGTTGAAGCTGTACGACAAACCAAAGATCAGCAAGCCCCTAAAACCAAGCGAACTATCGGCTTTGTTGGGCAGATGATTAGCCGCAAGAACATAAAAGACATTCTGGATTGTTTTACAACCTTGCGTGCTAAACGAGACGATGTAGAACTGGTGCTTCTGGGAGACGGCGAATCGAGACCTGAGCTTGAAAGTTACACACAAACACTGCCGTCTCGTGAGGATATCCATTTTCTTGGCTTCAGAAATGACCGTCTGCAGTTACTCAGAGACTTCGACCTGTTCGTCATGACTTCCACACTGGAGGGGATCCCCCGTTGCCTCATGGAAGCGTGTGCAATGGAAATCCCGGTATCTGCTTACGACATCGCGGGTATCGATCAGCTTATCACCCATAACGAAACCGGGTTACTGGCGCCGCTTTACGACAAAGCGCAGTTACTCGAACATTGGGAAATGCTGCTGGATGATAACGCTCTGGCAACCAAACTGGCGCATAACTCCCGGCTCTTTGTCGAAGAGAACTTTTCAGCCCAACGGATGGCGAATGAGTATGATACGCTGTTCGTAGAGCTACTAGAGAGCAATGTAAATGCATAAACCTGACGTACTCTTTGTGCTTTCTATCGATACAGAAGAAGAGTGGCAATGGGAGGGGGATTTCCCCACGGATAACTGCTCGATAAAAAATATTGAGCGGCTTCCTGAGTTTCATAGCTTTTGTCGTAAGTTAGGAATAAAGCCTACTTACTTCGTCGATTATCCGGTAGTAAACAGTACGTCAGGACAAACGATTTTATCGTCGTTTATTAAAAACAATGAAGCTGAAATAGGCGCCCATTTACACCCATGGTGTAACCCGCCGTACTTTGAAAAAACAACAGAAGCGTCATCACACGTTGTCAATCTGCCAAAAGAACAGGTTGAGCAAAAGCTTCTTACTCTCACACGGTTAATTCAGGACAAAATAGGGTTTTCACCGGTATCTTTCAGAAGTGGAAGGTGGGGTATTGACGGTTCTACATTGCAATTGTTGACAGACCTTGGCTACACGGTTGATTCCAGCGTATACCCTTTCTTTGATAATGAGTTTTTCGACTGTGAAGGCTCACCTCTCACGCCTTACTGGCCGGATACAGAGAACCCGCTGAATGTCGGCACACAGCGCAACATCATGGAACTGCCGGTGACGGCCGGTTTTAACCGAAAGCACTTTACTCTGGCCCATTCTATTCACAAGAAACTGTCGAAAGCTCCGTTTTCCTGGTTCCGGGCAATAGGTATTCTCTGGCACACAACGCTCTTACGAAAAATATATTTAAGTCCTGAGTTATTTGATTCTGCAAACATGAACTCACTGATAAACGTCAGTTTGCGCAGAGGCCATCCGATCATTCACATGTATCTTCACAGCTCCAGCCTTATTGATGGCGCTACAGGCTTGCTGAATGTCAATGATGCGTTTGAACGAATTTGTACTCGCATAGAAAGCAGCGTACGTTATCTCTCCCGGCACGCCAACGTGCAGTTCTGCAGCATTACCGAAGCAGCGAATATTTTGCAACAGACAGCGGCTACTAATCCGGTATTACGATGGGAAACAGCAACATCATGAACCAGACATCGATTGACGTTCGACTGGTCGATAATGAAGACTCATCGACCTGGAATGACTACGTAAATTCACACCCTAAAGCGTCGCCCTACCACCTTTATGGTTGGCTTAGCGCGGTTAATACTGCCTATGGACACACCATTAGTGGTGCTATTGCCACAGATAACAGTACAGGAAAGGTGGTCGGGATTTTCCCGGCAATCACTATGTCTATCCCGTTCTGGGGAAGGCAGGTCTGCTCGCTGCCCTACTGCGACGTGGGATATGGCCTGGCGGACAACGAGCAAATATTGTCCACGATGCAGTCGTACCTGATCGAACAGATACAAACGTCCAGTGCGAAATACCATGAAGTCAGAGGACTGCTTCCTGCACCGATGGATAGTCACTCCATGGAGCATCAAAAAGTCAGAATGCTACTGGAGCTTCCTGAAGGTAGTGAGGCACTGCTGGCTTCTTTCAAGTCGAAGCTGAGAAGTCAGATCAGAAAAGCCGAAAAGAATGGGCTGACGTTTCAGTTAGGCCAATCGACTAAGCTTCTGGATGACTTCTACTCTGTCTATGCTGAGAATATGCGGGATCTGGGTTCCCCTGCCCACGCAAGAAAATGGTTTCGGGCTATTGTTGACGCGTATCAGGAAGACTGCGTTATCAGCGTAGTGTATCTTGATGACTTGCCCATCGGGGCGGGTATTGTACTAAGTTGTAATACCAAAGCGTGTATTCCCTGGGCCTCAACATTACAACGTCACAACCGGCTCGCGCCAAATATGCTGTTGTACTGGTCACTACTGGCCCATTGCGCCGACAATAATAAGCAAGAATTCGATTTTGGTCGCTCTACCTATGAAGAGGGAACGTACCGCTTCAAGAAACAATGGGGAGCGCAACCGCAACTGCTTAACTGGCAGAAACTGAACCAGAATAAAGAAACCATTCCACAAGCATTTACAGAGCCCGGTCAGTCGAGGGCACTGGTGGAAAATATATGGAAAAAGCTGCCAGTGTCGGTATCTGTGCTGCTTGGGTCACGGCTACGGCCATTTATCAGTTTATAGGAACGTAAGATGTGTGGAATTGCAGGCTTTAGCCTAATGCACTATGCCGAAGGCGACAGCGCAACGCTTCAGAAAATGGGAGAAACTATTCTTCATCGCGGTCCTGATGCTGGCGGAGTCTACATTGACGATCATATCGGACTGTGTCACAGGCGACTGAGCATTATCGACCTCTCTGAAGCGGGTAACCAGCCGATGTATTCCGCGGATGGCAATCTGGTAATTGTCTTTAATGGCGAGATATACAACTTTCTGGAACTGCGTGAAGAACTGGTTGCACAAGGGGTACAGTTTCACTCTCATACCGATACTGAAGTGATCCTGGCGCTTTATGAAAAAGAAGGTGTTAATTGTCTTGAACGCCTGAACGGCATGTTTGCCTTTGCGCTTTGGGACAAACGCAAGCAATCTCTTTTTATCGCCAGAGACCGAATGGGTAAAAAGCCACTTTACTATTTCAGCAAAGACGGCAGATTCGCGTTCGCTTCTGAAATAAAAGCGATACTCGCACTGGATGAGATCCCTAAGAAAATTCGCCTTGATGCGGTATACGACTTCTTTGCATATCAGTATATTCCTGACCCCAAAAGCATTTTTGAGGATATTCACAAACTTCCGCCTGCGCACTATATGTTGGTAACGCAGGAGGGTATCGATATCAGAGAATACTGGGATCTGAGCTTTAAGCATACCTCTGATAAGTCCCTGGCAGACAACAAACAGGCTCTGCTAAACCTGCTCAATGACACTACGCGGCAACGTATGATCAGTGACGTACCGCTGGGTGCATTTTTAAGCGGGGGGGTGGACAGCTCGGGTATCGTGGCAATCATGGCGCAGAACAGCGAAAAGCCGGTAAAAACCTGCACCATAGGCTTTGATGACGAGAAGTTCAATGAGGCTGAGTTTGCCAAAGAAATCGCCGAGAAATATCACACTGAACATCACGAGTTTACGGTACATCAGAACGTAGCTGAACGCCTGGAGCACATTGCTGGTTTCTTTGATGAGCCCTTTGCCGACCCCTCACTGGTACCCACCTTCTTCGTCTCTGAACTAGCCAGAAAGGAAGTCACCGTAGCAATTGCTGGTGATGGTGGTGACGAAATGTTCGCCGGGTACGAAAAGTACACCACAGACGATATCGAGAATCGTCTTAGAGAGAAGTTTCCCCAATCCATCAGAAAAAGCCTTTTTCCGTCTCTTGCCAAGGTTGCCGGCATGCTGCCTTTCAGGGCCGCTCAACGAGGCAAGTCGCTGCTAACCAGCCTCAGCCATTCTCCGGCTATGGGTTTTTACATTACCAATAGCCAGATGACAGATGAAACCTGGAACCAATTGGTGAAGCCTGAGATATCAAAGGCTCTGGGCAGCTATCATCCCAGTCAGATTACACTGGAGAAGTACGCCAAGGCAGATGGCCCGGACCACCTGAGTAAAATTTTATACACTGATGTGAAAACGTACCTTACTGGTGGCATTTTAGTAAAAGTAGACCGAATGAGCATGGCGAATACGCTGGAAGTGCGTGCCCCACTGCTGGATTACAAGGTGGCGGAGTTCGCCGCCTCCCTGCCCTCAGAGCAGAAGTTTAAGGATGGCGTGAAAAAGCGGATCCTGAAAGAAGCTTTTACGTCATTTATTCCGGAAAGCCTTTTGCACAGAAAGAAAATGGGTTTCTCTGTGCCACTGGCCGAATGGTTTAGGGGAGAGCTCCAATCTTTGGCTCACGAAGCATTAATTGATTCAAACGCTGGCATTGCAGAAATATTCAAGAAAGAAGAAATAACCAAAATATGGCATTTACATCAGACTAAGAAACAAGACTACAGCACCATACTTTGGTCTATGTTGATGTTTCAGCTATGGTGGAAAAGATATGTTAGTGAGCACATGGATAGCCAAGGATAATATAAGATTATGCGAAAAATTGTTGGAATTACAGAAAAACACGGGATTGCCCAAGAATACTCTAAATTTCCACCAGACGGTTATGACTATAGATTTGTAGATACTAAACCCAATCCATATTCCAAATTGTTTCCCAGTACGGCGAAGCGCTTTTTCTACACTGCTGAGGATGACGGTGTCGATTTAGTTGAAGCACCAATTTTTCCGGCTCACACGCATAAGCCCTGGATATATACACCTGCTGAATTTTCGGGAACAGCTAACTTTAGTTTCCTTCACTGCCCTTTGCCCAGAAAGATAAAATTAAAGATGATTGAGTCTGTCTTTAAAAGGGAGAATTTTAAAAATATCGTTTTTAAAAGTCATGCAGGGCTGAAAACTTTCAATACTTATGCGGGGAAAGTCGATGCTGATATACAACGTAAATCCAGGGTTGTTTACCCATGCGTAACACCGAGGGAACTACGGACTAATTTAAAAAAGGATGACTTTACCATTCTTTTTGTGGGCGACTTTTTCAGAAAAGGCGGGGCAAATGTGGTCGATGCTTTTATCGAACTCCACAAGGCACACCCTTATCTTCATTTGAAAATTATAGGCAACACTGAACTTGACACAAATAATCAAAGCCTCAAGCAGGAGTATCAACAAAAGATTAATAGTCACAATGCCATTACGCATACCAGAGTTTCGAGAGATGAACTTTTAAATGATATCTACCCCACAGCTGATATTTTTGTGTCTCCCACTTACCAAGAAACTTTTGGATTTGCGATATTAGAAGCCATGTCATTTGGACTTCCTGTCATTTCCACCGCACACTTTGCTATACCTGAAATAATTGATAATAAAAAAGACGGCATTCTCATTGATACTGAGCAGTTTAATTTTATTAGGGAGTTTAGGGGATACGAAGTTAATAATATCCCCAAAGAGTTCTCCTCTTATTTAACTGAAAAAGTATATGAGAATATTGACTTCTTAGTACGTTCTGAAGAAGCAAGAGGTAATTTATCTTTGGCAGCATTACGTAAGGTAAAAACAAAATTCTCACCGCAAAAAAGAGCGGATGATATGAAGCAGTTATACGATAACGCCTTGAGTTAAAAGATTGCATAAAATGACAAAACCACTAAACGTGCTTCACATTACTTTCGACATGCGAATTGGCGGCACAGAGCAGGTGATCCGCAATCTTATTGAAAGTGCAAACAACGATGCGTTTACCATGTCGATACTGTGTCTTGAATCGCCACTAGGCCCCTTCGGTGAAGCACTGCAAGACAAAGGCGTCTCCATTACATGCTTATCCAGACGTGCGGGTATCGATAAGGAGCTGATAAAAGCCACCCGGGCAATCATACGCGAGCGAAAAATCGATATTGTTCACTGCCATCAATATACACCATGGTTTTACGGCACACTGGCTACTGCATTTACTAACACCAAAACAATTTTTACTGAACATGGCCGGTTTTATCCGGATAGCACCACGTGGAAGCGCCGGGTTATCAACCCTTTGCTACTCACCAATACCGATGCGGTGACTGCGATTTCTCAGGCAACAAAGCAGGCGCTGACGGAATTTGAATTTATCGCGGAAAATAAAATTGCCGTAATCTACAACGGCATTGTCGGATTGCAGCCTCAAAATACAGCCAGAAAAATACGCCAGCAACTTGGACTGAGTGATAAAACCTTGCTGTTAGGCACGGTTGCCAGACTGGATCCTATTAAGAATCACAACATGATGCTTAATGCGTTCAAAAAGGTGCTTGATACCGGTATAGATGCAAAACTTGTGATAGTGGGTGATGGGGAAGAAAGAGCTAACCTGGAAAGCACAATTGAGTCCCTTGCTCTTACAGATAATGTCATACTAACTGGCTACATCACCGAGCCTGCCGCATATCTGGAAGCTATGGATATTTATTTGCTGTCATCTTTAAGCGAAGGCACATCAATGACGCTGCTGGAGGCAATGTCGTTGTATCGCCCCTGTGTGGTAACAGATGCCGGCGGCAACCCGGAGATCATTGAACACGGTTATAACGGTTTGGTTACCCCAAATGATGATGCTCAGGCCTACGCCAGTGCCATCATAGAGCTATGTAACAATGCCGACGCCCGCAGCGAAATGGGAAAAGCGGCCAGAATTCGTTTTGAAGAAAGGTTTTCTACCGCTTCAATGACCAAAAGTTTTGAGGCACTATACACCGCCTTAGCGCAGCACTGAGCGTAGCCCTGTGCGCTGCAAACAACTCAAACCAATTAACGCAAAAAACGACACTGCGGAGCGATAATCAGACATGTTAACGCGGCTGAAAACAACAATAAAAACCAGGCTCTCAGATCTGCTTATCAGGTTGCTTCAGGAGCAGGATGTAAAAAATTGGCTGGACGTACATCGTAACCCAAATTCAGCATTTTGTGATGAATTGAGCAATGCGCCTTCGCCCTACCCCGACCTTGAGTATCAGGATAAGCAGAGCAACCAGAAGCCGATAATTATCACTAGTCGGTTTCGTTCAGGATCAACACTGTTGTGGAACGTGTTCAGACAGAGTGGTTTGTGCACCGCTTACTATGAGCCTTTTAACGAAAGGAAGTGGTTTGCCGCTTCCAGTCGTGGCGAATTTGTTGATAACACCCATCGGGGCGTAAAAGACTACTGGGAAGAGTTTAGTGGCCTTAGCTTTCTGGAGCAGTATTATCAGGATCACTGGATAGATACCAATTTGCTGATGACGCCTGCTCATTACGACGCCAAGATGAAAGCCTATATTGATGCTCTTATCGATGTTGCGGCTAAACGCCCTGTAATGCAGTTCAACCGTATCGATTTCAGACTTCCCTGGCTAAGGGCAAACTACCCTCAGGCGAAATACGTTCACCTTTATCGCCACCCGAGAGACCAGTGGTGTTCATTTCTGACAAATCCCGACAGCATGTCAGCGGATACGATTGAAACGACCTATGAAGATAATTTTTACCTAAATTCCTGGTGCGACGACTTACAAACATATTTCCCTTTTTTAAATCGAAGTGTGACCCCTCACCCTTACCAGCGCTTTTATTTTCTCTGGAAGCTTTCTTACTTATTCGGGAAAAAGTACTGCGACACCTCAATAAGTTACGAAGCCCTTACCAGCAACCCAAAAGAAACTATAGCCTTATTGTTTACTGCGCTTGATATGCAACCGGAAAATCTGGATGAGTTAGCTGATATTATTAGCTCCCCCGCAGCTGGTCGCTGGAAGAAGTATGCCGATGATAAGTGGTTTGCAGATCATGAAGAAAAATGTGAACGCATTCTTTCAGGATGGTTGAGTAACGTGTGATTTTACAGGAAATTATCAGGGTGTTGAGCAGTGCATTCGCTAACCTAATTTACGAAGTTTGAGTGTCAATATGAACGTACTATATGTAGCCAACTCCGGTGAAATCGGAGGAGGAAATAGAAGCCTTGAACTGCTTATGACAGGCATCCGTGACAAGGGTATTACACCAGTCGTAATCGTTCCGGAAGAGGGCGAGGCCGCCGACTTGTTTCGTCGGCAAGGCATAAAGGTATTTGTACTTCACATTACGCCTCCGAACATGGCAAATGCGCTACGTTATGTATCATTTCTTGTTAAATTATCCCGAATAGTAAAAGCTGAAAAAATCAAATTAGTCCATACAAATGGAACATTAGCGGCACGCTCTGTCAGCACTATCTGCCACTGGATGACACTCCCATTGATCACACACGTGCGTTTTGATTTGGGGCCTGACTACTATCGGTGGGCATTTAAAAAGCTTCATCCTCCACAACACTTCATATTTGTTAGCCACTATATGAAGAGTTCTATCGCCAAATATTTATCATGTGGAAAGTCCTCTGCGTTTAGCGTAATTCATAACGCAGTTATGGATAAGCAGGTCCCCCCTTCCCCACCAACACATGAAATTAAGAACATCGGGATTATTGCTAATTTGCAAAAAGTGAAAGGTCATGAAGACTTTCTTGAGATGGCAAAGCGACTGTTGCAAAAAATGCCTCAGCTACAATTTCATATTATTGGCGGGGACAATCTTAAACAAAACCGAGACAAGGAGCTGGAAAGCTATGCCAGCACTCTTGGCATTCAGTCCAATGTAACTTTCCATGGTTTTGTATTAGATGTAGATGAGAAAATAAAGCAACTAGACCTTGTTATATGCCCGTCACATGAAGAGCCGTTCGGAAGGTGTGCAATTGAGGCAATGCAATACGGTAAGCCGGTCATCATTACACGTGTAGGCGGTCTGCCAGAAATAGTCTCTGAGCCTGAAAATGGATTCATCGTGCCACCGCACCGCCCGGATTTACTTGCAGAAGCGGTCGAAAAAGTCGTTGAGGCCGACTACGAGAAGTTTTACACCGCTAACACTACCAAGATTAAAAAGCAGTTTTCTAAAGAAAGGCATATCAACGAGGTTTTCGAAATTTACCGGCAATATTTGTAATTACCTAAGTTTTTTAAACCGTTTAAGCGTACTTTAGGGCTTTAATTGCGTTTTGATTTATACCAAAGCACTAAGATTTTAAAGAACGCTTTTACCCCTCGTTTACCAAGAATAAAGCTTAACAGCCAAAGCCGAAATGCATTTTTAAAATTGCTTCGCTCTTGTTCTTCATAAGCCAGAGAGTGACTACTTCCCCTAATTCTGCCAGCCAGTATGTCGCGCGCACTTTTATCTTTAATCCATCGAGCAAAAAACATCATCTCAGCAAAAAGACGGTTTCGCCGAAACTCAACGGTATGTATTGTATTTGAATCGTGGTGACGGTAGAAAGAGAGCGGATGCGTAATATGAATAAAATCCGTATGTCTGGAGGCTCTTATCCATAAGTCAGAGTCTTCAGACGCTGCGAGATTTGAATCAAATATCCCTGCTCTGGAAAGCAGTGATTTCCTTACAATGACGGACGAGCATTGAATGTGATTGTGTTTAAGCAACTGAAGGAAGAGGCTCTCCTGTGTGTTCTCTATTTCCGGTAAATCTACAGATGTATTGGTAGTCACATCTGAGTCCGACCCAAATACCTCTCTGTCACAGTAACATAAATGAACATCTGGGTTTTCTTCCAGCGCCGCAACCTGCAGGCGAAGCTTCTCGGGATGCCATAAGTCGTCAGCATCCAAAAATGCAACATACTTACCTTGGGCATGAAAAATTCCGTTGTTTCTGGCTGCAGATACGCCACCATTCTCTTGCGCGATATAAACAATTCTATTGTCGTTAAAACTGCGTATGACAGATTCAGAATCATCCGTCGAGCCGTCGTTTACGATCACAACCTCAAAATCCGTATAAGTCTGAGAGAACACGCTCTCAAGCGTAGAGCGTATAAATTTCCCTGCATTAAACACCGGAATGATTACCGATACAGTTGGCATAACGTCTTCAACTCCTTGTACAACTTATTCTTGGTTGCAGATTTAAGTGGCAGCAAAACGGGTTCGTATCTGTCTGGCAACTAACGATATTTCATTTCGTAATGGGTGCTTAAAGAGGTAAATACATGCCAGCCAAACGAATGGCAGTATCAGCGCTATCACAAAAACAGAGAATAACGGTTCGGCACTACTGAAGTCCACGGCGTTATCGATTAATGCCGTTGCTGCCACACAGCAAAGGCTAATCAGTAAGTTGGAAAGCAGCCTCAGGGCAAAGCTGAAAATACTGATTTGCAAATATCGCCATAAAAATAACGAGGTAATAATATAGTCAGCGATACCCACACACACCATCGCCCACGCCATCATCATCATGCCTGATGGCGCAGCTAAAATCCCCAAGCCTAAACAAATCGCAAAGACACACACTTGCTTGACTAACAACGGCTTTTCGTTTGCGGTAGTTATCATCAGTGGTGTACTAAGTGTATGAATAGATTTAAACATCACCCACCCCACAATTACCTGAGCAACGGGAACGGATTCTTCCCACTGTTCGCCGAATATCATTAGAATGACAGGCTCAGCGGCATAAGCAGCCACACCAAGCACGGGCAGTACCAACCCGCCCAACATCAGACTGGCTTTAATATATCCTTCGCTGACATCGCCACCTTCCCTTTTCACTTTTGACATTGCGGGCAAGGCAACCTGCCACACACCCGCGGTCACCATTTCATTGACAAACGTCAGGAAACCCGCCCCCCGGGAGAAAAGCGCTACATCCCTCACATTCGCAAATTTACCCAGTATGATGTCAGGTGCTACGGACTCAAATCGGTGTAGCGCGTTAATCAAGGTGTTGTATATACCAAAATGAAAAATGGGCCTCAGCCCTTTGAAGCTCGGCTTCCAGCTTACGATGTCGCTTCGCATAAAAAAGTACAGCACAATTTCAAATGCAGTAGCAATTACCAGGCCCCAGGCTAAAGCGTAATAACTGTATCCTAGCCACATCATGTAAACCGACGACACGATTTTCACAATCAACGATGTCAGTCTAATGATCATGATCTTGTGAAAGGCCATTTCTCTGGTGAGCATGCACGCAGAGATACTGATAAACGGGGCTACTAAAAAAGGAATCGCCAATATTTTAAACAGCAGCGCCAACGGTGCTAAATCGTAAAAGTTTGCGACGTGATCGGAGGCGAAAACAATAAGCAGCGCTAGCGGCCAGCATATGCAAATGGTTAGGCCTAGCCCGGAACAAACCATACTCTTGTCAATTTTTTCAGATCGGACAAGGTAGTTAGTTGCTCCCATTAACCTGAATTCTGAAGCAACAATGACCACCCCCGAAGCAATGGCATACAGGCCCAATTCTTCAGGCGTCAGCATTCGCGCGGTAATAACCACAAAAGCGAAGCTGATAAGTTTGTTAAGGTACTGCGTGACAGATGAGAAAAAGAACGAACGTCGAATAGTGGACATGAGAGTTACGCTCGCTCAGAGCTTATTGCTTGCTTGTTCTTGGGTTTTATTACATAAATATTATATGCCACCGCACAGTACAAAATAAGCCAGTAAAATACATCTGCTCTGAAGCGGTTTAGGAACGTCATTGTTACCAGAAAACATATCAGCGCCCCCTCTATCGCCCGCATTCTGAAGTACTCATCTACTTTGCCGTCTTTCTGCAACACTTTCATGCATTTGCGGTTACTGTAATAGCACGTGTACAGCATGGCGATTAGCGCAAAAAAACCAAGATAGCCAAGCTCTGAAAGTGCTTCAAACCAGGTAGAGTGAACCGCGCGATTTCTGCTATTTCCTGTATTTACGTTTTGTGGTATGTAATCTGGCGCATAATATTCAAACCCCGCTATACCGGCACCAAACGGGTGATCTTTAGCCATATCCCATGCCGCTATCCAGTATACTGTTCGGGTTGCTCCAGATTCGGCTTCTTCAGACACTTCTTCAGAAAAAATGGTTTTCATTCGCGCGACAAAGCTGTCATCGACAACGTATACCGTTCCCGCCATGCCAAGTATCAAAATACCAATAACTGAGGCTTTTTGATATGGCCTTTGGAAACGAGAAAAAAACATATGGAAAATGAAATAAAAAATACTGCACGCAACGCCCAAAAACGCGCCCCGACTGTTAATAAGTACGATAGCGTTTGCCATAAACGCCCCCGCAATCACTAGCGCTGCCTTGGCAATTTTATTTTTGGTCACCCAAAAATAGTACAGCCCCAGCACAATTGCTGGCGCGATTGCGGCGGCGGCGCCGTTGGCATCAGGCGAATCTACAGTGCCGATTCCTTCAACCCGGTCACCGCTATTCCTGCCTATCTGATAAGCCGCAAAAGACAAATACCAACCACCGAAAATATGCGCCCATAGCACATAGTCTAAATCCTTAGTCGTATTTATTATCTTGTACGCCAGACTCATGGTGATAACGAGTTTAAAAAAGTTTATAAGCGCGTATTCATGATGCCAGGGAATTGCCGCGTAAAAATATGTCACCCCGAATAACAGCAGGATAAAGTAAATCCACCTGAAGTGAGGGCTTTTAAGAAGCTGGTTTTTATTTAGTAACTTAAAGTTAAACACAAAAACCATTAACATCAGCACAACGGTAAAAAACGAATAGCTGAGCTCTGGTACCATGTACCCCCACCAGCGATTTTGCGGGTGAAAATAATAAACTGCCTGATAGAGTGCAAAGGCAATGGCTGCCGAGTGCCTGAAAGCAAATAAAAAACCACCGATATACGTTGAAAGAAACAACAATACATTCAACATGTGTAAACACTCATCCTTTAGAAAGCCTTAACTCGTTAGAACCATAAAAATGCGCCTGGCTGAAGAGTATTGTGTCACCACCTTCAACATCTGGTTTCGCGCCTGGAGAAACCATTGGTTTTCCATATTTTCTTTAGCCTGCGTTAATATACAGATGATATGTACAAACCTCTATAAGTTACCGGAATAATTCTTTGCTTCACAGGCAGATGTATCGTCGTTCTTATCGTGATAATCTTTAAACAAAGGAAAATAAAGGACATAAAAATCATGCTCAGCAGCAAGACGGGGTTTAAAAGCCGCTACCGACAGGTATTAACTCAGACGTGCTTAATGTTGAGTCTGTTGTTTACATTCACTACACAGGCAAAAGACCCTAAGTATCAGCATATAAAACTTATCGACGGTGTGGAGTTTACCTATCAGGGTGCTTTCAGGTTCAGTACAGAAACCACCGGCGACTCACGAATGGCATATGCAAACGGCCCGTTTACCGTTTTGCCAAACGGTAAAGACTTTTATATTGTCGGACATGCGCAGCATCAGGCCATAGCTGAATTCTCCGCCCCTGAGCTGGAAAAAACCCGCAGCGCGCCAAAGTTACCCTTTGCCATAGTGAAGCAGCCTTTCGTAAACATTCTTAAGAACGGGCGACGTATCAAGAACCCGCAGAAGCTGGATAGAATAACCGGGATGGATATCATTGAAGGCGAACTTTTTGTGAACGCCGTTGAGTATTATGATGCCCCTGGTGATAACTCTGATACCACCTTTATTGTCAGAAACCCTGAAAACCTAAAATCATCGCAAGTGGATGGTTTTTTCAGGTTACAGGGCCGGGCTCACGGAGCCGGCTGGATCAGCGAAATACCTGACTCGGTTGCAGATAAACTTCCAGGTACCTATCTGTTGGGATACGCCAATAACTACGCCATAAACTCAAGATTCAGTATTGGCCCCAGCGCTTTTATCTCCAATATCGATGGATTCGCCGGTTTGGATGATAAAAATGGCGTTATCCCCGCCCACGCGTTAATGAATTTTTCGATTAAAACCCCTATTCATCCTGACCAGTATAACGAGAGCAAAAAAAATGATGTGTGGACTGAGGTTTCCTATGCCGCCTATGGTTTTATTGAGCCCAGCGGGAAATATTATGTGTTGGTAGGTAACTCAGGAGGCCATCAGTCCTCTATTGGCTACAAAATCAAGCCAGAGAACGGTAAACGGTGCGGTGGGCCTTGTGCGTATGATGCTAAAGACTACTATAACTACTACTGGATATTTGCCGTTGAAGACCTGCTGGCTGTACAAAATAAAGAGCGCTTCCCAAGTGCCATACAGCCGGTAAAGGCGGGCAAGCTGGACGTTCCCTTTCAGCCTCACAATGGCAAACTTAAGAAAGTCATTGGCGCGGATTTTGACTACGTTAACAATAAACTATGGATGTTAATTGAGAAGGTAGACTACTCACAAAGCGAATTCGAAACCGCCCCCGTCATGGTGGTGTACGATCTTTTGATGGATAAAGGCGAGTTATCCCCCAAAGACAAACCTAATACGTAGCACAGGCTGCTCTGTGCTACCCTTCAAGCGCATCTTGGTATAGTTTGCTCATTATCTTATTACGGGCATCTGTAGAAAAGTGGGTTCGCGCACGCGCCTGCGCGGACTGTCCCATTGCGGTTCTGCCATGCTCATCTTCGATTAATGAAACAAGGTAAGCTGTCAGCTGACGCGTTACAGTATCCACAAATTCAGTGGGAAGTTTATACACCACATACCCTTTAAATAAACGCTCGATGTCGTAATCGCTAACGTCGATTAACAGGCCTGTATCGCCATCAGATATTAACTCAGGTAAAGCCATGACATTAGTAGCAATTACCGGAATACCGTATGCCATCGCCTCAAGAACAGCAAAACCAAAAGCTTCGTTGTAGGTTGGCAGTAAATAAACATCAATGACAGGCATGATGTCTTTTAGCAATTGGTCTCTTGGGATACGACCTAAGAACCGAATCTGACTATGCGATTCGAGTACAGAAAGGTACGAATTTTTAAGCGTATCGGTAACGCCGTTAAAATCGATTTTCGTGTCGCAACATACAACAAGTTCGATATGAGGATAGGATTTCGCAAGCTCAGTAAAGGCATCGACGACATTCATTCCCCCTTTGCGGAAGAAGTCACCACTAAATAGCATTCGGAATTTACCATCCTCGCCATTTTTGCGTTCCAGTTCTACCTTTCGAACTGCGGGATAAACTACCCGCATTTTGTCCAGTACGCGGGAAGATTTAATTCCACCGTACGACTTAGCGGTATTCAGACCAGCCTGACTCCAAAATAATAACGAATGACAATTATCTTTTGAAATTAGGCGGTTAATAAACGCAGTTCGCATTGGCTTCGGAATGGGAAAGCCAAGACAACTAAACGCGAGCGCCTCCTGAAATACTGCCAGAGAAAAAAACCAGGGCTTCTTTGTTACTACAGGGCTTATTACCGACTCAACGATATCCACGTTGTCGTCGACGAAGTTATCGAAGTATCCCTCTATAGGGCTGCGCATCCAGGAGTACTGAGGCCCGTTACATCGCATTTCTGTATACTCGAACCCCTGTGGCGGATTCTGACGAATTTCGTCATAGGCACCATGTAGCTCTGTAACCCCTACACGATAAGTCTTATGGCCTGTCACCTGCCCTTTTTCTAAAAGTATAATGTCACAACTCGCTTAACTAGTTTTTCTTTTTCAGTAGGTGGTCAATACCAATTTCTTCTGCCAGTTTTTTGCAGGCTTCTTTTTTCAACAATTTTTCCTGCGCTTTGTGTTCCGCGATGGCTTCTTCTGTCAACTGCGACAAGAACGCATGATCCTCGTCGGAATAATGATAATTATCGTGCTTATAAATTGGTCCGTTTTCCAGGTAGTATTTGTCGGATGTTGCAAGGTGTAATTGATACCCTATCCCGATTAGACCAGCGACAATAGCAACGCCGGTCACGCCTTTAGATAGCTTGTGATTCCTGTAAACATAAGCCAGCCATAGCAGCGCGCAGAAAAAGGGTGCCCATAATTCCGCGGTGTAGCGATGCGTGATGGTTGGGTAGGACAACTGGTACAGTGCCCCCAGCGAGACAAAAAATAATCCCAGTAACGTCACCGCGTGAGTTCTGCTGGTAACTTTTTTCAGAAGGACTACCACTGCAGCAGCAAAACTCAGCACCGGCAGTGCCCATAAAACGCCCAGTGGCGTTAACGGTAGCTCCCACCTTCCGTATCCTGTTTTCAGATGCCAGGTAAGGCTCCAGTGACGTTCCCAATCTCCTGTCAGATAAATGTAGCTGTTGGCGATAATTCTTAAAAAGCGCTTATATTCGCTGCTTGGAACCAATCTGCATTTGCGATCACTAAAACCTTCCAGGAACGAGTATCCGTAATTCCCGCCCATAAAGGACATCGGGTCGCCGTATTTTGCATAGTTCAACAGGAATATTGACAGGCCACCAACCAGCAAAATAATCAGCGAACCGTAATAGTGTTTAATAGCCTGAAAAGGCAGCACGTAGAACGCGGGTTTGGCACTACTTAGCGATCTGTATGTCATCACCAGCATAATCAGGCCAGTAGCGAAGTACAGCGCCAGTGCCATCGGCATTCTGGTGTGAATTGCCAGCGCCGCTAACACCGCATATATCAGGGGACTGCTGCGGTGTGTATTTGTTTGAAAAAAGCCATCTTTAATGAGCATAGCCATAAAGATATTAAATAAACACAATGATGCTGCATAGGGTTCATGATAAATGGTTCCCCCCTGGGAAATCATAAATGTGGCAGAGCCCACCCAGCTAACGGTGGTTACCAGCCCCCATACCATTCCGGTTTGACTGAACAGCGGCGCATCAGCAGGTAATAACGCCCTGTTCAGCTCTCTCTGCAACACGCTCAAGCCAATCAGCGTAAATAGCATAATGCAAAACAGTGACGTAGGTGTTTGCGTGAGATCGACAAAGGGATATAACACCACACGCGCTAATGCCGGTAGCAGCCCGTAGTACATGTACGCCTTGCCATCGAAATAGCCACCTTCCCGACCTATTGCCTCAACCGGAATATCCAGGTGCCCATCGATTATAGATAAAAAGTAGTAATTATAGGCTTTCCAGAGAAACTGCGGCGCGAACAGGTTAAATGTCCAGTTTGTACTCAGGCCCACAAGTAAAAATGCGAGGAAAAGAGGAAACACATACCGGGCGCTGCCGGTGAGCGCATTTTGAGAATAGCGGTACATCTGTACTCCTTGATATTAGCCGATAGCCTTACATTGAAGACTTATATTTCCTTGCGTAAAGCATGTGCGTATAGATATGATAACTACGCAGTTACGCATGTTCAGCTATTATCTTTAAAATATCAAGATGAACTAAGCCTTTAGCTTTACCAACATAAAGAATGCATTCCGTGGATGATGCAGTTATTACATAAGGGAATTAGTCAGATGAATGCATTTCGATACGACATACAAGGCCTTCGAGCTGTTGCCGTTCTTCTCGTGGTGTTATTTCATGCAGATATCGCTGCATTCTCTGGTGGATATGTAGGAGTTGACGTCTTCTTCGTCATTTCTGGCTATCTGATTTCTGGATTACTCATCAAAGAAATAGACAGTAAGCATAGTATCAGCTTTACAAACTTCTATGCCCGAAGGATAAAGCGAATTCTTCCACTTTCGCTAGTAGTTACAGCCGCTACCGTCCTCTTTTTCTCATTCATACTATCACCCTTAGAAATCAAGGAAATTAGTAAAACAGCGTTATTTTCAACACTGTTTTCCAGCAACATTTGGTTTATCAATGAGGCGACAAGCTATTTTGGAAGCAGCAACCACGCTAATCCGCTTTTGCATACTTGGTCCCTGGGTGTAGAAGAACAGTTTTACCTAATATGGCCGCTGATAATTATGTTGTCCGTGAGGTATTTTCCAAGAGAATATTTGAAATGGACACTACTGGCTGTATCTATCTTTTCACTTGGTTTTTTCCTTTATCAATTTGGACAGAATTTGCCTCAGACCTTCTTCGGACCGCACACAAGAGCATGGCAGTTTGGATTAGGTGCATTGGTACACTTATTCACGTTTGGTCAAGTCAATAGAAAAGTAGCAGGGATTATCGGTTGCCTTGGGCTAATGATGATATTGGTCACCTCACTCTATATTGGTCCGGAATTCAACAACAATGCTATGTGGGCAATTCCACCCACTTTGGGCGCGTGCTTACTCATTTGGTCTGGAGAATACTCAAAAAGCAGCTTCATATATCGTATCTTAGCTTCTAAAGCGATGGTGTTCATCGGAACGATATCGTTTTCCTTATATCTTTGGCACTGGCCGACGTTCGTATACTTCAAGATAGATGATGGGATTATTTCAAACTCTGAGCTAGTTCTTGCACTGTGCGCAATGACCCTACTTTCTGTTTTATCCTTCTATTGTATTGAAGAAACCTTCAGAAGACGCCGCTTTCTCGATAGTAACAAAAGAGCTATTGCCTTTGGGTGCGCAATTATATTGACTGGTTCAGCGGTATCATTTTCTGGATATTTTTATTCAAAATACCTTCTAACTTCAAATGGTCAGAGAGCCATTTCACTTGTTAAAATTGCTAGTGCGGACTCTCCAGATTGTAAGGCCAGTATCCAGGAAATTGAGGTCACAGGCTGCATAAAAGGCGATCATAACGGAAAAAATACTATCGTGGTTTTTGGAGACTCGAAAGCAGAACAATGGGTTGCCGAACTATCTCACCTCTCGATTCAAAATCAGTGGAAATTATTGCCTATCCTGAAATCGGGTTGTTCTCCTGTATATATCGACACCTATTTAAGTTTTTTGGGTCGGGAGTACTTTGAGTGTAAAACGTGGCGCGACTTAGCGATAAAAAAAATACTAGAGGAACAGCCCGATATACTGCTGATAACACATTTTGGTGGATATTCAGTAGTAAAAGAAGGTGAAAAAGCTGATGCTACTTATGAAGACTGGCGAGCAGGCTTCGAAGCTCTTTTTGAGAGGCTAGAGTCGCTAAAATCAGAAATAATCTACTTAAGAGACAACCCCAAAATGCCAGGTGATGCTCTGCAGTGCTTATCCAGAGAATTACGCTTTAATCCCACTCTGGATGATAAAATGTGTAGCTTTAAGACCGAGGAAGTCGACTTCGCTACAAATGTTTATAATGCCGTAAAAGACGCAACTTCTTCGCAAAGCAATTTTCACCTTCTCGACTTTACTGGTCATTACTGCGAAAATGGTATATGCCCTTCTTTTAAAAACAATACAATAAGATATTCAGACAGCCACCACCTTAGTTACGAATTTACACGCCGGCTTTCATCAAATTTAGAGTCAGAACTAGTGAAGAGCTTAGAGTAGCTACATGTGTTCCACAACTCTAAAAATATGAAGTTAGGGCAATAAAACCATTTTAAAACCTGAAAAATCTTCGATTTAGGTTCCACTTACACAATTGGTTTGTATTAACAATGTCAAGAGTCATAAAGTCAGCTAAATGGACCACTAGTGCAACGCTCTGTAATGTTGTACTTACCATGCTGCAGTTATCCATTCTCACTCGTTTTTTTGAAACCAGTACCTTCGGTGAATATGCAGTCTTAAACTTATCAATCGAAGTATTTTCCGCCATTTCGCTAGGTGGTATCTCAACCTACCTGATCCATAGAAAAAACATCAGCGATAAAGGCCGAAGCACGGTTTTTTTCATAGCTTTGGCAACAGGTGTTCTGACTTTTCTTATCGCGAAAATGGCATCTCCTTTTATATTGGCGTTATTCTCTTATGAGTACCTAACAGACTACCTAGAGGTATTATCGGTATTGCTGCTTATTCATGCGGTCTCAGCACAGTATGAATCCATTGCCGTGGTTAACTTTGAGCATACGGCTCTGGCAAAGATAGAAATAGCAGCAAGATGTATCGCATTTGGTGTTGCAATGCTCACCATTGAATTACAGCTACTATGCTTGGTAATTGCTTCTATCACGCACTCACTCAGCAAAATGCTATTGCTGATGTTCAGTTTCAGCACCAGCAGCAAATTAAAACCTGAATTTGATTTTATAGAGGCAAAGCGAGCATGGCGATATGGAATATATAACGTTGGTAGCCAGTTTCTGAATCTGCTGAGGCGACAAATAGATATCATCGTATTGGCAAGCACGCTTAATACTTCCGAGTTGGGCATATACCATGTACTGCGACAACTGGCTGCTCGGCCTGGGCAATCGTTACAACCCATTGTAAGGCGAATTACCATGCCGCTTATGAGCGAGGTTCAGCAAGGCGCTTCTCAACTCCAACAACTGTATTACGACACGTTTCTTGTCTTTTGTTTCGTGATGAGTTTCATATACACACCACTCATCATATTTTCGAATGAGATAACGCTACTCTTTTTTGGTGAGAAATATGCTCCATATCACCTCATTCTTGCATTGCTTTCTGTTTTCTGGCTGATCAGAATCGTTGGCCCTACGACTATGGGAACGTTAGTGCAGACAACAGGCCACACACACCTGACTTTTTACTGGAATCTTTGGACGTTACCAGTAAGCGCGATAGTCATGTATATATCTTCTCTATATGGAATATACTTACTTTGCGCTAGCCTAATCGCTTTTCAATTAGCACTTTTCTATCTTTCGAATCGGACCATTACCAATAAGATTATAGAAATCCAATTTAGCAAGCTTGCTTGGATATTTTTTATTACCACTTTTCCTTTCGTTCTGTCTTCTTTATTTATCAGAATACCCAGTTTCTATTTTGACATTTCATATATATCCACAATTATAATATTACTTATTGTAGGAACATCATCTGCCGTTTCGCTATTACTGACTTATAAAATAAATGACACCGTAAGAGAAGCAATCAACAGATTGAAAGGCGCATAAATGAATCTTAGATACAGTTTAAAAAAACTTGCGATAAAACATCTTGACATGTATCCCTATAGAAAATATATGACCAAGCACAACTGTATATTCATTCATATCCCAAAGGCAGCGGGAACAAGTATACTCAGCGCATTAGATGGTAGTGACAGGTTTGTACAGAGAGATCATTGCACTGCGCTCGACTTTATAAAAGCAGATAAAAAAACTTTTGAAGCTAGCTACAAGTTTTGCTTTGTAAGAGAGCCTGTAGACAGAATTCAGTCTGTATACCGATATCTTTCAAGTGGTGGAAATAAGACTACTAATATCGAACTTTCCAGCATCATTAATAATGAATATTCCAATTTCGATGAGTTTGTAGATGGCTTTATTAGTTACGACAACATCTTTTGCAACAAACTACTTTTTCCTCAATATCATTTTGTTTGCAACATTGAGGGAAAGTTATTGGTACAAAATATATTTAGGTATGAGAATATTAAAGCCGGATTTTTAGAGGTTTGCAATGAGCTTGGAATAGACAAAGATTTACCTTTAATAAACCCCTCAATTAAAGAAAAATCCTCGATAGAAATAGATACAAAAAACAAAATAAAAGAAATTTATTCGAGAGATTACGATTATTTTTATCCGGAGTTAAGATAAATGATTTCAAGAAGAACACCGCAGAATATTCTTGCCTATTTACTAAAAGAAAAAAATACCAAAGTTGTCTTCCTTGGTCATCAAAAGTCCGGAACCACAGCAATTTCCGCCTTATTTTCCGAATATGTTGGTTTGAGCTACTCCAGCGACCCAATTTTTAAATCCTCTCCTTCAACAAGTTTAACTTTAGATAGCTTCTTGAATAATGAAGATGAATTCAATGTTTTTCTAAATAATAATAAAAAACTATTTTATAAAAATTCAGTCAAAGATCCAGATTTCATCTTGAACTTCCCTTTAACTGAAAGGATATATCCTTACGCACACTTTGTGTTCATAAGTAGAGATCCACATCAGATAATTAGATCTATTTTTAATCGATTAAAGCTAGATGGCAATTCTAAAAAAGATACTGTTAGCAAAGATGAAATTTATATGCCCACAGAAAATTGGCTTTATATGCTAAATGGAAAGCATCCTAAGCAAGATGGCTTGAGTATAATAAGCAGGCTTGCTGAGAGAATAGAAGCCTCTACAAAATACTATTTAGAAAATAAAGATAAAATACATCATGTAAGTTATGAAGATTTCAAGAGAGAAAAATTAAAATCGATCGAAAATCTTGCATTGCGCTTAGGATTCGAAAAAAAGAAAGATATCACTTCCCACTTAGAGAAAAATTTTCAACCACCCGGCAACAATAATATTGAAATAAAAGACTTTTTTGGACAAGAAAACTATGACGACATCGCAAAAATTTGTAAAAACTCTTTACGTATATGCAAATTAGAATGAGGTTATTTTTTCACTAGTGAGTCGTAAGACGTTACGATTTCGTTAATATTTTTTTCACTCGAAAGTCTATTAAGTATAAGTGATGATTCTAACTTCATCTCACCACTGCTCTCAGTCCCTATTTTCTTTGAAAACTTAATTATTTTTGACGCAAGATCGAGAGCGTCACAGTCAGCAGCTTCGTAATAGGCAAAATCCTTTCCACCAAAAATTTCCTTGATACCGCCAAAATCAAAATAGATAACAGGCTTTAACATAGCTATCGCCTCTAAAATGGCGACGCCAAATGTCTCGGTTTGTCCTTTATCATTAGAGGTCGCAGTATGAACATACATATGAGAGCGACCTACTATCTCTGCCACCTTTTCATGGGGCACTGCTCCCCAAAACACGCAAAAATCCTCTACAGCTAACTCTTGAGCAAGCGCTTTACAGTTATCAAGTTCCGTTCCTGTACCCACAAAATCAATCAGGAAATTCGTAAAGCCGGACTGCTTCAATTGCTCAGCAGCGCGAATTAGATAATGCTGTGATTTCCAGTCAACGAATCGTCCAACATTGCTGATGCGTAATAGATCACCATCATTAAACGGCACAAAGGCATCCTTGAAGTATGAACCGTCAAAGCTGTTGGGTATCACAATGATCTTGTCGTCACTAATATCCACACTCGTGCGAAACTTATCCTTCAAAAACTTACTGGGAGTAGTAAAAAGCACGTCACTTCTTTGCGATAGCGTGCTAATTACCTTTCTGTAGTCAGGATACAGTTCATCCATCAGGAACACATCATATCCGTGCAATGAAATAAGCATTGGCACTGTGTTTGTCGTGTACTTTTGTAAAAAGTATTCAAAATACGCAGAGGTACCAAAGTGGCAATGAACCAAATCAGGTTGAAACTGACTAACGATTGTCCTGGCTTTAGCAAAATCGGTATTGTGACAATACCCTCGTAATTTATAATATTCCTGACGAATTTTTTCGTTTAAGCCATTATTTGCAAAAGAAATGTCATGTATAGTGTGCGGAGTTGAAGAGAACAGTTTATGTGTCAGTAAGCAAATGTTGTCTACTTTCTTCGCTACCCCATCAACAACATTCTCAACGAAGGTTTGCGAGGGCGGACAAAACTGTACTGTATGGTGAATTACGTTCACGTTAACTCCGGGTAAAAATTAGTGGCAGGCAAAGCGGCTAACTACAAATTATAATCACTTTATTTCGCTGAGAATTATGAAAGAAATTGGCAGTAACCCTTATAGCGTGACCGTTGTTATTCCATCTTACAACGATAATATCAGGCTAGAACAATGCGTTGAAGCGCTACAGCAACAAAGTATTGGTAAAGAAGCTTTTCAGATCATAGCGGTAGATAATGGCTCTGACACTCCGCCTGAAAATCTGCAAAACCGTTTTGCTAACGTGGAAGTGTTAACCGAGTTAAAACCCGGCTCTTATAATGCTCGCAACAAAGCCCTTGAAGTGATTAATACAGACTACGTTGCTTTTACTGACAGCGATTGCGTTCCAGATAAGAACTGGTTGAAAAACAGTATTAATTATCTTGAAGTTAATAATGTTGACGCAGTAGGCGGTTTAATTAAGCTATTTCCAAAAGACGAAAATAACATCCAGCCAGTTGAAATATTAGACATGCTTTATAGCTTTGAATTTGAGAGTTATAGAGCACAGAGATATTGCCCAACTGCCAACCTAATTGTGCGCCGAAGTGCATTTGAGAAAGCAGGTATTTTTGATGGCTCAATGATGTCCGGTGGTGACCGGGAGTGGTGTAACAGGCTTCAAAATAATTGTGGTGTGCTTGAGTTTTGTGAAGAAGTTATAGTAAACCATCCTGCCAGAAGTACCTCAAGCGAGTATTTCACGAGAAGAAGGCGCTTAGCTCACGGAGCCTGGGGAAAAAGACACAAGAGTATAAATCATGATTTACCACTTGGTTTTAAAGGGTTCATTTCAGGACTGCTACCACCTATCAAGCGTTTTCAGGAGATTTTCCGGCTAGAGTGTCAAACGAAAACTATTCACAAAATAGAAGCTTGCCTGATCCTATATATAGGCAAAATATACTCTCAGTTTGAGATTCTTAAATGCAGATTCGGGCTAGTTAAGGCTGCTGAAAGACGGTGATTACACCACTAAGCAGGCCAATTTCTTCTTTTAACATTCTTGCTTTATTAAACACATGAGTTACTTTGGGTTGTGGAGCCAGAAGAAAAAAACACATCCATTATTATTGCTTGGCTGGATATAATCTAAAGCCTTTCCACTTTACCCGCCAGCCCTGTCATCAGCCTAACCCGATAGCCCAGCGTATATAGTTTCATCGTATAAAAGAAACAAGCCAGTTGTATCTGTTTACCTGTTGATAAGCTCAAACGCGCAGACATACTGCGCATCTTTCTGATGTAATTCACCGGTGGCATCAACGCTTCAAGTAGCCCTGCTGGCGTAAATAACTTATCTTTTTTCACGTATTTATGGTTATGGTAAAAGCCGCCATATAAGCGTCTCAATTTGGTTTTAATACTCTTTACCGAGTCTCTTGCCGGATGATTCACCACTGCCGAGTCGCAATACACCAAATCATATCCACTTTTCACCATGCGCTGGCACCAGTCTTTATCACCACTGGATTTCAGGGCAGCGTTAAACTGCCCTACCGCATTCAGTACGTCTTTTCTGGTCACCAGATTGGCGGTAACAGAAAAGTGCTCTTTTTGAATATAGCCTTTCTGGTCGAACCCGGTAACGATGTCGTAAAGCTCCGGCAACGATGCTGAACTGTTCGCCGCGAATACGTCCACCCGGCCTCCCACAGCACCAATGGTGGTAGACCGCATTAACACTGCAACCGCCTGGCTTAACCAGTCTGAGTCGGGAATGCAGTCTGAATCGGTGAATGCCACAACATCAGCAAGGCTATCATACGCAAGCGCTTTATTTCTGGCTGCATAAGAGCCAGCGTCCTTTTCAAACAGATAAGTGGCATTTGGTATCTTTGCCACAACCTCTTCGCAGGAAACAGCAGAATTATTATCAACAACCAGAATGTCGATTTTTTCTGAGGGGTATGTCTGCTTAGTCAGGGCATTAAGACACAACTGAAGTCGCGCCGTGTCGTTATACACGGGGATAATAACGGTTATCGATGGCAGCATGTTTTCATTATCAGGCATAATTTCTCGCTATTGGCCACAACAGTGTTAATAGCAAGGGGAAAGAAAATAACACGCGCTTTGAAAACGGAAGACACGAACTCACTGACGCAAGTTCAGCGCGGAAATAGTGTTTGTAGGTATCCCCATCCTCAAACAACAGTGCTTCTTTCCAGCGGGTAAATAAATATCTGGCTCTGCCGCTTTCACTAAGCTCCTGTTTGTACCGCAAATAGAACTGCCAGTACGACTCAAAACTGTGATTTCTCACCTCGTTGCCATGCCAGAAAATGGTATAAGTGGGCGTGTCCAGATACGTCCAGCCAACGTAGCGCTGTACCGCGATAAAAAACTCATAATCCTGATGGCGTTTGAGTTTTTCATCCCATTTACATCGCTCCCAAACCGGCTTCGCTACCAGATAAGAAGATGTTTGCGCTAATGCCTTATTACTTCCAATCAAAAACTCAACCGGAGATTCATCGCTGGCTATCGCCCTGCTGGCATCGGTTTTCACTTTTTCGTTATTCTGAATTTTTGCGCCGCTGTATATCGCGCACTCCTCAGGCAACTGCTTAAGCAACTCAACCCGGCGTGCGATATGGTCTTCGTCCCATATATCGTCACTGTCACAATACGCGATGTAGTCGCCGGTCGCTTCCTGACTGCCAATGTTCCTGGCAACATTACCATTAGCACACTGTTCCGGCGCAAGGTAATGAACCCGAGAATCGTTCAGAGCTTCTACTTTGGCGCGTGTGGTGTCATCACTCTGACTGTTATTGTCTACAACAATTACCTCATGGCATGCAACGCGTTGCGTGAGTACCGCATGCAACACCCGCTCAATGGTACCTTCAGCATTGTGACACGGAATAACCACGCTTATTTTGGGAGGTTTGCGCTTATCGTTCATAACGCCATTTCACATATCTGAAGCCCAAAAAGCTTTTTACTCTGGCCATCCCGGAACCACTGAAAAGAACGGCCAGGCTACCCCAGAATGCTAAGCGCACCATCTTTCTGCCTTCTTCCGCTTCTCTGGCTTTTGTTACCAGATAAGAAGATTTCGCATTGGTTGCTGTCTCTTTTTTGAGATTTAACGCCACCTCAGGTGAGTAGTTATCCTCTCCTGTCTGTACACGTTGGCGATGTAATGTTTGAATATAGCCTTTTACCTGATACTGAAACGCGGATAACGCGCTGGTCATGCTGTTGTCATGTAACCGGTACTTAAGCAATACCGCCTCCAGGTTGGCAATACGGAATCCCGCATCCAGCACCCGGTACAGGAAGTCATAGTCTTCACTTGAGGGGAAGTAGCGATAGCCGTTAATCGACTCGTACACATGTCTGCGCATCAACCAGGTTGGATGACAGGCAACAGAGCGGTATTTAATGGCTTTTTCAATTGCTTCGGGCGAGGTGAGAAAGGTTTTTATACCTACATGCTCCCCGCGTGCATCAATATTCTCAATGGCGGTACCGATAAGGTCGATTTCGGGATTTTGCGTTAAGTAGTCTGCCTGACGTAAAAACCGGTCTTTATCCGCAATATCATCCGCATCCATACGCGCAAATAGCGCCCCTTTTGCTTCGCTAAAGCCGCGATTCAAGGATCTTGGCAATCCCATATTCTTTTCATTCACCAGCACGCGAAGTCTGTTGTCAGACTCTGCCATCTCAGTGACCCGGGTAATGGCATCCTGATGATTAGGGTTATCCACCACCACAAGTAATTCCAGCTCTTTAAATGTCTGGTTAAGGATGGAGTGAATCGCCTCAGTAAGCCATGCTACCGGTTCATTGTAACAGGCCATAACGACAGAGATTTCTGGCTTCATTTCACGCTTCCTACCTGAGGAATATAATCCTTAAGCAAGTAATCATAATGTCGATGAATAACATTTTCCCATAAGAACGAATTACCCAGCTCCCGCGCGCGCTCAGCCATTCGCTTACGCTCTTCTTCACTCATATTATTCACGGTCTGCATCACTTGTAGCAACGCGTCGGAACTTTTGGCTTCAACCAAAAATGCCGTATCGTTGCCATCCAGAATATCCGGCGCGCCAGACTCATCCGTCGCACAGCACAACGCGCCTGCCGCCATAGCCTCTAAAAGGCTTACAGGCAGACCTTCCGCATCGCCGTCGTCGGTAACAATTGAGGGCACAACAAAGAGGTCACAATGTTCGATATATTTGAACTTATCCGAGCCCTGAACAAAGCCATGAAAAGTAACGACGTTATTAAGCTCAAGCGTTTCACTCAGTTTCTTCAACTCGGCTTCAAGCGGTCCGTCACCCAGTATATCAAGATACACGGTAAGCCCCTGTTGGTGCGCGCCTTTCACTGCCTCAAGGAGGTACTTTACGCCTTTTTTTTCAGCAAGACGGCCCACAAACAGCAGGTGAAGTGTGTTTTCTTCTTTTTGTGCATGAACCAACACAACGGGCTTGGCAAAATCGACGCCCATGGGCAGCACAGCCGATTTTTCAGCGAATTCGGCTTTGTCTGCATCATCGTCGAAGAAGTCCATTGCCTGGCCACGTCCACGGCTACCGGCGAACGACACCGCTTTAAAACTAGGCAGAACTTTTTTAACTAATAACGGGCCGATAAGGGGGATCTTACGCATAATAATAATATCTGCGGCGTGAGAGGTCAGAACGTGGGGGATGCGGCGCAGCTTTGCAACAGCAGCACATACCAGCCCCTGCGGCATAAACCAATGGGAATAAATTAAGTCTATCTTTTCTTTTTTTGCCAGTTTATATGCTGCGAAAAAAAGACCGAGCAACAAAAAAGGAACCAGCAATACTCTGGCTTTGTTTTCTTTGATATTTGGCCATATCGCCGGGTAAACCAGTGTCTGAAACTTCGCGGGCCAGAAATACCGGTAACGGTGGATATGCACACCTTCCCAGTTCTCATAACTTTTCGTGTTGGTATCATGAGGCACCAGCACATGAATATTTAAGTCGCTGTAACAAGACTTAAAATATCTGGCTTGTTGCCAGATAAAATCCACCATAGGATCGTCAGCGTGCCTGGGGAACGTTGAGGCACAAAGCAAGATGTTCGCCACGTAAAACTACTCCTTGTCTGCACCTTGCTTCTTTTTGTAATCAAGGAGCTCCAGCTCCATCCGTCTAACCTTCTCCAGCGTCTGTTCGATTAGTTGCCTGTTAAAGTTTATCAGATCAGCGATAATCGCAATCAGGAAGGTAATCGCCCCCAGCAATGCAAGAACACCACCCAGAATCAGTGACTGAATGTGGCCATCGCCCTCCCCCATCATGTAGTAAATCAGAAAGCGCACGATAGGAATCAGGCCGATAAGCGTAATAATACCCCCCAGCATCACAAATACCTTAAGAGGCTGGTACATGGTATACATGCGAACGATCGTGGTTACCTGGCGTTCAATGAACTTGGGAATGCTGGTAAAAAGTCGCGACTCACGGGTTTTCGCGTTGGTTTCTACCGGTACATGGGTCACAGCCATGTGTTTTTTTCCGGACTGAATTAAGGCCTCAATGGTGTAGCTGAATGGGCTGATAATATTCAACTGCAAGGCCGCTTCACGACTGTATGCCCGAAAACCACTTACTGCGTCTGGTACTTCTACACCAGATACTTTCTTAACTACGTAACTGCCTACGCGCTGTAACAGCTTTTTAAGCGGGGAGAAATGCCCTATGCCTTGTGTATTTCTGTCCCCTACCACCACATCTGCAGTCCCTTCAACCACCGGCTTGATGAGTTTAGGGATATCCCAGCCTGCATACTGATTATCGCCATCGGTGTTAACGATGATATCGGCGCCCAGTTTCAGGCACTCATCAATGCCTTTTCTGAAGGTTCTTGCCAGGCCACGGTTGTTTTTGTTTCTGACAATATGGTCGACGCCTAACTCACGGGCAACTTCCACTGTTCTGTCTGAAGACCCGTCATCAATGATCATTACCTCAACAACATCAACGCCTTCGATTTCTCTGGGAATATCGCGAACGGTTTCAGGAAGGGTATTTTCTTCGTTGTAACACGGAATCTGCACAATTAGTTTCACGGCCATCCCTCTCCAATGCGGTTTAGTACAATTCTTTAGTAAGGCAGTTTGACAGATCTAAACCAGCAACGGCAAGCCTAATTTGTTGGAAAAACACAAGCTTCTTCCTCTTCTAAGATAATACCATTACAGGTAATATGATGGTTTTAAGATGGATTTTGAGTGAGTTTTGAAAAAACGTATTCTTTTTATTAGTCAGCGGGTCCCTTTTCCAGCCAATAAAGGGGAGAAAATACGTACTTTTCACCAAATTGAAACCTTAAGAAATAAAGGTTTTGAGGTAACGATTGCCTTTTTATCTGAGTCATCTGAAGATGATAACTACGGGAAAGCATTATCTGAGGCTCTCAACTGCAATGTCTACACACATCATTTTTCACTTCCCCGTCCATTACGGTTAGCCAGTGCCTTTTTTCGCGGTACCTCCCTGTCCGAGCAACAGTTTTCATCTGCACATTTAAAGAAATGGCTGCATCAGCACCTGGATGACTATCAATACGATGCCGTACTCATCACCGCATCCAGCCTGCTACCTTATTTAGAATGCATAAATAACAAGCTCAAAGGTACAGATAAGTTACCGACGTTACTGGTTGATTTTATGGATGTGGATTCAGACAAATGGAGACAGTATGCGCAGCACAGCAAAGGGCCTATGCGTTATTTATATCAACGCGAAGCGTCTTATGTTGCAAAGCTGGAGAAAGACTGTATTACTCTTTGTAACGAAGCCTACCTGATAGCAGAGGCTGAAGTGGATGTTTTCAACCGCACCGTGATGTCCAGTGAAAAGCTAAAAGTCATGGGCAACGGCCTCGACTCAGATACCTTTACCCCGGCATCTGAAGAAAAGGACTATTCACTTCCGATATTACTGTTTACCGGCGTTATGGATTACAAGCCTAACGTTGATGCCGTTCGCTGGTTTATACGCGATGTATGGCCTGTCGTGAAAGAGGCACTTCCCAATGCCGAATTTATTATCGGCGGAATGAACCCTGTTGATGAGATTAAGAACCTTAATGGTAAGAACGGAATTGAAGTGACAGGCTTTGTTGACGATATCATGCCTTATTTTCACAAGGCGACGATGTTTGTTGCCCCCTTTCAAATTGCACGGGGCGTACAAAACAAAGTGCTCCAGGCATTTTCCTGTGCCCTGCCTGTAGTAACGACACCCATGGGTGCAGAAGGGATCCACTGTACCAATAATGAGGACGTTATTATCGCAGATAGTGCGTCATCGTTTGCACAAGCGGTAATCGCTATGGCGCGTGATAAAGAGAAAAGCGCTGCCATAGGCGCAGCAGCCAGGGAACTTATTGTGCAGCACTATTCGTGGCAAAGCAGAGTGGCTCCACTGATTAACAAACTGAATGCCGGAGAGGTTGAATGAAGCAACATGTAAAAGCGCTCATTCATCTGTTGTTTATTGTTGCGGCCAGCCCACTTTTGCTGGCGTATGCCTTGTTGTCATTAATGGGTGGTACCGCAGGAACAATCAGCGCGTTTTCGCAGTTTTTAAGCCTGTTTCCTGGCAAAAGCGGTAGTTACCTGCGTACTGCGTTTTATCGCTATACATTAGCGCACTGCTCACAACATGCCTTTATCGGTTTTGGTACGCTATTCAGTCAAACAGATACCCATGTACAGGATGGCGTTTACATCGGCCCTCAATCTAATATTGGTGCCTGCTCGATAGGCAAAAACTGTCTGCTGGGCAGTGGCGTTCACATACTTAGCGGCAAAAGCCAGCACAACTTTTCTGACCTCTCCACACCAATCAAAGATCAGGGTGGCAGTTTCACCCCGGTGACCATTGGGGAAGACTGCTGGATTGGAAATAACGCGGTTATCATGGCCGATGTAGGCGCGCAAGCCGTCATCGCCGCTGGCGCTGTGGTGGTTAACCCCGTGCCTGCAAAAGCCATTGTGGGTGGCAATCCAGCGAAAGTGATAAAAATGAGGGAATAACCCGGGAGGGAATATGCGCGTAATTATTGTCACGCTTTTTTTTATCGCCACCGGCGTTTTCGCCAAAGGCACGGTAATCGTGAACTCCACACAAACGCTGAATCAGGCCATAGATCGCGCCAATACCAGTGCACAACCTCTCACTGTGCTTGTAGAGCCCGGACGCTACCAACTTAATCGCCGCCTTACCTTCACCCGAAGCGGCACCACGCTGGCGGGCATAACCGGCATTCCCGGCGATGTTATTCTTTACGGTAGTGGCATGAAAAAACGTGCACAAAATGAAATTTTACTGGATATCTCCGCCGACCATATCACGGTAACAGGCGTCACGCTTGAACAAAGCGCCAATCACTTAATTCAGGTTCGGGCAGAACAGGACGCCGACAATTTTACCCTGTCTAACTGCGTGTTACGCGACAGTTATGAGCAACTGCTAAAGGTTAGCGCCAAAAATGAACCGGGCCAGCCTTATTCCGACAACGGCCACATCGCTAACTGCGTTTTCACTTACACAGCAGGTATTGCTCCGCAGTTCTACGTTGGCGGTATAGATGCACACCGCGCCCGCAACTGGGTAGTAGAAAACAACCGTTTCTCCAATATCGCCAGCCCTGCAAACCATGTTGCTGAACACGCAATTCATTTCTGGTCGGGTTCAGAAAACACAACAGTAACTGGCAATATTATTGAAAATAGCGACAGAGGGATTGGCTTTGGTTTGGGTGACAAGCCAGGTCAGCATTCTGGCGGTATCATCCGGGGCAATGTTATCGTTCATACCAATACATCACATCAGTTCGCTGATACCGGGATCATTGTAGAAAGTAGCAACGGAACGGTTATTTCAGAGAATGTGGTGTTACTGCTATCAGGCTACCCGAACGCCATTGAGTATCGCTTTGCTGGCAGCAGTAATTTGCATATCAGTAAAAATATTACACTGGGCGATATTGCACAGCGTAACGGCGCATCGGCTAAACTCGAGAACAACCAGTTACTTACTTTGAAGGAAGGGACGTCTTTCTTTTCGAAATTTCTGTAACCAGAAAGCGCAGACGGTAACGAATTGCTTTAGGCGTACCCAGAAGCGCATACGGAATAATAAGTGCGCCATACAGCGCCATAAAGCTGAGGCCCAGTAATAACAGTTGTAACAGTGAAGACCAGGCTTCAACCGCAGGTGCTATCCACAGGTTGAGATAGGCACTCAGCGTAGACACCACAAAACAAATCACGAAAACACCAGCTACTGGCAATAACTTTTCATAGTGTTTATGAAACAAGATCCCCACCGCGAAGCCGGTTAGAACAAATCCCGTAAATACCCTAACCAGAATGAAAAGATGGATATCCAAAGGCTCTGAAAGTTGTATTACCCCGGTCAAACTAACAGCAATAAGCAGCAGCGCGGCCAGATCAAAGTAAAATAAAAAACGGACTTTTCCCTGCACCATCAGGGCTTTTTCGGTTACCAGCAAAAACACCCAGTAAAAAGACAGAAAAATCATATAGGCAAACATGCCTGACGCAGCCTGCCATTTATCGCCCAGTAACACGTGTACCAGCAGCCCGGCATTCAGAGCAACAAACAGACATAGCGGAACGGTAACCAGTAGCAACAGCACATAGCTGAGCACGGTGTTGTCCAGTAAATCCCCTTCCTGCTGCCCCGACATTCTGAATGTCGCCAGCAGTGGCTCTATTGCAGGCCCCAGCAAATACCTTCCCGGCGCCATCGCCAGGTCTCTGGCAACATGAAACTGGCCGGTTACATTCAACGGAAAATAACGCGCAACCAGCGCAGTATCCAGTTGTGAGCGCAAATACCCTGCCACCTGCTTGCCAATAAGCCAGCGCGAAAACTGCCACTGAGAACGTGCCTGGGTTAGTGTAAAGCGCGGCGCTCTTTTTCCCCAAAAATAGCTAATCGTTACGCCAAAGGCGGTAGAAACCAAATCAGCCAAAACAAATGCCCAGATACTTTGTGTCCACCAGGCAACGGTAACAACCACTACCACCGCACATAGCCGTTCAGCAAAAGTCTGCCATACCAACGGCGTGTAGCGTAAACGGCGTTTGCATTTGACGATTATTGGCGATTGCAGAGCACGCAAGGGAAGCACCAGTGCAATAACCTGCAAAGGCAGGGTTAACAGTTCCTGGCGAAAAAATGCGGAAAATAACGGCGCAGATACAATAAGTACGGCTGCAATAGTCACTTTCGTCAATAAGTTGAAGGTCCAGGCGGTCCCGATATCATCGGAAGAAAGCCGGCGTTTCTGAAGTAGATAGGTTTCTGACGCTACATCTGCCATTACATCCAGAAAATACAGCGAAATTGACAGCATCGCGGCAAGCGCAAAGATGTCCGGTGTAAGAATACGCGCAAGAATGAGTGTGCTAACCAGCCCAAGCAGCTTGCTGACTATTTGGGCTACACTGGATAGAGCGGAGCTTGAGAGGGTTTGCTTAGTTAGTGAGGCTCGCAAATAAACGCCTCGCTTTCTCAACGTGCTTTCGCCAGGTAAAGTTTGTATCGACAAACTTGGCAGGAGGCAGCGTAAAGCGCGCTATTTCCGTTAGAGATTCACATACCCCATTCGCCACACTTTCTGGCGTTGAGCAATCAATAATACATCCGGTCTCGTGCAGCTTCATCGTTTCTCGTGTACCACCAGAGTCGCCAGCGATGACAGGTTTACCACATGCCTGCGCCTCTACTAATACCATGCCAAACCCTTCGATATCGCTGCCTATTGTCCTGTTTGGAAGAATAAAGGTGTCGCATTGCTGATAAAGCTTAATTAGCATGTCATCGTCAGCGTCTGTAATGATGTCGACGTGCTGACCAAGCTCGTGAGAGGCAACTAGGTCGCGAAGCATCCTTTCACTGTCACCGCGCCCGACCACGACATAATGGATATTCGGATACTGCTTAAGAATGTCAGGCATAGCCTGAATCATCATGTCCTGGCCCTTACGTTGCTGGAGCCGTCCCACCGTTAGAAGAACATGCTTATTTTCCCAGCCCATCTGCCGCCGAAATTCGTTGTCTGGTGGCGCGACCGAAAAACGGCTCTCATCAACGCCAGGGTGCAAAACCACACATTTGCTATCTTCTGCGAACCCAAGTGAAGTCACCAGGTTTTTACTGTTTTCACTGTTACATACCAGCACGCTGGCCCGTTTACAAACCTGCTTTACCAGCATTGCCTGTTCGCGGCTTGTGGCGGCAGTTTCAACGTCTTCCCCGTGCACGTAGCAAAGATAAGGCGTACCGGTAAGCAAATTAAGCAACCAGGCCGTTACCCCTTCATGTATAACCCTGCCACAATGCACTATTTTGACATCGTGCGCTTTCACCTGCTTTTTCAGGGCCATTAACGAGCGCCAGTAGAACTTCAGGCCGGAAAGGCTTTTAAGCCCCCACTCGGGATTCCGCAAGGGGTATCTGATGACATTGAGATCATGGGTGCGATCAAACTCTTCAGCGCCGTCTTCGGTATGCGCCATAATGAGATAGTCTCCCCGGCTCAGGCGGGAGTACAATTCCCAGAACCAACGCCCGCTGCCGCCGTCAATAGGAGGAAAGTTTTCTGTCAGTACAAGGGCTTTGGTCATAATGAAGGTATTAACTGATTAATGTTCAACTGCTCGAATGTAGCGTCTTCCGGAATCGCAATCACGTTGATTTTGCCGGCATAATCCTGCCCGGAAATACGCAGATAGATCTGATAAAACTTCGCTTTTATTTTACTGGTGAAGAATTTATCTCCAAAATCATACCAGTAAATCACTCGAATTCGCTCGCCTGAAGGAGATGTAAGAATTTTAATCGTGATGGGATAGTCGAGCTCTCCCAACGTGATATTTTGGTATTCTTCTGCCACTAAAGACCAGGACTTCTCGTCGTAAAGCTTGTTGAGGTCTGACACCAGCTCATTTTCGTTTTCGTCAAACCATGCCTGATAAAACTGGAACCGGCAACTTCCATCAACATCTATAAATGTTTGCTTTTCGGCACTGGGCATATCGAACTGAGGCCGCCAGTATCTTTCCGGTTCGCATGTGTCCACAACCGAAGACACTGTGCGAAATACCCCTTTAAGCTCATCATCCCGCTCAGAAGCGCTCATGGCGATGTTAGCCCACACGGTAAATGCAACGGAAAGTGCCGCTACGCAGAGCACTGGAGTGCGATAGGGTGTGAATTGCAAAGCGGGAGTTTCTGTAGCCTCAGGGATTACCTGAGGCTTCTGAAGTTTATTAAGTATCTCTCCGACACCTAACAGACACAGCAATACAAACGCAAAGAAAAACCAGCCATAAATCAGGTGGTCCGCCCCTGCCGCGTATTCCATGTCAGTGTTATAGGCAATAAGAATAATGCCATAAACGCGCAACACATTCGCAACCACTGGCAGCACCAGAGAAATAACCACAAACATCGCGCGCATATTTCTGGTTGTAAAATTGAGATACGCATAAAGCGACCCAATCACAATACTGACTATAAAGAAGCTTACGCCTGAACAGGCTTCTGCTACCAGAAAGCGCCCACCTGGTATTTCGATGTACAGTCCATTGCGGTATAGCGGTACACCTGTCATTTTGAGCAACGCGACCGACCCATCAGCAGTTATCTCCTGCAAATAGGGAATGAGCTGCTCACCAACAGGAATACTGAAAAGCACGAAAAGCAGTGGAAATGCTATGCATAAGGCTGCCCTGGTACCAATAAGCAACCAAATAAGGCAAGGGAACAATGTGAACGCCGCGACATGCATAAACAGCTGTATGCCGCCAACCAGTCCCGTGATGTAAATCAACATCAGCGGAATAACGGCGAGCAACGCGATTTTGGACGGTTTTAATGGAATGGCGGATAGTTGAGGGAGACGCCTGGAGATTAAATATAGCGTCGCGGGAATCACGAAAAACCCGTGATTGAATATTTCATTTCCCCACCAAATTTCTGCTGCAGAGTAAATACCCTGCCAGCACAACGCAATCCAGCAAAGCAGTAATACTACGCCATATAAATATAACGCTCTGTGTTCATCCCTAAACATAATGTCTCAACTACGCCTCTGCTACTTCTCTGGCCTCTGAAAGCCCGTAAGCTTCAGACATAGTTCCCCAGCGATAATCTTTGAGCAGGCAAACCAGCTTGCCTTCCATCCGGCTAAGGTTAATGTAATGTCTGAACCTGGATTTTAATGGAGCATCCTTAATTACTGGCTGTTCGCTGTCGATCTCCCAGGGGTGAAAATAAAAGCTATATGGCGCATCTTCACTGCGCATAAACTTTTCAATTCGTCGTTTAGATAACCAGTAAGGATAAAGCCGGAAATAGCCGCCGCCACCAATGCCCACGTTTTTCTCACCGTGACGTATCGTTGGGATCGGAATTTCAACGATTCCTTCCGGACGGACATACTTAAACCTCGGCCAGTGCGGTACACCATACAAGTCGTGTTCGATAGGATAGGTGCTGGATGAGTAGGTAAAACCCAGTTCTTTAATCACTGAGTAAATCCACGTGTTACTGTCGTTTACCGAGAAACTCGGCGCTCGATAGCCCTTTACTGAAACGCCGGATATATCTTCCAGTATCTTTTTACTCTCACTGACATCGGCATAGAAGGTATCCTGAGACATCGTTGTAGCGCGCTGATGTTCAAGCCCGTGGCTCGCCAGTTCATGCCCCTCTGCAACAATGCGCTTAATAACATCAGGACACCGCTTTGCCACCCACCCTAACGTGAAAAAGGTAGAGGTTGTGCCGTGTTCTGCAAAAATATCCAGCAGTCTGTGAGTATTCTCGCCCACTCTCAGGGCGATGGAATCCCAGTCAGACTTCTTAATAACGTCTTCAAATGCCGAGACCTGAAAATAATCTTCGACATCGACTGTCATCGCATTCAATCTGTCTCGCATTCTTTATCGCCCTTTGCCGAACAAAACCACTTCAACTGTTCGGACAAGTATTAATATATCCAGAAGCAAACTTTGATGCTTCACGTAGTACAAATCAAACTTCAACTTTTCCATTGAGTCTTCAACGCTGGCACCGTAGGGGTAGTTAAGTTGCGCCCACCCAGCCAATCCCGGCTTCACATTGTGACGCTGATTGTAATAAGGAACTTCCCTCACCAGCTTTTCAACAAATTCCGGACGCTCAGGTCTGGGGCCAATAAAAGCCATTTCACCCTTGAACACATTGATAAGCTGAGGAAGTTCATCAATACGATACTTTCGAATAAAGTGACCTATGCGCGTAACCCGATCATCATTTTTGCTAGCCCATTTAGCACCGTCTTTTTCGGCATCTGGCCGCATACTGCGGAACTTAATGATTTTAAAAAGTTTACCATTCAGACCCACGCGCTCTTGCTTGTAGAACACTGACGTTTTGGTACGCATACCATCATCAAGAAAAATAATTAACGCGGTAATCAGCATAAATGGCCACACAAAAACAAACACGAACGCGGCGAGCAGAGCATTCAGCGTATAATCTAAAGCGTCTCTTAAATAGTTATTTGACTGGAACCCATTTGAATAAATAACCCAGCTTGGGTACATAAGATTGACGACAATTTGCCCTGTCTCACGCTCCATAAAATCCAGCAGGTCTGTCACTTCAATTCCGCGCAGGCGACATTCAAACAAGACATCGATAGGTAATGTTCCGCGTCTCTGGTCACAAGCGATGACGATTTCTTCGACATCATTTTCGGATATAAAATGCTGAAAATTTTCATCTACTTTTACGTGAATGGTTTTCTCTTTCTTTATTCCTTCTTCCCGGTTATCTCCGGGGATAGGAACAAAACCAAGCAAATCAAAACCAATTCTATCCACATCACGACGCATTCGCTTTTCTATAATTGATGCCCGTTCACCAGCACCAAGTACGACTATTCGCATTTTACCTAAACCAAGCAGACCAAGCCGGTTGGTAAAATAACGAAATACAACCAATGTAATAATGATCGAACAGACTGCTACTGGCAGAAAGTAAGAATGCATGACGAGATCGTCGAAGAATGTGCGACTGATTATTTCCACAAGGAAATAACTCAGACCGACGCTGACGAAAATGCGTCGGATGATACCTCTAAACGTTTCCCGTAATTTTGCTTCGTAAAGACCCACCGACAATGAACAAATGAGAATGCTTACGGTAAGTAATCCTACATTTACCACCAGCTTTTCGATTGTCACTGTGGGCGCAAGGCTTAACTGCACCAAAACGAACTGCGTTATGTACCCCATGTAAGCGATGAGCAACGCTTCTGTTACCACTAATATATTTGAGCGCTTATTTTGATTTCGCTTATTTACTGCCACAACTGGCCTCCCTATCTACGCAGCTACAGCATCTATGATAAAGATAATTTATGCAATAGACTAGAACCGATGTTGGCATTATAGTGATATTTAGCGTAGGGTACTGACCCTGTAAGAATCACAAAACTTAAAGAAGTGTAGGACGATCGCTTATGCGCCCGGATAAGTTAATTTTAATTACCGCACTGGCTACCATACTATTGGCAGGATGCTCATCAAATTCATCACTTCCGACAGCGACGACCAGGGCTTCACTCACCACCGACGTTAACAGTTACCACTACCTGATTGGGCCGGGAGATCGGCTTAATATTTTTGTGTGGCGCAACCCGGAAATTTCAGGCCAATTCGTAGTTCGCCCCGATGGAAAAGTCACCACTTCTCTGGTTGAAGATCTTGATGTAGCGGGTAAAACTCCAACAATACTGGCAAGGGAAATTGAAGAGGCGCTCTCGCTTTATATTAACAATCCGCGAGTAACAGTGAGTGTAACTGGCTTCCAGGGGCCATTGAGCGAACAGGTACGGGTGATTGGTGAAGCAACAAATCCTAAGGCGATTAATTACACAGAGCATATGACCCTGCTTGACCTGATGATTTCAGTAGGTGGCCTAACCGACTTTGCTAACGGTAATGACGCAAAACTAGTACGCGTTGTTAACGGTAAACAGGAAGTTTACGAGATTAATATAGATGACCTCATTCGTGAGGGAGATATAGAAGAAAACGTAGACATGTTACCCGGGGATATCGTGATTATTCCTGAAGCTTGGTTCTAAAATCAGAAGTAGTTATTGACATGTTTGAGTTACAAAAATTACTGGTCCAGGTTACCGACTATATAAAAGGTATCTGGATAAAAAAGCGCTATATTATTATTTGCTCATGGTTAATCTGCCCGATTGGCTTTCTCTATGTTGCAAATCAACCTGATTACTATCGCTCGAATGCCACAGTGCACGTTGATACCCGTTCTGTATTACAGCCTATGTTAAGAGGGCTTGCCATTCAGACGAATCAGGAGCAGGAAATCAGAATGATGGCCCGCACCCTTCTGACACCGGAAAACGTAGCTAAGATAGCCCGGGCCTCAGATCTCGATTTAACGACGACTTCGGAAGCGGCTTTCGATAACCTTGTAAATACCTTAAAAAACAATATCGATCTTACCGGTACATCCCGCGACAATATTTATCGGATTTCTTACACTCACCGTGATGCCGTGGTAGCCCAGCGTGTTGTGCAGGAAACGCTAAACCTGTTTGTTGAAGGGGCGCTAGGGGATAACCGCCGTAGTTCTGATAACGCAGAACGGTTTATCGATAATGAAATTGCCGAGTATGAGAACCGCCTGAAAGAATCAGAGGAACGGCTTGCCGATTTCAAACGCAATTACAGCGACATTTTGCCTATACAAGGCACCTTTTACTCGCGATTAGAGCGTGAAAAAGGTGAGTTGTCGGCGGTTGAGCTTGAGATACGGCAAACGCGTAAGCAGATTGAATCAATCAACGCGCGCCTGAACAATACCCGCGACTCTATCGCTTCGGGCGACTCTGGTTCCTCTGGCCTGGAAACGCGTTACGACGACCGTATACGTGGACTTGAAGAAAAGTTAGATTCTTTAATGCTGCGGTTCACTGATAAACATCCTGATGTGATCGAAACAAAGAACCTCATCACGTCATTGGAAGAACTCAGAGACGTTGAAATATCTCAGTTAGTTAACAAAGATGACAGCGAGTCCTTAAGCCTGAATTCGTTAGGCAGAGAACTGAGTCTGGAAGTCTCTAAGCTGGAAAGTAGACTCGCGTCATTGAACGTGAAGCGTGATGACGTCTCTAACAATATCGCAGAGTTAGAGTCGAAAATTGATCTTGTACCACAAATTGAAGCGGAATCGACTGCGTTAAATCGTGACTATGGGATCCTTAAGCGTAAATACGAAGCATTGTTGGCAAGAAAAGAGTCGGCAGATCTTTCTAAACGCGCTCAGCTTTCTGGTGAAGATATTCAGTTTAAAGTGCTTCAGCCACCTAAACTACCAACCGCTCCTGCAGGGCCTAAAAGGATCCTTCAGTACGTTGGTGTGCTTATCTTAGGGTTTGGCAGTGGGTTCGGTATCGCATTTTTAATCAGTCAGATAACCCCGGTATTGTTGAGAGCAAACCAACTCAAAGCGGTAACAGACTATCCTATATGGGGTGTGGTAACCCACCTGGATAAAGACAAGGTGAAGCGAAGAAACCGTATTCGAATATTCGTATTTGCCTTATCTTCAGGGGTCATTCTCGCTATGTTTGTTGGTATGATAATTGTTGACTCGATGAACATAAAAGTATTTCAGGGGCTGTTCTAATGAAAAGTACTATTGAAAAAGCCCTAGCCAGGCAACAGGAAGCAAAAAAGAAAGAGCTTGAAAAGAAGCAAGCTGAACAGGTCACAACAGAAGAAGTGACGTTACCGAATGACGAGTCAATTGGTGCACCAGTGGGTGCCTCTGAAGCGCCCAAACAGGCGAACGCGGTTCCCGGTGAAAAACGCCCTTTCAAGTTGAATTTTCAGCAGCTTGATGAAAGAGGCTTTGTGTCTTTGGTCGGTAACCGCCGCCAGATTAATGAAGAATACCGTGAAATTAAACGTAAGCTTCTAAGTAATGCGTTTGGGCCACTGGCCAAAACACTGCACAACAGCAACATTATTATGGTGACCAGTAGCCGGCCTTCTGAAGGAAAAACGTTCTCGGCCACTAACCTGGCGCTGAGCATCGCTTCTGAGCAAGATAAAACCGTTCTGTTGGTGGATGCTGATGTCTTAAAGCCGAATGTGTTGAACACGCTGAAATTAGAGCGCAGAAACGGCCTGATGGAATACCTCATGGGTGAAGTCGACGATATCGCCGATGTCATTTACCCCACCAATTTAGAAACGTTGAAAATCATACCAGCTGGGCGTTTCCACCATAAGTCTACCGAGTTACTTGCCAGTCAGAGAATGCATGACATCGTTGATGAGTTTGCTAACCGTTACTCTGATCGTGTTGTAGTGATTGATACGCCTCCGTTGATTGGGATAACTGAGACTGCCGTGCTTGCTAACTTTGCGGGTCAGGCCATGGTGGTAATCGAAGAAGGTCGAACCAAGTTAAATGATATTCGCTTCGCTGTTGACAGGCTTAACCCTGACATGGCTATAGGCTTTGTCGTTAATAAGTCTGTTGAAGAAGATGCATTTAACGGTTACTACGGTTACTACTATTCAGATAGGGAATAAGCGACGTGCTGAGCGATAAAGCAAGGAGCAAAGCAGCTTTATTCACTGCGTTTTATTTGACTGGATCTTGGTATGTTGCTGAGGCAGGTGAGCTAAGGGCGAACAGTAGCGTTTCTGGCTCGGCGATTTTCCGTGAGGTTTCTACAGATTCATCTGTGTCCGGAGACTCGTCGGTCTACAGAGTAAATCCTAATGTTAATATCAGTTACCGATCAGCGAAGTTTCAGGGGCGCGCCAGCGCTAACGTAACCTACCTGGAGCGAGATGACTTCAGAGAAAATTCCTCTAGCGAAGACACCTACACCAACTTTAATTACCAGGCGAGCTATTCCGCTATCGATAACGTGTTGCGCATTCAGGCAAACGGCGGCTTTTCTTATCGAAACCTAACTCCCGAGAATTATATTGTAACGGATGTTATTAACGATGATAGCAACCTGGTGAAAACGCGTAATAACTCGCTGGCTGCCATTTTGACGAAAAGGAAAGGTGATTACTTCTTAGGCAATGGCGTTGCCAGAGTATCAAAAGTTGAAACTGGCCCGAGAGGACAAAACCGGCAGGGGTTTGACAACACGGACATAAGTTTCCAGGGCACTGCACGTAATACGGAAGATGCAGATATCTTCTTTTGGGAGCTTAGTGGCGCGTACAGGGAAACAGACAGAGGCAACCAGGGGAACCCAGTAACGCTTTCTAGCAACGACTTTATTACCCGACGCGGAGATTTTGCCGGCGAGTTGATGGTTTACAAAGAGTTTGGAATCTATATTGCCGCCTCTCATGATGCATACCAATACCAGAGTGCCACATCCACCGGAACAACCAAACGAGAGTTTTACTCCGCAGGTGCTGGCCTGACTTACCGCCAAAGCAGAAACCGATATATTCGGGTTGCCTACAGCAGACAATTTGACAGTGACATTGATGTTGAAATCGCTAACGATGAAGACATTAACGACGACACCTACTTTCTTGAGGGTGAAATTAACTGGGCAGCCACTCCGAGAACCAGCCTAAGAGCAAGACTCACTCGAAATGCGACCGGGGAAACTGGTAACGTCAGTATTCGTTATAATACTAAGAAGCTTCGCAGTTCGCTTCAGTATACAGAAAATGTTACTAACTTCAGTCGGCTGATAAATGAACCTGACAGCATGGGTGTATTTGTTTGCCAGCAAGGAAGTACCTCTCTGGCAGATTGTTTTCAACCGGCAAGCCTGGATTACCAGTTACAGACGGGTGAAACATTCCTGGAGTTCTTCTCGCCCAACCTCGAACTGACCGATGAGGTGATAAAGAGACAATCACTTAACGCAGAGTTTGGCTTATCGGGCAAAAGAACCAGAGTCGTCCTCAATACCCGTTATTCTTTAGATACCTACGTAACGAATAATCGCCAAACAAGAACGCGCTCAGTGTCAACCCGTATCAACCATAGGTTAGGACGGAGAAACACAATATCGGCAAGTATTAGCTATGCACTAATAGAACGGAATGAAGTTGCGTCAATAGGCGACGATACTGAAAATGAAACCTGGAATAGCTCTATTAGCTATACAAGAAATATTGGTCGCTCGTTAAGACTAAATACGTCGCTGAATTATATTGAACGTGCTGGAGAAAATTCATTTATTAACTTCGGTGACTTCAAAGAACGTAGGGTGACTATCGGTATCACCTATATTTTCAATTCCCGTTCAGATAGCGCCGAAGGCCAGGGTGGCATTACTGAGACGCAGAACAATAGCGGCTTTAACAACATCAACACTCAATCCAACCGGTTTTAACCACGGCAAAGTGAGCAACCGCCCTTCTCACTTTGCATCATCATCTGTCTTTAATCTAACGTAGGTTTGATACTTTTTCTTCAGCAACTTATCAATATACTGAGTTAGCTTGACCTTGTGCCCAATCGCGTCATCCAGCGCATCCACTAACTCAGCCAGCATCGCTTTGTAATACTCTGCGTCCTGAATTTCATTACCATTTGGCGTGAGCACTTTCTGAGCTGGCTTGTAAGACCCGGGCTCGTGACCATCCTGACCTTCAGATGAAGCCGCGATATTCTGACTAGCCTCTTCTACCTGCACTTTTTCAGGCTCGAACATCTCTTCTTTGACTTCATCTATCACTGCCTCTACCGCTTCCTCAGTCAGCTTTTCCAGTTCTTCCAGAAATCCGTACAGCAGGATGCGGTCCATCAGAGTATTGATTTTACGCGGTACGCCTCGGGTGAATTGATGAATGCGAGAGAAGGCTTCTTCAGAAAATAATGAGGTACCGTTCCACCCAGCATGATGCATTCGGTATTCAATATACGACTTGGTCTCATCTTCAGTGAGCGGTGCAAGGTGACAGGATGCCACTATACGCTGTCTGAACTGCTCCATGTTGGGAGCACGTAGTATCGGCTGCAGCTCTTCCTGACCTAACAAGAAGCTTTGCAGCAGAGGCTTACCCGCCTGCTGGAAATTAGACAGCATACGCAGCTCTTCGATGGTCTCCAGAGGCAGGTTTTGTGCTTCATCTACCAGCAGCAAAGCCCGCTTGCCTTGCTTGCTCAGATCGAATAAAAACTTTTCGAGATCTTTAAGAATATCCGCTTTCGTCTTAGCGGTAACATCCAGCTCAAATTTCGCGGCCACCATTTTTACTAACTCATCGGGAGTCAGCTTTGGTGTGACGATTTGCGCTGCCATAATGTCATCTTCAATGTCATTGAGCAGACTGTTAGCGATAGTGGTTTTTCCTGTACCAATATCCCCGGTAATGACGATAAACCCTTCCGCCTGCGACAAGCCATACTGCAAATACGACATCGCTCGCTTATGCCATTTACTGGCAAAGAAAAACGCCGGGTCTGGCGTCAGCTGGAACGGTTTGGAGTTAAGTCCGTAATAACTTTCGTACATGAATTTACCGCTAATGCTAATAACTACGACAACGAGGGTTCTAGCTTAACGTAAAGCCCCCTTCCCCGCCATGGAAAAGACATAAAAAAGGGCGCTCTGCTGGCGCCCTCTGTAATGTCACAAAAACAGACAAATCAGGCCTTTTTCACATCCCGATTGACGATTTTATCAATAATTCCGGTTGTGCTTACACCATCCTCAAACGAGAGCACTTTTACCTCTCCACCGTTATCCATGACCTCTTTGGCTCCGGCTATGGCTTCCAGCTTATAATCGCCGCCTTTTACCAACACGTCCGGTAATAACTGCGCAATCAGGCGGCGCGGTGTATCTTCAGAGAACGGCACAACCCAATCAACCGAGCTGAGCCCTGCCAGCACCGCCATTCTGCGTGACACATTATTCACCGGCCGGCCAGGCCCTTTAAGTTTGGTTACTGAGGCGTCGGTGTTCACCGCAACAATTAAGCGGTCTCCCAGTGCTGCGGCTTCTTCCAGATAAGACACATGGCCGGCATGCAGAATATCGAAGCAACCATTGGTCATCACAATTTTCTCACCGCGCTCGCGGGCAGACTGTAACGCAATAACCAGTTGATCTTCGGTCATCACGCCACCGTCGAGATGCACAGACTGCTCCCCCAGCGCCATTGCCAACTCGGTATTGGTAACCGTAGAAGTGCCTAACTTACCCACAACCACACTTGCCGCCAGGTTGGCCAGCACGCAAGCCGCCTGAGTCGGCAGTTTGCATGCCATCGCTACCGCCAGTGTCGAGACAACCGTATCGCCAGCTCCTGTCACGTCGTACACTTCTTTGGCTTTGGCTGGCAGGTGAAATTCATCCTGCCCTTTTTCAAAGAGAGTCATTCCAGCCTCTGAACGCGTTAGCAGCAGCGCATCCAGCGACAGGGACTCACGCAATTCGTGAGCATGTTTCACCAGTTCGGCTTCGTCTTTCGCCTCGCCGGTAATGGCCGATAGTTCCGACAGGTTTGGCGTAATGAGTGTTGCGCCCTTGTATTTACCAAAATCGGATCCTTTCGGGTCAACAATTACGGCTTTGCCCGCTTTCTTTGCTTTTTCAATCAATGACTGCGGTGCCGATAAACAGCCTTTATTATAATCAGATAAGATCACCATATCGGCACTTCCTACCGCCTGTTCAAACGCACTTTCCAATTCCGTTTTACTTACCTCGGCAAAGCTTTTTTCAAAGTCCATTCTCAGAAGCTGCTGGTTGCGGCTCATGACGCGAAGCTTGGTAATAGTGTCCATCCCTTCCACCGGGAAAAACCGACAATCTATATCGAAAGACTCCAGTTTCTGTCGAAGGATTTGTGCGTTTTCATCTTTTCCGCAGAGGCCTATCAGACTGACCTGCGCACCCAAAGATGCCGCGTTGATCGCGACATTGGCAGCGCCACCGGGACGATCTTCCGTGTCACTGATATTCACTACCGGTACCGGCGCCTCGGGCGAAATCCGTCCCGTCCCGCCAGTCCAGTAACGGTCGAGCATCAAATCGCCGACAATGAGAATTCTTGCTTTGCTAAAATCTGGTAAAATCATAAAGATATCGCTATTTCAGGGGCTCTGAATCTTGTCGGCAAGTATAACAGCCAACACCGATAATGAGGAACCAAACTCCTCTCGTTGGTATATCTACATCATTGAAAATCGCTTGGGTCAGTTTTACACCGGAATTACTTGCGATCCAATTCGCAGGATCGCCCAACATCGGGGAGAAAAGCCCGGAGGGGCTAAAGCATTGAAAGGAAAAAGCCCGCTGGTTTTTCGCGGTGTGTTTGAGGTCACCACTAAGAGTCAGGCATTGAAAGCCGAGTACAGAGTGAAACAACTCTCCCGCACGCAGAAACAAAAGCTGATTAACACAAAAAAGCTGGCAGATACTGAAGCGGTATGGGTGAACGAGAAATTTTCCGGGCAGTAATGCGGCATTCTGTATAAGACCGAAAGACCGCTATTGTTTAGCGACTCTTATTTTATAAAACCAACAACCTGTCTTATCCCGCTTTCGTTCGCCCGATATGAAACCGGTAAATGCTGTTGCCTCTGCGCGGCTTCGATACGACCATATGGCTGTTGGTAGTTGGAGGTTAACTGGTCAGCCAATGAGACCCAATCAGCGCGGCAGCAAACAACGTTCGCTAATTTCATCAACGGCGAAACAGTCAGTGTGTTCGTCTGTTTCCAGCAAGCGATGGCGACGCTGTTGCCTATTAGCACAATAAGAAACAACGAATACAGAAGCGCCGGTGGTTAATGCCCCAGCACGCCGTTTACTATCAGCGCAATACCAATACTTAGTGTCAGACCTAAACACGCTACACCGACGTTATGCTGTTGATCGACTTCCTGACGATAATTCATTCCGTACAGGATAATTCGCTTGCTCAGCATTACCGTCAGATGAAGTGAAATTGCTAACACGACGCTGACAATTAACCAGCCCGTTACGTTCGATACATATCCGGCAGGATGGTAGGTAAGCAATTTGTTGGCGGCAGATACCACCATTGCCGTACCCAGCAGGTTACCAGAGTGTTCAATCGCCAGCGCCATCTGGCCTTTGCGAAGTGCCCCCTGAAAAGAGTCATTCTGGTTATCACGGGCATAGCGGGCTTCGTAAATGCGGGTCATTACCATCAGTATGGTCAGCACTACCGCAAAACCTGTACTAATCGCGATGATTGCATTCATATTACTGCCGTCTACCCACAACATCATACTACGCAGAATGATCGCGCTTGCAATCAGACTGGCCGCATCCACCAGCGCAATACTGACGCTGCGGTCGGAGATCATCGCAACCGTATCGACCCGGTTAAGCACCAGTTTATCATGTGCATAGCGACCAAACTTTACCAGTATGATGCCGATTAAGCCGAAGGTCAGCATACCGATAGCAGCATCCTGATACCCCTGCCCGACGTGACGTCCCACAACTGAGCTTAGCACAATGCAAAGAGACAACATGCCGCCTGCAATGCTGATCCCAAATGCAAAATTGTCTTTGACACCCAACTCTTCAGTAACGGTGTTTTTACGGAACAGGCCTGTCAGCCACTTCATCAGTACAAGAAGCAATAATGCCAGCGCCACATCAATGGCCAGATAAATCCACAGGTCGTTTGATAACGGTACCAGTTTTAACAGTGCATCCACCTACATCACTCCCTAATCAGGACAACTGCACGCTGGAGTGGAGAATTGAAGTATGCCAGACTCTGCATGTCAGTTTAATTCATACGCATGCCTGTATTATGCCTACACCTACGGGAAATAACAGTTTGATTGAAGAGTACGCCGAACAATTCTGGCAACGTCTGTCTGAGACGCTTGATGTCCGGTCATTTTCCAGCGACCAACAGAGCGTTATCAGGTCTGTACTGGGGCGCTCAGAATATGTGGCCGAACAACTTATCCGCCACCCACAATGGGTGCAGGACAATCTGGAGCAGGGAAACACGCCGTTATCCCGCGAGGCGATGCAAGAGGATGTTGCAAATAAATGCTCACAAGCAAAAACCGAAGAGGCCTTGCTAAGCGCATTAAGGCAGTGCCGCAACCGTTGGATGGTAGCCATTGCCTGGCGGGATCTGACCAACTCTCAGGCTATCGCAGATTCGCTCACTCTGGTTTCAGCACTGGCAGACAGCCTGATTCAGTCGGCATACCAATGGCAATATAAGACACTCTGCGAGAAACACGGCACACCAATGGGTCAGTACGGCCCGCAACCGATGTTTATTCTTGCCATGGGCAAACTGGGCGGCAAAGAGCTCAATTTTTCCTCAGACATCGACCTGATATTCGCCTACCCTCACAAAGGAGAGACAGAAGAGGGACGCAAGCCTCTGGAAAACCAGCAGTTCTTCACGCGTCTGGCTCAGCGTTTAATTAATTCGCTCAACAAGATAACGGTTGATGGTCAGGTATTCAGGGTGGACATGCGTTTACGGCCTTTTGGGGAAAGTGGTCCACTTGCTATGCATTTTGCCGCACTGGAAGACTATTACCAGGAACAAGGCCGGCACTGGGAACGCTTTGCGATGGTAAAAGCCCGCGTCATTAATGACATCAGGTCACCTTATTTCGACGACTTGCAGGAAATTTTGCGCCCTTTCACTTTCCGTCGCTACCTGGATTTCACTACGATTGATGCACTGCGTAACATGAAGCAACTAATTGCAACCGAGATCCGGCGCAGGCGATTGTCAGACAACATCAAGCTTGGTGCCGGCGGCATCCGCGAGGTCGAGTTTTTTGCTCAGAGCTTTCAACTCATACATGGGGGGCGCGAGCCGGCTTTGCAGCAAAAAGGGCTTCAGGTAACTCTGGATGCGCTTGCAGAGCTGGAGCTGGTCGACGAGGAAAGCGTTACGGAAATGAAGCAGGATTATCTGTTTCTGCGCAAAGTCGAGCACACCCTTCAGCAATGGCAGGACGAACAAACCCAGACGCTGCCGGAAGATGAATGGGGTCAGCAGATTGTTGCCACGGTGTGTGAGTTTGAGGACTACCCGGCTTTTTTACGGCATCTGGATGCCGTAATGGCCCGCATCCATCATCAGTTTAATCAATTGGTTGAGGAAACGCATGAGGCACACACCGAGGAAGATGAACGGTTTGCAGTGTGTCGGGATGCCTGGAACCTGGACTTAGGCGATGACGAGTTCAGGCAGCTGTTATCCCCCCATCTCACCGACGACGATGCCGGGATTGTCCTTACAACACTGACAGAGTTCCGTCAGCAACTTCGCAGTTACCGGATGGGCCAGCGCGGGGAAGATACACTGAATAAGCTGATGCCGGAATTACTGTATATTCTGCTGGATTGCCACGTGGAAAATACGCGTCAGGTGTTATCACGTGTGCTGGGGGTCATCAATGCTATCACCGGGCGTACCACGTATCTGGATCTACTGCTGGAAAATCCGGACGTATTGCGCCAGCTCATCCGATTGTGTGAGCGAAGCGAGTGGATAGCCACCGAGATCCAACGTTTCCCTTTGCTGTTAGATGAGCTCTTAACGCCGGTTTATTTGGAACAACAAAACACCGACATTCTTCGCAGTAAGCAGGAGTACGAGCAGGACTTACGGCAGGCTTTATTGCGTATTGATCCCGACGATGTAGAGCTGATGATGGACTGCTGGCGCCAGTTTAAGTTGTGCCAGCAGTTACGCATCGCCGCCAGCGATATCAGCGGTTCCCTCCCAATCCCGAACGTCAGTGACAAACTAACGGTACTGGCAGAGGTGTTGCTGGAAAGCGTGGTGAATTCCGCCTGGCAACAGGTCAGCGAGCGGTTTGGCGTGCCCTCGCATCTTGAAGCCGGTACCAAAGGTTTTGGTGTAATAGGCTACGGGAAGCTGGGTGGGTTCGAACTTGGCTACGGTTCCGATCTGGATCTGGTGTTTCTGCATAACGCTCCCCGCCATGTTACAACCAACGGCAAAAAAGAAATTGAAGCACAGCAGTTCTATATCAAACTGGCACAGCGCATTATGCATTTACTGAATACCACTACGCTGTTCGGACAGTTGTATGAAACCGACTTGCGCCTGCGCCCCTCTGGCAATGCAGGCCTGCTTTGCTGCCATATTGATGGATTTGCGGTATACCAGCGCGAGGAAGCGTGGACATGGGAACATCAGGCTCTCGTCCGCGCACGGGGGATCCTGGGCGATGCCGAATTGTTGGCATCGTTTAACGCGGTAAGAGAAGAAATACTGTCGCAGCAGCGTGACGTTGATGAGCTGCGCACTCAGGTATCTGACATGCGTCACAAAATGCGCGAGCACCTGTTGTCATCTACTGCTGAAGGCGTCGATCTTAAGCAGTGTGAAGGCGGGATCACTGATATTGAATTCATCGTGCAGTTCTGGGTGTTAGCACATTCTTCTGCTACGCCAGCGCTGGCTGAATACACTGACAATCTGCGCATCATTGAGGCGACTAAAAACGCCGGTATTATTGCTGAAACCAAGGCGACGGCGTTGCAAAGCGCCTACCTTGAGCTGCGAAACCAGTATCATCAGCTGACACTGGCCGACAGCAAGTATGCACAGGACAATGATGAACTGGACGAAATAAGGCATATAGTTTCAGGGCATTGGAAAACGGTTTTTCACACCGGATAATCTGACCGACATAAGCAGTAACAGGCTACTTGCGCCTGCAACATCAGACCAGGCCGGTATTTGGAACATACACAACGCGCGGGCGGAATAATGCAAAGCGTTACCAAGCGGGCTTGTTATCGTTGTGACTTATAGGAGGCAGTAAAAAATTGCGCCTCTTCTTACGATAGCGCTTTTTCTTAACAACGATGCGGGGACGTGAACTAACCAGAAACCTGTCGATAATGCTTCAGGTTTTGCTTTGGCGACGTTTAGCTGGCCTTTACCACCGAGCAGTTTTGTTTGATGAAATCGGTTTCTTCTGCAGTAACCACTAAAGAGCGCTGGCGTGGACAAAGGTAAGCTTTCACTTCCCCTTCGAAATTGCTGTCGATAGCCGTGGCGATTTTCGCCAGCGAGCCTGCAATGGTGTTATCCATCTGAAACTGGTCTTTTATCACGAAATCCTGATCCAGGTCCCATATGACCTGCATTCCTTCCTGCTGCGCATAAGCTGAAATAGCTTCCCGCAACGTGTTACCTGCACTGAAAGTCCGAAACTTGTGCTCTCCTGTCCACCGTCGGGTGACCGGACGGGTCTGACTGGACATATTCTGCAAGCGTTCATCCAATGTCTCTTCGGTGTCGCCAACACTTAGCACGAAGTCACCGATTTCTTCCAGAATGGGATCCGTTGACGACATACGAAACTCACGATAAAACTCTGAGAGCCCACTGGAAACTGACTTTTCCTTAGTTTCGCCTTCCGGCAGTGGCTCAGTGGCATTATCGCGCTGAAGCACGATAACAATGCCAGCAATTATTATCAGCGCCAGTGCCAGACCGATATGCTTCGCCCAAAACAGTGAGCTGGAAAAGCTTTTTTTTGCCATGTGAGTTACTTCCGGTACTTCATCTGAAACGCAGTGTCGTTATCTCTGCATAAAGTATTTTATGTTTGCCAATGAATAGCAAGCCGAGATTCCGACTGATGATGAGAAATCCGTATCTATGTCCCTGCAGTATCGTCCAAAACAGCCGGTAAGTCAGTTGTACAGTGATGGCGATTCTGGATCGGGACGCGTTTTAAAACGTTTATGCATCCACAGATAGCTCTCGGGCTGTTCCTTTATAATGGTCGCGATATGCTCATTCAATAGAGTAAGAGCAGCGTCGTCTTCCATGTCAGCGAGATTCTCCAGTGGCGGGTAAAACTTCACTTTATATCCCCTCGCCGTGTATTGCGACGTTATCAGCATTGGCACACAGTCACTGCGGCGAATAAACATCAGCGTGGCCGTAGTGGTGGCTGTATCTTTCACGCCACCGAAAGGCACAAATATGCTTTGCGCGCGTCCATAATCCTGGTCGGGCAGGTATAAACACAGCTCTTTTTCATTCATCGCTGCCAGTAATGCCTTGGCGTTGCGTTTATGGATCATGTATTTGTTTGACCGGTTACGGCCATGATATTGCAAATAATCCATCAGTGGGTTGTTGTGTTTGCGGTAAAACGCAATGCTGGGATGGGTGTACCCCAGGCCACGGCAGGCAAACTCCAGATTCATGTTATGAAGCGCCATGCCAAACACGCCTTTACCCTGCGCGACTGCGGCTTCTACGTGCTCGTAGCCTTCCACTACAAAATGGCGTTTAATGCGCCACTGTGGCCACCACCAGCCCATTGCGGTTTCGAACAACGCCATGCCGGTTCTGGCGACGTTTTCTTTAACCAGTTTATCTATTTCCGCTTCAGTCAGATGCGGATAACACAATTCGATATTCCGGCGTGCGATCTTTGCCCGTTTCGGTGCCAGTAACGCAATCAACCTTCCTGCACCTCTACCGATAAAACGAATAACCGGAAGCGGCAGTAAAATAATTAAATTGAGAAGAATAACCCCTAACCAGACGCCCCAGTAGGATGGCCCGAGGTAGGCAAGTTTAAACTCGGGCGCCTTAATTGCTGCTGCCAAAAGAAAGTCCTGCATCAAAACAATGGCGGTATTGTAACGACAGAATGCGCCTGAGACTAGGCAGAGGAAGAATAAGTGCGATGTTGCTTCTGCTTAGGGATAAACCAACGGCCAAATCGTTGCCGGCACTGAAGCGAGCCTGTCGCTAGCCTGCACAGCGAAGGAACTGCTTTCTGCAAGTTCGTTTTACGGATCTTTTAACGCGAAATCATTGTGCTATAGCGGGTGAGGTTGGCTTAGTCATGCAGAAACAAAAAAGCCGGCATCAATACCGGCTGTTGGCAATGGTGTCAGGTCAGTACTCTTTATCGATCTGCTTTAATTTTTTCTCAAATTTTTCGTAATGTTCACGATCTTCATAATCGAAGTGATACTGGCTGTGAAAGCCAAAAGAAAGCTTTACATGCTTGTCTTCAATAAACAGCGTGTAGCCATCCAAATCTGTGAAAGCGGTAATACCGTTCAGACGATACTTGTCGCCCTCTTTCTCACCAAACTGACGAATTTTGTCAAACACCTGTAACAGGAACTTGCTGTCTAACTCATTTTTCATGAATCACCGATCCTTGTTATTTACTTTGTACTTTGTACCAGTCAGCCTCTGTTTTAGTTTACTAATTTCGACTTTGCCACCTGCTGGCGACAGGGATACGGCACAGCACGACGACCAGTAGTGATGCAAAACCATTCAGAGACTGAAAATGTAAGGTTTACTCAGTTTACTAACAACACAAGTCATAAATAGAGGGGTGAAAAAAACCATTTGACCGGGTTAAGGCACCACGCCCTTGCACAAAGCCCCCTCAAACCGCTGCCCACGTCAGTTAAAGTTATACCGAAAGCCTATATTTACAATGTGCGCTTTCAAATCGTTTTCACCGCCGATGTAATTGTACTCAAGGCGTAACATAGAACGCATGCCTAGATGATAATCGTAGCCCAAACCGATAAGGCCAGCGAGACTTCCCTCATCATAGCGACACTGTGCAAGTTCCGGCACGGCGTCGCCAACATCACAAACACCGTCGCCAAGCATGTTCTCGACGCCCGCCACGTCCACATTCATTACACCTAGTTTATAAAAAAGCTCACCGTTATAGCTGCTGGCCTTACCCAGAACCGCAAGGTATAGCGCATCGGCTTTCATGCTCTCGGCACCTTCCTGCTCATCAACGATTTGCTGATAGCCTAACTCTACATACCACTGGCTCATAAACTGATGCCCAATGGCAAGGTTGTAGGTAATACCGTCTTTAGTTTGTTGGCTGAATTCAGTGTCTGCGTAGCCCACACCAAAAGTGCCGTACATTTTCTCTATTGCCGCAACCGGCAGGCTCAGTATGCCTAAACACAATCCTATAGCGACGACTGCTTTTTTCATTATTGTCCCTTTTTCAGTTAAGCGCTGCTGATGCAAAACGCTGTCAGAAGAAATATTCCAGCGTAAACTGAATGTGATCATCACGCCTGATGAAATAGTAGGTATCGTCTGCGTCATCTGACGAGAAGAAATAGCCATCGAGACGCCAGCGCCAGTTGTCTGTCATTCGGCTGGATGCTTCAATAAAGGCGCTGTAAGTGGACGTATCATCCAAATCCTGAATAATACCGGCTAACACCTCGGTGCCATCAATGTCATTTAATACCCAGCGTAAACCGGCCATTACATCATTTTGGCCGGTAGCGAAGTAGTTATTGTCGCGCTCGTCGTATTGATATTCCACCAATACACCGAGGTCGTACTGGGTGTCGAAGACGCCCACGCTGGTACGCTCGAAGCCTGCGACAAAGGCGCCGAAGTCCTCCGACTGTCCGGTTCGGTAAATTCCTTCAAATTTCAGTAACCAGGCGCCCTGCACTTTCAGCAGATCAACACCCAACTGATTAATTTGCGCATAATAAGGCAGCACTACCGGGTTGTCAGACGTTAAGTCTGGCGCTATCAGTTCTGGCTCGCGCGACGTACCGTCGAACCAGCTTAATCCAACCTCCCAGGTTCCTATCGACTTCTGCCACCGTAGGGCGTAGTCGATATGCTGTTCTTCGTCATCAGACTCATACACCGCGCCATCAGCATCGATTGGCAGAGGTGGACGCAGGCGTCCATCCTGACCGGCAAAGGTACGCTCCCTGAAATATGGCAGTACAAATGCGGAAAACGTTCCAAAGTCGCCGAAGGTGCGAAAGTTAACCATCGGCTGGCCAAGTTTATCTTCGCCGTCCACGCCCTCGACCATATCGGTCTGGTTGATGATATCTACCAGATGCAGTGACTCAGTTTGCCCCCAGAACACTTTGCCGATACCGACACGGGTTTCCCAGGTATCCGCAAGGTGCAGCCACTGCAATTCCCGAATGTCAAAATGTGAACGCTCACTATCAACATTATCGATACGAGCAAAGGGCTTGAATAGCAAGCTGTCCAGCCCATCATTCCACTCTGTATAGACTTCCGGTTCAAGAAACGCGGATAACTGTGCACGCTCCTGACCGGGATACGCTGCGTCCTGAAAGAAATACCGGGTGTCCACACCCGCCATACCACTGATATCCACCTCGGCGACTGCCGCCGAACTGGCAAGCGCTGCGCCTGCCATGCATAAATATAACGCTCTCACGATTTAGCGTGCTCTCCGTAAACTGTTTTTGTCGAAATCGGATTCGTCCAGACCGACACCGAACTCTAGCTTCTTAGTAATAAGATCGGTTGATTTTTGCGTCTGGACATTAAACATTAAGCTTTTAAGCGGACGCCAGTACTTGTCCTGGTACAGCTTATAATCTTCAAAATCAAGTGTCTTAAGATGGTCTCCCTTCTTGTCGAAAAACTCAACTTTGTGTACTCGATAATGTTCTTTATCAATCCATAGGATCTGCTTCGAATATCCGGAAAAATCATCTTGTGGCACTTGCTCAACAACATATACCGGCATGTTTTTATATTCTTCTTCACGTAGCAAGTCATACTTGTACTTTTCTACTTCAAAAGATGTGAGATCTTCAAACGCAAACTCGCTGGCCATGAAAGGGCCAGATTTGTTACGTGATGCGATTCTTTTAACGCGCTTTACTGCGGGTAAATATATCCACTGTTCGTCAGCCTCTATGGGGTGAGATATACTAAGAAAAGCGGTACCACTTACATCTTTGGGAGAGTCAAAGATAGTCAGGGCTTTATCACCGTCCCCTTCCACTTCCAACGTTTTCACGCGCATGTCCCGTTCAGACTCCTGCCCCTGAGCGTTTCGTAAGATCATTACAGTGTCAGCAACGGTGTTATCCCATCCTTTGTCCCGGGCCTTTCTTTCCTCCGCGATTCTCTGACCTTCTTGTTCAGACGCTTCATCAGCCAAAGCCACTGATGTTGAAAAAAAGGCAATGACGACAACAGCACTGTTAAATAATTTTTTTAAGCCTACCATTTTATATCTCCCGTTCCCGCTGCATGTGATCGCTGTCAAGCCACATGAGAAAAGCAGGTAAAAACACCAAATCGATTACGAGCGCAGCGACAATAATAATCACTGTAAGTAGCCCCATATGGGCATTTAACAAAAACGGCGACAACATTAAAATACTGAATCCAGCCGCCAGCACCAGGGTTGTCGTTACCAACGCAACTCCAACCGTTGTAAAGGTATATTTGACCGCAGATTCTGAGTCCATTCCCTGTTTCCGGGCATCCTGATACTTAGAAAGGAAATGCACACTATCATCTACGATAATTCCAAGTGTCATACTCAATACTACAGAAAGGGCCATATTGATTTCTCCGGAAATGATGCCCCAAATGCCGAAGCCAACACACGCTGGTATCAGGTTCGTTAAGAGACTTATCAATCCCAGGCGCCATGAACGTAATGCGAATATGATCAAGAAAGAGATTAGCACCAAAGCCAGTAAAGTGCCTGCAACCATACTTTTCATATTGCGCTCGCCGATGTGAGCAAACATCAGTGCCGGGCTCGCAGCCCGTAGCTCCAGTTCGGGAGCGAGTTCAGAAAACCACTTTTTCGCACTATTTTCGAGTTGTATAAGCTCTTTACTGCCCAGGTTATCAATAGTTGCAACTACTCTTAAGGCTGACTTATCCATATTAATTTGGTTATTCAGATCGAGACCATACGGCAGCGACATCTCGTACAAAAGCATGTACTGTGATGCAAGTTCGCGATTTTCGGGAAGCGCATAAGCCGCTTCATCATCGCCACTCATATTTTTGTTCAGACGTTTCTGGGTATCTGAAAAACTCAAGACGTGATTCACAGAATCCTGACTGCGAAGCCAGCGCGAAAATGCGTCTATTTGTTGCAGTACCTGAGGATCGGCAATGCCATATTCTGCTTTCGTATCAATAACGAAGTCAATTGACGCCATTCCTCCCATGTACTGCTCATTTTTATCGATTGCCTGGCGAAAAGTAGTGGTTTCATCGAAATACTTAACCACCACATCATTAAGATTATTATTAAAAGCATAGGCAACAGAAACGGCGAAAATGATCAGAGAATACGGCAAAATTCTTTTGTGCTTGTTTACGACAAACCCCGCACATGTTTCGAAAAAACGTTGTTTACCCTGTTCCGTAGCCTTAGGGTTAAATGGCATCAGATAAAGTAGAACAGGTAGCACGGTGAGCGAGAGAAGGCAGGCAATCATTACGCCAATAGCCGTCAGATTCCCAAGATGAGCAAGGATAGGAACAGCCGCAAAGTTCAGCATCAAAAATCCAATTGCAGTAGTAACACTGGTAATTAGCACGGGTGTTATATTTGCTTTAATCGCCTGGACAATCGCTGCACTTTTCGTCATACCTTTTGACATGAAAAGACGCGTGGAAACGATAATATGAATGCAGTCAGCAACTGCCAGTGTAGTCACCATTGTGGGAACATTTACAGTGGCAGTGCTGAGATAAAGACCATACCAGCCAGCGACTCCCATCGTCATCGCAATGGATGATGCTACGATGAGCAGCGTCGCCATTGCGGCGTAAACGGATTTCGTTAATAACGCTATCATTATCACGATGATTAAAAACATCAGCGGTATAAGGGTTGAAGCATCCTGTTGGGCGGCTTCAGAAAATGCATTATTCAGAATGACAACACCGGTAAGCAGAATGTCGTGAGACGGATACCTCTCGGTATATTTTTCCTGCAACTGCTTCGCTACATCGGCTATTTCTTTCACCGCATCTGTAGGATCGCCGTCTGGTAACTGCACCGTGACATTAACCACCGCTGCCCGCCCGTCAACTGCGACCAGTCGGCCACTCATTTCTGGTGTAGTAGTAGCGGCATTCTGTACCCAGCTTATCTGCTCAGACGTCATTTCCTTTTCAAGGATGAGGTCGGTAACAATCATGTCGTCACTTTCCGCATAGCTGTACTGGTAATTAGCTAAAGACTCTACACGATTAGAGAGTGGCGTTTGCCACGCTTCTTCAGTTAACTCGTAGAGTAAAGAAAACGTGGATTCGTTATAGATGGTTCCCGATTGAGGGATAACCAAAAAAGAAACGCTTTCGCTTTTATTGAAATTATTTTGAATTGATTCAAACGCGAGCTTTTGCGGATCATCGTCTTCGAAATAAACGCGGTAATCACCATTAAACCGGAGATCCCCTGCCCCATAACCCAACATTGCCCAGAACAGGATAAAAAGCAGTAATATTTTTTTGGGGTGGACAAGTAAAGTCTGCATCCATGACGTTGGTTTTTGCATGAGAACAGCACCTTGTGACATGCATATTATTATTGTTCTAGCTTAATCCTTTTACGGGTTGCAAATCCAACTTTATCCGGAATTTTAGTGGTTTATCTGGTAGATGTTGAGAATATTCAGACTTCATTTATGAAGATAAAAGCAGCATTGATCACAGGTACGCTTTATTGAGGCGACCACAACGGTAATGATAGCGGGTACAATACAATTAATCCCCCCTCCTCCAAGTTATTGGCTTAATAAAGAAAAACGCAGCGTTACGCGACGCCTGATGGGCTATCTTTCACGTTTTTCTGTCCACTTTTCTATGCACATGTGCCGCTTTAGGCATCATCACTTTTAACCTTCTGATAACAGATCATTTGATTTTTTCTCAAAGTTATGTAGTATACAACCACACAACTGGTCAGATGAGCGGATGAGTTTATTATGAGTATCAGAACTAGCCTTAAAAAAGTCTTACCTCCAATTTCAATTACCGAACAGGAAGCGCTGGATGCCGGCGACGTTTGGATTGAAGCGTCTATTTATCAGGGTAAGCCCGATATGCGCGCGCTGCGCGATATCCCAAAAGCCAAATTGAGTGCCGATGAGCAGGCGTTCATGGATGGACCAGTCACAGAATTGTTAGGCATGATTGACGATTTCGAACTGGGCAATGGCAAGCACATTCCACAGGAAATCCTGGATTTCCTGGGTAAGAATCGTTTCTTCTCTATGATCATTCCGAAGAAATTCGGAGGTCTGGAGTTCAGCCCGTATGCAAACTCCACCATCGTGGCGACTATCGCAGCGAAAAGTGGTGCAATTGCGGTTACCGTTATGGTGCCTAACTCACTCGGTCCGGGTGAACTGCTTATGCACTACGGTACGACCGAACAACAGGATTACTGGCTGCCACGTTTATCCGACGGCCGCGATATCCCGTGTTTCGCGCTTACCAGCCCGGAAGCAGGGTCAGATGCAGGTGCGATTCCTGACGCAGCCATTGTGACCAAAGGTGAGTGGAACGGCGAAGAAGTCGTTGGTCTGCGCGTAAGCTGGGACAAGCGTTATATTACGCTTGCACCAATCGCTACCGTACTGGGTTTGGCATTTAAAGTCTTCGATCCAGATCACCTTCTGGGCGACAAGACTGAGCTGGGTATTACCTGTGCGCTACTGCCCAAGTCACACCCGGGTGTTGAACTGGGTAACCGTCACGACCCAATGGGCGTTCGTTTTTACAACGGTACTACCCGTGGCCAGGACGTGTTTATCCCAATGGACTTCATTATCGGTGGCCAGAAGAACATTGGTCGTGGCTGGCAAATGCTGGTGAGCTGCTTAGGTGCTGGTCGCGGTATTTCACTGCCTGCCATGGGTGTTGCCACAGCACAGTCTGCATTGAAAGGTACAGCTGAGTACGCGTTCGTTCGTGAGCAGTTTGGCCTGCCAATTGGCCGCTTTGAAGGTATCCAGAGCAAGCTGGCTGACATCGCCGGTAAAACATTCCTGTTAGAAGCCATGCGTGTGCTGACAACAGAAGGTCTGGGCCTTGGCGTGAAACCGTCAGTGGTTACTGCTATCGCTAAATATCACATGACCGAACTGGGTCGTGATGTTATGAACTCAGCGATGGATGTGCAGGCCGGGAAAGCCATCCAGCGTGGTCCACAGAACACACTGGCAAGTGGCTACTCTGCACTGCCAATCGCAATTACGGTAGAGGGTGCCAACATTCTTACCCGTAACCTGATGATATTCGGTCAGGGCGCGATGCGCTGCCACCCATATCTGAAAGACATGGTTGACCTCATCCACAGCGATGATTCCAGTGCGGATAAAGAATTCAATAAAGTATTGAAGAAAACCCTTAGCTTCAGCGTGAAAAATGCGTTCCGCAGTTTAGGTCAGAGCTATCTGCCATTCCTGCGCGGCTCAGAATCTGCTTTGCCAGAAGTGCGTAAGTACGAGAAGCGCATGAACAGCATGGCGGCCAAGCTGGCTCCACTGGCAGATTTGTCACTGGCAGTACTTGGTGGCGATCTGAAAAAAGCAGAATTACTGAGTGCTCGCTTGGGCGATGTAATGAGCTACCTGTACGGCGCAATGGCGGCAGTTCGTTTTTACGAGCAGCGCATTGAAGACCGTCGTCTGGCACTTCCCTACTTTGAGTATGCAATGCAATGGTCACTGCAACAGGCGGAGAAGGCGATGGTGGATTTCATCAACAACTTCCCGAATACGCCGACACGTGGTCTGATGCGTTTGCTAACAAATACCTATTCGAACAGCATTCCTGGCATCAGCGATAACCTGGTACGTGAGTTGTCACTGGCAGCGATGCAGGACAACAGCGTGAAAGCACAGCTTACACATCTGGTTCGCCCTGTTGCAGGTGACGGTAACGACATCAACGAGCAGGCGTTTAAAGCGAAACATGCGGTTGCTCACCTTCTGAAGAAAGTGCAAAAAGCATTACGCAAAGAGCCAGTTGTGCCTTTCGTATCGTTTGAAAATGCACTTAACAAGCTGCAGGAAAAAGGCGTTATCGATGCCAAAGAAGCGGAGCTGCTGCACGATTACAACGAGAAGCGTAAGCTGGCTGTTCGTGTAGACGAGTTCACCTTCGATATGGAGCTGCTTCCAGCTTCAGAAACCATGCCGTCAATGTCTGACGACGAGAAAAACGCCGCCTAGCGGTAAGCTCGATTACGTTGTTGTAAAGATATAAAGGGTAAGCACAGGTGCTTACCCTTTTTCATGTAAGCGATAATTAACTTCCGAAAAGCCGGTAGTAAAATACTCTCTGTTGCCTTACTTTTCGTATTCAAAACGCTGGCGACAACAACGAAACAAGTGGCGGACTGTACGTCTGAATTATAGATTCTCAGAAACGGATCACCGCCATCGATAATCAGAAAGTGCGAATGATAACTTATCCGAGCACCCCCTTCTGATTAGGGTTGCGAAGAACAAAAATACAGATAGAAAGCAGAACCATTGACGCAACAGTGATACCAAATAAACACGCTGAGTGTTTGTGCAATGTGCTCGATTGCGTTATTTTCTGCTTATCACTAACAAGAAGATAATAGCAGTGACAGCCAGTAAGCCCAGAGCATCAACTACACTCACATCCGCAATGCAACGTGACCTTGTTGAGATGCTCTACGGGAATGTGTTTACCGGCCTGCTTATTACCTTTGTAGCCATGACAGGCCTCACTTTCAGTTTTTCAGAGCCTGGTGATCCGGCCGAAATCCTCGCTACCAAAAAGACAATCTGGGCCAGTATGTGTGTGGTACTTACACTACGGCTTTTCGACGGGCTGTACTGGCATCTAAAGCAGCGCGGCACAAACTATGATCCGCGCGTTGCCAGTATTCGTTTTTCAACCGGCGCTATCATCACTACCCTTATCTGGAGTAGCTATAGCTTCCTGTTGTTCGATTTCATGAGCACAATAGAGTTGGCATGTACCATGGTGATCTTGTCTGCCATGGCAGGCGGCGCAGCAACCATTCTGGCTCCCTCCCGCCTGCTGGTTATTACCTATTGCACCGGCCTGTTGTTACCGATGTCGTTGTTCGCAATTCTGATGGGCACATCAAATTTTGCCTTACTTGGCTATCTGGGGATTGGGTTTTGGCTTGCCATGTTGTCCACCTCTATAAAATCTAATAATTTTTTCCGGCAAGCTGTCATTCTCAAAGCAACGAATGAAGACCTGCTGGTACAAATGGCACAGGAGCGCAGCGAAATAGCCCGTATTAACGAAGAGCTCCGTTCCTCAAATAATAAGCTGGATAACGCCAACGCCACGCTGGAAGAGGAGGTGCTCAAACGCACCGATGATATCCATCGGCTCTCAAACCGCGATCCGCTTACCTCACTGATGAACCGCAGCGGCTTTTTACGCCACCTGCAAAACATGTTGAAGAAAGCGCAAAAGCTGGACAACAAGCTGGCAGTGCTATTTATCGACCTGGATGGTTTTAAACAGGTGAATGACAGCCTTGGTCATCAGGTGGGAGACCGGGTTTTAGAAGAAGTGTCAAAACGCCTCACCCGCTTCTGCGAGGCTGACCATCTGGCGCGCTGGGGTGGTGACGAATTCGTATTACTGCTTCCCTATGCCACCGAAAATACTGCCGTGGCAGTAGCACAGGCGGCAAGAAGTGGTATTACCATTCCGATTTCAGTGGGTGAAAATACCATTAACCTTGATGCCACTATCGGCGTTGCGCTTTACCCGCAACACAGCAGTGATGCCAATGAGCTGATTCAGGAGGCTGACCTGACAATGTACGAGCAGAAGCGCAAAGCCAGGGGCTCGGTAGGCGTCTTCAGCGAAGCGTTATACGTAACGCTGCGTCAGGAGCAATCACTGCGCGACGGGCTACGCTACGCCATTGAAAAAAATCAGCTTACCTTGCATTACCAGCCAATCCTTTATGCGGGTGAAAAGCGGATGTGGGCAGTAGAAGCGCTGTTGAGATGGTCATTTGATGGGGTCAATATTCCACCCGATAAGTTTATTCCGCTGGCAGAGCGTACTGGTCTGATCCATGAAATTGGTACCTGGGTGTTGCATCGTGCATGTATCGATGCCTCGCAGTGGCACTTTCCCGAGCCCGTGGCCGTCTCTGTCAACGTATCCGTTACTCAACTGATGGACGACGGTTTTATCCGAGGACTTGACCGGGTACTCGATAGCACGGGTCTGGCACCGGAACGACTGCACCTTGAGATCACAGAAAGCGTCTTTGCCGAAGATACCGCTCAGGTACTGAAGCAGGTTAACGCCATTAAAGCGCGTAAAGTACAGATATCGATTGATGACTTCGGAACCGGCTTCTCATCCCTGGGTCAGCTGCATTCACTGCAGTTTGATCACATCAAGATAGATCGCGCTTTCGTGCAGAAACTTGAAGAAGGCAGTGATACTATCATCCGGGCAACTTTAATGATTGCACGCGAATTTGATTGCCGCACCGTGGCAGAGGGCATAGAAACAGCAGAAGATGCAGACAGGCTCCGCGCTATGGGAGTAGACTGTTTGCAGGGATTTTATTACGCCAGGCCGATGCCTGTCAGGGACCTTATCGACTGGTATACAACTGATAACTAAAACAACATGGCTCAGCTTTATTTTTATTATTCGGCAATGAATGCCGGCAAATCGACGTCATTATTACAGTCGGCATACAATTACCGGGAACGCGGCATGCACGCGGTCATTTATACCGCGGCTATAGACGACAGATATGGAAGTGGCAAAGTAACTTCCAGAATAGGATTACAGGCAGATGCCAGCCTATATCGACCCCAAGACAACCTTTTTGACGCCATCTCCATTCAGCAGCGCACGAAGCCGCTTGACTGTGTGTTTATTGATGAGGCTCAGTTTCTGACAAAGTCCCAGGTGCGTCAGCTTATTGAAGTAGTGGATGAGCTGGACGTTCCCGTTCTCGCCTATGGTCTGAGAACTGACTTTCTGGGTGAAACGTTTGAAGGAAGCCATTACCTGCTTGCCTGGGCTGACAAACTGTTTGAGTTGAAAACCGTTTGTCACTGCGGCAGGAAAGCAAACTTTGTGGTACGACTGGATGAAAACGGACAGGCCGTCACAATGGGCGACCAGGTTGAGATCGGCGGCAATGATCGTTACGAATCTATGTGCCGCAAACATTTCAAACAGCTGGTATGGGTAACCTGATGCGAAGAACAATTCTTATCACGGGCGCCAGTTCAGGCCTGGGCGAAGGCATGGCGCGCGAATATGCAAAGCGCGGCCACAATCTGGCATTGTGCGCGCGACGTCTGGAAAACCTCGAGCAACTTAAACAGGAATGCGAGTCATTGCATGCTGACTGTCGTGTAGAAATACGCGCGCTGGATGTTAATGATCACGATGCGGTCTTTTCCGTTTTCCGGGAATTTGAAGCCTTTTTCGGAAAAATTGATCGTATCATTATTAATGCCGGTATGGGCAAAGGGGCATCAATAGGCACCGGCTATTTTGAGGCCAACAAACAAACTGCAATGACTAACTTCGTTGCTGCGTTGGCGCAATGTGAGGCAGCCATGGAGATATTCCGTAAACAAAATGACGGACATCTGGTGACTATCTCGTCAATTAGCGCCGTTCGCGGATTCCGCCGCGCGCTTACCGTTTACGCAGCCACCAAAGCGGGGTTAACCTCGCTGACTGAAGGGATCCGTATCGATGTGATGAAAACACCGATCAAGGTAACGACAGTGCATCCAGGCTTTATTCGAACTGACATCAATGCCAAAGTCAAAAATGTTCCTTTTATCGTTGATCTTGATACTGGCTGTAAAGCACTGGTAAAAGCTATCGATAAAGAGAGTAGTAATTGCTATGTTCCTGCATGGCCCTGGGCGTGGATGCATTACGTGCTTCGGATTGCCCCCTTATCCTGGCTGGCTAAGATGAGCTAAGTGGCGAGTCAATATGGCGCCACCTCGTCCTTTTTCAAAGGCATTGTTATGGCTTCTTTTGCGACAAAAACGCTTTCCCTCGTGTCTCTTTTAGGCGCTTCACTTCAAGTTACAGGCTTGCTCGCAAGCCTACTCTTCGTGGCTGGCCCGGCGAATGCCGATGTAGCAGAGTCTTCCCCCCTGCCCCAGTCCCTTTCCTCGTTGCCACAAACGATTGAGCGTGCGTTGAACACGTTTAATACACCGGGGATCGCGGTGGGCATTCTGCATGAAGGAAAAACCGCCTATCTGGCCGGCCATGGCCTGCGCGACGTTACCAGCAATGCCCCGGTTACGCCTGAAACATACTTTTATCTGGCATCAGTCAGCAAGGCGTTTACCGCCGCGTCGCTTGGCATTCTTGTTCAGGATAATAAGCTAAGCTGGGACGATAAAGTGATCGATCATTTGCCCGCCTTTCAGCTTGCAGACCCCTGGGTGACTCGGGAATTTACTATACGCGATATGCTGACCCACCGCAGCGGCCTTGCGTCAGGCGCAGGTGACAGCATGTTGTGGCCAGCGCCAAGCCGGTTCAGCCGCGATGAAGTTATTTATAACCTGCGTTTTCTGAGTCCGCAGACCAGCTTTCGTAGTCAGTTTGCTTACAGCAATGTGATGTACATTGCGGCATCGGCCGTGGCAGATAACCTCTACGACGGTGAGTGGGCTGAGCTTGTAGAGCAGCGTTTATTCCAGCCACTTGCTATGTCGTGTTTTGCTGCTGGTCTGCCAGAACGTGCCACTGACAATGTCGCAAATGGATATGGTTACAGTGAGGATCGCGGCCTGTATGCTATCCACAGAAACGACGTATCTGAAGATTCGAGAGTCTGGAGTGCCGCCGGTGCCATTACCTGCAATGCACATGACATGCTGAAGTGGCTGTCTATGTGGCTGGCCAGGGGCAGGACACCCGATGGCCAAACGCTGTTTGAAGAAAGCACCGTTGATGCGATGCTTTCTGCGGTGACCCCCCTGTCAGTATCCAGTGTCGATCAGCAATGGTTTAATACTGAATATAGCGGTTATGCGCTGGGCTGGCGGGTTACTGATCAGTTTAGTCACAATGTCATTTCGCACACCGGCACAATTTCAGGCTTTCAAACATTTGTAGCATTTGTGCCTGCGAAGAATCTTGGGATCGTGCTGCTTAACAATGGTTCCGATTACGGAACCCGCGGTGCCATCATGCAAACTATACTTCAGGCTTACCTCGAACCGGGCACAGAACAACGAGACTGGATAGCCGCCTATGCCGACTTTCAAAAAGATCGGCAAGCGCGCTTTCTTGCCAGCTATCAGAAACCACACGGTAGCGGCACGGTACTACTGGCAACCAGCGAGTATCTTGGCCAATTTACCGATCGCTGGTTTGGCGGCATGACTGTCTTTAAGGAAAACGATAGAGTGCGTATCCGCTCTGAGAAAATGCCAACGTTAACCGGTACGTTAACGCCGTTTGAAGACCATACGTTTGTGATTCGATGGGACAATGAAGACGCGATGGAAGATGCCTTCATTCACTTTTCGGTGTCCACCCAGCGTCGGGTTACAGGATTTACGCTATATCCATACACCCTGAAAGAAAAAAGTAATCATGCCTACCGCGATATGCGTTTTACTCGCTCCGAAAAAATCAAAATAAACGATTAGAATAATCAATTTTAGCCGCTTTATTTGATAAGCACTCACATAGATACTTGTGCCAACTAACAAGGAGACGCTTTATGGCTAAAATGATTTCAACACTTTTACAAAGAACGACTTTCAACAGCACCACTGCTTTCACCGTGGGAGAGCGCATGACCTGTAACTATCCCGACAATTACTACGGTGACCAAATTTGCGTCTCTTGCCCACAACCAGCGAAAGACGATTAAATCGGGGGCAAGTTACATTGCTTTCAAACAACCACAACATGCGGTTGTGCTCCTGTGCTTATCGGCGTACGTTCGTGTTATTTTGACGCGTCACTCTCCGTCCTGTGACGCTTTGATAGCGTACGCGAAGCAGTCCCTAACATGTATTTAATCGATAGACTTTAATAATTGCGCTACCATTGGTGTTATGAGGGTATGGCAGTAACCAGGATGTCGTTATGGTGGATATTGATCCGCTGACAGAGTTAACCATAAAATTATCCAGGCAAACGTTAACCGCCAAAAGCAAATATACGGCGATCTGCCGTTGTGTGCTGCAGTGTATTCCGAAAACTAACCGTGTCAGCCTGTGGAAGTTTGATGATGCTCGCTCTTCTATACATTGCCTGATGCTGCTCACCGATGAGGGCAAACCTGAAGAACCTGACATTGTCCTTACCCAACTGCAATATCCCGATTATTTCTCAGCGATAATTCAGCGCGAAACTGTGACTGCCTCCGATGCCAGAAATCATCCTGATACACGTTGCTTTGCGAAAGACTATTTTCGAAACAATGACATCTTTTCGATGCTGGATTTTATCTTCCATCACGACTTTCGTCCGGTAGGTATCATCTGTTGTGAGTCGGTAGGCGAGCAAGTCGAGTGGGATAATATGGATGAATCAATGCTGCGTCGTACTGCCAGCATTGTATCTATGTTTTTTGATGAAAGGTAATCATGGCCTCAGCTTTTAAAAACGTGATCTGACATCCACGTTACTCACTTTTCCAACAACCCATTTCTTCCTGACATTCACCTACCTCTGCTTGCCCGCCACCGCCACTGCGTCAACCCGAAAACTAAAACAATTAAGCCAAAATACCAGAAAATACAAATAACCACCAAACCAAAGGCCCACGAAAGACTTAATCAATTAAGTATTTTTCAAAATTCGCTTGATCAATCACCAATGTTTAACTATTGTTAACGCGATGTAATTACGGTTACAAAGACAAAAGGTCGATTAAGGGCACACAAAATGAAGAGAAACCAACTATTTAAACCAGCACTGCTCTCGCTTGCGGTTTCTACCGCGATGTATTCGGGACAAACACTTTCTCAGCAAAATGACACTGACGAGGCGCAACAGGATGTTGAAGTTATCGCGGTTAAAGGTATTCGTGGTTCACTGATCCGGGCACAAGCCGTCAAGATGGATAGTTCCTCCATTGTCGAAGCTATCTCCGCTGAAGATATCGGTAAGTTACCCGATTCTTCCATCGCTGAATCACTGGCTCGCCTGCCAGGTCTTGCCGGTGAACGCGTTGGCGGACGTACGTCAGGCATTTCTGTTCGTGGTTTTAAAGAGGACTTCACAGGCACTTCACTTAACGGTCGCGAGTTAATCGGTATCGGTGACAACCGAGGTGTTGAGTATGACCTGTATCCGGCTGAAATCATGACAGGTGCCACTATTTACAAAACCACTGATGCAACCCTTCTGGTACAGGGTATTGGTGGTACGGTTGATCTTCAGACTGTGCGCCCTCTCGCAGCGCAGGAAACGCTGACATTCACTGGCGTGTACGAGAAAAGCGGAAACGATTCTGATAACCCTGAGTTTGATAACACCGGTAAACGCTTTGCCTTATCATTCGTAGAAAAATTCGCCGATGACACCGTGGGGATTGCCGTGGCACTGGCCACTACAGAGTCACCACGTAACGAACGTAAATATGGTGTATGGGGTTATTCAGCCAATGATGATGGTCAGATTATGCCTACAGGCCTTGATACGCAGGCAATTAGCCGCGTACTGGACCGTGACACGATTTCGGGGATTTTCCAATGGCGCCCTACCGATAATTTAGACATCGTAGTGGACGTACTGGACATTGATTATTCTGATTCCGGTGTGATCCGCGGCTTTATCGAACCGTTTGCGGCGGCCAACGTTACCGGCACCGGAATTAATGCGTCAGGCACACAGGTTAATGCTAATCCGGTATTGCGTACTGACCCTGCACAAAAAGACGGCGAACTGCAAACCTTAGGCTTGAATGTTACTTATAATGTTAACGATAACTGGACTGTGGAAGTCGACGTAGCTGATAGCGAATCCAGCAAACGCGACCTGCGTGGTGAATCATACGCCGGCCTGGCCCGCTCAGGTGCGCTAAGTGCAGGCGAGTTTGGCTCCCGCCAGTTCCAAATGAGCACAGACGGTGTTTTCTTCACCGGCAGTTCAGGCTTGGGCGCCTTTGCCGATCCTAACTTGCTGCAACTGACCGGTCCACAAGTATGGGGCGGTGGTATGGCAAATATCGCCGATCAGTTCACCACCAATGTATTACAGGCTAATGGCGACCCCTACAGCTACTTCAACGCGCAGGATGGTTTCTTAAACTACGCGGACTTTGATGAAGAGTTAACCACTGCCCGGGTAGAGGTAGTAGGCTTTGTAGACTGGAGTGTATTTACCAAGTTTACCGCTGGCGTTAACTACAGCGATCGCTTCAAAGCGAAAGACAACAAAGGCTTCTTTGCAACGGCTTCGTCTTATCCTTACTCAGAATCAATCCCGACAGAATACCTGTATAACGGACTGGCTGACCTGACCTGGGCAGGCATGGGTATGGTTGTCGCTTACGATGGCTTTGCCCCTTACCGCGATGGCGAGTATACGCTGAATGACGCAGGCCTGCTTGAGCCTGACCGCTTGGGTGATACTTTCACCGTCGATGAAGAAATCGTCACGCTATATGCCATGCTCGATTTCGACACGCAAATTGGTGGTTTCAATGTATCTGGTAACGTAGGTGCCCAGTACGTGCAAACGGACCAGAGCTCAACCGGCTATATCGGGATTGTTGGTGACAACTTTTCGGTATGTGATGCCGATGGAAACGGCGTGGTCGATGCAGACTGTATCATCGAGGACGGCGATGACTACTCGCACTTCCTGCCAAGTTTGAACGTGAATGTCGAGCTGGCTGAAAACCGCTACCTGCGTCTTGCAGCGAGTAAAACTATGAGTCGCGCCCGTATCGACCAAATGAAAGCGTCCGGTTTTGTGAAGTTCGATCAGAACATTGAATTAATTGCGACTCCGAACTCTCAGGCTGCGGTTGAAGAATACGGCTCACCCTGGTCAAAGAATACGGGCAACCCGACACTTCGCCCTCTTGAGGCCAATAACTTCGATATTTCCTTTGAGAATTACTTTGATGATGAAGGCTACTTCGCCATTGCGGTGTTCTACAAAGACCTGGTTAACTGGACACGCGACGGTAATCAGCTAATCGACTTTACCAATGATCCAACCAACGATGGGGCTAACTACTTCATTCCGGGTTTCCACGATCGCGTCATTGATGTTGCCGGAAACTATGGTCCTGAGGATACGCCGTACGAGGTCGGCGACCTGGTAACGCCACCCGATTTGGGATATTACTCTTTCTTTGAGGATGGCCTTGAAGGTGAGCTAAAAGGTGTTGAGTTAACCGCCAACATTCCACTGAGTATGGTTTCAGATATGCTGGAAGGTTTTGGTATTGCCGCCTCTGCCACCCTGCTTGATGCCGAACTTGACGATGGTACGTCCATCCCTGGGCAGTCTGATGAAATCTACTCTGTAACAGCGTACTACGAAATGAACGGCTTTGAGTTTCGTGTTGCTGCTACCGACCGTTCTGAGTACCTGACATATCAGCGCGGCGGCTCAAATAAAATTGAGGCTGCAACCCGTGATGCGGTGACTCAGGTCGACGCGCAAATCAGCTACGACTTTGAAGACAGCGGCATAGAATATCTGGAAGGCCTTCGTATTTCTCTGCAGGGAACCAACCTGACAGATGAAAAAGAAGAAACTATCGACAGCAATGGCATTGTTACGCTGCGTCGTGAGTTCGGCCCTTCTTACATGCTTAACCTGAACTACTCTTTCTACTAAACCAAGCGCTTAGGTGGAGCCCCTGTACTTTTGCAGGGGCTTCTTGTTTCGACATGGCAACCCGTTTACACAACGAGACGATTCCATACGTTTTCATAAATGATTAATTTTCCTTTTGGCTTTACTTTAGGTAGCGTCAAAAGCAAAGTTACCCTATTGATGTTCTTTTCGGAAAAATCGCATGCAAAACCCCGTACGAAAGCTGGTTATTGCAGGTGGCGGAACAGCAGGCTGGATGGCCGCGTCGCTGTTGCGCAAAACCTTACCCAAACATATTCATGTTCGTCTTGTAGAATCTGAAGAAATCGGCATTGTCGGCGTGGGCGAGGCAACTATCCCGCCTATTCAAACTTTCAACCAGTTCCTGGGTATTGATGAAAAAGCGTTTCTGAAAGAAACGCACGCCACAATTAAGCTGGCAATCAGCTTTGAAAACTGGCGTGTACCAGGGGAAAAGTACCTTCACACCTTTGGCGCACCAGGTGCACAACTGGGCTTCAGCGGTTTTCACCACTACTGGATGCGAGCCAGGAAAGAGGGCCTGACGAAGGCATCGTTGTGGGATTACGATCTTAACGCACTGTGTTGCGACTTGGGCAAATTCAATAAAATTAACACCCAGAACCCGATGTTTGATATGCAGTACGCCTATCATTTTGACTCAGCGTTATACGGCAAATTTTTGCGCAAAGTAGCCGAGCAACTTGGTGTTGTGCGCACTGAAGGAATGATTGAACATGTGCGTCAAGACTCGGAAACAGGCTTCATTACCGCTTTACAGCTTAAAAATGGTGAGGTGATTGAAGGTGATATGTTTATTGACTGCACCGGCACCCGCGCATTATTAAGCCAGCAAACACTGGGCGTAAAATACGAAGACTGGAGCCATTGGCTACCCGCTGACGCTGCGTTGGCGGTGCCGTCCAGACGGTTTGAAAACACGCTGCCTTATACCCGCAGCATTGCTCATAAGGTCGGCTGGCAGTGGCGCATCCCCCTCACGCACCGAAACGGCAATGGTATTGTCTACTCCAGCCAGTATATGAACGATGATGAGGCGCACGACACGTTGATGGCGAACCTGGATTCCGAGGCGCTGGATACGCCACGTAAAATCAGCTTCAGAACCGGGCGCACCGAGCAGCAATGGCACAAAAACGTGGTGTCAATCGGCCTTTCCAGCGGATTTCTGGAGCCCCTTGAATCCACCAGCATACACCTTATTCAGTCTGGCGTAGTGCGCCTGATGAAAATGTTTCCTAATCAGGGTATTCAGCAAAGTATGGTGGATTTGTTTAACGCAGAGTCGAAACACGAGTTTGAAACCATCCGCGATTTCATCATTTTGCATTATCATGTGAACGAGCGCGACGACTCAGATTTCTGGCGGGACATGCGGGCCATGTCAGTACCTGAACGCCTCAAACAAAAGATCGATGCATTTCGAACCACGTCTGCAATTTTTAACGAAAACAACGATATCTTCCGCGATGCGTCATGGGTGCAGGTGATGCTGGGACAAGGACTCACTCCAGTCGATTATCATCCTTCTGCTGATTTGCCAGACGCTGCAACGCTGACACAAACACTGAACAAGATTTATGATGCAAAACACCAGCCCCTGGAAAAAATGCTGGCCCATGATGAATTTCTGAAACTTTATACGGGAGCCTGACGTGTCGTCTCCTTTCCATATCGTCATACTGGGAGGCGGTACCGCGGGCTGGATGGCCGCCAATCTGTTTGCTCATCGTTTACAGGACGAAGCGGTACAGATTTCACTCGTAGAGTCACCCGACATAGGGATTGTTGGCGTTGGTGAAGGTTCAACACCAACTTTGAAGCGCTTTTTCAGTGATCTCAACATTCCGGAGTCAGTCTGGATGGCTGAATGTAATGCTACCTATAAAGTGAGTATCCGCTTTTCAGGCTGGAGCCCCGGCATGGGACCAGATGATTACAGTCACCCGTTTATTTCACAACTGGATACCTTTAGTGAAAGGCCGTTTCACGTTAACTGTCGTACCCGGCGGTTGGGGCTGGACGTAGAGACCTCACCGGACAAGTTTTTATTTAATGGGTATCTGGCTGATAAGCAACTTGCACCGGTGACGCCAGAAAACTTTCCGTTTCGCATCGAATATGGCTACCACTTTGACTCTGCTAAACTGGGGGAATTTCTGAAACATCGCGCGATTAAGCACGGTGTAAACCATGTTCAGACACAGGTAGAAAGTGCGACGACGCATCAAAATGGTGACATTGCCGAACTAACAACCAAAGACGGACAACATCTTGCCGGTGACTTTTTTGTCGACTGTTCTGGGTTTCGTGCCTTGCTGCTGCAAAACACACTCGGGGTTAAATTTCGCGCTTTTAAAGAAAATTTATTTAATGACGCCGCAGTGGTACTGCCTACTGGAGCAATGAAAAACCCACCTGTTGAAACCCGCGCCACCGCGCTATCTACGGGATGGTGCTGGCAAATACCTCTGACTAACCGTACCGGAAATGGGTATGTCTACAGTCAGGATTATCTCAGCGCTGACAGCGCAGAAGAAGAGCTACGTCGACATTTAGGCTTGCTTGACGCCGATATTCCGGCCAGACACTTATCCATGCGGGTTGGGCAGACCGAGCAGCACTGGAGTCATAATTGCCTCGGGCTAGGGTTATCGCAGGGATTTATTGAGCCCCTGGAGGCCACGGCTCTTCACCTCGTTCAAATCGGCATTGAGACTTTTCTTGATGCCTTTCTCGAAGGCGGTATGACAAACAAAAATCAGCTTTCATACAATAAGGCGATGTCCGAACGCTTTGAGCGTGTGCGTGACTATATTGTGGCGCACTATAAACTAAACACGCGTGACGATTCTGACTACTGGCGTGATAACCGCAATAATATGACGCTATCTGAGCCCCTGCTTCAGTTACTCGATGTGTGGTATCGCAAGGGGGATTTAACTCAGGAGATTCAACGACAGAATCTGGCGTCTCACTTTGGTTCAACCTCTTGGCACTGCCTGCTGGCAGGGTACGGTACTTTCCCACCGGTGGCGCCCAATCAGCCGGGCACCGGCGATTTGTTTGAGGAAAATGCGCTGGAAGAATTTTTCACGCGCTGTGCACTCAACTTTGCGCCTCACACCCGGCATCTTACCGGTAAATAATGCCAGCGTTCAGATACACCGACATCCCAGCAGTGTTTTAAGCCGCTAAGCCTGTATTAACCTGAAATTATTCAGGGGCCGTCACGCACGACGAACATAATAGTATGAGCGTGGTGTGACAACGTCCGGGTATGTCAGGTGGTTTCACCGGTTTTCAGTTCAAAGGACAATTCCGCGGAATCGGTACCACCATCAAGCAAGGTTGTCGCGGCAAGCGCGCCTTTTTCCAGGCTTGACTGACAGACAGTGGTCAGATACGGACGGGTTCGAAGTGCCTCGTCAATGCCATCAAACCCGGTAATTTTCAGCTCTTCAGGCACCTTAATACCTTTTGCCATGGCACATTGCAGTAATTCCAGAGCAATGATGTCACTCATGCATAAAACCGTATCCGGCCGTGGCGAGCTTGACAGGACTTCTCTGGCTGCCTGACGTGCGTAATTACTGTCACTCTCTGGTATGTGCCAAATCCAGTCACCGCCCACTGTGTTTCCGGTTTCATGGATGGCGCGCATATACCCGTCCAGACGCCGATGAGAAATAGAGCGCGCGGTTTCAACCAGTGGGCTGTCATAAATGCGACAAGTCGTGGGGGCATCTATCAGTCGCAACCCCAGTATGGCAACTCTGTCACCTTTCTCCAGCGCCAGTTTTGCCACCTGATAAGAGGCTTCCTCGTTATCGATGTTGATAGCAGGGCAACCTTCAATATTAAAATCAACAGCGACTGCCGGTTTGCTCTGCTGAATGATTTCCTGGGTCAGACCGGCATTGCGGGGGGCGCCGTAACAAATGAAACCATCAACAAAATCAACTACATCCTGTATGCTTTTTGAATCTCCGGCGTATAGCAGCAAATGCTTATTCTGCTTCTGAAGTACACTGGACACCCCTTGTATAAACTTGCTCGCGACCGGATCGCTCACCATATATTCGATACTGTCTGCCAGTACAAGCGCCACGATATTCGACTGGCCCTTTCGCAAAATCTGTGCAGCCTTATTCGGCCCGTGATAGCCAATTTTTTTGCAGGCAGCGAGGATCGCTTCCCGCCTCGCGGCAGAGAGCTGATCGGGACGATTGAATGCATTAGAAATTGTTGCGGTTGAGACATCGAGCTTTGCGGCAACATCTTTCAACGTAAGTTTGAGTTTTTTCATATTATTACTTCAATTTCAAAGTTCGTACCTGACGTTACATCTTCATGTTTGACGTTTAGGGAGAAGACGCAGGACATCGCCTTGCCTCACTGGCTGCGGAATCTTTCCACACTACTCTCTACGACTGGCCTAATCAATACAGAATATTTAAATGATGCTGACAGAGCGCCGTGCGGGCAAGACTTAATCGTTTAAAGTTCCTTTAACTTGCAATGGCACTAAGAAGCTGACGCTGGCCATTCTAATGAATGCAGAGACGGTTGTCTTGCAACCGGAAAGGCGGGCAGCGGCGTATTACGCGCGCTGCTATGACTGAAAGTATATGTATATCTGCAAACTGCAAAAACAACAGAGACGGCTTACCGTGTACCGAAAATTTTATCTCCCGCATCACCAAGCCCTGGAAGGATATACCCCTGTTCGTTAAGCTTGTCGTCAATAGAGGCCGTGAAAATATCGACATCCGGGTGGGCGTCGGTGACGGCCTTTATTCCTTCAGGCGCAGCCACTAAAAAAAGCCCCATAATATGGGTACATCCCTTTTGCTTTAGCAGGTCGATAGTGGCGATAAGTGTGCCGCCTGTAGCGAGCATGGGGTCGACAATAAGCGCTATGCGCTGCTCAATATCTTTCACCACTTTGTCAAAATAAGGCACAGGCTCAAGGGTTTCTTCATCCCGGTACAACCCAACTACGCTGATTTTTGCATTAGGAATCAGTTCCATAACCCCATCCAGCATTCCCAGTCCGGCACGCAATATGGGCACCACTGTAATTTTCTTCCCCTTTATGCGTTTGACTGATATCTCTTCGCCGGACCAACCTTTAATTACAGCCGTTTCTGTTGGCAATGCGCGGGTTGCTTCATAGGTCAGTAAATTGCCAACTTCGCTGGACAATTCCCTGAAATCTTTACTACTGATATTGGCATCACGCATCAAACCAATTTTATGCTGGATTAGCGGGTGGGTAATCTCATGAACGGCCATAACATTCTCTTGTTTATGGGAAATACTAATATGTTACGTCATATCGGCGTCGCTATGAACCCTGTGCCGTTCTTTTCCAGTGCGTTCCAGGTTCGGTTGCAGGCTGCCAACCGGTTGCCTGGTAATGCGCTTTTCTGGCTTTTGAATAACCAATATTAAGTCATTATGTCGCCAGTGGAGATATCCGAGCGCTGCCAGACTGATAAATCTTGCTAATGTCCGCACCATCCAGGTTCGAAGATTCTTTTTGCGCAGATAGTTATTTTTCAGGTAGCCCTGGTTAATCAGCAGACCATTATTGCGGCAATACTGCTTGAGTCCTGTCTGGGAAAGTACGGGATCATAAGTGACGGGGTAAGGCGCATGTCCGGGCAAACCAGCAGTTCTAATCCCTTTGACATAACGGTAGTAGCCAACATGGCACCAATGTGGCGTATGGCGCGCCAAAAAGCCGTATACAGAATATCGGTCCGGTATTTTGAGGATTATCAACCCTCCAGGCTTCAGCCAGCGTGTGAAGTTATCCAACACCGCCTGAGCATCGCGAACATGTTCAAGCACAAAGGCATTGTATATTATGTCGAAGCTGTTATCAGGGAACGATGCTGTCGTCAGATCACCAATAATGGCGTTGTCTAAATCATTATATTTTTGCATTCTGAGTGACAGTGCGGCCTCATCCAAATCTATCCCTGTGAGCGAGTATTCAATGCCCGCAAGGGATAATGTCCACTTTTGTCCGCAGCCTGCTTCCAGAATATGCAATGGGGTGTGAGGTTGGTGTAACGCTCTGATTTGTGACTCAAGTAACCGCGTTTCCGCAGCGGTATTATTTAGTAATATAAAGTGGTTGGTCATGATGGCCTTTCCCTGGCACGCCACGAACAACCTTTCACGCAGCATTTATTAGTGGGTTACGAATTGCGGTATCCGTTGTATTTACTATCTCATACCAGTATCAGTTCATATTACACCAATAAAAAGAGAACTAAGTTACCTAATAAGAGGTATATACTCTTTTTTGACGTTCACACACTCAACATAGTGTTCGCTTTTTCTTTGCTTAGTTTGAATTGCTAGCTATGGTAGAGAGTGCAACGACATCCTGCAGTAAAGGATTTTATTTATCTCGTTTTCAAGGAATGACCGCATGTCCCTCAAAAAACTGTTTTCTTTTTCTATGCTCACTTTTTGCAGTAGCTTTATTGCTCAGGCAGAAGAATGGCAAACCATCCCTGTTCCGGACTCAATGGAAATTACATTGCCGGGTGGAGAACAAAAAATCATTCAGCCATCCTGTGCGATGGATGAAGTTCCTGTTCCCGGCCCCGATGGAAATCCAATAATGCTTCCCAACGACTTCCGTTTTTATTTCCAGCCCGGAGACAGCGATAACTTACTCATCTTTTTACAGGGTGGAGGGGCTTGCTGGAACGATGCAACCTGCGTCGATTCACTTATACTTCAGCAAGACGGTAATCCGCAATCCCGACCTACTTATAACCCGTCTATCTATACAGAGAACGATCCCAGACAGGTGGGTGGCATTTTTAACGATGCACGAGAAGACAACCCGTTCCGAGACTGGAACAAAGTATTTGTTCCTTACTGCAGCGGCGACTTACATGTGGGCTCCAGTGACAACGTATATACCGACAATACCGGAGCGATCACCGGGCAACCCGGCGCGCCAGTTCTTATAAAGCATCGCGGCCACGACAATGTTATGGCTGTCAGAGAATGGTTGAAAACCAACTATCCAGGCAAAAACCCAAGAAACGTGCTGATCTCAGGAAGCAGCGCCGGTGGCTACGGTGCGACGTTGAATTACCCTTATTTCGAATCTGCTTTCAGCCGTTCCCGGACCGCGCTGTTATCGGATGGCGCGATGGGGGTAATGACGCAAGGCTTCGTCGATGACGTACTCACAGATGGTGGTCCCTGGAACCTGGAAGCCACCCTTCCTCGCCAGTATGAAAGAATGCTGGGACGGTTTTACGCATTTTCGCTAAACAATCAGCTAATGAAAGCATTGACGTATCAATACCCGTTTGACAGGTTTGCGCAATATTCCACTGGTCTTGATGCCGTACAAATTCAGTTTTTCAAAATTGCAGACCAAATCGATAGGGGCAATCTGGATCCTGCCTCCTGGCAATTATCAGAATCAGAATTTTTGTATTTCCTGACCTGGCACTTCCGAATGGCTACTTCCATCAATACGCTTTCAGTGTTTACATGGAATTATCAGTATTACCTTGGCGAAGGCACCTGTCATACGATATTGACTGACTTCTGTGAGCAAACTGAACTTCCGGTGAGCAGTCCCAGCCCATTTTTCAATGAAACAAGTGCCGGAGGCGTGCCGTTTAAAGACTGGCTTTACGACTTCGCCACTAAGCGCAATTTCAGAGAAAATAGCGTAAGTTATACTAACTAAGTTGTCGTATAGTCCCGGCAAACTGCAGCCTGAACAACGGTAATCGATACACTGTGCCCCGTTGACCAGGCTAGCGACCAAAAGACGTGTCTTTCAGCACGTCTTTTTTATTACTACAGCGATAAGCTCGCGCCATCCGGCAGCGTCAGTTCGATTTTCATTTCACCACCAACAGCGGCCAAATAAGCAGCGGCTCGATGCAGAGGCACGTCCTGAATCCGCTTAGACTCTAACTTACTCACACCGGATGCCGTCACGCACAACGCCATCGCTACCACTTCCTGCTTTACCCTGTTTTGCCTTCTGATTTGTCCTAACGTTAATTCTTTCATTGTCTTGTCTCTGCAGCGGGCATTAAAAAAGCCCAGATTGGATAACCATTCTGGGCTTTTGCAAAACGTTATACCTGCGATGCCCAGAAGCGATACTTGCCCCTGAACACCAGCGTCAGGCGCAATCAGTAGGTAATATTAAAGACGTAATTGTTAATAACGATTTGCATGAGAATTCCTTCGTGTGTGAAAAGTGCAGCCGCGCTGCGTTAACTTCATACTAACCATACCATGATGGATAACAATCACAATCACTTTCCAATTGGTAAAGTTTCAGCACCCTTTTGGCGCCGTCCGGTTTTCGATTTTATTGCCACTGCTTTACACATTGCTGCACTTGTTTGGGCCCTTCAAGCTTTTGAAATGCAAGCTGATATTTTGCAACTATCTGCTCATCAGTGGGCGCACTTATGGCAATGTTGAGGTTGGTATCGAGTTCTTGGGCGCGATACACAACCTCAAGGCTGCGCTCAGGCATCCCTAGCGAAGCGATAGCATTTTGCATATGATCGCTGGAGGCAATCATAATGTCTGCCCGCCCTTTTAACAGCATTCTCACGCGGCTACTTTCATCGATATTACTCTCAGTAGACGACATCAGATAGAGGTTCTGAAAACCTTGATTAGAAAGGTATTGGTGGGTGGTTGCATCTTTTACTACTGCAATACGATAATGTCGGAAATCCCGGATATCCTCACCTCTGGCGATACCACTGTTGCTCAGTGTCCAAAAATAAAGAGTCTCCCGGGCGATATTCCCTATCCAGTGAAACAAAGGCTCGCGCTGTTCATTTCTGCCGATGGAAAATATGAAGGTGCCCGGCGTGGAAACGGCGTACTGATATGCCAGACTCCATGGCATCACATCAATGGTGAGTGTATCGCCATTTTCCTGAACAAGCTGTCGTACTAACTCTGTTGCGCAGCCAGTAAGGCTTCCACTTTCGTCATACATCTGAAACGGGCTAAACAGTTCCGTTACGGCTCTGATGTTTGCTGCGTGGACAACAGAAGAACTGATTAACGTTAATAATAAACATGTCATCCTGATAGATAAATACTTCACGCTCATCCTCGAAAACACCGCAGTAAGACAAAGCGTCAGCCTGCTATTCTCATCGCTGACGCGAATACACTTATCAAATACCAAGCCAGGCTACTTCAAACTCTTTGCAAAGCCCTGAGTTATGCGCGTGCAAGTAAAAAGTGTTCAAATCTTATACTACTACAGTTATTGTTCAGCCGCACCTTCCACTGGAAAACAACCAATACTTACATTCCACGCACGGAAAATACATGTTTTATGCTGTTAGCCACAAAACATATTTTAAAGCCCGTGACCAGCAAGGACCGGTTTGATTTTGTTTGGCAAGGAGCTGCATACCGATACTGAAGCTATGCAGGTATACCGCTTTTTAAACTATTTAAGACGAGAGCAAATTGATAACGTCGTGGTTTGCCTGATATAAACCTTTTCTTTACCTGTCAGCAAGTGCTTTGAGATCCTCAGGCCTGTTGATATTGGCAAATGACATATCGTTTCCGGCGCTTACCAAAGAACGCGCGCCGATGCGCTGCAACACCGACTTAACCGAGGGTTCCGGAGAGACGCTGAGCAGCTCACGCAGCTTGTCCAACAGCAGGTTCCGAGTGGGTATCGCCACTGGCAGGTAGTGACTGTCAAAATAGACGGGAGCTCCCTGTATCTGAGACTGCCCGATGAGGTAGCGAAGCAACGCTGGTGTGAGTCCTGGCATATCTATGGGCACGAACACAGCGATATGCTCTGACGCTGGCATCATCAGCAACTGATTCGCTATGGCATTGCCCGGCCCCAAAAAAGGGGCGAGGTCTGGAATATCGGCATACCTGCCGCCCACCACGAATATACGCGGCGCAACCGTGGAGAGCGTCATTTTCATGTGATTGAGCAGCGACACCCCTTGCCACTTAACGTCGGCTTTATCCCTTCCCATCCGTGACGAGCGACCGCCCGCCAGGATGAAGCCGGATACCGGTGGAATATTGTCTGTTTCCAGTGACATAGTTGCAGCTTTCCCTGGCCTTAAAACGAGGTGCTCACCCAGGCCCAAAGTTTGTCTGTATCCACGTTGATATCACCAGCTGAGTAACGTGCATATTTAAGACCCACTGTGACATTATCGAGAACCGCTTTGGTATAGACCAGGTCAACTTCACTGCCCAGATCGCTCACCTCGACAGTGCTTTCATCGGCATCGAACTGGTGATAAACAAGGCTGCCTTTGCCACCGGCCAGTGTGGATGAGAGCGAGATATAGGCGTCTTTCAGACCCTGCGCTGGGGTTGAGAGAAACAGATCTGCCCACCCGTTAAACTTATGCAGCGTTGCCAGTGGTGTTGAAAATCCGTAAACACCATCATCAGAGCCAAGCACTTCGTAGCCTGCCAACAGGGTCACGCCGGAAAACGTGGCGCTGCCCTCCAGCATCCAGTAGCTGGCATCAACATCGAGTGTTGCAGTTTCACTGGATTGGGTGGCATATTCGGCGGTGTAACTGTACTTCACATCGTTGAAAGTAACGGCTCCGGTATAACGCACACCAAAGGTATCCAGGCTATTCGGTGTGGCATTATCTATTTCAAGTAAATAGCCATAAGCCGTAAATTTTCCAACCGGCGATTGGTAGCTGATGTTGATAAGGTGATCTTTTGAATCCAGATCCGCCGCTTGCGCAAATATACGATTTCGCTGGTTAACATAGGCATAAAAGGCGCTGATATCTTTGCTTATCTGGTAGTTCAATGAAATCCCGTCGAAGGTCTGACGATCCTGACGCCAGCCAACATGACCAACAAAACGGTGAGAGTCCAGAGCAATAACCTGACGCCCCGCCCTGACGGTATAGGAATCAGACTGGTATTGCACAAATGCCTGATCCAGTTCGGTGGTTTCCGGATCGGCTATCACGGAATACTGACCAACGTTGTAGCCAGTAGGCCCAACACTGTAATCCCCCTGTCCCAGAACAATTCGACTGTCCTCGACTTCTGCCGTGACAGAAAACCCTTTGTAACTGCCGCTTTTAAGGCCCAGAAAAGTGCGCAGGGTTAACGCATCGGCATCTGCCACTGCGTTGTCCTGAGATACAGACTCATAACGTAAGTTCATACTGGCACTGGCAGAACCTTCGGCAAGGGCATCGAGAAGCTCAGAGGCGTTGGCTTGTCCGCAAAGCGCAGCGAGCACACACATGGATACAACGGGAAATTTCAGAGTAAAACGTGTTGATGTTGACATAGTGGTTCCTAAATTTTAGGTGAGTTAACCCCGCCGGAGCCGCCAGGCACCAGCTAACCTTTTGATTTAATTTACGTTAAGCGACGTTAGTCTTTTTTGAAGAGGCGCCCCCGGAAGCACGCTTACGGTTTGTCACGGTTTCTATTTTCTTCTGCTTTTCATACAGGAAGGTGAGTACCTCATGACGGTAATGGTTGTAAGCCGGATCGTCAGCCAGCGCGAGTCTGTCGCGGGGACGCTCCAACTCGACATCCAACACTTCACCAATGGTGGCAGAGGGTCCGTTGGTCATCATCACGATGCGATCTGACAGCAGCACAGCTTCATCGACATCATGCGTTATCATAATGACCGTATTACCGAGCTCGGCGTGAATATCCATCAGCGAATCCTGCAAATGTGCGCGAGTCAGCGCGTCCAGCGCGCCAAAAGGCTCGTCCATCAGTAACACCTTTGGCTCCATAGCAAGCGCCCGGGCAATCCCCACCCGCTGCTTCATGCCGCCGGAAATTTCTGATGGCAACTTATCCAGCGCATGCGTCATATGCACCAGTTCCAGGTTGTGCAGTATCCAGTCGCGAATTTGCCTTTTCGACTTTTGTCTTTGGGTTTGTTTCACCGCCAGTTCTACGTTCTTATAAACCGTTAGCCATGGCAGCAGAGAATGATTCTGAAATACCACTGCACGCTCTGGCCCCGGCTCTCTTACCTCACTGCCATCCAGAATAACGCCACCCTGAGTAGCATTATGTAATCCGGCAATGATGTTCAGCACCGTGGACTTTCCACAGCCAGAGTGACCAATAAGTGAAATAAACTCACCTTTCTGTATTTTCAGATTCACATCTGTAAGTGCATTGAATGGCCCCTTCGGCGTGGGAAAATCAATACCGACCTGGGTAAGTTCTAAATGTTTCGTTTGCATAATGATGTCCTCAATCCGAATTCGTGTTAGCGCAATACCGCAGTTTTATCCCAGCTAACCCAGCGCTGGACAGACAACATCAGCCGATCAAGTAAAAAGCCGATCAAACCAATCGTCAGCACGGCCACCATGATCCTGGCCAGCGATTCTGAACTGCCATTCTGAAACTCATCCCAGACAAACTTTCCAAGGCCTGGATTTTGCGCCAGCATTTCAGCCGCTATCAACACCATCCAGCCAATCCCCAGCGATAGTCGAAGACCAGTGAAAATCATCGGCACCGAGGCGGGCAACACGATCTTTCTGACATGGCTGAGCGGCTTAAGACGTAACACCTTGCTCACGTTCACCAGGTCAGAGTCAATATTCGACACCCCCACTGCGGTATTAATCAGGGTCGGCCACAAACAACACAGCGACACCGTGAACGCTGAGGTGATGAACGATTTTGAAAACATTGGATCGTCGCTGACATAAAGGGCACTGACTACCATCGTTACCAATGGCAGCCAGGCCAACGGAGACACGGGCTTAAATAACTGAATTAATGGATTGAAAGCCGCATAGGCAGACCGGCTCAGGCCACAAAGGATCCCCAGCGGAACCGCGATCACGCTGGCAATCAGAAAGCCAATCATCACGGTGTACAAACTGGTCCATATCTGATCAAAAAAGGTCGGTGCTCCGGTATACTCACGAACTTTAGCGTCATAGTCAGGATCCAGCGCGAGACGCTCTGCGTTACGCTCCTCCTGACGGCTGTAGAACGCCTTCGCCTTCTCTCGCTGAGCCTGATGTTCATCGACCAGCGTAACCACCTGCTCCCATACCTGAGCAGGTCCCGGAAACTGTCCCAGTGACGTATCAATACTTTTTGCCACGCCGTTCCACACCGCAAGGAACAGCAAGATCCCCACTATTGGCATAAGTAACTTAGGTACGCTAGACACCATCGTTCCCCAAAGTGCACTGGTGCGAGTCGGACTCATCTGGCTAAGTGCCTGTACCGTCTTACTCATTGTCTTATCCTCTTTTGCGTTATCGCTTACAGTACGGTGTTACCTTTCAGGCCTATTGCGAATTTCTCCAGATAGGCATTTGGCTGCGTACCATCAAAAACCACATCATCAATAAATTCCGACTGTGGCGGTTTAAAACCGGTCTCGGTCGCGAAGTCAGGGAAGTCACTGGCTGTGGCTTTTCCCTCCGCAATAAGTGATTTCGCAGCTTTTGCATAAATGTCAGGGCGATAAACTTTTTTTGCCGTTTCCATAAACCAGTCATCCGATCTGGGTTCTGCAATCTGCCCCCACCGACGCATCTGCGTCAGGTACCAAATAGCGTCGCTGTAGTAGGGATAGGTTGCGTTGTAGCGAAAAAATACGTTGAAGTCGGGTACGTCACGCTTGTCCCCTTTTTCATATTCAAAGGTGCCCGTCATGCTATTCGCAATCACTTCCGCGTCGGCACCGACATAGCTGCTTTTCGCCAGAATTTTTACGGATTCCGGACGATTGGCATTATTATTTTCATCCAGCCACTTCGCAGCCCGGATCATCGCTTTCACCACACGGATGTGCGTATTGGGGTTTTCTTCTGCCCAGGCTTTACTCACGCCGAACACTTTTTCCGGATTGTTTTTCCAGATCTCGTAGTCGGTGATCACAGGCACGCCAATGTCTTTAAACACGGCCTGTTGATTCCATGGTTCGCCCACGCAATAGCCATGGATTGTTCCCGCCTCCATGGTTGCAGGCATTTGCGGAGGAGGCGTGACTGATAACAATGCCTGTGCATCTATCTGGCCTGACGTATCGCCTTTATGTGGGGCATAGAACCCGGGATGAATGTCGCCTGCGGCCAGCCAGTAGCGAAGCTCATAGTTGTGGGTGGAAACAGGAAATACCATTCCCATTTTGAAGGGCTTGCCCTCACTGCGGTACTTCTCAACAACCGGTTTCAGGTAATCTGCTTTTATCGGGTGAACCGGCTTACCGTTTTGTTGTGGTATATGCGCTTCCATTTGTTGCCAGACGTCATTGGAAACGGTGATCCCGTTGCCATTCAGGTCCATACTGAATGCGGTAATAATATGAGACTGGGTGCCAAAACCAATGGTTGCTCCCAGAGGCTGACCGGCGAGCATATGTGCTCCATCAAGCTGACCATCAATGACACGATCCAGCAGTACTTTCCAGTTCGCTTGCGCTTCTAACGTGACATACAGCCCTTCATCTTCAAAAAAACCTTTTTCGTAGGCAATCGCCAGCGGCGCCATATCTGTCAGTTTGATAAAACCAAACTTCAATTCTTCTTTTTCCGGCCAGCCAAGTTCGTCAGCCACGAGACTGCCAGTCATTGCTGAGAACAACATCGTGCACAGGGAAATAGCACCTGCTGCTTTTTTCATGATTGCTTTCATCTTCACTTTCCTTTAAGCCAAAAAAAAAACCCACCCGCCAGTGATAGCGCGATGCGATATCACTGGCGGGTGGGCTTCGTTGCCGATGGTTCTTACCTATAGCTGCAAGCAGAACCTGATTGTTTGTGTCAGCCAATACGAAACGGACCGACAGTATTTCTTAAACTAAACCATTTTTAGTGCCAGTTTTAATTTGTTCTTTAAAATCTTGTACTTACCATTATTTTACACCATCCCTTCTGACTATCCTGTATCAAACCTGTGCAGCTGCTGCACTATGGTTGCGCGAAGCGGGTCAAACAAGCCAGCCTGACTTCCTCTGCGTCGCGATTACCCGTTTACTATTACTGGCTGCGCTTCTTGTAACAGCGAGAGGTTTACGTGTTGACGCGCCGACACTACCCTGCCAATGATCACCAGTGCAGGTCCTTGTACATCGGCTTCACATACACGTTCAACTATGTCTGTTACTGTTGCAGTAATCACTTTCTGATTGCGGCAACACGCGTTCTCAATAACGGCCACCGGCATATCGTTACTGATTCCATGCGCTAACAATCGTTGACTTAACTGCTCCAGGCGCTTCAACCCCATGTAAACGACTGTGGTCTGATGGGATGCCTGTCGGGCAATGGCTCCCCAGTCAGCCTCTTTCGAAGGGTCCTGAAATTGCGCCGTCATCATTGTCAGCGCCTGTGCACTACGTCTGTCCGTGAGGGGGATGCCAGTATATGCCGAGGCCCCGGAAGCTGCAGTAATTCCAGGGACAATAGCAAAGGGGATCGCGGCGGCTTCCAACGCCTGCGTTTCCTCACAGGTACGCGCGAAAACAGCAGGATCCCCACCTTTTAAGCGGACGACACGCTTCCCTTCTTGTGCCAGTCGCACCAGGCGGGAACATATCTGGTCCTGAGGCACACTATGTTTCCCACAACGCTTACCTACAAATTCCTTTGAAACATGGCGCGGTATACAGGCAAGCACAGACTCATCCACCAGCCAGTCGAATAACACCACATCGGCTTCCTGCAATAACCGATACGCTTTGCGGGTAAGAAGCTCGGCATCTCCGGGGCCTGCACCGACAATAAACACCTCTCCCTGATGATCACCTGCTCTCGTATTTGCGCCTGCCGCCAATGGGGTTCCACCACGCGCCTCACGCAAAGATGTCTGCCTACGCAGTAAATGTTGCGCAAAAGCAGAAGTGACGGACTGTAATCGTAAAAGCATCATAGGATCCTCTGTTAAGCCGTGGTTACGGCGCGTGTTTCCGCTTCAATAAGACGGGACAGTTCGGTTTTGCAAGAACCGCAATTGGTACCGCATTTCAGTGAGCGGCCCAGCTTTGAAACCGAGTCACAACCGTCGCGGATCGCGTTTTTAATCGGGAGTTCGCGAATGGAATAACAACTGCAAACCACCGGACCAGAAAGAAATACATCGTCCGGCCGATGATGCAGCAAACCGTGTAATTGCTCTGCAGACAGCGCAGTAGTGCCGGCAAACATCGCATCCAGCCAAGCCAGCGGCACGTCAAAGGGCATGGCAGAAAGCAGAATGACAGCCACGGGCTGCTCCTCGCGCATTAACACCAAGGTGGCTTTTTCACTGCTTTGGTACGTGGTGCAATGAAGGTGCGTATTGATATTACAAAGCAATGAGGCAGTCATCTCATCCAAAGGACGGGGATCCGCCAGATCCATCATTGCGCCATTTTCGGCCGGGATCTTCAGCCAGTAGTGCCAGGGTTCACCAAGGGTACTCACATAGGAAGGATCCCCAAAAATAACTCCGTAAGAAGCCATCCCGGCGGGTGTGATTTTTACCGCGCCATGCTTGAGTTCCGGTTGTCCGGAAACAGGGTCATGTGCGCCATTTAACAATAATCCCACTTTGGCATGGGACCCCCAGGTCGCAGACCAGTGAATGGGGGCGAAGACTTCCCCCCGGCGCTGAGCGTCATCCACTTTTACCGGCAACAGCACGTTATCGTCGCTACACTGTGCTTGCAGCGACACCAGTTCGCGGGCTCTTACGTCCAGTTTTTCTGCATCCACAGGGTGCATGGTAAGCGCCGGGCGCTCGATGTGTCTGAGTAGTCGTGGCGCGTTTCCGGTTCGGGTCATGGTGTGCCACTGATCTCGGATCCGCCCTGTATTGAGAATGTACGGATAATCGGCGGACGTTTGTTGCGCCGGCAGTTCGGGGACGACAGCGATAAACCGTGCTCTAGCATCTGCGGTGTAAAAACGCCCGTCTGAAAACACCCGTTGCTGGCCACACCGATGGTACTCAGCCAGTGGCCACTGAACTGGCCCCAGATTATCGTATTGGTTAATAGAAAGGTCAGCCAACGGTGCCAGATTCAAGGCTCTGGTATGATGGTTGTCCCTTGCTGTCAGTTGGCAGTGTTCAGAGAAAATCTGCGCCGGATGGGTATAAGAAAAGGCGCTTTCAAAACCCATTTTGCGTGCAACAGCACTGATGATTTCCCAGTCATGCCTGGCCTCTCCTGCAGGTGGCAGCAACCCTCGCTGACGTGAAATTCGCCGCTCTGAATTTGTCACCGTGCCGTTTTTTTCAGACCAGCCGGTGGCGGGCAACGCGATATCCGCAAATTTCAGTGTATCGTTTTCTGCCACAGTATCTGACACGATCACCAGTTCACAGCGTTTAAGCGCAGCTTCTACCAGCGCTCGGTTTGGCATGCTTGCTACCGGGTTGGTCGCCATGACCCACAGTACTTTTATCTTTCCGTCTGCGGCGGCTTTGAACATATCCACCGCTTTCAGACCGGGTTTCTGTGCCAGCGCCGGTGCCTGCCAGAATGAAGCGACGATGTCACGATGCTGTGGATTGTCGATATCCATGTGCGCCGCCAGCATGTTGGACAGCCCACCCACTTCTCTGCCCCCCATCGCATTCGGCTGGCCGGTAATTGAAAAAGGGCCGCACCCTTCCCGACCAATTTTACCTGACGCCAGATGGCAATTAATAATCGCGTTGCCTTTATCCACGCCACTGGTTGACTGATTGATGCCCATGGAAAAAAACGTCACCACCCGCGGGGAGCGGCAAAACAACGAATACAGTGAGGTTATCGATGCCTGAGGTACATCACACATCGCCGCCACAGCATCAGGTGTCCACCCCTGTGCAACCGCCAGTGCCTCAGTAAAGCCTCGGGTGTGTTCGTTCACAAACGCGCAGTCAGAGGCATTTTTTTCAGCAATGAAGCGCAACAGCCCGCAAAAAAGCGCCGCGTCGGTGCCGGGTTTTAGCTTAATGTGAATATCCGCCAGCGTAGCCGTATCGGTTTTTCTCGGGTCCACCAGCACAATTTGCATAGCGGGATTTTTGAGTTTTGCCCGCTCGATTCGCTGAAAAAGCACCGGGTGGGTCCATGCCGCGTTGCTACCGGTGATGATAAGCAGATCGGTACTCTCCAGATCGGTGTAGTCACACGGCACAATATCCTCTCCGAAGGCCCTTTTATAAGCCGCAACCGCTGAAGACATACACAGGCGTGAGTTCGTATCGATATTTGCGCTGCCTATGAACCCTTTCATAAATTTATTGGCAACGTAATAGTCTTCCGTCAGCAATTGACCGGAGCCGTAAAGTCCGATGACGTCCGGGCCATAGTCGGCAAGTGTCTGCATTAATTTTTGTGCAACGGTATCAAGAGCGCTATCCCAGCTTGTCACTTCACCATTAACACGAGGCGACAATAACCGCTTTTCTGCTCCCAGCGTATCCAAAAGGTGCGTGCCTTTGATACACAGCCGACCAAAGTTTGCCGGATGCTCCGGGGTCCCGCCTAGTTGGGACAGGGGCACATTCCCATCACCTTGCGCGACAACATCGACGCCACAACCTACACCACAATACGGACAGGTGGTTTGAATCAGACGCGGTATCCGGCTGGAGCTCTCTGGCGGTAATGCCGTCATAACAATCTCCGGCTATGCCTGAACCAGCACACGCTGGTTGTCTACTCGCACAGGATATACCGTAACGCTGACGTCCTCCCGTTCAACACACTTTCCCGTTTCAAGCACATAATGCTCTTTGTACAGGGGCGAAGCGACTACGATATCCGTATTCAATGAACCGATAATCCCCCTGTACAGCACGTTTGCCTGGCCAACCGGGTCCCAGTTGCTGATAGCAAAAATATGCCTGCCATCATCAGCCTCTGTCAGAAAAAGCGCGACTTGCTGGTCTTCAACGAGAGCGCACACGCCGCTATTAGTCACCAGGTCATTAATGTGACAAACATCGTGCCATTGAGGGGTAAAACTTGCCTGAGCCTGCATGTGAATTCTCCTATACGATTTCAACCGGAATGACTTTTTCTGTGCGTTTTTCTGCACGGGTGGCTGGGCGGATTTGGTCCCGTTCAGCGACAAACTGTATGTTGGAATCGGCAGCGTCGCTGTTGACGAACTGACGGAATCGTTTTAATGCTTCCGGCGATTCGATCGTCGTTTTCCATTCGCACTGATAACTGTCAGTAATGCGCTGCATCTGTGCTTCAAGATCGTCACCAATGCCAAGACAGTCATTGATTATCACGTCCTGAAGGTAACTCAGGCCACCTTCCAGGTTTTCCATCCACACGGAGGTACGCTGTAACCGATCTGCCGTCTTGGCATAGAACATCAAAATGCGATCGATATATTTTTGCAGCGTAATATCATCAAGATCGGTGGCAAATAAGTCACCGTGACGGGGCTTCATGCCCCCGTTTCCGCACACATAGAGGTTCCAGCCTTTCTCGGTGGCAATAATGCCGATATCCTTACTTTGTGCCTCCGCACACTCACGGGTACACCCAGATACGGCGAACTTGATTTTGTGCGGCGCGCGCAACCCTTTGTAACGGTTCTCCAGGGTAATCGCTTTCGTTACCGAATCCTGCACGCCATATCGGCACCAGGTACTGCCCACACACGACTTCACGGTTCGCAGAGCTTTGGCGTACGCGTGCCCCGTCTCAAAGCCTCCGGCTACCAGTTCACCCCATATCGCAGGTAACTGCTCCACCCGGGCACCAAATAAATCAATTCGCTGGCCCCCGGTGATTTTGGTATAGAGGTGGTATCGCTTAGCAACGTCGCCGAGCAATATCAGCTTATCAGGCGTGATCTCGCCTCCTGCTACCCGCGGTACCACAGAATAGGTGCCGTCCTTTTGCATATTTCCCAGGTACGTATCATTGGTATCCTGCAAAGGTTGGTGCTCGCGGGTAAGAATGTAGTCATTCCAGACCGAGGCAAATACTGACGCTGCTGCCGGTTTACAGATATCGCACCCCAAACCTTTGCCATGTTTAGCAAGGAGCTCTTCAAAGGTGTGGATCTCCTCTACCTGAATAAGATGATAGAGTTCCTGGCGCGTGTAGTTAAAGTGCTCACAAATCGCTTTTGAGACCTCCACGCCACGCTTTTCAAGTTCGCTGTCGACCACATTTTTAAGCAGTGCTGTACAGCCACCGCAACCAGTGCTGGCTTTGGTTGAGGACTTCACCTCTCCCAGCGAGCAGCATCCGGCGTCAATTGCACCGACAATATCGCCTTTGGAGACGTTGTGGCACGAGCAGATAGTGGCTGAGTCCCCTAGCGCGTCGGCCCCCAGTGATGGCGCTTCGCCACCGGTAGGTAAAATAAGCGATTCTGGCATTTGCGGTAAGGCAATGCCGTTTAGCGCGTATTGCAACAGGACATCGTACTCGCTGGTATCGCCCACCAGCACGGCGCCTATCACCTTTTCTCTGGCCGCATCAATGACCAGCTTTTTATACACGCCCTCAGGCTGATTATGATAGGTGTAGACCAATGCCCCGGGGCTACGGGCATGTGCATCACCTATAGAGCCAACTTCAACCCCCATGAGTTTCAGCTTGGTACTCATGTCGGCGCCGGCGAATTCGCCCTGCTGTGCGGTGAGGTGGGCAACTGCGGCTCTTGCCATCGCATAACCGGGCGCTACCAGACCAAAAATACGGTTTTGCCATAAGGCACATTCACCAATGGCGTAAATGTCAGGATCTGAAGTCTGGCATTGATTATTAATCACAATTCCACCGCGCTCTCCCAGCGCCAGTCCGGTCAGCCGGCCCAGTTGATCGCTGGGACGGATCCCTGCCGAAAACAGGATAAGATCCGTTTCCAGATGGGTTTCATCGCCAAAGTTCATGCGATAGCGGCAACGCTCACCGGCAATAATTTCTGTGGTCGCTTTTTGCGTGTGAACCTGCACACCCAATGACTCAATTTTTCCACGCAGCAGGTCCCCACCGGGCAAATCCAGTTGTACTGCCATTAATTGGGGCGCAAATTCAACAACGTGCGTTTCCAGACCGGCCTGCTTCAATGCATTTGCTGCCTCAAGCCCTAGCAGTCCGCCGCCAACCACCACGCCAACACGACTTTGCGCCGCGCTGGCGCTGATAGCTTCAAGATCATCGATAGTGCGATATACCAGGCAGTGCGGTTTGTCATTTCCGGGAATGGGCGGTACGAAGGGATAGGATCCTGTGGCCAGAACCAGCTTATCATAGTGATAGACATCACCGGTTTTGGTAATAACCTGTTTGGCCTCAGGGTTGATTTCCGTTACCCACGCATCTGTAACAGCATTTACGCCCCAATCCTGATAGGTTTTTGCGTCAGTCAGCGCCAGGTCCTGGGCTGTTTTACCCGAAAAATAGGACGATAAGTACACGCGGTCATATGCCAGGCGGCTCTCACCGCTTAACACCGTGATGTCGCAGGTCTGGCCGCTATTTACCAGTTGCTCCACAAAGTGGTGGCCTACCATACCGTTACCGACGATAACGATGCGTTGAGATTGTGAGGAAAGGGTCATTTCGTTCACCTTATAATTTGGCAAAAAAAAACCCACGACCGATTTCTCGGTCGTGGGCGTCGTTGCCTGGTTTAGCGATTTGCTATCAAATTGTTCAGAACAGTCGGCGTAAATATTACGCGATGCTCATGCTTACGTGTTTACAGTGCAATCAAGTATAGTGCCAAATGTCACACTTGATATATTTCAATAACTTAGAGTAAAACCCAGTCCCACTCGACGCACTTTTCGCACCATGGTAATGCAAGGGTGCACTATGACTGACATCATCACGTCTCACCATCCACCAAAATGCACCACCAGCATCGCAAAAAAACCGAAAGTTGTTATAGCTGCGACCCCCTGCCATACGCGAAGAGGGTGTTTTTCCATTAACGGTAACGCTTCGCTTGCCGCTGGATTAGGATAAGAAAGATCATGCACGAATTCAGTCAGGGCTGCATATCGCTTGTGGGGCAGCAGATGACAGGCACGCTGCAGCGCGAAATCCACCCATACAGGAATAACGGCCCCCTGTGCGCAGGCAGATTGATACCTGATTTTTCGTAAACCGCTGATGCTGGAGACCTGAGCAACGCGCGTACCATAGGGAAACTTGCCTGACAGTAAAAAATAAAACGTAATGGCCAGCGCATATTGGTCTGCGCGTGTATCAGGGTGCAACCCCACGATATATTCAGGCGCGCAATACTGCAGATCGCCAGCAGCAACAGGCAGCTCCGGTGAAGAGGAGAAACGGTAATCGAAATAGCTGGCGCTGCCCAGATCAATAATTTTCAGAATACCGTTGGTATCAAGCAATACGTTGTCCGGCCGGATATCCTGATGCAGGATCCCTTTTCTGTGCAGCGCATTCACCCCCTCAGCCAGTTGCGCGCCCCACGCTCTTAGTTGCGGCAAGGTCATCATACCGTTGTCATCGTGCCATTGGCGCAGCGATTGGCCGGGAATATAATCAGATACTGCGTAGAACCAGGTACGCTTTGAACCTAAAAAAGGGCATGTGACGACATACGGAGAACGTACCATGCGGGCAAACCACTCCTCTTTTGCCAAGCTATCGAGGTATGCCGGGTTCTCCCCCATTTCTGTAGAAGGAAACTTAACTACAACGTGCGTTGCAAAATCTTTACTGTGCGCCAGAAAGACACGGTTTCGTTCGTTGTACGATAGTTCCTGGACCAGTAGCCAGTTATCAATGCGCTTACCCACTTCCACATTCCCGGCAAGCGGTAGAAAGCCATCTTGTGTATAGGCTAATGCGTTATCACGGCTTGTGTTCCCGACGGTAACCACTACGGCAGTGAGATTGTCTTCACAGCCTTGCTGTTTGGCCAGCGACGCCAGCGTTTGTGCAGTCATCTCCCCATCCCCTGCGTGCGATGTAAGCGTATGCGCTATCTGCACGTTGGAGAGCGACTCTGCAATGCCGTCGGTTAACAACACGAAGCTGTCACCGGGGCGCATATCGACAACAACACACTGTGCCGATAAGGCTGGTTTTAGTCCAAGCGCATTGCTCAATAACGCTTCGCCCCAATCAGACTCTGCGCGGTGACGCGTTGTAAGACAGGTGGCGATATTATCTCTGACATGATAAATCGCACTGTCGCCGCAATGCAGCAAAACCGCGTGGCTACCGGTCATTATCACCGCACTGAAAGTGCACACGTAACCATGCTCTGGATTGTCCTGATAGGCGCTGGTTTGTGTTTTCACGTATAAACGGGTGTTAATTGCTTCAGCGACGTGACGCGCGGCCCGCTCAACTGACCACAGTTCGCTGGTAACAGGAAAATCATGAACAAACTGATTCACAGCCAGGTCGCTGGCGTATTGGCTGACCTGACTGGAACTAATGCCATCGGCGACAACGGCAATTGCAGCGTGGCGTTTAGATGCAGAAAAATCAGGCACTGCTACCTTGTAGCAGTCCTGATTTACGGGTTTATTTCCAGCGTCGGAAAACGCTGAAAAACCAACGTTAAACACGGGCAATCACACTTTATCGTTAACCCTCGCGGCTGGTACCGCTTTATTAAAACCGCCCGTCAGATCACGCTTCGGCGCCGTTTTGAAATGGGTTGAATAAAGCGTCAGTCCGGTGAATGCCAGGCCCCCTACCAGGTTACCCAGCGCAGTGGGAATTTCGTTCCAGATGAAGTAGTCAAGAACCGAGAAATCTCCTCCCATAATCAGACCGAAGGGAAACAAAAACATGTTCACCACCGAGTGTTCAAAACCCATGAAGAAGAACAGCATAATAGGCATCCACATTGCCAGAACCTTGCCACTCACATGCGTGGAAATCATGGCGCCAACAACACCTAAAGACACCATCCAGTTACACAACATGCCGCGGATAAATATTGTAAACCAGCCAGCAACGCCATATTCTGCGTAACCAAGGGTTCGCGCTTCACCGATCCCGGCAACTTTCTGTGCAATAGCCCCGCCGTCGACGTTATATCCCATAGTAAAAATAAAAGACATCATAAATGCGACCGTCAGTGCGCCGGCAAAGTTACCCAGAAAAACCAGCCCCCAGTTTCGTAAAATCTGTGGCCAGGTAACACCGGGACGTTTAGCCAGCCAGGCCAGCGGGCAAAGTACGAATACGCCCGTGAGCAAATCAAATCCCATCAGATACAACATACAAAAGCCTACCGGGAACAGCACGGCCCCCAGTAAAAAGCTGCCGGTTTGTACGGCGATGGTCACCGCAAACACAGCAGCCAGCGCCAAAATCGCTCCGGCCATAAATGCCCGTACGAGCGTGTCACGGGTCGACATGTAAATCTTGGACTCACCTGCATCGACCATTTTTGTTACGAATTCAGAAGGAAGTAAATACGCCATTTTTTTCACCTGATTAAGTAGTGTGTCAGTCAGTTTGCGCAAACCAGATATCACTTTTCTGAAGACAAAAAAAGCGCCCGCATCTCTCCTATTAAGAGAGTTGCAGACGCCTTTGTCTGAATTCAGGTTGTGATAGCGAAACTACGCTTGCTGGAAATAACTAAACAAGTTCAGTGCCATATTTGAAAGAAACTAAAAATAAAAGTTGAATCAATTAGTTAAATAAAAAACCATTGAGCGATTCGTTGATATTGATTCGCCAGTTGTGCGCTATCACGATGCAGCCTCACCATTTTGGTGCTTTTTTGTCAGGCTACTGTCATGCCGCCGTTGAGCTCTCATTACTCGAAGGCGTTGATTTTGCTGCGTTGCAAAATTCAACACAATTGCGGGAACACATATTGCTAGTTTCCATTAAACGATTTTTCCTGCATGACCCATGGCCAAGCACAGTGACATCACCAAACGCTTTTTACTGGCGGCAAAACGTCAGGAAATTGCTGCGCTTCAGCAGTTGTCATCAAATTGCCGCACTGTAAAAGCGGTCAAGGACTTGATACATCAGCTTCAGCGTGAGCGCGGGATCAGTAACGTATTTCTGGGTTCCAAAGGCGAGTTGTTTGTTGAACAGCGTCAGCACCAGCTTCTGCAGAGCAAAGAATGCGAACAAACATTACGCAGTGTGTTGAAATCCCTATATCTGGGGAACCACGATCACAACCAGCCAATGCGTCTCCTAAGCCGGATCACCTTTGCGCTGCAGGGCATTGACCACCTGCCGGTATTGCGCGAAAAAGTGGATAATTTGGCCCTGACTCCTCTGGAATCAACCAGTGCATACAGCAGGCTAATCGCAGGGTTACTGGAGGTCGTTTTCGAAGCGGCAGATGTGGCAAGCGATCCTCAAACCACAAGACTGTTGGTTGCCCTGTTTAATTTCATGCAAGGAAAGGAGTACGCGGGACAAGAGCGGGCATGGGGCGCGATTGGTTTTGCACAAGCCAATATCAGTGCTTCGATATGCGACAAAGTCCAGGCACTTACTGCCTCACAATCCCAGTGCTTCGATACCTTTGTCAGTTACGCCGATGATGAAGAAACCTCCCAGTGGGAAGACTTACAACAAAGTGAAGTCACTCAGAACATAGAGCGTCTGCGACAGATGATTTGTCAGATATCAGGCAACGAGACAGTGTCGTCAGAGCTGAGTGAAGTATGGTATGAAGTGGCAACACAGCGAATTGATACTATGCAGCGTACCGAAGAGCACCTTACCGGGCGACTGACACGGCTGGCGGAGAGCAAAATAGTGCAGGCGGAAGAGGAGCTGAGAAACCACGAACTCTTGGTTGCCTCGCTTAACGATGCCGTGCTGGCAACAGGCTCTCCGTTCACTATGCTGTTTGATAAGTCAGTAAAGGGGCTGAGTGGGCTGGATGCTGAATCCGATGTTGCGCTGGAAGAACCCAACGTGCTATCTGCACATAAGTCTTTTTATGAACTTATACGGGATCAATCTCAGTATATTCACGATATGAAAGCCGAACTGGCAGAAGCAAAGCAGGCGCTGCACGAGCAAAAAAGCATCGACAGAGCCAAATTGTTACTCATGCAGCAAGGAAAACTCTCTGAACAGCAGGCTTACCGGAAAATGCAGACCAGTGCGATGGCGCAAAATATTCGTCTGGCTGACCTTGCAAAACGTATTGTCGCGACAGCCAGCTAGGGAAGGTGCGAAACCGGATGTCTGGTAGCTGGCTTTTACAACAATATATTGACGTTGTAAAACCAGGCTGCTTTTACTGATTGTTTTGTGATTGCTTCAGCGTCTCAAGCTTTTCCAGAATCAGATTTTGACATCAGACTCACCTTCCGACTTTGCGCTTTTCCCTGGTAAAAGGCTCACTGTCAGGGCGCTATACCTCGTGAGCCTTTCGTAAAAACTGATTATTCAACGATGTCATTCGTTTTCCCTTAACAAAAAAAGTGTGTTGTTGCTGGCCAGCGACAATCACTTTACTCGCCGTGAGAGAAAAAGCACCTGTATTGAAGATCTGATGACATCGTCTTTTCGCGAAATGTTAATCGACTTCTTTCTTCTGAATAACCGGGCTACCGCGCAGTAAAACCCGCTTAGAAGACATAGTTGCATGTGGTACATCGATTGTGGAACTTTTGATTATCCCTGCATCGTCAACGTGAAAAAATGCACGGTGTCCATTGACGTCCAGCACATAGTCAAAGTTGTCCGGGCCCGTATAGTTGCGGGCAATAACATCAACCAGACCATTGGCGTTTCTATCGACAGCCCACATTTTGTAGGTACGGTTTTCCATCCCCTTTTCAGTCATCGCCAGAGAGGCCAGGTGGGAGCCGTAATCTGACAATATCGTGTCCTCATGCTTAAGGTTTCTATCAACCTCTTTGCCTTGGTAATCGCCAGACAAGTGCCATCCCTCTTCTGTCATCTCCAGGAATAACATGTAAGCCACAGCCCCATTTCCGACAGAGTACTGACTCGCATTAATCAGCGAGCCGTCAGTGTAACTCCAGGACTGTGATACGGTATCTGAGCGCAAGACTGCCACCGGGCCCTTAGGGGCAAGGGCTGAGACTACGCCCTGCTTTTCAATGTCTCCGTCAGCATCAATGTAAAACGCTTCTCTGCTGAACCCTATCTGCTCCTGATTCATTTCCAGCGTCATGATGATTTCAAAAAATGGTTCACGGGTGATGCCCGTTTTTAACGCGTCGATCAAAGAGGTAAATACGGTAGTAAAGGTATCTCTGAAGCCAATTTCGTTGTGCATACAAATCAGCAGGTTATCGCCAACCTGGGCGGACTTCGCCTTTAATACGCCGGTCACCATCTCTTCGCCCTTACCAAGATTGTAAAGGGTATCCAGAGAGTACACGGCAGTGTCAGCAAGCACAGCATGATCGACTGAGAAAGTGCGCATTCCTGTCAGGGGGTTGTTATTAAACTCCGCCGCATCCTGCAGGCCATAGTCCACCATGTTGTAGAGCGACGTTGCAGGGCCGTCAAACTCGGTCAGTACATAACAGTCCAGCGGCGACTCGGTACCAATATCGTTAACGAAGTTCCAGGCGCTGTCACCGACAGGCACAATCTCCAGCTCGCCCATGACCTTTTTACTGATACCAAGATCACGAATTTTGAGATAAGAGCGCAGCGGGACATTTTTCTCATCCTGCAATGATTCTGCAAACCATGCCGGTAGCTGTTCTGCGGATATAAGATCTTTTGCAAGCGCGGTTTGACAGAATACGAGTAAAACGAAAAGCGCGACGATTTGGCAACGATACAACATGTTGCGAGTCTCCCTGAGGTGTAAAAGGTCCATGTAAAAAAGCGGCTGAAGAATACTGCGCCTTTGCATGAATTGCCAGCTTGATACAAGCGCTGGCTTATAATTTAATATTGGTGGTGAAAACGCAGTGCCAGCGATCTTGCCATTCTTGCAACCGGCGCCGCTTTTTATCAGGTTACCCCGTATCTCACACCGTTGTGTTCGATCAAAAAAGCGCTGGGGCGGGCAAAGCACACTTACGCTGAGACGCCGGAGAGGCTCGCGAGGCACGACGACGTCAACACATGCGTTTATCTGTCAGTCACGCTGTATGAGAAACCGCTGCGCAGCAAGTGGGTTACGGTTGAGATCAAACACCTGCAGCTCTACCGCTGTCGCGATCTCATCGACATCTTCGTCGCTCAGCCTGGCGAACCAGTTTGATTTCTCATTGCCCCACAGCAGATTATCAAACTTATCTTCAAATGTGCCATCGGCGTAATGCATCCGCCAGCGAATGACTATCATCGTCATATCCCGCGAGCTTCTGAAGGCACTGTCGGTCTGGATATCCAGCGCGGCACCAAATGTTGCTCCTTCCGATATCCTGATAGTAGGACTGCCATCGTACTGCAGCCCCTCGTCGCCAAGACTTGCCCGGCCAAAGGCATCAACTTCGACCTCCACGTCCAACTTGTCCAGATGAAACCAGTTCATCATACTCTGCTGCAACTGCTCGCGCCCTGATTCGGTTAAATCGTCTGACATCAGCACGTCAGCCAGCACCGCTCGTCGTCTGGCGTAACTTGAATCATTCACCCGTAATCCATCGCTATCTTTCGCTTGTTGCTCCAGATCCATAAGCTCGATACATCGCATCTCATCGCGCTGAACACCGTGTCCAAGACAGTAGCCTCTTGCCAACATGACATTGACCATCGCATTATGCTTTTGATCTCTGGCTAACTCATACATCGCCATCGCCGAGGCTCTGTCTTTAGTCACATACTTCCCGCTGTAGTAATGATTACCAAGAACGTAGCTGCCTGAACTGTCACCTTGTTCTGACGCTTTTCGGTACATTTCCAAAGCTTTTTCGGTGTTTTTATCCACAATATCCGAGTGCTCGTAATACCAGCCCACACCGAAATAACCATCAGCACTGCCCATATCAGCTGCCAGTCGATAGAAATCCAGCGCCGTTTGCTTGTTGCCGTTAAGCCAGTTGTCACTATCAAAGGTTGCGGCGACGCGCGTGTACTCTTTACGGATCATCGGCTTGTCTTTTTCCGGAATGCGCTCGATATCCAGCGCCGGTAACCTCAGCGTCTCCAGCAAAAACTGATAGCTCAGGGTGTGCTGATGCCAGTCACCGTACCAGTTTGAATGACCATGGCCTGCATGCTTGTAATACACGGCCTGAACGTCTTTGTTATGCCGCTTCAATACGTATTCCATTCTGCGGGTGTGCTCCACCGTCGTAATGTCATCTTTCACGCCGCCGAAAAGCAGTACCGGCACATTGATATCTTTGGCCAGATACACCGGCGATACATCGAATAATGCATCGTCCAGCTCACCAATGGTATTGGTCCAGCCTTCCCGAACTTCGTCTAACACGGCAAGGTTGCTGGAGTTAAACATAAGTGGAAGATCGTACACCCCGAATGCGCCAATGACACACTCAACGTCGTCGGGATGCTTGAGAGCCAGCATCATGGAGGAATAAGCACCGTAACTTCCCCCGATTGCACAAATATGTTCGTAATTGTGCTGCGCCATCGCAGCATTCAGGGCGGCCGTAATATCTTCTTCAATCATTTTTCCCCACTGCCCGACACCGGCCTCCCGAAACTCAGTGCCGTAACCGGCAGACCCCCGGTAGTTCACTTTCAACACAGAGAAGCCGCGACTGACAAAATAATGCACGGTGGGATCGAATTCGACAGTATCCATTACGCCTACCGGACCGCCGTGCGGCATGACCAGCAAGGTATTGTGTGATGCTGACGAGGGCGTCGTGAGATAGGCATCAATAGGAGAGCCGTCCCGGCTTTGCGTTTGAATTAACCGGGTTTTCTCAAAGGTATACCCCTGCAACTCTTCATACAGGGGTAACAGCTTCTCTATCGCGTCGCTCGCGCTATCATATAAATAATACGTGCCAGGATTGGCAGAGGAAAAAACGTTTAACACCTGCTGCCCGGTGGTGGGATTTTCCGCCACCACGCGCGTTTGGTTTTCTCCGAATTCCTGCTTGAGCCGGTTTGAATTCACCCGCTGCTTTTCTTCCAGAAATTCACTGGTCAGCTTGCCGTGCTGATAGTAACTCACGGATATTACCTTGCCGGTTTTTGCTGACACGTCGGCGTCGACCAAATCAAATGTGCTATGAGAATAAAGCAGCTTTCCGAATGTCTGCGTAGGTAAATCAAACTCAAACAACGACATGGTGTCGGTATCTTTATTCGACAGCACGGCCATGGTTTGTTCGGACAGCTGTCCAACCGGGATAAAGTCCCATTCTTCCAGCTTAAGCTGGTAACGGTTTGCATTCTCGAAATCGTCCAGCGGTCCGATGAAGAAATAAAGCTGTTCGTTGTCGGTGTCGACTTTCAGGGCCACCAGACGCGCCAGATCGTCACTGTATGCAAACCAGTCATATTGTCTTGGTACACCAGACACTTCATATTGCCCTACCGCGCTTCCTGAACGCAGCGCATCAACCGGTATGCGGTAAATCACCGGTGAGTCACTGCTTCGGTTTTTCAGAGCCATTAACACGTAGCCGGGATCGTCAGGCAGAGTCGTTAATAAATAGCCCTCCAGATTGAGTAAGCGATTATCCCATTGATTATTTTCTGTTGCCGGATCGCTGAACACCACCAGCAATTTACTGCGTCTGTCTATTTCTACGTTTACCAGAATGGTGTGACTGTCCAGCCAGGCATAGCCTCGTACCCGCTCGTCATCATCCAGTACCAGCACGCCTTCCAGTGCTTTCGATGAGGTATTCTGTAGCGCCAGATATGTGCCTTCATTAAATCGCGCCAGATAGGACACGTAACGCCCGTCAGGAGACAAATCCGGAATATTGATATTGGGAGACTGAAACAGCTTCTCAGCGGGCACCGGTGCAGCGGCCAGCCCCGGACTACCCAGTCCGAAAAAGAGAACAGTAAGTAAGCCAGCAAAATACTTATTCATTTGCGGCTACCTCCTGCTGCGCCTGCATTCGCTGCAGAAACGGGTCGGTACCCGGACCATCGTAACGAAGCTCTCGGTTTTGCAGAATTGAGGGAAACTTCTCTTCCATGAACACCAGCGCCTCGGTGGAGCGGTTAGCCAGCTTCAGATCATCGGTTAATTGCGCCAGCCAGAAGTTCGAACGGGTTTGCACTTCCACATGCCCGACATAACTGATGCCGCCCGGGCGAATGGTAAAGTCCCAGTGACCTTCTTCCAGCTCGATATACCAGTAGCGATTGAGTTTTATTTCTTCAATCCGATAGTCACCGGCAGCCAAATCAATAAGAATATATTGTGTTCCGGAGCGCAGATCCGCGCTGGTAAGGCGAATATCTTTTGGCCCGTCGATGTCAATGCTCTGCAGGCCCTGGTTAGTATCCACGCCTAACAGCAAATACCCGGCATCCACATCGAGATTTATGTCTTTGTCTTCTTTAATCGATGAGACGGTTGAAGCACATCCCGCCAGTAATGCTGTAATAAGCCACAGTCCATATGTAAATAATTTCATCGTCTTCCCTGTTATTATTTTTTCTCAATTAGGTCTGGCAGACTCTTGTTTGTTGACACCACCGCATCGTGTTTATCAGTTATGTCGGGAGTCCTGTCACCGTTTGAGATTATCAGAGATTATTCAAAAGTGGAAAAATTGTGCAACGCTGCCAGCACCGAAAAGCGGGTAGCATGTAATGTGTGAGGTTGAGAGTTCAAACTGATGGACCGGTTGCGGGCAGTAACAGCCTGACAGGCTTCAGATGTGCGATTTCAGATAACACTTTCACCGCATCACTAAAAGGTCACTCACGCTGTGCGTTAATGTCGTTGTCGTAGTCTTTGATTAACGGCCTTTCTACTCCTTGCTCTCCCTTACCGGAAACAGGCGCTTCTGGCCTTACCGACTGGAGATATTGCATCTTAGAGAAATACAATCGTCAGCACATGCCCTGCTTTCTCTCTACTCCCCAGCATGTGGTATCACCGTCAGGGCTGCAGCCCTGACGATGTATTTTAACTATTCTCTGAACTTCATTTCCTGCAGCAGCGATGTACTCATTACCGTACGATACTCTGCACGGTTACCGCTTTCTTCCTGCATTTTTTCCATGCTCTTTTTCACCCAGGCCATATAGTTTTTCCGCCTTTTTTCATCCTCAGCAGCGTCAGGCAGACTGTTAAAAACCCGAATTAAATAGAGGTCTGGTTCATCGGCGCGCGGATGTACATTGCTCAGTATTTCATGACGGGTTAACCATCCCTGAGATACCGCATAATCCATATTCTTACGCCATTCAGCTGCCAGCCAGTTGGCATACTTAAGACCACCGCCATCCGACAGTTTAATGCCTGTCACTTCCCAGTACATACCGTTTACAAAGGGAAACTCGTGGTCATCTGCATATACATTTTGAATAGAAACTACGCTAAATACACAAAATATAACTCCTTTCATCACGTTCTTAATCATTTGTTATTCTCCAAAAAACAAAGTGCGCTACTGCACTTTGAGAAGTAAAGATAGTGATGAATCTGGCAAACGTCTATTTTTAAGCATAATTAAAAGCCCTTTTCAATTTAGGTTGTGCCAGTGGATTGTAAACAGAGACTGCCAGAACAATGTCCGGCTTAAACGCGACTACCGCTGAATTCATCTCAAAACGCTGGATACGGCTGCCAAAACAGGCTTCCATGTCGAGCCATGTTCTGCTGTACTGTAAGGGAATAATGAATGTTAAGCGGCGTCGCGATAACGGCTACCGACCGGTACCTGAAACGCGGTAATCCAAAGTTCTCGGCGCTCTTGCTGCTCCACTGATGAAAGCGCAACTTGCTCGTGCGCGGTCTTTCAGGCCTACCGGGCACGCCTGTAACAGGGATAAAAGCAGTTAGCTGGCAAGTATGGCAGTTGAATATTAATGTAAAGGCTACCTTACCAACCTCAGGCACTCAGCCCGAACGGATCACGATAAAAGAGACTCTTCAAAGGAACCTCATGCACACACTACCCAGAACCCTAATCGCTGCCACTATCGCCTTACTCAGCGCAGGATGCGCAACTCAGAATGCGTTGCCAGGCGATGTTGTGTCAGCCTCTCCTGCTGTTGCACCTTCGTCAGTATCAGTGTCATCAGAGATTAGTCGCGCACTTAAAATCTCGACGTGGAATACCGAACACCTCGCCTTCCCTGCTGATACCGGCTGCCGACCGCGAAACAACGAAGAGCTGGCAGCCATGTCTGATTACATAAAGTCAGTAGATGCGGATATTTTTGCTCTGCAGGAAGTTGCTTCTAAAGAGGCACTAGCGATGTTGTTCCCGGAATCTGACTGGCGGCTGATTATGTCATCCCGACCAGACAGCGAGTCTTATGAGTGCCGGGAAAGCGGCTTCACTTCCACTCAGCAAAAACTGGCATTTGCAGTCAGAAAAGCCATCAATGTGACGCAGGTGAATAATCTCGCCACGCTGGGGTTGGACAACCCGGGCCTTCGCTTCGGCGTTGCGATCACTGTCGACTCCCCCTTAGGGCCAACAGACATCCTTACCGTTCACCTGAAAAGCGGCTGCTTTGTTGATGATTATGCACGCAGCGATTCAGACGCCTGCGAGACGCTGGCATCTCAGGTTCCGGTGCTTGATAACTGGGTGCAGCAGCGAGAGCAAGCGGGTACGCCTTATGTCATTCTTGGCGATTTTAATCATCGACTTTCTGCGCCTTACAATCGCCTGACCCAAACATTGCAGCGCGACAATCGCTCCACCGCCATTGCCACCCGCAATCTAATTGGCTGTCATCCACGATACCCTGCGCCCATCGACCATATTATCACTGGCGGCATGAACGCGGCTGCGGTGACAAAGACGGCTACCGTTTATCACTTTGATAAAATGGACGAAGATGCCATGTTAAGCGACCACTGTGCGGTATCAGTCAGGTTGTTCGATGAAGCAAGCACCTTGTCTAATGCCGTTATCTGGCAACGTACCAGTAAAGAATACGAATTGCTGACTGCAGGCATGTATCAGCAGGCGATAGAGGCTGTAGAAGCGATGTCAGATGCCCCGGAAAACTGGGTTGCCGTAATGGATGTGGATGAGACGGTGCTAGATAACTCCGCGTACCAACAACATACGGAAATGAATGGAAAAGGGTATGCTCCTGATACCTGGGATAAATGGGTTGCCAGTGAGCGCGCCACGCTGGTACCTGGCGCTAAAGCCTTTATCGAGGCGATATTTGAGAAAGGCGGCAGAGTAGCCCTTATTACGAATCGCAATAGGTCACTGGATATGCACACATGGCGCAACCTGCAGGCACTCGGTGTACCAGTCACCTCGAATAATACCTGCCTGATGGGGCGCGCTGATGCTGATAAAAAAGCCATGGGCCAGCCCGGCATCATTAATGATAAAGATCTGCGTCGCCAGCAAATCTCGTCCGGTTCAGCGCAGTGCTTTCAGCTTACCCGTGAAATGAACCTTACCTGGAAGCAACCTCATCACATTGCATTTCAGGTTGGCGACAATATTGAGGACTTTGCTGGTGTCACGCAGGAGGAAGCAGATATCGAGATGCTGCTACCTGAGTTAGGAGACACCCTCTTCCTGCTACCCAACCCGATGTATGGCTCCTGGTAACAATCAGGTGCCATTCGCCGGAAATAAGATAAATTTACGATGGTTGTCGGGTTTCGTGCGGTTAACGCACCCGGCGACCATCGACAGATAAAATCATTACATTATAACATTCAACTGCGACAGAAAATAAAACAGCAACACGCAGCCTTGCCTAAATGCGTTAAGAAGACAGCGCGATAAATAAGAGACAACGCCACAGTCACGCCATTCAGAAGAATATATCTCAGATGTAGTGATTAATGGCGCGTTGAACGAATACACCGAGCGAGCGCTTCTTGCAAACTGGCGGGCGAACGTGATTGACACAAACCGGGGATAACATGAAAAAAACCTTAACCGCAGCGGCAGTGTTCTCTGCCCTTCTTATGACTGGCTGCTCTCAGGAAGCGCCAACCAAAACGGAAGCCTCAGCGCAAGCGTCTGCCGATGCGCAGCAGACACAGACGCAGGAAAATCCGTTGCTGAAAGCCAGCCCACTGACTTACGAGGCGCCAGTGTTTGACAAAATAGAAGATGCGCACTTCCTGCCAGCCTTTGAGCAGGGAATGGGAGAGCACGCCAAAGAAATTGAAGCGATTGCCAATAACCCCGACGCACCCACGTTTGAAAATACCGTTGTGGCGATGGAGAAAGGCGGCGAGCTGCTGACGCGTACCAGCCGTATTTTTTATAACCTTACGGGTACGGACAGCTCAGCGGAACGTCGTGAACTGCAGAAAACACTGGCACCGAAGCTGTCAGCGCACCGCGACAATATTAATTTAAACAGCGCACTGTTCGCACGCATTGAAACCTTGTATGACAACCGCGAGTCGCTGGAGCTGGATGCAGAATCAGAGCGTTTGCTGGAAGAGTACTATTCCAGTTTCGTGCGCGCCGGCGCAACGCTGAATGATGAAGATAAAGCGACGATCCGTAAAATTAACGAAGAACACTCTAAGCTTACCACGCAGTTCTCACAAAACCTGCTGGCTGAGTCTTCGAATGTGGCCGTTGTGGTTGACGATGTTGAATCCCTCAAAGGCATGTCGGACAGACAAATAGCAGCCGCGGCCGACGCAGCGAAAGCTGCAGATCATGATGGCAAGTATCTTATCAGTATCACGAACACCACGCGCCAGCCCATTCTGGCATCACTGGAAAACCGTGAACTTCGTCAGCGTGTCTGGGAAGCTTCTGCCTACCGGGCGCAGTCTGGCGAAAACGACAACACCCAGATCATCAGCCGTCTTGCCGAACTTCGCGCACAAAAAGCGGCGTTACTGGGCTTCGAGAACTGGGCCAGTTACGGTCTGGATGAGCAAATGGCAGGTACGCCTGATGCCGTTTACAGCATGTTGGGAAGTATGGTGCCTGCGGTTGTGGAAAACGTGAAGAAAGAAGCCGCAGATATTCAGCGCCTGATTGACGCTGAAGGTGGTGACTTTACGGTTAAGCCCTGGGACTGGGCTTTTTATGCCGAAAAAGTTCGTCAGGGTCGTTACGATCTTGACGAGAACGAGGTAAAGCAATACTTCGAATTCAACCGTGTTCTGGAAGACGGTGTGTTTTACACGATGAATCGTCTGTACGGCATTCGCTTTGAGCCTCGTCCTGATCTGCCGGTATATCATCCGGATGTGAAAGCCTACGAGCTGTTTGATGTGGATGGTGAGAGCCTGGCCATTTTCTACGCCGACTACTTTGCCCGTAAAGGTAAACGTGGCGGTGCGTGGATGAGCTCTTTTGTTGGCCAGTCTAACCTGCTCAACCAAAAGCCGGTGGTAGTGAATGTGATGAACATCGATAAAGCCCCCGACGGCGAACCAACACTGGTAAGTTACGACAATGTCACCACGATGTTCCACGAGATGGGCCATGCACTTCACGGTATGCTGTCAGATGTGAAATATCCGACGCTGGCAGGAACGTCTGTATCCCGTGATTTCGTGGAGTTCCCATCAACCTTTGAGGAAGACTGGGCTGCCTACCCGGAAGTCATTGCAAACTACGCCAAGCACTATGAGACCGGCGAACCCATTCCGGCTGAGCTGCTGGATAAGGTGATCCGCTCACGTACTTTCAACATGGGTTATGACACGCTGGAATACATGGCTGCAGCATTGCTGGACATGGAGTGGCATACCATTTCTGCAGACGACGCTCCTGAAGATATCAATGCCTTTGAGAAAGCCGCGCTGGCGAAACATGGTGTTGATCTGGAATATGTGCCACCACGCTATAAGTCCGCGTTCTTCGCTCACTCGATGGGTGGCGGTTATTCCGCCGGTTATTACGCCTACATGTGGAGTGAAATTCTGGCGGCCGATGCCTTCGCTTATGTGCAGGAAATGGGAGGTCTTAAGCTGGAAAACGGTATGAAGTACCGTAAACACATTCTGTCTGTGGGTAACTCACGCCCGCCAATGGAATCCTATAAAGCCTTCCGCGGAAAAGAACCAACAACGGATGCGTTGCTTATCCGCAGAGGTTTGAAAACCAAAATAGATTAATGCTATGTCTGGCAGGCTGACCAAGTGAATCGCAACAGCGATTCGATTGCAGCTGATGCCTGCTATTTACTGTCATACAAAAAAGAGTGGCCGCAATGGCCACTCTTTTGTCATTTAAAGCCAGCTTTTCCCACGCGGGTTAATTAGATGGCATCAGATACAGTTGCTCCACATCCGTTGCGGTAATGGCTTCATCATAGATTTTCACCTCATCGACAAGCCCGTTAAACGGGGTATCCCAGTAGTTTACGCCGAGACCAAAACCGTTCGTTGCCATGCCGGAAAACACATCGGGGAAACCACTGCCCTGAAATGCCACTTCACTGTTGAGGTAAACCGTAAGGTTTCCGTTATCCACTACCATGACCAGATGTGACCA